>NZ_JALCZD010000008.1:0-217518 GCF_024586945.1 Chryseobacterium sp. WG14
CATAATAAATGCTTTACTCCAGTCCCAATCGGTATTAGCAGCATTCATAGGAGCCATGTATAAGGTTTTCCTACCATCACCATCAGGTGTATGCCATATCCATGAATTACTCCCTGCGCTAACAAAATCGAAGAATCTTGCACCACCATTTACATCAAGTTTAGCAGCAGGCGAAGCTGTTCCTATTCCCACATTCCCATTTTCCAGTAATTGAAAACCGACTCCTGTTGATGTCCGAAGTCTTACTCCGCCGAACCAATTAATATCCAATCCATCAGAACCTGTTACAGGATAATGACCTAAGTAAAAATTTACAGGATCTGAGTTACCATACAATTTGTTAAATGCAATATCTTGAGAAAATAATGATCCACAAATAACCAGACCAAAAATTGATAATGTTTTTTTCATAATTTCAATGTTTTTTATATGTTTTATAATTAATAAGTTTCGTTTTAATCTTCAAGGATTCGGCTCAATTGAGAAAGTTGATACTTGCGCAACACTTTAAAATTACAATTGTTGCTAACATTAGTAAGGAGAATGATATGATTTAATTTTCATCTGTTTTAATGTGTTAAAGTTGTTGCAAAAATATATTTTTTAGTTCACAATAAAAAGATTTATTTATAGATTTAATATGATCTTTTTAATCTTTTATACCAGTCCTTAACAGTTCAATTGCAAAGGTATATTCTCAAAGCGACAAAACATGTCGTATTAAAGTATATTTAATTTTTTGTTTACATCATTTCTTTGCTTGTATTATAAATAAAACCATCCCAAATTAATGGGGCAGTCTCTCTAGCTCAAAAACCAATGATAAGTAGAATTACCATTGAGCGTTTTCTGAATCCCTTTGGTAAATTCAAGGGCATTCAGATTCCTATCCAGGAAAGTATCTATATATGAAGACTTATTAGCCTGCGTGAAAAGGTTATAAACTGACCATAAATTGATATTTCCATCTTCCTGTCTACAAAAGTTCTTATCTTCGTAATAGTCCTTTGCCATTGTGTTGATATGGCTGTCATTGAAATTAAGCAGAGGAATATTCTGTTTTTCAGCTCTAGGCAAGTGTTGGTATAACCTGCTCCTACCTATAACCTGTGCAAACTGATGTTCAGAAAGATAATCGTGTGTGAGCTCTTTCATCTCCATTAAATGAAGCTTTGCATTATAATTCTGCATAACTTCCAATGTTTTGGAATACAACTCCTGAGTACCGGATACCCTCATATCTTCCTTGAATCCATCTGTTGATACACATAAATTACAGCATACCTGATTCTGAAAACCGATGAAAAATTTGAATTTTTCCAATGTCTTCTTATTATAAAGGTTCTCCTGGCTATAGCTCCTGACTCCGCCAATGCATAAGGATAATTCATTACCATTCACTATACCCGTGATACCAGGAATCTTGATAATGAATGCCATTCTTTCGTAGTAAATGTTTTTTTTGGTGGTTCAGTAAGTCTTTTACATTCAATGTATTGCGTCCGGTGTTCTGCCTTTAATCTGGTGGGATACCCTTTATTTCAGGTTCTGTAATATTCCGCATGGGAAATACCTTTTGTGCAGCATTCATCACCACATCTATGTACTCATTGTGGGCTATTGTTTTTTCGTTATCTTTGCTGAAAATCGGTATTATGCAGTCATTCTTAGATGGTAAAGCTTGACAGCTTGTGTATTGGCTTCAATAAAGGGCTTATGTTCATATTGTATCATTTCCATTGGTTTGTGCTCCTGGTGAACTTCGATTCTTTGAAAGGAATTATCAAACTCTTGACAGGCTTTATCTTGTTCTGCTTCAGTTGGAACAGCACCAGGAACAAAATAATGATGATTTGAATGATTAGCTGTATCATTGTTCATCCGGCTTTCATACAAAGAAATCTCTTTAATATCCTGTGCTGGTCTAAGTTCAAATGCTTCCTCTAATGTAGCTGGTTGTATTTTATTGATGGTGTCCATTGGTTGAAAAGTTTTGAGGATTAGATAATTTGATTAAGAATGATTTTCTGGCTTCATATTCAGGTTTCAATTCCTGCTGATATTCCGGGTACTGTTTGTAAATAGCCAAAAGCTCTGCAATAGTATTACTGGTACTGATTCTATTTAGAATACTATCTTTAGAGAAGCGCTCATTACCAGGACCAAAATAATCTGTTGAGTTCAGAGAAGTAACAGAGGATTCAGAAGAGGTTGCAAAACTTGCATTTTCTGCAATACCGGAGTTACACCAGTCTAAAATAAGTCGTCCTGTTTCAGATGTAATAATAAATTCGGGCTTATTTGCGAATAGCCCCGTTCTGTCCTTACTTGCTTTAGCTAAGTGATTTTCATTGACTGATTCAAAATTAATCGTCAATTCATATTCGAACCCTTCCCTTGTAATTTCTTTAGTTCCATGCTTCACTACCTGGGTTTTACCATTGCTTCCAACATCTAAAGAATAATCTATTTTTCTCCTGGTGGTTGTAATAATGTGACAGCTTGATTGCAGAATTTTATTGATAAAGGCTTGGTGACGTGGTGAGACTAAACTCCAATCTTGAAATCTTCCTCCCAGCTTCGGGCAAAAGCATCAAGTTTAATGAATTGTAAAAACTATTTAAGTTGACATCTATCTTTTGAATGGATATAGTAGCTCATTGTTCACAACCCAAAAATAATAAAATGTTGCAGTATTGTTGCAGTCAAAAAATAAAAAAAGACCTACATTTCTGTAAGTCTTTTTTGGCTCCTCCTGCTGGGCTCGAACCAGCGACCCTCTGATTAACAGTCAGATGCTCTAACCAACTGAGCTAAGGAGGAATGTCCTTGTTTTTAAGTGGTGCAAATATAGGACGAATATTTATACCCTGCAAATATTTTCAATGATTTTCTCGAAAAAATTATAAACCTCCGGTAAGCATTTTAAAAATATCACTTCCGAATATCAGTACCATTAATCCCAACAGGAAGATAACTCCCACCATCTGAGCATTTTCCAATATTTTTTGTGGTACAGGTTTTCCTACAATGATCTCATATAAGGTAAATAAAACGTGACCTCCGTCAAGTCCTGGAATTGGAATAAGGTTAAGGAACGCCAACCATACAGAGAACATTGCTGTAAAGCCCCAGAACGCCGACCAGTCAATGGAAACATGTCCTGCAGCATCTTTATTTACAGGCATGTTTTTTACAATAGCGATAGGTCCGCCCACTTTCTTATAACCTTTAATCTTTTTATTGAAGATTAATTTGAACTGCTTGATCTGGTAAGTTAAACTCTCAATAGTAAGTGTGAATCCCCTTTTGATTGATCCAAAGAAGTTATAGTCGTTATGAACGGAATATTTTTGAATTTCTTTAAACGCTAAAATTCCAATTGTTCCTTCTTTAGATACCGGGATTTTTAAATCTTCAACCTGATTATTTCTCAATACTTTAAAGTCTGTCACTTTTCCTGCATTAGGAACTACCAAAGGTTTTACTTCATCGTAATAATTAAGAGGTTTTCCATTTACAGAAAGTATTTTATCTCCAATTCTTAATCCTGCATCCAGAGTAGATTTTGTTACAATGGTATCTACAACAGGAGACATTCTTGGTGTTAAGAATGCTTTAGGTTCAGGATCTTGAAATGCAAAAGCCTTTCCGTCGTCATTTGTTGGGAAAGTAACCTCTTTTCCATCTCTTAAAACAGTGATCTCATCACTTAATAAAACATCAAGTGCTAATTTTTTGAAATCTTTCTGAACATTTCCGTCTACTTTTAAGATCTTATCTCCATCCTGAAAGCCCATTTTTTTTGCAGCTTCCGTATAATGAAGAGGAGTTGTGATTTTATCAGCTTCAAAGATGTTTTCTCCATTTTTTCCAACCAATGCTGAAAATATGATCCATGCAAGGAAAAAGTTGACAGTAACCCCACCAAGCATGATGATCAGTCTCTGCCAGGCCGGTTTAGCTCTGAATTCCCAGGATTCCGGATCCTTTTTTAGCTGTGCGGTATCCATGCTTTCATCTACCATTCCGGCAATTTTCACATACCCTCCGAATGGAAGCCATCCGATTCCGTATTTAGTTTGCTCAGGATGTTTTCTCCAGTCGCTGTCCGGAAGTTTTGATATATCGATAGGAACTTCTTCCTTCTTTCCGTTCACCTCTGTTACTTCAGTATCCGGCAGGTTTTTTGAGAAGAATTTATACTTCCATTGACCATTGATCTTCTTCATTGAGAAAATTGAAAAGTAAGGATCAAAAAACAGGAAGAATTTTTCGGCTCTTGTTTTAAACCATATGGCCGGTAAGAAGTGCCCAAGCTCATGAAGAACTACCAGTATAGAGATACTCAGAATGAACTGAAAGAGTTTGATTGCTATTTCCATTAATAAATTTTAGATTTTAATTTGCAAAGGTAACAATTATCAAAACTATGCCAAATAAAAAAGCCTCCCGAAACGAGAAGCTTTGTCATATTTAAAGACGATTGGTTATAAATTGAACGAAACTCCAAGACTTCCATTATTACCGACCTCTGCAAAAACGCCGATTTTTTCTGTGAAAAAGTAACGTGCTCCAATATGAGCTCCTATTCCAAAGTCTTTTCCAAGCACTCCAAGGTCAACTCCCGGGTAAATATCCCATTTGGAAGGAAGGTTCAATGCTTCCTGTAAGTGGAAATTCAGTCTTCCGAAAACAAAAACACGGTTGTCCTTATCGTTATCTTTGTAATTGTCAAAATAGCCATTGATACCGGCTCCCAATGATATCATTTTGTTAAGTCCATAATCATAGGTTCCGGTAATACCTGTTCCGTATCCCCAGGCACTTAAACCCAACTGAATTTTCTGGTCTCCTTTTCCTGTCCATGCCTGTGCATTGGCAGCCACTCCAAAAAAGAGTACCATCACCATAAAAACCAATTTCTTCATAAATTTCTAATTTTTAATGATTTTAATAAAAATTATCACCATCAAAAATGAAACCGAAAACTATTAATCTTGTAAAAACAGAAGACTTTATGAATTATTAAGAAATTCAATATTTTGATAGAAAGTTTTAAAAGAGTAACTATTCAGGGTAAAGAATAGAGGATATAACTCCTCTTTATCTGTTTGTAAATATAAAAGCTGTATTTTTATATATCGGAATTGAAAATAATTTAAAAGTAATTAAAGATGGAAGTGACAGGGCTTAATTTAGATATCATCTGGAAAGATAAAACCGGAAATTTTAAAGCAATAGAAAAAGAACTTCAAAATCAGGAAGCTGATCTCTTTCTTTTGCCCGAAATGTTTTCAACAGGTTTTTGTATGGATGCTTCTGAAGTTTCAGACAGGAATGAAGAATCTCTGGAATTTTTAAAAAAAATCTCAAAAGAAAAGAATACGGCTTTCAGTGGAAGTGCTCCGGTAGAGCAGGATGGGCACTTTTATAACAGGATGTACTTTGTACAGCCGGATGGAGAGACTGTCTTTTATAATAAAAGACATTTATTTTCCTTTTCAGGAGAAGATAAAGTGTATACTCCAGGAAAAGAGCGGGTTATTGTCAGTTGTAAAGGAGTCAGGTTTCTGCTTCAGGTATGTTATGATCTGCGTTTTCCTGTTTTTGCAAGAAACAATAACGATTATGATGCTATTTTATATGTAGCCAACTGGCCGGAAAAAAGGGTAGGAGCCTGGGAGCATCTTTTAAAAGCAAGAGCTATTGAAAACCTGTCTTTTGTTTTTGGGTTAAACAGGATAGGAACGGATGGCAATAATCTCTTTTATCAGGAAAGTTCTCATTGTTTTTTTGCCGATGGAAAAGAAATTTCCCATAAAAACGGGAATAGGGTATCTGCGGAACTGGATATGAATGAATTGGAAGATTTTAGAAAGCATTTCCAGTTTTTAAATGACCGGGATGATTTTTCCATTCAATTATAAGAAATTGCTGAGATTGAAGCTGAGTTTTTAAGCAATAAGGCCCAGCCTCAATCTCAGCCTTAGTTAAATATATTGCTGGAGAAGGGTAGTCAATGTATTGACATCATGTACCCCACTTTCTTTCCATAAAAGCTCTCCATTTTTGAAGATGGCTAATGTAGGTACACCCCGAACTCCGTACTGAGACGCAATAGCCGGATATTGATCTACATCTATTTTTATAATTCTGGCCCCTTCACCAATGTTTTCTTTTACACTGTTCAGCACCGAAGACTGTACCTTACAAGGCTGGCACCAGGTTGCGAAAAAATCAATAAGTACCGGTCTTTCGGAGTTTATAATTTCCTGAAATTTTTGTGACATAGTTTTTAGCTTATTCAAATTATTTGTTGTCAGTTTCGTTCTGGATTGCTTTTACATTTTTCCAGGATGTTCCATCGTAAGCTTCTACACCATTTTTCTTTAAAATTTCCATGGCCTGGTCTGCCTGAATTCCTTTGTTACAGAATACCACTACTTTTTTGCCTTTTAAGGCTTCAATATTATTCTGAATATCAGCCAGAGGAATATTGATGGCATTTTTAGCGGTTCCTGCAGTGTATTGTTCCGGAATCCTTACATCTACCAATGTTACGTCCGAACTGTTTACCACTTCTTTAATATTAGCCTTTGGAGCTTCTGCTATACTGGCTGTTTTGCATGAGCTTAATAGAAAAGCTGAAGCAAAAATAAGCCCCCAGAATTTAATCTTCATGAATTTATAATGTTTTGGATTGACATACAAAATCCGTTGTAGGAAATTTTTCTGTCTTTTTGATTCCGTTAAAGCCTCCTTCAATTTCTGTGAAATTTCTAATCCCGTGAGAATTAAGAATGCTGGCTGCAATCATGCTTCTGTATCCACCTGCACAGTGAAGGAAAAAATGTTTTGAATCATCAATACCGCTAGCCCACTCACTGATGCTGTCTAATGGTTTGTTATAAGCATTGTCAATATGTTCAGCCGAGTATTCACTCAGTTTTCTGACATCAATAACGGTGGCATCTTCTGTAAACTGATCAGCAAATTCAGCAGGGGTAATTCTTTTGATCTCATCTGTTTCCCTGCCTGCATTTTTCCAGGCTTCAAAACCTCCTTTTAAATAGCCTACAACATTGTCAAAACCTACTCTGCTTAATCTGGTAATCACTTCTTCTTCCATTTCTGCATCTGTTACCAATAACAGAGGATGTTTTACATCCACAATAAGAGTTCCTACCCAGGGAGCAAAATCACCTTTTATTCCAATATTGATAGCGTTTGGAATAAATCCTTTATGGAATTCTGCAGCACTTCTGGTATCTAAAATTAAAGCACCGGTTTCTTCTGCAAAAGCTTCGAAATCTTCTGCGGAAACAGGCGTTAAACCTTTGTCCATCACAACGTCCAGACTTTCATATCCGCCTTTATTCATGGCTACATTCATTCCGAAATATTTTGGAGGAGTGGTTAATCCGTCCAGAACTTCTCTGATAAAAGATTCTTTGTCAGGCTGGTTCAGTGCATAATTGGTTTTTTTCTGATTCCCCAGAATATCTACCGTTTCCTTTTGCATGTTTTTTCCACAGGCAGAGCCGGCACCGTGTGCAGGATAAACAGTGATGCTGTCATCCAGTGGCATGATTTTGTTTTGAAGGCTGTCGTATAAGATACCGGCAAGATCTTCCTGAGTAAGACTGGTTGCCTTTTGGGCAAGATCCGGTCTTCCCACATCACCTAAAAATAAGGTGTCTCCAGTGAAAATTGCAGTTTCAGTACCGTTTTCGTCAATCAAAAGATAGGTGCTGCTTTCCATGGTGTGCCCAGGGGTATGCAGTACTTTTATTTTTATTTTTCCGATTTCAAAAATTTGGTTGTCTTCCGCAATGATAGCTTTAAATTCAGGAGCGGCAGTTGGCCCATAAATGATTGGAGCGCCCGTCTTTTCACTTAAGTCTAAATGACCTGAAACAAAATCAGCGTGAAAGTGGGTTTCAAAGATATATTTTAAGGTGACATTGTCTTTTTCCAGTCGATCCAGATAAGGTTTTACCTCTCTTAGCGGATCTATAATGGCAGCTTCATTTTCTGACACAATATAATAGGCACCCTGAGCCAGACAGCCCGTATATATTTGTTCAATTTTCATTGGGTATTTTTTTAATGAGTTAAAGATACAAAGTATTAGATGAATTGTAAACGAAATGTTAAATCTGAGTCATAGTTTCTTTCAATACAACAGCTCAATAAATACGTAGATCCCTTTCTTTTCAACAAAAATAATGCCTTAGAGAATGTTAATTTTTAAATGCTGTTTTTTATCATGTTCTTGTAATGAAACTTAAGATATAAGCTGTTTTAACTTTTTGACTAAACTACAAATCGAAGATTCGGCTTAGTCAAAAACCACAAAACTTTAGTGTGTACTTTTTATACACAAAGTATATAACTTAAATAGCTTAGGTGTTTAAAAATCTTTTATGGTTAAGTTTAAACGGACTTGTTATCTATTCCAGCTTATAATATATCTTGTATACAATTTCATTGGTGCTTTCTGAAATGTTTTATCTATTTTGAGTTGAATATATTCCTCTTTTTTAGCCGCCCCTTCTTCATAATTGATCAATCTGGATCGTGTTTACATACATCTGGTGTTCTTTTAAAAGAATAAGATAGGTATTAATTTGTAGAAAGTAAAAACAAAAATTAATGGTATAATATTTTCTTAATGATTAAATATTTTATAAAAACTTTTATATTTATAAGTTTAAAAAAAGATCAGATGGCAGACAAAACACAATTTATAGAAGAATTAAATGCTAGATATACTCCAAAAGGGGATCATATTATATTGGGAAAGGGAATGTTGGATGGAGAAGTTGTTCCCGAAGTTAATGTAACAATTCCCTTAAAAACGATCAACCGTCATGGTCTTATTGCCGGAGCTACAGGAACCGGTAAAACAAAAACACTGCAGGTTTTTGCAGAACAGCTTTCTCATGCAGGAATACCCTCGCTGGTTTTAGATATTAAAGGAGACTTTTCAGGGATAGCTGAAGCAGGCCAGATGAATGCTATTATTGAAGAGAGATACGCTAAAACGCAACTGCCTTATACTCCACAAGCATTTCCGGTAGAACTCATGAGTATTTCCGGAGGCAAAGGAGTAAAGCTAAGAGCCACCGTTACAGAATTCGGGCCGGTTCTTTTAAGTAAAATACTGCAATTGAATGATACTCAGCAGAGCATCATGTCTATTGTTTTTAAATATTGTGATGATAAAGGTCTTCCATTAATTGACCTGAATGATTTAAAGAAAGTACTGCAATATGTGACGGATAATGCTCAGGGAAAAGCAGAGCTTGCAGCCAATTACGGATCAATAGCATCGGCGTCTTTAGGTACTATTCTCAGATCTATTGTGGCTTTGGAACAACAGGGAGCTTCCGGTTTTTTTGGTGAATTAAGCTTTGATGTTCAGGATCTACTGGCAACAAGAGACGGAAAAGGAGTGGTAAACATTTTAAGAGTAGCTGAGATTCAGAGTAAGCCGCAATTGTTTTCCACATTTATGCTTTCTCTTTTTGCAGAAATATATATGACATTTCCTGAAGAAGGGGACAGTGGAAAACCAAAATTAGTGCTGTTTATTGATGAAGCCCACCTTATATTTGATGAAGCATCAAAAGCTCTTTTATCACAGATTGAAACAATGGTGAAGCTGATCCGTTCAAAAGGGGTTGGTATTTATTTTATTACGCAGATTCCAGGAGATGTCCCTGAAAATATATTGTCACAGCTGGGGCTGAAAATACAGCATGCACTTAGAGGCTTTACTGCAAAAGATAAAAAAGAAATTACTAAGGCTGTTGAAAATTATCCCACTACGGAGTTTTATAATGCTTCAAACCTGATTCAGAATTTAGGAATTGGGGAAGCATTTGTAACAGCTTTGGACGAAAAAGGGATTCCTACTCCATTAGTGCATACCTACCTTATTTCCCCGGAATCAAGGATGGACGTTCTGAGCGATGCTGAAATTTCTGAACTCACCGCGAAATCTGCTTTAGTAGCTAAGTATGAAGAGGCTGTAGATAGAGAATCAGCCTACGAAATGCTGACAAACAGAATGGAACAGGCTGCCCAGAATCCTACACCTAATCAAAGAACAAGACCTGTAAAAGAAGAGCCTGGTATGTTTGAGCAGGTATTACAGAGTAAAGCGGGAAGAACTTTTACCTCTACCTTAATGAGAGAAGGGGCAAAAGCTATTCTGGGAATGTTTGGCCTCGGTGGCAGAAGAAGATAGGTGAAAAGAAAGAGGACCTGTTATGTTTTTGATATATTTTTCGTTACTTTAGCAGGTTATCTTGATGGGTGAAGAAAATATCAGGACCACGGGATTATTAATTTAAATTAAAAATATCAGTTAACGGGAAATTAAATGTATTCGATTATAGATATAGAAAGTAATGGTGCAGGTTATAGAAATGAATGCATTATAGATATTGCCATCTACAGGTATGATGGTCAGAAAATTACGGACCAGTTTATATCTCTTGTAAACCCCGAAAGTGATATTACTCCTTTTGTGCAGAAGCTGACCAGCATTACCCCAAAGATGGTTAAAACGGCACCGAAATTTCATGAAATAGCCAAAAGAGTTATCGAGATAACCCAAAATACCACCTTGGTAGGTCACAATATCGATTTCGATTACCGGATGCTGCGCCAATCTTTCAAAAGACTCGGGTACGATTTTAAAACCAATACATTAGATACTATACCGCTCGCCAAAAAACTCATTCCGGATGAGGTAAGTTACTCGTTAGGGAAACTGGTGAAATCATTAGGAATTCCTTTGACGAATCATCACAGAGCTGAAGGCGATGCCAGAGCAACGCTGGAATTGTTCAAGCTTTTGGTGTCAAAAGATATTGAAAATGAAATTATTCAGAAGCAGCATGAGGAATCTAATGCGCAAACATATATCAATAAGATCAAAGAGCTGACCCAGGATCTGCCAAATGAAAAAGGATTTGTTTATTTTCAGAATGAAGCCGGAAAGATTATTTTCTCGGACTATGTTCAGGATATCAATAAATTTTCAAAAAAAGTTTTCAATTCAAAATCAAAAAAATGGGAAGAGGTTCAAAAAAATGTCACCCAGATTAATTTTGAGCTTACCGGCACAGATATTATTGCAAAGCTCATTCTCAATTCTAAAAATGTTAAGAAGAAGGAGGTCCTGCCTTTCGGACTTTATTTTAGAAATAATAAATATGTTGTTGAAAAAAACAACCTCAATAAAACAGAAAAGCCAATTTTGAAATTCAGGTCTTTCACCCAGGGAACAAAAGCGGTACAGTTTCTCGGAGCATTACCGGAATATAAAGAAGCTGCTGTACTGAAACAAAAAATAGACTTCCGAAAAAGGAATGAGCTCTGGCTTGGATCAGGAAGGAAACTAGGGGAAAAGTTATTTTTAATTATTGAAAACGGAAAGGTGATATCATACGGTTTTTATGAACTGTTTACGCAGATACAAACCCTGAGTAAGCTTGCTAAATTGAAAATTGATCTTCCTTTACCTGCGGGTGATTTGAATAACGAATTACAGCTGGCACTGCTTCGTGGTGATTTTGAAACATTGCCGTTACCGAAATAATAGAAAAATTTGCACCTTACAGGTTTTATCAAGAAAAAGAGCTTTTCAAATCAATTTTCATAAAATAAAAAATAAATAGTATTTTTGCAAAAAATAAAAATAAGCAATGCAAAATTTTAAACAAATAAAAACTGGAAAAAAGGGAGCTGTAAAGTTCTCTAAGGTTTGGAATATTTAAAAGACTTGTCTTGCATAAAAATAAGTAATGTGGCAGGCTCTTTTTCGAAGAATCTGCCTTTTTTTATGTTAAAAATGAAATTATGAATTCAAAAGAATTATTAAAGATTGCCAATGAGTTTGGCACACCCGTGTATGTTTACGATGCTGAATCCATCAAAGTTCAATACGAAAAACTTACATCTTCTTTTTTAAAACACACTAAGTTCTTCTATGCAGCGAAGGCGTTGACAAACATCAATATCCTTAAGTATGTCAAGAAGCTGGGTGCTTCTTTGGATTGTGTATCTATTAATGAAGTTAAACTTGGACTAAAGGCAGGATTTACGAAAGATAAAATACTGTTTACTCCAAATTGTGTTGACTTAGCTGAAATAGAGGAAGCAATGACTTTTGGAGTTCATATTAACATTGATAACATCTCTATTCTAGAGCAGTTTGGTAATAAATATGGAAATTCTTACCCTATTTTTGTGAGAATTAATCCACATATTTTTGCCGGCGGAAACTATAAAATTTCTACAGGACATATCGACAGTAAGTTCGGAATCTCAATTCACCAGCTTCGTCACATCGAAAGAGTAATGAAGAGTACAAACGTTAATGTGGAAGGGCTTCACATGCATACCGGAAGTGAAATTAAAGATCCCGAAGTTTTCCTTCAGGCTTTAGATATTATGCTTGAGCTTTCTGAGCATTTCCCTAACCTGAAATATCTTGATATGGGAAGTGGCTTCAAAATTCCTTACCAGGATAGCGAAGAAGAAACGGACGTTAAAACATTAGGTAAAAAAGTAGAAAGAGTTTTAGCTGAATTTGCTAAAACATCAGGAAGAAAGTTTGAACTTTGGTTCGAACCAGGGAAATTTTTAGTAGGAAAAAGTGGCTATCTTTTAGTGAAAGCCAATGTAATCAAACAGACAACAGCTACTGTTTTTGTGGGGGTGAACTCTGGGTTTAACCATTTGATCCGCCCGATGTTCTACGACTCTTACCACTTCATTGAAAACCTGTCTAATCCAAAAGGAGCAGAAAGAATTTATACTGTAGTAGGAAATATCTGCGAAACGGATACATTCGCATGGGACAGAAAACTGAATGAGGTGAGAGAAGGCGATATCCTTGCTTTCCATAATGCCGGAGCTTACGGTTTTGAAATGAGTTCTAACTTCAATTCAAGATTAAAACCTGCTGAGGTTTTATTTCTTGATGGAAAAGCGCATTTGATTCGTAAAAGAGATGAATTCGAAGATTTATTGAGAAATCAGATTGAAGTAGTTATTTAAATCAAAAATATAATGTATAAACGGCTGTCCTTTGGATGGCCGTTTTTTATTTTCAATACTGTAGTCATTCAGGTTTAAAAATCTTTTGTTAATCGCAAAGTTGCATTTTGTAGGGACGGGTTTATTATTAAATTACCATTTTTTAACATTGAAACCACGGGAAGGTTTCATTTTAATTAGTTAAATTTGATAGGGATACAGATTTTTCAAGGCTGTATTTTATCTTAAAATAACACCAAACCTATTAATTATGGCTAAAAATATAGCAGAGCAGATTGTTGAAATGCTCGAAAATGCCAATGTGAAAAGAATTTATGCAGTAACCGGAGATAGTCTCAATCATCTGAATGTGGCCGTAAAAAAAAGCAGTATTCAATGGATTCATGTGAGACATGAAGAAGTGGGAGCCTATGCCGCCGCCGCTGAGGCTGAGCTGGATGGCCTTGCTGTATGTGCAGGAAGTTGCGGTCCGGGACATGTTCACCTGATCAATGGGGTGTATGAGGCACATCGTTCCCATGTTCCCATGTTGGTTATTGCTTCCACGATTCCCAGTGAGGAAATGGGGATGGATTATTTCCAGGAAACGAATACAATAAAGCTGTTTGATGACTGCAGCTACTACAATCAGATGATTACAAGACCCGAACAGGTGCAAAGAACACTGCAGACTGCTATTCAACATGCCATCTCTAAAAAAGGAGTAGCAGTGATCGGTCTTCCTGGAGATGTTTCTGAGCTGGATGCAGAGGAAGCAGCTACTTCCGCCCAGATATTTAAAACGAATCCTGTTATCAGACCGTCGGATGACGAGCTGAAACACCTGGCGGAACTTGTGAATGATAATAAAAAAGTTGTTCTCTACTGCGGAATAGGAGCTGGTGTAGCCAATGCTGAAGTGGTGGAATTGTCAAAATTGTTAAAAGCTCCGGTGGGATATTCATTCCGGGGAAAAATGGCTATTCAGCCCAATAATCCTAATGAAGTGGGCCTTACAGGACTATTAGGATATCCGTCAGCTTACCATGCAATGCATGAAGCAGATCTCGTTATCCTTCTGGGAACAGATTTTCCTTACCAAAAGTTTATGCCAGTCAAAAATAAAATCATACAGATTGATGAAAGCCCGGAAAGGCTTGGAAGGAGAGCTAAGCTGGAACTTGGACTGACAGGAGATGTGAAAGAAACAATTAAAGCATTACTTCCAATGTTGAAAGAAAAAACAGATGATCATTTTCTCAATGAACAGCTGGCATTCTACGAAAAAGTAAAAGAAAACCAGCTCACGTATGTCAAAGATTTTGGAAAAAAAGATGCTATTCAGCCGGAGTATGTGGCATATACCCTGGACCAGCTTGCCAAAAAGGATGCTATTTTTACGGTAGATACAGGAATGTGCTGCGTCTGGGGAGCAAGATTCATTACCGGAACGGGAGAGCGGAAGATGCTCGGTTCTTTTAACCATGGATCAATGGCCAATGCGATGCCAATGGCTATTGGAGCTTCTTTAGCTCATCCTGAAAAACAGGTGATTGCGATGTGTGGAGATGGAGGATTGTCGATGCTCTTAGGAGATATGGCAACCATTTTTCAGTATAAACTTCCCATAAAGCTGATTGTTTTTAATAACAGAACATTAGGAATGGTGAAGCTGGAAATGGAAGTGGGAGGCATGCCGGATAATGAAACCGATATGATCAATCCTGATTTTGCTATGGTAGCTCAGGCAATGGGATATCCGGGGAAGAATGTTCATGATCCTGAAGAGGTGGAAAATGCGATTAAGGAGTGTTTAAACTATAACGGACCTTACCTTCTCAATATATTCACTAATCCTAATGCTCTGGCCCTTCCCCCAAAAATTGAATTTGATCAGGTTATAGGCATGACAAAATCAATGGCCCAGCTGATGCTGGGTGGTAAAATGGAGGAAGCTTTTGAAACGGTAAAGTCCAATTATAAGCATATTAAAGGATTGCTGTAAACTGAAATTGCATGGTGATTCCCTAAACTCAACTTAAAACTTCATACTGATTGTGTGAAGTTTTTCTTTTTTATAAGGAGGGTAAATATTTACCTTTGCTTATTTATACATATAAACTATGAAAACGATATTTTTACTTCTGGCTCTTTGTGCTGCAAATTTTTCATTTGCCCAGGACCTTGAAGACAGAGACGATTCTTTTATCACGGAGAACAATAAAAATATTTTAAAAATAGATATTAAAGAACCTTTTATGCAGGTTGCTGTTAAGTGCAATGATTTTAAACCTGCTGCTTATGAAGGAGGAGCAGCTGCATACAAAGAGATACTGAGAAAATATATGTATACCTATCTGAATTCGGATTTCTATACCCTGACAGGAGACTTTACATTTACATTAACGATTGATGAAAAAGGAAAAGTGACTGACATTGTGGGTTCTCCTAAAGTACTTCATAGCGAAGTTTTCTTTGATGATATGCAGTATGTGGTGAGAAGGATAAAGAAAAACTGGGTACCTGCCACCTGTAATGGCCAGCCTGTAAAATCTGAAATGAAACTGAGAATGAGCTTGACTTCTTTATCTGTAGACCTATAAATATGAAAAAATATATTGTAATCCTGTTCCTTCTTTTTAGCTTTTTGGGGTATTCTCAAGAATCAAAGCCACAGAATGAAAGTGTAACCAGTTTGCAGAATGCTGAATTTCCCGGCGGAGATGCTGCTTTTACTCAGGAGTTTTTAAAAATGATTCATGCTTATATTGATTTAAAGAAGTATGCCGTAAACGGACAATTCGTTTTTGTTTTTGATGTGAATACGAATGGGAAGGTTGAAAATCTTGATGTTTTGCCCAAAGTAAAAAATAGCGAAATGTTTATTGACGATATGCAGTTTGCCATCAAAAGAGTAAAAAAGAAATGGAAGCCGGCCATTAAAGATGGAATACCGGTGATTTCTAAAAAAATAATTAAAATCAACTTTACATCAGATCATTTTGACCATGGAGATTAGAAAATAAGTTCTTGATAGATTTTTAAAAAGGATTAGCATAAATGCTTACAATTTAATGATTTGATGGTGATCTTATTTCTTAAATCCAAGTTTTAAAAATAGGATAATACTTCAGTAGAATCTCCTGACATTCTGTCACAATATTTTGTATCTTTGCAAACTTATCTGTTTGTGATTTAAGTTTTCAGGACGTGTGCCCTGAAATTTAAATTCCGAACCTTAAACTGATTATTGTGCAAGAAAAATATATAGACGAAACAAAGCAAGGGGAAGCTTTTGCAGTGGCTGAAAAACCTGAAAATTCTAAAAAATTATTTTTAGAAAGCTACGGGTGTCAGATGAATTTTTCTGATTCTGAGATTGTTGCTTCTATTCTTAATGAGCAGGGATACAATACAACAATGAAGGTGGAAGAAGCGGATCTTATTCTTCTGAATACATGTTCTATCCGTGAAAAAGCAGAACAGACTGTAAGAATGCGTCTCTCTCAGTTCAAAAATCTTAAGAAGGAAAAACCCAATATGACGGTAGGAGTTCTCGGATGTATGGCTGAAAGGTTAAAAACCAAATTTTTGGAAGAAGAACAACTGGTTGATCTTGTTGTGGGACCTGATGCTTACAGAGATCTTCCCAATCTTTTGAAAGAAACAGATGATGGAAGAGATGCCATCAATGTTATACTTTCCAAGGAAGAAACCTATGCTGATATTAATCCTGTCCGTTTGGGTGGTAATGGTGTAACCGCTTATGTAACAATTACCAGAGGTTGTGATAATATGTGTACATTCTGTGTAGTTCCGTTTACAAGAGGACGGGAAAGAAGCCGTGATCCACACTCTATTATCGAAGAATGTAAAGAACTTAGCAATAGTGGTTATAAAGAAATTACCCTTCTGGGTCAAAATGTAGACTCCTATCTATGGTATGGAGGAGGTCCTAAAAAAGATTTTGCTAAAGCTTCTGAGATGCAGAAAGCAACAGCTATTAATTTTGGACAGTTACTTGATTTGGTGGCGAAAGCGGTGCCTGAAATGAGAATCAGATTCTCTACTTCAAATCCTCAGGATATGAGTTTGGATGTATTCCACATGATGGCTAAGCATGATAATATCTGTAGATATGTACACCTTCCGGTACAGAGCGGAAGTAATAATATGCTTAAGGCCATGAACAGACAGCATACCCGTGAGGAGTATTTGGAGCTGATCAGAAAGGCTAAAGAAATTGTTCCTGATGTTTCATTTTCACAGGATATGATCGTTGGATTTTGTGATGAGACTGAAGAAGATCATCAGGATACTTTAAGCCTGATGAAAGAAGTAGAGTATGACTACGGCTATATGTTTGCGTATTCAGAAAGACCGGGAACCCCTGCTCACAAGAAGATGGAAGACAATATTCCGGCTGATGTGAAACAAAGACGTTTGGCTGAGGTTATTGCACTTCAGGGAGAGCTTTCCAGAAAAAGAATGATCTCTTATGTTGGAAAAGTACATCAGATTTTAATTGAAGGAATTTCCAGGAAAAACAAAAACCAATGGAAGGGCAGAAACTCTCAGAATGCCGTTTGTGTCTTCGATAAGCTTGAAGGACAGAAAATAGGAGACATTGTGGACGTTTTTGTGTATGATAATACGCAAGGCACACTTTTAGGGAGAATTGCTGAATAATTTGAAGTTTTGGTAAAAGCAATCTGTTTTCTAGCCTTGTTTTCCTGTATTCTGATATCGTGTCAGGCAGAGAAAAAGGTGAGTAAATACCCCAATACGGTTGGAGATATTGAATATGACAGGAAATTAGATGCCGCAGATCTTAAGAAATGCGGAACAGGAAAAGATAAACCTTTCAGTTTTCAGTATTACCACGGCGCAAAAGGCTTTGATTACAAAGGAGAAAAGATGGCCATTGTAGAAAAACTGAAAAAAGAAAATATTTATTCTGAAAATAAGAGTAACGGTTTTATTACCGTCAGATTTTTAGTAAATTGTGAAGGAAAGACAGGACTGTTCAGGCTGCAGCATATGAGCCCGGATCTGAAAGATACAGTTCTGGATGTAGAATTGGAAAATAAGCTGTTACAGTTTACCCAATCATTAGATGGATGGATTCCAAAGGAAATCAATGGTTCTAAAGTAGACTATTATCAGTATTTAACCTATAAAATTGAAAATGGAAAAGTTTCAGAGGTATTACCTTAGCTTTTTATTACTTATAGTGTATACCAATACTATTGCACAGGTTAACTGTAATGCAATAGAGGGAGAGGACTGTAAAAAAGCTTGTGAGTTATACAACCTGGCTTCCGATTTTCAGGGGTACAGGGCATCTCAGGAAGGCTTTGATAAGGCTATTGAGTTGTGTCCGGATTTTGCCAATGCCTATATGGAGAAGGCCGTTCCCTATCTAAAAAATGGAGATTTTGTAACGTGGAAGGTATTAATTGATAAGGCGGTTGCTTTAGATCCTAAAATGCATTTAGGATACAGAGGCTGGTGCAAATTTCAGTTTTTAAGAGACTATAGTGGTGCTATTCTGGATTTAGATGCACTAAAAAATTATTATCCTGAAGATTTGGGAAGATCTCTAAACGGAGATTATAACCTGAGCATAGTAAAAGCTATGTCTTACAGTGCTTTAGGACAGAAAGAGAAGGCTGCCGGAATTATTGAAAGACAGCTGGCCACCAGAGGGTATGTAAAGGGAATGTTTGACCATTACCAGCTGGGTGTAACCTATTTTGAACTGGGGAGATATGATAAAGCCCTGGAAAATTTTGAAAAACAAAGCAAAGAATACGACTTTGCAGAGAATATATACTTTAAAAGTAAAGTTTCGAAAATAAGAAACAAAGATTATTTGGATTTAAAAACGTTGGCATTGCAAACGTATGATGAAGGAAAGACCATGAAAGATGTCTATACCCATCATTTTAACAAAGTCTACAGAAAGCAGATTGAAGAGCTGTAGATAACATTAAATCAATAATCAAACATTTACTTATGAGCAACGAGTTACAAAACATAAAAAACCGCTTTGGAATTATCGGAAATTTTCCGGCACTTAACCGGGCTTTAGAAAAGTCTATCCAGGTAGCACCTACGGATATTTCCGTTTTGGTGATTGGAGAAAGTGGGGTAGGAAAAGAATTTATTCCAAAAATCATCCATTCAGAATCCAGGCGAAAACATCAGCCTTATATTGTAGTTAACTGTGGAGCTATTCCTGAAGGAACTATAGACTCTGAATTATTTGGACACGAAAAAGGAGCTTTTACAGGGGCTACAGCCACCAGAAAAGGATATTTTGAAGTAGCCGACGGCGGTACTATATTTTTGGATGAGGTGGGAGAGCTTCCGCTGCAAACACAGGTTCGCCTTTTAAGGGTACTGGAAAGCGGTGAATTTATGAAAGTAGGTTCTTCACAGGTTCAGAAGACCAACGTAAGGATTGTAGCGGCTACTAACGTTAATATGATGAAGGCTATTCATGACGGAAGATTTCGTGAGGATTTATATTACCGTCTGAATACCGTTCAGATAGATATGCCTCCTTTAAGAGAACGAAAAGGAGATATTCATTTGTTATTCAGAAAGTTTGCAATAGATTTTGCAGAGAAGTATAGAATGCCTGAACTTGAATTGGAACCCAGTGCCGTTCATTATATTGAAAACTATGCTTTCCCGGGAAATATCCGCCAGTTAAGAAATCTGGTTGAGCAGATGACTGTGGTGGAAAGAAATAGAAGTATCACAGCAGAGAAGCTTGCAGAATATATCCCAATGGAAACCCATCTTCCAATGGTGGTCAATAATCAAAATACGCCCAAGCAAAATGACTTTGGAAGTGAGAGGGAGATTATGTACAAAATTCTCTTTGATATGCGAAATGATATCAATGATTTAAAATCCCTAACTTCGGAATTGATAAAGAACAGAGGGACAGCTGACTTGAGTAATCAGGAGAAAAATCTGATCAACAGGATTTATACTCCGGAAAGCCAGCCACAGGTAACTCAGGGATCTTTATTGTATTTTGAAAATAATAACGATACTCAGGCTGTTCAGAACCCAACGATTATCTCATCGCAGGATGACAGCTATGAAGATATTGAAGACATTGAAGTGGAGGAAAATAAACCGGAATCCCTTTCTCTTCAAAATAATGAAAAAGATTTGATTGTCAAGGCTTTGGAGAAGCATAAGGGACGCAGAAACAGAGCGGCAGATGAATTGGGAATTTCACAGAGAACCTTATATAGAAAAATAAAACAGTATAATCTGGAAGACTAATCCTGCATACAGGAATTGGATTCTATGAAATAAAATAAAAAATGAATATTAAGATTAAAAATATTAGTCTGAAGAGACCAATATTAGTTGGGGTACTTTTCGTTTTGCTGGGAGTTCTAAACTCATGTTACAGCTTCACAGGGTCATCCCTGACAGATGAAAAGACAGTTCAGATCAATGAGTTTCCTAATAATGCGGCGCTTGTAAATCCTACATTATCCCAACAGTTTTCTACTGATATTCAAAACAGATTTCTGCAGAGAACAACATTGAAAGGGACTAAAGAAAATCCTGATATTCTGATAGAAGGAGAAATTTCAGATTACAGCATTTCTCCTACTACCATCAGTTCCAATACCCAGACAAATCCTTCTGGTGGAGTGATACAACAGGCTCAAAACAGACTTGTAATAACAGTGAAAGTACATTATGAAAATAAAGTACACCCTGATTCCAGTTTTGACAGAACCTACACGGATGAAGCTGCTTTTAATAGCAATTTATCACAGAGTGAGATCGAAGCTTCTCAGGTGAAAATTGTTACAGAAAGAATAATTAATAAGATATTTAACGACATTGTAGCGAATTGGTAAGATGAATCCAAGAGTTTTAGAATTAATAAAAAATCCGAAAAATATTCAGTCAGAAGATCTTCATCTTTTGAAAGAAGAGATTCACGCTTTTCCCTATATTCAAAATATTAGGGCACTCCACTTATATGGGGTACATCTCTATGACAAAGAAAGTTATCAGAAGGAGCTTTCCATAACGGCGGCTTATACCACAGATAAAAAAATTCTTTATCAGCTGATCAATGGAGTGATTCAGCAAAGCCCTAAACCTGGAATTACAGAAGAAAAGCAGGTTTCTGAAAACGCTCAGAAGCCAGTCCGGTATTCTTTTAATAAAGAAAAAATCTTTCCTATCAAAAGAGAGCCGTCTTCTGAAAAAGAAGTGGAGCAGGAAGAAGGCATTTCGTGTATGTTGCAGACCTCGCAAGGAGTTGAGCCTATTTATGTTAACGGTGAACGTAACAGAATTCTTTTTGAAGGAGAAGAGAATTTTCTTGATGAAGAGCATACTGAAAAGATTGATCTTGAATCTACATTGGAGTCAGGTACACTGGTTACGCAGAAGCCTGTATCTCAAACTGTGGCAAAAAATATAAAAGAGGAAGAAAAAGAAGAAAATGTAGGAGAAAATTTCACGCCGGAAACCATTATTACTGAAGATGAAATTTCTTCAGAGCCTGAAGCGGAAGAGATTGAGAAAGAAGAGGAAGTAAGCTTCCATGAAGTAGAAGCTATATTGCCGGAAGTTACCGTTGAAGAAGAGACTGTTCAGGAGCATGAAGAGGGAGAAGAAAATTTCACACCGGAAACCATTATTACTGAAGATGAAATTTCTTCAGAACCTGAAGAGGAAGAAGTTCAGAAAGAAGAGGAAGTAAGTTTCCATGAAGTAGAAACTATATTGCCGGGAGTTACCGTTGAAGAAGAGATTATTCAGGAGCATGAAGAGGAACAAGAAAATGTAGAAGAAAATAATAATGCGGTTTCTAATAATGAAGGGATTGCTGATGAACCTGAGGCTGAAATTAGTTTCCATGGAACAGATTCATTTATGCCGGATGTCAAAATTCAGATAAATGAAGAAGAAATAAAAGAAAACACAGCAATTTCCCAACCTAATGTAAACAAGCATGAAGACGAAATGAGACGTCTGATTGAAGAGGTTGAGAAAAAAATGAAAGAGGCTAAATCTGCTCCACAAGAGGAAAAAGAAGAGCCGGAAGTAGTTGCTGATCATGAAATAAGCTTTGCAGAAACTCAAAATTTCCATTTCTGGTCTACGGAGAAAGAAGAAGAACCTGCCAAAGATGAGGAAGTACTGTCAGCTTCAGGAGAAGAAAAACAAGAAACTCCTGAACCGGTAGAAGAATCTCATATAGAAGAGGTTACACAGGAAGAAAAGAAAACTCCTGAAATCCGGTCTGCATGGAAGCCAATGAGTCTTGAAACCAATATGCCGGATTCCTTACTCACTAAACCTGCAAAAGTTTCTGAACCTGAAATAGAAGCGTCCTTACAGGATGAAACTCCTACAGAAGTGGAAGTGAAAAGGGAAAATATCACAGCCGTTGAAGAGCCTGAAAATACAATAGAAGAGTCTGTTGCAGAAGTGGTACAGATTGTAGAAGAAGTTCCTGAACTGCCGGAAAATGAAGCTGAACATGCTCAGGAAAATGCTCAAAAAGGGGCAAAAGAAGAAGCTCCGGTGATGAATGTATCATTCTTTGGAACGGATATTTCGAGCCTGAGAGTTGCAGAAGGAAAGAAAGAAGCTAATGAAGATTCAATGAAAGAAGAAACAATGCAGGAAGTTCCGGTACAAAAAACAGTTCAGCCTGTTGTAGACAGCAATGTTCCTGGTTTTATCAATACATGGCAAAGCTGGCTGAAAATCGACAGACCGGAAGAGGCTGAAAAAGAAAAGCCTGAAAAGAAGATAAAAGTTATTGATAACTTTATTGAAAATAACCCTAAGATCAGTCAGTTAAAAGAAGAAAGCTCTTATGTTGTTAAGGAGAAGAATGACGATATCTCCCATTTGATGACAGAAACATTGGCTAACCTTTATTTTGAACAGAAGCTATATACTAAAGCAATAAAAGCATTCGAAATATTAATCAAGAAAAATCCTGATAAAAAAGAATATTTTGAATCTAAAATCAAGGAAATAAAAGATTTTAGAAGTAAAAACTAAAAAAAATGTGCTGTCTCCCGGACAGCACATTTTTTATAAGGTATCATGAGTCTCTTTACGGCCCCGTAACTTCCTCCAGGCTTTCCGTCCGAAGACAACCACCAAAATAATAAGTAAGACAGCTAAAATAGCTGCTACCACCGGCATAGCCATTGCAAGAATAGACATTACACCTGCTCCTGCAGTCTCAGTAGTTCCCACTATGGGATTTCCCAGACCTCCTGTTGTTGCTGTAGAGGCTGCACGTAGTCCCGCAAAACCGGAACTTATCGTTGCGGCTGTTCCCCCTCCTGCAATAAGAGCCAATGCCCACTGAGGGAAGGTTTCCAGGCCTGCAAACTGGCTGGCAAATAATACTGATCCGGCTACCGCAGCCATTGGAACAGAAACCGTATCCAGTAAATGATCTATAAAAGGAATATAATAGGCCAGGATCTCCGCGATGGTAGCAATACCGGTGGTAATGAGTGCCGGCAGGCCGGAAAGCCATTCAAAATTTTCACTCATGGGGATCCAATGGAAGTAAGAAGCCAGGCTTACAAAAAACATGGGAAGGAAGACCCGGAATCCTGTGGCGGCAGCCAATCCAATGCCGATAAATGCGCTGAGAATGTAAGAAAAATAGGGAACATGGTCTAACATATTAATTTTCAGATTTATTGTTTCCCTTAAAAGTACAAAAAGTATCCCAGTGATGAAAACTTAAATTCACAAAGGTATACAGGTCAAGATGCCCGAAGTATGGTGTCAAAAAAGGAAGAATATAAAAAAATAAAAATCTGCTTACCCTATACACCTGAAAGCTAAAAATAGCATGTACAGATTTTATTGAATAAGCAGATATTTGTATTGTATATATTGCCGTTATGGCTTTTTTTGTGCTTCGCAGAGCTTGATAAACTGGTCCTCTACATCCTGGTATTTTTGAGGCATTTCCGAAGAAACCCAAAACAGCATAGCAAGGGTTTTTTCTCCGAATGCCGTCTCGAATAATCCCTTGTTCAGACGGTAGCATTCTCTCAGAAGCCTTTTCAAACGGTTTCTGTGGACCGCTTTTTTAAAATATCTTTTAGAAACAGAAACCCCGAACTTGACGCTTTCTACCGGAAGATTAGGCTTATCTTTTAAAATGATTATTCTTAGATTTCCACAAGTTCTCCATTTACCTTTTTCGAAAAGTAAAGCGATTTCTATATTCTTTTTGAGTTTTTTAGCTCTGGGATATGTAAAATTTTGCATTAATCTTGTTTCAATAAATAATTGATGACTTCAGAGGCAGCATACAGACCAAAAATGGCCGGGATATAGCTTATGGTGCCATAGAAAGATCTTTTGTAATTAGCTCCATCGGTCATCTTAAGGCTTTCCTCATTTTGAAGCTCATTGGAGAAAACACATCTAAACCCTTTATTAATCTTTTCCTTTTTAAGTCTTTTTCTTATTTGTCTGGCCAGGAAACAGTTTTGTGTCTTACTGATGTCTCTTACCATGACCTTACTTGGATCGGTCTTTCCACCGGCTCCCATAGAGCTTACAAGTTTTATTTTCTTTCTTTTAGCAGCACGGATAAGGTATAATTTAGGAGTTACACTGTCTATACAGTCCAGGATATAATTAAACTTACCGGAATCAAGCACTTCATCCATTCTTTCAGGATTCAGAAACTCATTGATTTTAATTAATTTTATCTGGGGATTGATGTCCAGAAGTCTTTCTGCAACTACTTCTACCTTATGTTTTCCTATGGTAGAATGTAAAGCAGGAAGCTGCCTGTTGATGTTCGTAATATCTACAGTGTCGCCATCTACAATAGTCATATGCCCTACGCCCGCTCTTGCGAGAAACTCTGCAGCAAAAGAGCCAACACCACCCAGACCTACCACCAGGACATTTGCTTTTGTCAGCTTTTCCAATCCCTCATCTTTAACTAAAAGCTCAGTTCTCTCGAGCCAGTATTTATCCATTTTTTATAGTGTGTAAATTTTCTAAAATTTGTTCATTGACTTGTTCCAAAGAAATCCCCTTTATTTCTGAGACTTTCTGATATAATTCTTCAATATCAAAATCTTCATTGTCAGTTTCTAAAAAGAATTTATCTGATGGTATGTTCCTTAAAACATGCTGCAAAGATAAATTATACAAAACAGCTTTTCCAAAACTCAGATAAAAATTATGAGCCAGCAGATCTTCCGCAATTTTTTGTTTTTTGTTAAAACCATGAATAATCATAGCTTGTTCAGCCTTTTTTGTAAAAGAAATTACCTCATAAAACTTTCTGACACAGTGAATAATAATAGGCTTTTTTATCTCATTGGCTATTTGGATCTGTTTCAAAAAAACATCCTCCTGAATTTTCTGGTTAATCATCACCAAAGAATCTAAACCACATTCCCCAATAGCAAAACAATTTTGTGATACCGTATTTCTAACCAGCTTAAGCTGTTCTTCAATATGGTTAACATCAATGTCTTTAGGGTGAATTCCTATTGAATAAAGGGAATCTGACGGAATTTCTCCAATATTTACATTGTAAATTCCATATCTGATGTTTTTTTTATGGTGATGAAAATCAAAAAATTCCATCCTCAAAAATACGACTATTTAGAATTAATATAAAATTATTAAACAAACGTTTACAAATGTGTTAAAAATTTCTTAACTTTACTCAAAGTGCACTTCATGAAGAAAAAATTTACAGAAAAACAGATTCACATTTTAGATATTGCTGAAGAATTAATAGCAAAAAAAGGATACGAAGGAACTTCTGTAAGAGATATCTGTTCAAAAGCAAATATCAACGTAGCAATGATCTCCTATTATTTTGGATCTAAAGAAAAGATGATGTCTTATCTCTACCAATATAGAGTGCTGAAGACCAGAGAGAATTTTTCTGAATTTGCTGATACGATCAAAGAAGGAAAACCTGAAATGCAGATGAGAGAAATGATCAAATACATTGTATCACAGCTTTTCAAATACAATTATTTTCATGGTTTTGTTACCCAGGAACTTCGTCATACCGAAAACCTGAAAGATGAGCTGCTTGATTTCTACCAGCTGTTTGTAAGGAAACTGGATGAAGTCATAAAAAAAGGGGTGGCATCAGGCGTTTTTACTTTTACCCCAAAACCCGAAGATATTCTTACCATGATTATAGGATCCACTCTATTTGTGATCCGAAATAAAAACTTCTACGAGCTGTATGTCCCAAGTAAAAATGATGAAACCTATGCAAAAGAAGCCGAAAAGAAAGTAAGAATGAATCTTTTATTGAGCGTTTTTGCAATTTTGGGATACGCTGCAGACTAAAATTACGTTAAATATTCATAAAAAAAAATCTATTGACAAAAAAGTTATATTTTTGCAAATTAGTAAATCGGCTGTCTAATCCGAAAACTGTTGAATTTTTTATATGAAAAAATATATTTTAGGGCTGTTTGCTGTAGCAGTGGTTGCTTCATGTGCAAGCCGTCAGGAAAAAGCAATGAAGAGTGCTGACAAAGATTTTATCTTAAAAGCAGCGAATGACAACTTTGCTAAGAAAAAGTGGAAAAATGCACTGGCTCTTTATGACAGACTTACCAATCTGGTAGCAGGAACAGATGATTTTCCCAACGTAGGTTTCAATACAGCCTATGCAAACTATTACGATAAAAGTTATAAACTGGCGGGGCATCAATTTAAAAACTTTGCGGTCAACTTTCCAAAAGATCCCAGAGCAGAAGAAGCGGCTTATATGTCAGCATTATGCTACTATGAAGGATCAATGGATTATAACCTTGACCAGTCCAGTACAGAACTGGCAATTAACGAACTTCAGGATTTCCTTACCAACTATCCAAATTCTGAAAGATCTAAAAATATCAGCCAGCTTATTGATGAGCTGACTTATAAATTAGAGTTCAAAGCCTATGAAAATGCAAGACAGTATTTCAAAATGGGGCAGTATAAAGCCGCTACCGTAGCTCTTGAAAACGTGTTGGAAGATTTTCCAAGTACAAAACTCCGTCCGAAGATTTATGATTATATCATGAAATCCCGTTATGAGCTAGCCGCAAAATCTGTTTATGAACTTAAAGATGAACGTATTGAAAGTGCATTAACCTACACAAAGGTGGTAGAAAAAGAATTGCCTAATACGGAATACTCTAAAACGGCAATAGATCTACGTGCTAAATTGGAAAAAGAAAAGAAAGATTTCGCTGTTGTTAAAAAACAGGTAGAAGCTAGAGTTGCCACTTTGAATGCAAAACAAAAGAAAGAGGAAGCAAAACTGACTGAAAAAAATAAAACTGATCAACAAATCAAGGATCAAATCAGTAATGAAAAGAAAGCAATGCAGATCCAGAGGGATAGTGCGGCACTTAATACCCCTCCTCCAGCGGCGACTTTCAAAATTAAAAGATAATTCGTAAATTTGCCGTCTTATAAATAAAATAATTTTCTCAAAATGAGTGTAAAAGATACAAAAGCCGAAGTAAATACTATTACTTACGACAAAGATAAGATTGAAGATAAAGTAGGTTCAATCTACGAAGCTATTGTTATCATGGGAAAGAGAGCAGAGCAAATCAATGCGGAGATCCGTACGGAACTTCACAATAAATTAGACGAATTTGCCGTTCACAATTCTACATTAGAAGAAGTTTTCGAAAACAGAGAGCAGATTGAAATCTCTAAACATTACGAAAAACTTCCAAAGCCAACTTCAATCGCTATTGAAGAATGGCTAAATGAAGATATTTATTTCAGAAAAACAGAAGAAAGAAAATAATCATCTGTATTTTTATAGACAAAGGTCATAAAGGAACTGAGTTCTTTTATGACCTTTGTTGTTTTAAACCCTGATTGTGGGAAAAAATAAGTATTTTAGTATTTCAAAAAAATTAGAACTAAATGAGTGTTTCCGGTAAAAAGATACTTATCGCAGTTTCCGGAGGGATTGCTGCCTACAAAATTCATTTTCTGATAAGGGATTTTGTAAAGAAAGGTGCCGAAGTACAGGTTATTATGACTCCCGATGCTGAACATTTTGTGACGAAGTTAAGCTTGTCTACATTATCGAAAAAGCCTGTTTATTCAGACTTTTATGGAGATAATGGAAGCTGGAACAGCCACGTGGAGTTAGCACTTTGGGCAGATGTAATGCTGGTGACACCTTGTACAGCCAACACACTGTCTAAAATGGTTCATGGGATGTGTGATAATCTGGTTATTGCTACCTATATGTCTGCAAAATGTCCTGTATTTATTGCTCCTGCGATGGATTTGGATATGTATGTTCACCCATCTACAAAGAAAAACATAGAACTTGCAGAAAGTTTTGGGCATACAATAATTCCTGCAGAAAACGGAGAATTGGCAAGTGGACTTATTGGACAGGGAAGAATGGCAGAGCCTGAAACCATTTTTAATGCAGTTGAAAATTATTTTAACACTGAAGCTAAGGAAAAAAGTCTTGAAGGAAAAACGGTATTGATTACTGCAGGTCCAACATATGAGGCCATTGACCCGGTGAGATTTATAGGAAACCATTCTTCAGGGAAAATGGGATTCGCTTTAGCTGAAGAAGCGTCAAAGAGAGGAGCAAAAGTAATTTTAATTTCAGGACCTAGTGCCCAGGTGATTCATGATAAAAATGTGGAACTTCACAAAGTAACTTCTGCTAAAGAAATGCTGGCTAAAGTATTTGAGTTTTATGATACAATAGACATCGGAATTGCCAGTGCTGCCGTAGCAGACTATGCCCCTAAAGAAGTGGCTAAAGAAAAGATCAAGAAGAATGATGAAAATCTGACAATTGAGCTGGTGAAAAATCCTGATATCTTAAAAACAATGGGCGAAAAGAAAACCCATCAGTTTTTGGTAGGATTTGCCCTCGAAACACAGAATGAAGAAGAGAATGCCAAAGGAAAACTTGAAAAGAAAAATCTTGATATGATTGTTTTAAATTCTCTGCGCGATGAAGGTGCAGGCTTTAAAAACGATACCAATAAAATTAAAATATTTACCAAAACGGAAAAGACAGAATTTAACCTTAAATCGAAAGATGAAGTAGCCAAAGATATTCTCAACTTTGTGGAAGCTCAGCTTTTAAAATAATTTTAATAAATTTCCGTTCTCAATTTTTAACAGACAATGAAAAAAATTATAAGCTTATTTTTTCTGCTTTTTATATACAGCATCAGCTTTTCCCAGGAATTGCTGGCAACCGTACAGGTAAACTCCCAACAATTGGGGGGAAGTAACCAGCAAGCTTATAAGGCTTTGGAAAAAAGCCTCAAAGACTTTATCAATAATACCAGCTGGACAGGAAAAAAACTGCAGAATTTTGAAAAAATAAAATGTGGTTTCTCTATCGTTATCTCTGAAAGAACGGATAACAGATTTAAAGGAGCTATAGTAGTACAGGCTGTACGTCCTGTTTATAGCTCAAATTATGAATCTCCCTTAATAAACCTTCAGGATCAAAGATTTGCATTCGAATATATTGAAAATGAAAATCTTATATTTAATGAAAGACAGTTTTCCGGGAAGAACCTTACCGATGTAATCAGTTTTTATATTTATCTGATCTTAGGATATGATGCCGACAGCTTCCAGTCTATGGGTGGTTCACAATGGTTTTCAAAAGCCCAGCAGATCGCCCAGAATTCGCAGAACAGAAATTATGAAGGATGGAATACCGTCAATGAGCCAAGAAGCCGCACGATACTGGTTAATGAAATTTTGAATCCTAACTGGAGTCAATTACGCTCAGTAATTTACACCTATCACAGGGCAGGATTAGATAATCTCTTCAATCAGGATCAGGGAGGAGCCAAAAAAGTGATTTTTGATGCCCTGATGCAGCTGAAAATGTACGAAAACTCATTTCAGCAGTCATACTTCTTTAATACTTTCATGGATAATAAAAGTGACGAGATCTTCAATATTTTTAATTCAGGAAATAATGGTCCCGTCAATATTAATGATCTGAAGCAGACCATGATTATTATTTCTCCAAAAAATATTGATAATAAGTGGAATAAATGGAAATAAAAGAATTCAAACATTCAGCTATTGAATACTGAACACTAAAATTCTATATTTGCACTACTTAAAGTAACCAGCCCCTCATCCATGCTTTCGAGAATTTATATTAAAAACTTTGCCCTGATTGATACCCTTGAAGTGTCATTGAAAAACGGTTTGCAGGTAATAACCGGTGAAACGGGAGCTGGTAAATCTATTATTCTGGGTGCACTCAGACTTATTCTGGGTGAAAGGGCAGATGTAAAGTCAGTTTCGAACGCAGAGGAAAAAAGTGTCGTAGAAACCGAATTTGCACTGAATAATCAGTTTAAAAAATTCTTTATAGAAAATGACCTTGATTATGAACTTCAGACGATCATAAGAAGGGAAATTCTACCTTCGGGAAAATCACGGGCATTCATTAATGATGTTCCGGTCACCCTGGATGTGCTTAAAGAGTTTTCATCACAGCTGATTGATATTCATTCTCAATTTGAAACTTCCAATCTTTTTACTTCAGAATATCAGTTTAAAATAATTGACGGACTTTCTGAAAACAAGCAGATCATTGAAGAATATCAACAGGTATTTTCAGATTTCCAAAGTTTGAAACTGCAGCTTAAAAAGCTTCATACACAGCTTTCCGAAACCAATAAAGAAAGTGATTATAAAGACTTTCTGCTTAATGAGCTGGAAGAGCTGAAGCTGGATGAAGTAGATTACGAAGAGATGCAGAATCAGCTTGCCATTCAGGAAAATGCAGGAATGATTTCTGAAAATCTGGGTCAGATCTTATCGAGATTCCACCAGGAAGAAATCGGGATTTTATCTTTCTTTAATGAAGCAAAGAATAAACTGTCTAGGATTTCTGAGATTTCAACCAGCTTTGCTGAACTGGACCAACGGTTGGAAACTTCTTTTGTAGAAATAAAAGATATCATTTCCGAGCTTGAAAACGAAGCCGAAAATGTAGAAATTAATCCGGAGAACTTATTACTTCTTACAGAGCTTAATAATAAAATCAATGCCTTACTCTTAAAGCATAATGTATCAGACGTAAATGAGCTGATAGCAGTGAGGAATGAACTGGCGGGCGATCAGAAAGGCGCTTCAGAATTAGAAGCACAAATTATTGAAACAGAAGGAAATATTTCTGATAAAGAAAAAATACTCCAGGCTCTTTCTGAGAAACTTTCAAAAAACAGAAAAAAGAATGTGCCTATTTTTGTAAAAAAAGCAGAAACCCTTCTTAAAAAATTAGGTCTTGAAAAAGCAAAAGTAGATATAGAGCTTCTGGATATTCCTGAATTTAATGCATTCGGAAAAGAAAATATCCAGCTTTTATTTCAGGCGAACTCAGGATTTCCGTTACGACCTATTCAAACGGCTATTTCTGGTGGCGAAAGGTCAAGGGTTATGCTTGCTGTAAAGAAAATTATTGCAGAAAGTGATGACCTTCCGACTCTTATTCTGGACGAAATAGATACGGGTGTTTCAGGGAAAGTAGCTGAAGAAATCGGAAACCTTATGAGAGAAATGTCTAAAGACATGCAGCTTATCGTTATTTCTCACCTGGCACAGGTAGCGGCAAAAGGAAATGATAACTATAAGGTGGTAAAACAGGATGTTTCCGGAAGAACCCAATCTACAATTATTCCTTTAACAGAGGATCAAAAGCTAACCGAAATTGCCCAGCTGCTTTCCGGAAGTAAGATTACAGAAGCAGCTTTGGCACAGGCTAAAGAATTGATCGGTTAAAACTTTAACAGACTTGTAGATCAGCATTCTGTTACGTACCTTAATTCAAAAAAATAAGCATGAGTTTAGAATCGCAAAATGTTACGGATTACCCTAACACAAATACCATATTCATGGTTTGGAAGCTTAATGATGTTCCACAGCTGAAAGAGGTTTTCCAGGAGCTATGCGCGTTGGTTTTAAATCTTAATAATTCTGTTTTCAACAGATTTCCGGACAGCAGGGCCAGTTGTGTGATGGGAATTGGTTGTGAAGCATGGAAAAAGCTGAGCCTTCCGACACCTATGCCGAAAGAACTTGTGGACTTTGAAGAGATTAAAGGACTGAAACATACTGCCGTTTCTACTCCCGGAGATTTACATTTTCACTTAAGAGCAGACAATCAAAGTGTTATTTTTGACATGGGTATTGAGATATCCAAATTATTAAGTTCTGTGGCGGAAAGTATTCTGGAAGTTCATGGATTTAAATATTGGGATGCAAGGTCTATTCTTGGTTTTGTAGACGGAACAGAAAACCCACACGGAGAAGATCGTGATTATTTTGCGAAAATTGGAAATGAAGATTCCCAATATCAGGGAGGAAGCTATCTCTTTGTTCAGAAATATCTTCATAATATGGATGCCTGGAAAAGCCTTTCTACAGAAGACCAGGAAAAGGTAATCGGGAGGTCAAAAGATAAGGATATTGAAATGTCTGATGAAGTGAAACCGTCAAATTCACATATTGCGTTAGCGAATATAGAAGGGGAAAATGGCGAAGAACTTAAAATTGTAAGAGACAATATGCCTTTCGGAAATCCTTCCACGAATGAATTTGGAACCTATTTCATTTCTTATGCAAGTACTTTTAGCACCGCGAAAAAGATGCTTACAAATATGTTTATTGGCAATCCTCCGGGAAATTATGACCGGATTTTAGATTTCAGTACCGCGGTAACAGGAACACTTTTCTTTGTTCCAACCAGAAATATGCTTGACGAATTTTCAGGATAATATAAATAAAAAAGGCTGCTTCATCATTGAAGCAGCCTTTTATCAATTACTTACAGAGATGATATCAGATGATAATCTCAATCACACATTCCAATAGGAAGTTGGCACATGACAGTCTGGGAGCAGGGATAATCTGTTTGTGCTACGCAGCATGCAGAATATCCGTTATAATAGGCAGGATATTTAAATCTCCCCTGGCAGTTTGAAGCTAAATTTCCTCCTAGTACTTCCCTTAAGTTTTGTCTCTTTAATTTCGTTAAGTTTTTCATGGATTTTGTTTTGAAACTATATCACTAATTTATGAAAAAATAATATGCGAATCTGAATTTAATAAAAAATTGTTAGTCAGTATTTTGCATTACCAAAAAAGCCCGGGAATTCCCAGGACTTTACTGATATATATTCTGTTTTTAACATTATTTCAGGCTTCCCACCATGTCTTCAGGTTTTACCCATTCGTCAAATTGTTCGGCAGTTAACAAGCCCAGATTCACCGCTTCTTCTTTTAAAGTGGTCCCGTTTTTATGGGCTGTTTTTGCAATTTTTGCGGCATTTTCATAACCAATATGAGTATTGAGAGCGGTTACAAGCATTAAAGATTTGTCGACAAGCTCTTTAATTCTCTCATGGTTAGGTACAATTCCAACCGCACAATGATCATTAAATGAAATACATGCATCGGCAATCAGCTGGGCAGATTGTAAGAAATTGTAAGCCATAACAGGTTTAAAAACATTAAGCTCATAATTTCCCTGAGTTCCTGCAAAAGAGATCGTAGTATCATTTCCTAAAACCTGAGCACAAACCATAGTCAAGGCCTCATTTTGAGTAGGATTTACTTTTCCCGGCATGATAGATGATCCAGGTTCATTTTCAGGAATATGGATTTCACCAATTCCAGATCGGGGTCCGGAAGCCAGTAACCTGATGTCCTGTGCAATTTTGAATAATGATACGGCAAGCTGTTTTAAAGCACCATGACTTTCAACAATAGCATCATGAGCAGCAAGGGCTTCAAATTTATTTTCAGCAGTAATAAAAGGCAGGTTGGTAAACTTTGCAATATGCTCGGCTACTTTTACATCATAGCCGTTTGGCGTATTCAATCCGGTTCCTACTGCTGTTCCGCCAAGTGCAAGTTCAGAAAGGTGAGGCAGGGTATTTTTTAAAGCTCTTAATCCAAATTCCAACTGAGCAACATATCCTGAAAATTCCTGCCCAAGAGTAAGGGGAGTAGCATCCATCAGGTGAGTTCTTCCGATTTTTACAACGTCCTTGAATGCTTTGGATTTTTCAGATAATGTATTTTTTAATTTTTCTACAGCAGGAATCGTTACTTCCACTACTTTTTTATACGCTGCAATATGCATCGCTGTAGGATAGGTATCATTGGATGATTGAGATTTATTGACATCGTCATTTGGGTGAATTTCAGATTTTTCTCCTAAAGTACCCCCATTATTGACATGTGCCCTGTTGGAAACAACTTCATTGACATTCATGTTTGACTGGGTTCCTGAGCCGGTCTGCCAAATAACCAGTGGAAACTGATCATTGAGCTTGCCCTCCAGAATTTCATCACAGACTTTAGCAATCATATCTCTTTTTTCAGCGGGAAGAACTCCCAAATCACTATTGGCGTACGCTGCTGCTTTTTTCAAATAGGCAAATGCCTCAATGATTTCATGTGGCATTGAGCCCTCAGGACCTATTTTAAAATTATTTCTGGAACGCTCTGTCTGTGCTCCCCAAAGTTTATCTGCAGGTACCTGCACTTCGCCCATGGTGTCTTTTTCTATTCTGTAATTCATTGTGATTGAAATTTTTATAAAGTTACTGATAACACCAGAATTTCGCAATTTATAATCATTATAAATATCAATTTTAATGACTGATTTTACTCATATTTTTTACGGTAGCCGTATTTTTGCGCAAACAAAAAATTGAATGGAATTTAGATATCAGGATCCGTATCCAATTCAGAAAGATGATACGGTGTATAAAAAGCTTACATCAGATTATGTAAAAGTTGAAAAATTAGGAGACAGAGAAATCTTAACTGTAGATCCTAAAGGGTTGGAATTACTTGCTGAGGAAGCTATGGCGGATGTTTCTTTTATGTTGCGTTCTTCTCACTTAGAGAGTCTTAGAAGAATTATTGATGATCCTGAAGCTACAGATAATGATCGATTTGTTGCTTATAACTTGCTACAGAACGCTGCAGTAGCTGCTGAGGGAGCTCTTCCTTCTTGTCAGGATACAGGAACAGCAATTGTAATGGGTAAAAAAGGAGAAAATGTATACACAGGAGTAGACGACGGTGAGTTTTTAAGCCGTGGAATTTTCAATACCTACCAAAAAAGAAACTTAAGATATTCTCAGGTAGTCCCTTTAACCATGTTTGACGAGAAAAATTCAGGATCAAACCTTCCGGCACAGATTGATATCTATGCTAAAAAAGGAGATTATTATGAGTTCTTGTTTTTAACAAAAGGAGGAGGTTCTGCCAATAAAACATTTCTGTACCAAAAGACAAAATCTTTACTGAACGAAAAGTCTCTTGAAGAGTTTGTCAAAGAGAAAATTTCAGATCTTGGAACGGCAGCCTGCCCTCCGTATCACCTTGCTTTAGTCATTGGAGGAACTTCTGCAGAAGCGAACCTTGCCGCTGTAAAGAAAGCTTCCGCTAAATATTATGATCATCTTCCGACAGAAGGAAATGAAGCCGGGCAGGCGTTCAGAGATCTTGAATGGGAAGCTAAAGTTCAGAAAATATGCCAGGAAAGTGCTATTGGAGCACAGTTTGGAGGGAAATATCTTACCCATGACGTACGAGTGATCAGACTTCCAAGACACGCTGCTTCATGTCCGGTAGGAATGGGAGTTTCCTGTTCTGCAGATAGAAACATTAAAGGAAAAATTACAAAAGAAGGAATTTTCCTTGAGCAACTGGAACAGGATCCAAAAAGATTCTTACCAGTTACACCTCCTCATTTGGAAGAAGCCGTGGAAGTTGATTTGAATAAGCCTATGCAGGATATTCTAGCTGATCTTTCAAAATATCCAATCAAAACAAGACTAAAATTAAATGGTACTCTTATCGTGGCTAGAGATATCGCTCATGCTAAGATCAAGGAACTGATAGATAGTGGAAAACCAATGCCAGAGTATTTCAAAAACCACCCGATTTATTATGCCGGGCCTGCAAAGACTCCGGAAGGAATGGCATCAGGAAGTTTCGGACCTACTACTGCTGGAAGAATGGATGTGTATGTTGACGAGTTTCAAAGCCATGGCGGAAGTATGATTATGCTGGCTAAAGGAAACAGAAGTAAAGATGTTGCAGATGCATGTAATAAATATGGAGGGTTCTATCTTGGATCTATCGGAGGGCCTGCAGCTATCCTTGCAAAGGATAATATTGTATCTGTAGATGTAGTGGATTTCCCTGAATTGGGGATGGAAGCCGTAAGAAAAATTGAAGTAAAAGACTTCCCTGCATTCATTATTACAGATGATAAAGGAAATGATTTCTTCGCAAATCTTGCCCACTAGTTAGTTTAAAATTAAAATAAATTATAAAATAGAGCCTATATCTTTTGTGTAAAAAAGAAAAAAGCTCTATTTTTGCCTAAAATCTAAAGAGAATGATAACTATTTTATCAGCATTTTGGCCGTTCTACCAGTTCCTATGGACTGTATTCTTTATTACTATGTTCTTAGTAGGGTTCTGGTGTATTTTTATGTTCTTCGGATTGGTCATTCCAATGTGGCTTACGGAAGGTTTGAAAGAATACTTTGGAAAAGTAAAGGCTTTCGATCCTGAAGATATCAGAAGAAAGAATATTTATGAGCAGGAAGGTGTAGAGGTTCTTTACAACCAGCCTAAGGGTAACGGACCTTTCATTCACGATCACGGACATCATCATTAATTGATTGTCATTGCTTTTTCACCTTAATTCTGAAAAAGTAATATCAAAGCAAAACAACATATATAAACCGCTTAATTTTTTAGGCGGTTTTTCTATTTGTTATTTCTCAAATTTTCAGGAGCAACACCAAATTTCTTTTTAAAGGCGCGTGTAAAATTCTGTACATATTCATACCCGCATTCAATAGCGATTTCTTTGATCATTACATCACTGTTGGTAATCAGTTTTTTCGCCTTTAGCATTCTTAGTTCAGAAATATAATGGGAAATGGTCATATGATACTGGGTTTTGAATTCCTGCCGGATTATATTCTGATTAATCCCGAGTAGTTTTCCTATTTCTTCAGCCTTTATATTGCTGTGGTAATTTTCATCCAGGTATTTTTTGATCATTTCCGGAGTCCCCGGTTTTGATGGTCCCCTGTTTTTTTCATGGAACTGCTCAAATACAAGAATAAGAAGCTTAATAATCTTTGCCTCGATAAACAACTTCTGAATAACACCTTTCTTTGGAGAATCTATGATTTCTTTAAGAATCATATGCATTTCAACGGTCATGCTGGGAGGTGTTTCTTTATGCAGATAGATGAAATTATTCGTGATCATATTTTCCAGTATATCCGTGCTTTCCTGGCTGGATTGAGGATTAATAAGGTTGACAATATACTGATAGTCAATCCGGATCAGTAAATATTTGAGTGCTTCCTGACTGTCACAGCGTAATTCAGCTTTATTTTCTTCAGAAGAATAATAAAGGATGTATTGATTTTTTCTAAAAACCATTGGGAGCAGGCAGACAGATTTTTCAAGATAAATGTCTGACCCCAACAGGAAGAGCAGAGTAAAGCTCGATCCAGCTTCCAGTATTGAAGTTCTTGAATATCGTTCGGAACAAAATTCTATGCTAATATTATCTGAGGCAAACAATATCTTTTCTCCATTTAAATAACTCATAATCAGCATTGTTTTTAATAATATTCATATATAACTCCTATACCGGATAACTAAAAGTTGGGAAATGATAACTCTGAATTAAACGGGAAAGCTACTTTTGTGCAAAATTAATTAAATTTAGAATAATTAAAAATAATATTGATTATGTTTGAAAATCTATATTTTTCGATGAGAAAAATAAATGTGGGAATGATGCTGATATTCATTGCTTTGAATAGTTTATATGCACAGGGAAATCCACAAAACTGTACCAATACAGATCCTGGAAATAATCCTGGAGATGTAGGATGTGTGAAATTTACATACCGTGGCCAAACAGTTTCTTATACTACGGTAAGAGGAAATGATGGAAAAATATGGCTGCAGCAGAATCTGGGAAGTTCTAAAGTAGCCTCTTCTCTGGATGACGAAGCTTCATATGGTGATCTTTTTCAATGGGGAAGATGGGATGATGGACATCAGGAAAGAAATTCTGCCACCGTTTCTGCTCCAACCCCTAACAGACCGGATGGTTTAGCAGGAGTGAGCTCGTACATTATAGGAACACCCGCGTGGTGGTCCACTCTTGAGCCTACTGATGAATGGACTGCAAAGAACATAGATGGGCTAGGAAAAACAGTGGGTGTAGACCCATGCAAGGCAATAGGTGCTGATTGGAGAATGCCAACACAGACAGACTGGGCAAGTATTGTTAGCCTTGAAAGTGTTACGGCTCCCGCAAGTGCTTACAGCAGTCATCTGAAATTGCCTGCAGGAGGATATCGCAGTTCTTCAGACGCTAGTTTTACTTTTGTAGGAAAGAGAGGATATTTTTGGAGTTCGGATATATCCGGACTTGGAGGGAAATATCTGTACGTAGGGACCATAAGTGCGAATGCTTCAGCAGGGGCACCCAGAGGGCAGGGGGCATCGGTAAGATGTATTAAACCTACCTCGGAACTTGCTACTTCGGAGGTAAGACTCAATCATAACAACATAGGGGTTTATCCCAATCCAACAAAAGGAATTCTGACCATTAAAGCAGCTTCCACAATTGAAAGTATAAACATAACAAATACGGTAGGACAAAAGATGGACGCCGGGTTTTTAAATGATCAGATGAATATGACAGGACTTCCGGACGGTTTATACATTGTAGAAATAAAATTAAAAAACGGACAGACGGTTTCTAAAAAGATTATTAAAGGATAAGCAGTCTTCTTGTAGAATCACTGTATTCCCTTTACATAAAATAGTTCACTTCAATTACAATTACTTTTATTAGGGAGGCTTATGAAATTTTTCATAAGCCTTTTTTATGCTGCGTTTGTAAATCGTAAAAACGGCTTTTGCATATTGAAAAAAATAGTCTACTTTTGCAGTAGATTTATCAAGAAAGGTGGAGGGATTTGGCCCAAAGAAACCTTAGCAACCTACACAATTCCAACAGTGTAAAGGTGCTAATTCCAACCCGATGGGGGAGATAATTGAAGTCAATATTCTTATATGAATTCCATTTCTTGAAGTCTTGTGTGTCTGAGGATTGATTCTCGGAATGTATAATAATTTTTGCAGGAACAAAAGATGAAAAAAGTAAGCATAGCTGTATTATTGCTTGGTGCCATTGGGATCGCTGCCCAGGAACAGGAAGAAAAAGGAAAACAAATTGAAGATATTATCATCGTAGGCAACCGAAATGTTAAAAGGACAAAACTAGAGACGCCGGTTCCTGTAGATGTTATTAATATCGATAAAATACAGAAAGCATCCCCACAAATAACGGTTCAGGATTTATTGAACTATGTCATTCCCTCATTTAATTCTGTAAGACAGTCTGCTTCTGACGGAACCGAGCATATTGATCCAGTGACATTGAGAGGAATGGGCCCGGATCAGGTCTTAGTATTGGTTAATGGGAAAAGAAGACATACCACTTCTTTGGTCAACTATCAGAATACAGTTGGAAATGGTTCTGTGGGAACAGATTTGAGTACAATTCCTGTTATTGCTATTGAAAAAATTGAAGTATTAAGAGATGGAGCAGCGGCACAGTATGGCTCTGATGCCATTGCGGGAGTAATCAATATTATTCTCAAAAAGAATGCAGGCGCATCAGCAAGTATTACCTACGGATTAAGCGGAAGGAATGATGGGGACACCTACCAGGCAGGAGTTAATTACGGGGCATCATTAGGAAAAAAAGAAGGTTACGTCAATCTTTCGTTACAGCTAAGCCACAGAGGAAAAACAACAAGGACTCAAAATCATGATTTAGATATTTTCGGAAATAATTTTGCGTATCCTTTCGCTGATGATCCTGAGGCCGCAAGAGCTGCAGATGATGAGGAAATTAAAAAAAGGGGTTTAACCCGTGATTACTTCAACTTTCAGATTGGAGACGCACAGATCAAGCAGGCGCAGCTGTTTTTTAATTCAGAATATTCTTTTAATAACAATTTTAAACTTTATTCCTTTGGAGGCTTCAGTATTAAAGAAGGAAAAGGATATGGTTTCAGAAGGCTTCCCAGTGAAACGTTTAATGTTGTTTCATCCATTTATCCCAATGGATTTCAGGCGGAGCTGGGATCTCAGGTATATGATATCTCTTATGCCGTCGGAGCAAAATATAATGTAAACAACTGGCTTTTTGATGTAAGCAATACGTTTGGAAACAATACGTTCAATTATAATGTAAGCAATACGAATAATGCTTCTTTAGGAGCAAAATCGCCGACCCGATTTTATGCCGGAGCACACAGTTTTCTGCAAAATACCCTTAATCTTGATGTTTCTAAAAATATAAATAACTTTAATATAGCATTTGGAGGTGAATTCAGATTTGAACAATATCAGATCAAATCCGGAGATCCTGCATCTTATACTCAGTATGATGTTAACGGAAATGTAGCTGGTACGGGATCAACAGTGATCGGAGCAGGAGGATCGCAATCATTCATTGGCTTTTCACCGGATAATACTTTAAAAAAAGACAGGCATTCTACAGCGGTATATGCTGATATATCTTATGATTTGGATAAAAAGCTGAATATTGATGCAGCAGCAAGGTTTGAAAACTATTCTGATTTTGGAAATACCCTGAATGGAAAACTAGCCGTACGGTATGAGTTTATAAAAAATTATGCTGTAAGAGCAGCAGTAGGAACAGGTTTCAGAGCTCCTTCCCTACAGCAGCAGTATTTCAATAATTCTTATGCAGATATTTCAACTTCAGGATCTACGATTGTAACCAAAGGGATTTTTAATAATGACAGTAAAGCTGCACAGGTGCTTGGATTTGATAAGCTAAAACAGGAAACCTCTGTCAATGGAAGCGTTGGATTTACTTTAAAGCCGGTGAAAGGCCTATTCATTACTTTAGACGGATACTTCATTAAAGTGAAAGACAGGATTGTCATTACAAGTAATATTACAGATTCCAGGTTATCAGACCCTGATGTAGTAGGCGTGGGAAAAGAGGTCGAAAGCGGAAGATTTTTTGCTAATGCTATTGATACCGAAACCAAAGGAGTGGATCTGGTTATTTCCTATGACTGGAAGTTGGGAGACGGAAACCTTAATATAAACCTTGCCGGAAATTATACAGAAACAAAAATTACAGATTTTCATTTTCCTCAAAACTTAGAAACTCCTCAGAATGAATTTTTTGGACCCGACCAGATCAATATTATTGAAACTTTATCACCCAAAACAAAGGCCTCATTAGGATTGAATTATGGGATTGGAAAGTTTAATTTTCTCGTAAGAAATACCTATTTTGGTAAAGTAATAAGGGACGGATATCCTTTTGGAAGCGTTCAGGAATTTTCGCCGAAGGTGATTACAGATGTCAGTGTAGGATATGATATTACAAAAAATATCAACTTTACCGTAGGTGCTAATAATGTCTTTGATGTATTCCCTGATCGTCAGATTTATGAAAATTCATATTATGGAGTATTTAAGTATGCTCCTGTACAAATGGGAACTTTGGGTAGCTATTTCTTCGGAAGGCTTAATTTTAATTTTTAATCATCAATGAATACTCCTTCACATCAGATCGGCTGGAAAACAGCTGCAGCTATTGTGGTTTCCAATATGATAGGAACCGGAATTTTTACAACACTGGGATTTCAGTTGTCTGATATTACAAATACCTACAGCATCTTTCTGCTATGGAGTATTGGTGGAATTCTGGCATTATTCGGGGCTTTTTGCTATGCCGAATTAGGATCTCATTTTAAAGGAAATGGGGGTGATTTCATCTATCTCAAAGAAACCTATCATCCGTTATTCGGATACCTTATCAGCTGGATATCTTTGATTATTGGTTTCTCTTCCCCGGTGGCTTTAGCGGCGTTAGCCATGTCAAAATATCTCTCAGTATTTCAATACACGTTTGGAAATGGTTTTGCCATCGCAGTGATTTTTATCGTAGCGGCTGCCTTATCCTTTAGTTTAAAAGCTTCAAGTAGATTTCATAATTTTTTCACGTTAATCAAAATCACTTTTATTATCGTTTTGGTTATTTTGGGTGTAGGACTTTCAGAATCTGCCCAAATGGGAAACAGTCTTAACTTCAGTGACAGCTGGCAGAATGAAATCATGCTTCCTGCTTTTGCTACTTCTCTGGTTTTTGTTACCTATTCATATACCGGTTGGAATTCAGCATCTTATATTGCCGGAGAAATCAAGGATGTACAGAAAAACCTTCCCAAATCTCTGATTATAGGAACTGTTTTTGTGACAGTAAGCTATATTTTAGTCAACTACATTATGCTGAAGCACGCTTCAGTGGATCAGTTGGCAGGAAAAGAGGATGTAATGGGTGAAGCTGCGGTTAATATGCTGGGCTCTGCTTTTGGAAAAATAGTGAATATCTTTATTGCCTTACAACTGATTGCAACCATTAGTGGCTATTTATGGGTAGGTTCGAGGCTTACTCAGGCTTTTGCGAAGGATACCTATCTGTGGAAGCCTCTTTCAGCAGGCAATAAAAAAGGAATCCCGGTAAGAGCTGTTTTTGCTCATGCTGTTATTGCTTCGGTAATTATTTTAACAGGAAGTTTTAAAGAGATTTTCGTTTATACAGCATTCATTCTTCAGTTATTTGCCAGTCTGGCTATTTCTACAGTATATTTTCTTAAAAAAGAAGACCGGAAAATATTTAAATCCAATGCTTTTTATATTTTCCCCACTGTTTTTTTACTGTTCAGTATTTATATCCTTTATTTTACTTTGATTCACAATCCTAAGGAAAGTTGTATTGGGTTGGGAATTGTAGCAGTAGGAATTACATTGTACTTAATCGATAGAAAACTTTCTAAAAGAAATAAGCCGGAAACTGATGATTCCAAAAGTGAATAAGTGAATTTGTAAATTGACCTTCTGATATTGTACTCTATTGTTCAAAAATTTATGCTGATTTGTAATTTTAATTTTGAATTAATAATCCTTATCTTTGCACCCACAAAAATTCTATAATGTCTAAATCATTAATTCCAAAATTAGAAGCTATAAAACAGAGATATAATGAGGTTGCAGACCTTATTATACAGCCTGATGTCATTTCAGACCAAAAAAGATATTCTTCTTTGAACAAAGAATATAGTGATTTGGGTAAAATTGTAAAGGTTTATGATCAGTACAAAGGAGCCTTGGATGCTATTGAAGAATCTGATGAGATCATTGCTGATGGTTCGGATAGAGATTTGGTAGATCTTGCAAAAGAAGAAAAATTAGAAGCCCAGGCTAAGATTCCCGGTTTGGAGGAAGAGCTGAAAGTATTGCTTATTCCTAAAGATCCTGCAGATGATAAAAACATTATTGTAGAATTACGTGCCGGAACCGGAGGTGATGAAGCAGCTATTTTTGTGGAAGATATCTACAGAATGTACTCCATGTACTTTAAAACAAAAGGATGGAGACATGAAGTGACAGATTCTAATGAAGCTGCAAAAGGCTACAAAGAACTGATCATGAAGGTGGAAGGTGAAGGTGTTTACGGAATTATGAAATTCGAATCAGGAGTTCACCGTGTACAGCGTGTACCGGAAACAGAATCTCAGGGAAGAGTTCATACCTCTGCCATTACCATTGCTGTTTTACCTGAAGCTGAAGAAGTGGATGTAGAGATTAACCCGGCTGATATTGAAATGCAGACTTCACGTTCAGGAGGTGCAGGAGGTCAGAACGTTAACAAGGTTGAAACTAAAGTTCAGCTTACACACAAGCCTTCAGGTCTTGTAGTGGTTTGTCAGCAGGCCCGTTCTCAGCTCGCTAACCGTGAATTGGCAATGGAAATGCTTCGTGCCAAATTATATGATATCAAATTGCAGGAAGTTCAGGGAGATATTGCCGCTCAGAGAAAAACAATGGTTTCTACAGGAGACCGTTCTGCAAAAATCAAAACATACAATTACCCCCAGGGAAGAGTAACGGATCATAGAATCAATAAATCTATGTATAATCTTGATGCCTATATGAATGGAGATATTGCAGAAATGATAGATGCTGTAATCATGGCGGAAAATGCAGAAAAGATGAAAGGAGAAGAAGAAAATTATTAAAATATTTAAAAATAAAAGTAAAGCCTCCGATTTTTTGGAGGCTTTGTTTTTTTCCAAATCAACAACATATCATAAAATCGAACTATGAAAAACTACAAAATTATTTTATTTGTATTACTTACCATGCTGGGTAACTACGCTACAGCTCAGACAGAAGTAAAAAAGCCGGCAGAAGCTTTTGAATTATTTTTTGGCGCTTTTGTAAATAACGATGATGCTTCAATTGGTAAGCTTAATGATTATTTAAGACCTACGGTAGAAGGGCAGGATGCTTATCAGGTTAACTTTAAAGAAACCTCTGAAGAAATGATTAAGACGACTGCAGAAAACTTCCTGACAGCTTTCCCTAAAACAGTAGCCTCAACCTGTAAAAAAGAAGCTGAAGATTACTTTAGAGTGATGTTTGACAACTTCAGAAAAGGAAAACTTACCGTTAAAAATGTGAAAGTGGTTGCTAATGAATATGTTAAAGACCAAAAGATTGCTCAGTTAAGCTATAATGTAAGCTTTAAAGTTCCTTCAAAATTAGCACCGGAGCCTGCAGAAAATCCACAAAAAGTAAAAGCGGAAGATTTGAAAAAATATCTGGTTCAGGCTGTTCAGGATTTTAAAAATGCAGATAAAACGGTAAGCATCGATCAGGAGTTCAGTTTATATGAGCTTAAAGAAAACAATAAAATATATTACTGGAACGGTAGTCCGGATGAGATTGTTACCAATCTTACCGATTTCTATTTTGACAGTTTCGGATCAAAAGAATAATGATCAAGAATGTATTGAAGAGTAAAAGGCCCTGTTTTTCGGGGCTTTTTTTATTTCGCCTACTTTACGTATTTTTGAGAAAACCGTTCACTATGAATTTTAAACCTTTATTATTAACTGCTGGAGTTCTGTTTTCAGCATCTTTTTATTCTCAAAAAATGAATTATCCTAAAGCATTAAAGGGAAGCCAGACTGATACCTATTTTGGGAGTGCTGTAGCTGATCCTTTCAGAGATTTGGAAAATGATTCGGCACCTACCAAAAAATGGGTGGATGAAGAAGTAGCTTACAGTCAGAATTATCTTTCAAAAATTCCATTCAGAGATAAAATTAAAGATCAACTGAGAGAGATCTGGAATTATGAAAAAATTTCAGCCCCTTTCAAAGAAGGAGATTATACATATTATTCTAAAAACGATGGTTTACAGGCACAGTCTGTTTTGTACAGAACAAATAATAAAACCAAAGCAACAGAAGTATTTTTAGATCCTAATAAATTTTCAGAAAAAGGAACAACTTCACTTTCTAACTTGTCATTCAACAAAAAAGGAAACCTTGCAGCCTATTCTATCTCTGAAGGAGGAAGTGACTGGAACAAGATTATTATCATTGATGCGGTCACTAAAAAGCAGATTGATGACACCCTTCTGGATGTGAAATTCAGTGGTATTTCGTGGCAGGGAGACGAAGGTTTCTATTATTCAAGCTATGATAAACCAAAAGAAGGAACGGTGCTTTCTGGGATGACGGATAAACATAAGGTGTATTTTCATAAATTGGGAACCAGGCAGTCTGAAGATAAGCTGATTTTCGGTGGCGAGAAAACCCCAAGAAGATACCTGGGAGCAAGTGTTTCTGAAGATCAGAGATTTCTGATTATTTCTGCAGCCAACGCAACCAATGGAAATGAGTTGTATATCAAGGATTTAAAGAATGGAAGAGACTTTGTACAAATTACAAAAGGATTTGATATTAATGCCAGTATTGTAGATACGCAAGGTGACGATCTTTTTATATTCACGGATAAAGATGCTCCGAATATGCGTCTTGTGAAAACCTCCATAAAAAACCCGGCTCCTGAAACATGGAAAGATGTGATTCCACAAACGGAAAATGTATTGGGGATTACCCAGGGAGGAGGATACTTCTTTGCTACGTATATGATTGATGCCATTGATCAGGTAAAACAATTTGATAAGACAGGAAAATTAATCAGGGAAATAGCACTTCCAGGAAAAGGTAATATTTCCGGTTTTGGAGGAAAAGAAAAGGAAAAAGAGGTATATTATTCATTCAGTAATTATATCACACCGGGAACCACTTATAAATTTAATGTAGATTCCGGTAAATCTGACGTATACCAAAAGCCGAAAGTGAAGTTTAATCCTGAGGATTATGTTTCTGAACAGGTATTCTATACTTCTAAAGATGGTACAAAGGTTCCTATGATGATTAATTATAAAAAAGGAACTAAGCTTGATGGTAAAACCCCTACTATTCTATATTCTTATGGAGGTTTCAATATCAGCTTACAGCCTTCTTTCTCTGTAGTGAATGCCATCTGGATGGAAAATGGCGGTATTTATGCCGTTCCAAATATCCGAGGCGGGGGTGAATATGGGAAAAAATGGCATGATGCCGGAACCAAAATGCAGAAAAAAAACGTTTTCGAAGACTTTATTGCTGCCGGAGAATACCTGCAAAGTAAAGGTTATACTTCAAAAGAATATATGGCTCTTTCAGGAAGATCAAACGGAGGACTATTGGTAGGTGCTACCATGACTATCCGCCCGGATTTAGCAAAAGTAGCATTCCCGGGAGTAGGCGTTTTGGATATGTTGAGGTATAATAAATTTACTGCCGGTGCCGGTTGGGCCTATGACTATGGTACAGCAGAAGACAATAAAGAGATGTTTGAATATCTTAAATCATATTCTCCGGTTCATAACGTAAAAGCGGGTACTTGCTATCCTTCTACCATGATTATTACAAGTGATCATGATGACAGGGTAGTTCCGGCACACTCATTCAAATTTGGAGCAGAGCTTCAGGATAAGCAGGCTTGTAAAAATCCAATTTTACTGAGAATAGAAAAAAATGCAGGACATGGAGCAGGAAGATCTACAGAACAAGTAATTGCTGAAAATGCAGATCTTATATCGTTTGCTTTGTATGAGATGGGAATTAAGAAATAATACATAAATAATAAAAAATAACAAAAACGGCTGATTTTATTAAAATTAGTCGTTTTTTTTCGATGTTACCTTAGTTGTAATTAGTATTTTTACGATGGATATTTAAAGTTTACTAATTTTTATTCAATTAAGTAATTATGAAAAAAAGAATTTTACTAGTTTGTGCACTAGCGGCTGGGCTGTCCAGTTTTAATGCACAGAGGTGGACGCCTGCATCGCAAAGAACGTCCGAAATCAGAAAAGAAGTAGAAGTTCAGCATTCTTATAGACTAGATTTACAGTCTCTTAGGAATGTTTTAAAAGATGCTGTAGAAACAGGAAAAGGAGCTCAGGCAGTGATTGTTTCTCTTCCTACAGCAGAAGGGAAAATTGAAAGATTTGCTGTATACAGTGATCCTGTAATGGAGAAGTCTCTGGCAGACAGATACCAGTTAGGGTCTTATATGGGAGTGGGGGTAGACGATCCGTCTAAATATTTAAGATTTAGTACCTCCCCTACAGAAATGCAGTCTATGATCATTAAAGATGGAAAATTCCAGTTTATTGAGCCTATTACTTCAGACAAACAAACATATGGTGTTTTCTATAAAACAAAGAGAACGGAAGGAGAACATGGGTTTGAATGTACAACAGAAGAGAAAAGCATTAAAGATATAAAATCATTAGAAGCTTACGGAAAAAAAAACCTTTCTAATGTAAATGTTGGGATTACCAATAGGCCTGCAAGTACAAAATTCAGAACGTATAGATTGGCTCTTTCCGCATCAGGAGAGTATACCCAATATTTTATGAACCAGGCAGGGGTGCCCGCTACTGCTACAGATGCTGAAAAAAGAGCTCCTGCACTCGTAGCGATGAATAATACAATGACCCGTGTAAACGGAATTTTTCAGAAAGATTTTGGTATTAAAGCTTTGATCCAGGACCTTCCTAATATCATATATATTGATCCTGCTTCAGACCCTTATACAGGAAATTTAAATTTACAACTTCAGCAGACATTAACGGCACAAGTTGGAAATGCAAATTATGATATGGGGCACGTATTCAATGCGGCAGGAGGTAACGGTAATGCGGGAGGTATAGGAACCACATGTACTAATCCTGCAACTGCAACTTCTTTAGCAAAAGGTTCTGCTTTTACACAGAATACAACTCCAACTGGAGATGCTTTTGATATAGATTATGTAGCTCATGAAATGGGACACCAGTTAGGAGCAAACCATACATTCTCACACAACTCAGAAGGATCGGGAGTAAATATAGAACCAGGTGGTGGTACTACCATCATGGGATATGCCGGAATTACAGGAGATAATGTACAGAACTTTACGGATGCCTATTTCCATTATTCCTCTGTGAACCAGGTGTTAAACAAGCTGGATAGCAAGACAACATGCGGGGTATGGCAGGATATAACAACCAATACAGCTCCGGTAATTTCACCTCTTACTGCTTATAGTATTCCTAAAGGTACTGCTTATTATCTGGATGCTGCAGCTACAGATGCTGACCCTATTAAATATACGTGGGAACAGTATGATAGTGTTGATCGCAATCATTCAATATCTGGAGATACGGGTTGGGGATATAACGCTCAGGGAGCATTGACAAGATCTTATTTTGGAACAGCAAGTGGAAGAAGATATTTTCCTAGCCTTCCTATAGTGATGTCAGGAAATCTAACAGATAAAGCGAAATGGGAAAGTGTTTCTTATATTCCAAGACTACTTAAATATGCTGTGACTGTTAGGGATGAAAATGCTACCCCAATGTTAGTGTCTGCTGAAACTACGGTAGATGTTAAAGCGGATGGTCCTTTCAAATTTAAAGGTCTTACTGAAGCTACAGTATTATACAATAATGCTGCTAATACAATTTCATGGGATGTAGTGAATACTAACTCTGCACCGTACAACGTAGCTAACGTAAAAATAGAATATACAACGGATCTTGTAAACGGATCTTCATGGACAGAGCTTGTAGCTTCTACTCCTAATACAGGAAGTTATACTGGCCAAATCCCTTCTGGTGTTACGGGTCCTATTAAATTAAAAATTTCTGCAATTGGAAATATATTCTATGCAGTATCTCCAAAAGTTACCATTGGTACTGCTCCAACTTCAACTACAGATGCGCCAACCGGAGTATCTGCCATCGCTGCGGATATATTGAAAAACACTGCTGTTGTAGGCTGGAATAGTGTTCCTGGTGCTACCTATTCTATTAATTATAGAAAAGCAGGAGTTACCAACTGGACAAATACTACGAGCCCTACTAATTCTGTATTGCTAAGCGCTCTTGAAGATGAAACTAATTATGAAGTACAGGTGGCTGCCGTAGTAAATTCTGTCCCAGGAACATTTTCTTCTAACTATACCTTTAAAACTAAAGGATTAAGAACAGGAGCTGATTATTGCTTAATGAGCACTGGTGGAAATAGTTTTGCAAGCTTTACACTTAACAGTGGTTTGGCTAAATTAAACGTAGCTAATTTAGCTTACTTAGATGCAACCTATAAGAGTATCTTCAGAACTTATTTAGATTTCAGTGAAGATGCTACCAAAGTGATTAATCTTACCCAGGGAACACAATATACATTGTCTTACATTGATATAGGTAACGAGATCGGAGATGCAAGTTATCCTGATATTGTAGAGGTATGGATAGACTACAACAGAAATGGTGTTTTCGAAAGTACAGAGAAAATTGGATCTAAAAGTGGTACTCCTGATGCGAATTCTCTGCATGCAGGAACAATAACATTTACTGTCCCTGGTGATACCTATTCAGGAGATAAAACTTTAAGAATGAGAGTAGCAAGTACTTCTTTTGTTGATGCAGGTGGACCATGTGGTAGCCCGTCTTACATGGAAGGAGGACAAATCTATTCAGCTGGTTCATTTAAAGATTTCCCGGTTAAAATTGCAGGTAACCTGGCAGTAGGTGAAGTAAACAATACAAAAACATCTGAAGTATCTATCTATCCTAACCCTGCTGATACCTTTGTAGAAGTGAAAAACCTTAAAGGTAAAGCGGATTACAAAATCTATTCTGCGGACGGTAGATTGGTTCAGGAAGGTAAGATTGAAGGAAGAATCAACGTTGCTTCATTAATCAAAGGAATGTATGTAGTGACAATCAAAGACGAGAAAAATACGTACAATACGAAGCTTATCAAAAAATAAACAAAACGTATATCAACATAGACCGGGCATTTGTCCGGTCTTTTTTTTGTGGCTAAGTTTTAGATCAATAGAATGTTAACAGAAGTTTTGTGTTTCATTCAAAAAAATTAACTTTACGCAGACAAAAATTATTGGAATGCGAAAGACAATTTCTGTGAAAAAGCCGGATTTTAATGTATTGCCTCAGGAAAGAGAAATATACAATTTTGAAAAAGACGGATTGGAGCTTAAGTCATCTTATGAAAAAAAAGATGTAAAAGATGAATCTTTAACACAGACTTCTCCGGGAATTGAACCTTTTCTGAGAGGCCCGTATTCCACGATGTACGTTCAGAAACCATGGACAGTCCGACAATATGCAGGATTTTCCACAGCAGAAGAATCCAATGCATTTTACAGAAGAAACCTGGCTGCGGGGCAAAAAGGACTGTCGGTTGCTTTTGACCTTGCCACCCACAGAGGATATGATTCCGATCATGCAAGAGTAGTAGGTGATGTAGGAAAAGCAGGAGTTGCCATAGACTCTGTGGAAGATATGAAAATCCTCTTCAACGAAATTCCTTTGGATCAGATCTCTGTTTCCATGACGATGAATGGGGCGGTGCTTCCTATTCTGTCTTTTTATATCGTTGCAGCAGAAGAACAGGGTGTAAAACAGGAACTCCTTTCAGGAACTATTCAGAATGATATCCTGAAAGAATTTATGGTGAGAAATACCTATATCTACCCGCCGGCACCTTCCATGAAGATTATTGCTGATATCTTTGAATATACTTCACAAAATATACCCAAATTTAACTCGATATCCATTTCGGGATACCACATGCAGGAAGCCGGGGCTACTCCGGTACTGGAAATGGCATATACCCTTGCAGACGGTTTAGAATATGTAAGAACGGGGATTAAGGCCGGCATGAATGTAGATGATTTTGCACCACGATTGTCATTTTTCTGGGCAATCGGGATGAATCATTTTATGGAAATTGCTAAAATGAGAGCTGCAAGGTATATCTGGGCTACGCTTTTAAAGCAGTTTAATCCTCAGAATCCAAAATCTTTAGCCTTAAGAACCCATTCACAAACTTCCGGATGGTCTCTGACGGAGCAGGAACCTTTTAACAATATTACAAGAACAGCTATTGAAGCATTGTCTTCAGCGTTAGGGGGAACACAGTCCCTGCATACCAATGCATTGGATGAGGCTATTGCTTTGCCTACAGACTATTCAGCGAAAATTGCCAGAAATACACAGATCATCCTTCAGCAGGAAAGTGGAATTTGTGATGTGGTAGATCCTATGGGAGGAAGTAATCTTGTAGAAAGCCTTACTCAGCAGATGATAGAAGAAGCGATGAGGTATATTGATGAGGTAGAGCAGGAAGGAGGAATGACTAAGGCCATTGAAGCCGGAATTCCCAAAATGAGAATTGAAGAGGCTGCTGCAAAAAAACAGGCTAAGATTGATAGTGGGGAAGAATTCATTATTGGTGTCAATTCATTCAAATCCTCATTGAAACAGGATGGAATAGAGATTCTGGATATTGATAACACAGAAGTTCGCAGAAAGCAGATCGAAAGATTGAATACCATCAAAGCAGAAAGAAACGCTGAAAATGTTGGACAGATTTTAAATGATATCCGTGAAAGCGCTAAAACAGGCAAAGGAAACCTATTGGCTTTGTGCATCGAAGCGGCAAAAAGAAGAGTTACTCTTGGCGAAATGAGTGATGCCATGGAGGAAACCTTCGGAAGATATAAAGCAAATATTAAAACAATCTCTGGTGTATATGCTATGAATGCCGGTAAAAACGAATATTTTGAAAAAGCCCTTGCCCTTACTCAGAAATTTGAAGAAGAAGAAGGCCGCCGTCCGAGAATTATGGTAGCCAAAATGGGCCAGGATGGGCACGATAGAGGAGCAAAAGTAGTAGCTACAGCATTTGCAGACATGGGGTTTGACGTTGATGTTGCTCCATTGTTCCAGACTCCGGAAGAAGTGGCAAAACAAGCCATTGAAAACGATATTCATATTCTGGGTGTATCTTCACTGGCTGCGGGACACAAAACATTGGTGCCACAGGTTGTAGAAGAGCTTTCGAAATTGGGAGCAGATGATATTACCATTGTGGTAGGAGGCGTTATTCCACAGCAGGATTATGAGTTTCTTTATGCCAATGGAGCCGATTTTATTTTCGGGCCAGGAACCAACCTTCCTAAATGTGCTGTGGAAATCTTAGAAAAATTTTTAAATTAACATTTTTTATAGAATAAGTGCACAACTTTTGTATAGTTTAAGTGAAAAATTTCATTATGGCTTATACAGTAGTTTCAGTATTTCCGGTGACTGTAGATACAGAGGAAATTAAAAAGAATTTAAAAGAAAAAGGTTTTGATGAAGCAAATATTATTGTTTCAAAATCTAAGGTAGAAAGTGGATTGTCTGCTGATCATTATCAGGAGGACGAACAAACAAAAGGATTTTTTGAATACGTTTTTGCCCACGATGCAGAAATGCTCGAGGCCTACCGCAAACACAGTATTGGCAGAAGCAATGTTATTGTGTATGCGGATAACCTTCAGCAGGCTAAGGTGGCTAAAACTGTTTTAAATGAAAATGGCGCGTTGGAAGTTTACCGTAAACCGTCAGAAGCCCGGGACACCATTCCTGAAGGCATGTCGGAAGAGGAATATAACGGGATCATTGCCAAAGCAAGACACAATATTTATTTCCTGGGGTCAGAAAGAGTCTACCATTCCAATGAAGTTAAAGGAATGGAGGATGAGATGGACAGCTTAGGATCAAAAGATTAATCTCCCTATAAAGGAAAACCTGGATATAAAATATTCAGGCTTTTTTATTAAAAAAATTGAATATTCAGAAAAATTAATATATTTGCACCTGAAAATCAAGTTTAACCATTAAAAAAACAACGAAGCAATGTTCAGAACAAAACAGAATTCTACACTTGGATTGCCACTTATCGTGGTAAGGCTTCGCGGTTTGGTATACTCATAGAATAACAGTACAATGAAATATCAGAACCCGAAGTCGTAAAGATTTCGGGTTTTTTATTGCGCAATATTTCAAACTCACGTTTCCCCGAAATCTTTTCAGTGTCATTAAGGACAGAATGAAAGAATCTCTATGATTCAGATTCATGATGTTTATTATCATAAAATCATTCAACTAAAATTTAAGTTGAAAAAACAGATACAGTACAAGTCATCATCTTTGATTTTGTATCAGATATCTGATGTCTTAAAATGGAAAATGATAACCTTCTGTTTTCTCGCCTTAGAAGCGCCAGAAGCACGAAAAGAACAGTTAGAAAAGATATAATAAAGCAGATAAGAAAAAAGTATAAACGTAGTGAAGAGCTTTGGAGTATAAAAATAAATATTCCATGGATTCCTCTAGAGAATCCTTATCAAAGAGGATTTATAAGATTCTTTGTCGTTAGGGAGGATGTAATGAGATCCAAAGACGGAGAGCTTTTTGAAGGAATTTTGAAGAAAATCAATACCTCTATGTTTTCCGATAGCCGGCAGTTTCTTAAGAAGAAGAGAAAATTCGGTAAAAGAATATATGTAGAAAAAGAGCAGAAGCTTAAACGTGTTTCTTCCTGGTCCTGGAATGATCCAAAATTTGGACTCACTGTACAAGAGCGGCAATATTTTCTGAAATACGAAGAATATTGTCCCTATCGGAAATGCAACGAAGTGTACTACGAATTTATCGAGCCATGGAGGTTTATCTTAAGAGTAAGACCCCATATGATTACCCACTATAAGCCTATAGACTTTGAACTGGAAAAAGAATATGCGGAGTTGGAATCTTATGTAAAGCATCATAAAATTGCCGGAATTGTCCAGAAAACAATCTATGGCAAATCAAATTCATGGAGAACGAAAAAAGAAGACTTACATCTTATCAAAAGCAGGAGATATATTGCCTGCAGAATGTCTGCAACAGAGATTGCAGAAAGCTTTATGGACGATATAGGTCCTACTATTATTTAAAACAAAAACAATGGGAAATTTAAAACTAAAAGGAAAAGATATATTAAAACTGGGCTATCCAAATAATCAAAGTGTCAATGTGGTTTTGGAAGTCATGAAAAGAAATTTTGCCGCCAAAAATATCCACCATGTGAAATCTCTTTTAAAGGAAATACTGGTACATCCGGAAAATTTTGAAAAAGATCTGACCTTTGGACAGATTGCAGAGAGCCTGCTTTCATCCAAAAAAACAGAAAAAAGAGTGCTGAATGCCCAGCGCGCTTCTTTTCAGATCTTCGGGAGCAATATTTCGGAAGAAGCAAAAAGCCAGCTGTATACTGCTTTAAAACTGCCGGTATCAGTTCAGGGAGCTTTAATGCCCGATGCACACAGTGGCTATGGCCTTCCGATCGGGGGAGTTCTTGCGGTAGAAAACGCAGTAATTCCTTATGGAGTTGGGATGGATATCGGCTGTAGGATGAGCCTTAGTATTTTGGATACACCGGTGTCATATCTTAACGGAGCACGAGATAAATATGAGAAAGCTCTTGCAGAACACACAAAATTTGGGATGTATGAAACCCATAAATCCCATATAGACCACGAAATCTTTGATAGAGATACCTTTGATCATATTTCAATTCTTAGAAGGTTAAAGGGTAAAGCCATTAAACAAATGGGATCCTCAGGGGGAGGAAATCATTTCGTGGAATTTGGAGAAGTGGAAATTACAGCGGAGGATGAACAGATCGGATTGCCAAAAGGAAAATATCTGGGAATTCTCTCTCATAGTGGCTCCAGAGGGTTAGGGGCAGAGATTGCCCAGTATTATTCAAGAGTGGCTGTGGAACAGTGTCCGCTGCCAAAAGAAGCCCAGCAATTTGCCTGGCTGGACCTTAGTACCCATCTTGGATTAGAATACTGGACCGCCATGAATCTCGCAGGAGACTACGCCTCGGCCTGTCATGATGATATTCACCGGAGATTGGTGAAAGCTGTAGGCGGAAGAGTAAAAGCCAGAATTGAAAACCATCACAACTTTGCCTGGAAGGAAATTCATCATGGTAAAGAAATGATTGTTCACAGAAAAGGGGCAACTCCAGCCAATGAAAATGAACTGGGAATGATTCCCGGGTCTATGACGGCAAAAGGATTTATTGTTCGTGGAAAAGGAAATCCGGATGCCCTGAATTCTGCATCACACGGGGCAGGAAGAGCCCACTCCAGAGGAGCATGCAGAAGTCTTTTCACCCAGAATGACATTAAAAAGGAACTGAAACTGAAGAATGTTACCTTAATGGGTGGTAATGCTGAAGAAGCACCAATGGCTTATAAAGACATCAATGAGGTGATGAACGCACAAAGTGAACTGGTGGATATTTTAGGAACATTCCAACCAAGAATCGTAAGAATGGACCGATAATTAAGCTTATGGTTTATTGCTGACAGTTGAGAAAACTTGACTGTTAGCTGTAAACCAACAGCTTTCAATAAATAAACAATGGAAAAATTAATACAAATAACTTCAGGAAGAGGACCTTTAGAATGCCAGTGGGTAGTTGCTAAAGTATTGAAAATCTTTCTTGAAGAAATAAAGCAACATACAATAGACTATGAAATTATTCATCGTGAAAACGGTGATGAAAACCTGACCCTAAAATCGGTAACCCTGCTCTTAAAAGGAAAAGAAATTAATAATTTTTTGAAAGGCTGGTTAGGAAGTATCTGCTGGATGGGGAAAAGTACATTCAGAAAACTGCATAAAAGAAGCAATTGGTTTATTGGAATTTTTGAACTGGAAAACCTTGGAAAAATTGACTTCAATGAAAAAGATATCCAGTTTCAGACAACAAGAAGCCAGGGAAGTGGCGGTCAGAATGTAAACAAAGTGAATACAGCTGTTCGTGCTACCCATATGCCGACAGGACAAGCCGTATTTGTACAGGATTCACGTTCACAGCTGGAAAATAAAAAACGGTCAGTCCTTAGGTTAAAAGAAAAGGTAATGGGAGTGTATATTCAGGAGCTGGAAAGAAGAGTACAGGAGACATGGACTCAGCATCTTCAGGTACAGCGCGGAAATCCTGTCCGCACATTTTCCGGGACAGACTTTAAGAAAAATTATAAGGATACCTCTTTCAAAAAAGAAAGAAATACTCTAAAAAATGAACTGAAAAATTATAAAAATGACCTTAACTAAAAGTAAATATTATTTTGAAGCGTTAGACTATTTTCCATACAATCTTTCTGAATGTATGGAAGCTCTGAACTATGCGCTTAGAAGTATGGTTGAAATGATAGAAGACAAAGAGAAATTTATTAAAAGTAAAATGCCTAAAACCAGATTGCCGGGAAAGGATGATTAACTTATAAACTCTTTACAATTAGAAGGATAAGCTTTCAGTAATAGAAATTGTTTTTAATATTGAAAGTTAATTTTATAATGCAAAATCTTTTGAATGGTTAAATAAAAAAACTAAAAGATTGGAAAACACACAATAAGTTTGCATTTTTGATTTTTTAATAATGTTTTTTAGTTTTTTGTGCTTATGTTATTTAGATTTGATATTTTAAAAACAAAAACATGAATAAAAAACTATTTTTGATGCCAATTTCAATGGCGGTGTTTTTTGCTTTTGGCAGTATACATGCTCAAAATTCTACAAAACAAATTCAGGACTACTATCAAAAAAGTGGGCAATTGGCACAAAAAAACTCCAGTCAGGAGAAGATTGGAGTCATTATACTCAATGAAGATGTTTCCGAAAGTTTAAGGGCCAATATTGTAAATGTACAACAAACCTATAATGGGCTGAGGATTTATAATGCTTTGGGGAAAGTTATCATTAAAGAAGGTAAAATTATCTCTGAAAAAAATGATTTCAGCAGAAATCTGGTTGTAGCTAAACAGGGTAAAGTACAGGAGAGGTTCAGAGAAGAAGCTCTACAGCAGAAGCTTGGATTAGAGAAGATTTCCAAAGTAGATTATCTGGCCGATGTATACTTTGAAAAAAACAATGTATACATCCTTTCAAAAGAACTATTTGTTTCGGATAAGAATTCTCCGAATGTCTGGCATGTGATCGCTGATGCCAGTACCGGTGAAATACTGAGTAAAAATAATATGACACTCAGTTGCGATTTTGAAGATAATTCTAATATACATCAAAAATCTGATGAGAGATTAAATCTTTTGGAGCACTTACCAGCAGATGTTGAAGAAAATACGCCTGCAACAGCCAATTTGCTGCTGCCCACTGATGCTTCTTACAATATTTTTCCGCTTCCGGTAGAAGCTCCCACATTTGGTGCCCGTGCGGTTGTTAACAATCCCTGGAACTTGACGGCATCTCCTGAAGGATGGCACTCCGATGGAGTAAACAGTTACACCAACACCAGAGGTAATAATGTGTATGCTTATTCCGACCAGGATAATGCTGATGTTCCGGGATATTCTCCCGATGGAGGAAGTGGACTGAATTTCAATTTTCCTTTTGCAGATGGCAGATATGATAATCCTTTTATTTACAGAGACGCAGCCATCACCAATTTATTTTATGTGAATAATAAGATGCACGACACATTCTATAAATTTGGATTTACAGAAGCAGCAAGAAACTATCAAACCAATAACTTTGGCAAAGGTGGGATACAGAATGATGCAGTAAATGCAGAAGCTTTTGATGGAAGTGGACTTAATAATGCGAATTTCTATCCAGGATATGAAACTGTCATTGGAGGACAAACTTATCTCGATGCGCCGGTTATGCAAATGTACCTTTGGGATAGGAAGCAAACAGCGGCAGATCCTATTTCAAGATATCAATATAATTCACCTGCAAATATTGCAAGCCGCCCTAAAGTACTGACAGAAGGGGCTGCATTTGGTTCACTTTTATTTGGTGGACAATCTGTGACAGGCGACCTGGCTGTTTCTATACCTGCCAATGCATGCACAACAGTTGCTGCAGGAAGTATGGCCGGAAAAATAGGTGTTGTAACTGCAGCAGGGTGTGGTTTTTCTTTGAAAACAAAAAATTTACAAAATGCAGGGGCAGTAGGGGTTATTCAGTATCATCCATCAAGCGATACGCCGATAGGAATGGGAATAGCAACACCCGATAATACGATTACCATTCCTTCTATTATGGTAGGAAAAACTGAAGGGCAATATCTTGTTAGTCAAATTACAGCCGGGACAGCAATCAATGCTACCTTAAATTTTGATTATAGTGGTTTTAAACATTCGAGCTTGGATAATGGAATTGTTGCTCATGAGTATGGACATGGTATTTCAAATAGATTAACAGGGCAAGGATATAGTTGTCTAAATTCTGCTGAACAGATGGGGGAAGGATGGTCTGATTATTTTGCTTTAATGCTTACGACAAGACCGGGGGATACGTCTGCTCTGGCAAGATCAATAGGTACGTATAGCAGCGGACAGGATGCTGCAGGGACCGGAATCAGATTAGCGAAATATTCTCCTGATTTTTCTATAAATAATTATACTTATGGAAGGACTAATACTGTTTCGGGGTCACATGCAATAGGATTTATCTGGGCAACAATGCTTTGGGATCTTACATGGAAATATATTGAAAAGTATGGGTATAACAGTGATGTGATGGTTAGCCCCACCTCTGGGAATGCAAAGGCTTTACAGATTGTAGTAGATGCTCTTAAACTTCAGGCATGTAACCCTTCATTTGTTGATGGTAGAGATGCCATTCTGCAGGCTGATGTAGTAGGAAATGCAGGAGCCGATAAGTGCATGATCTGGAATGCGTTTGCCAAAAGAGGACTCGGGGTAAATGCTTCTGCCGGAAGTAATACTCTGGCCAATGACCAAGTAGAAGACTTTACGGTTCCTGCGGAATGCAACACTGCTTTGGCGACTCAGGAAACTAAAGCAGCAGATAACAAACTGATTATATTCCCTAATCCGACTTATGATGAGTTCTTTGTAGGAAATATAGATAAGTCATCTAAAGAAGTTAAGATTAAAATGTTTGACATGTCCGGAAAACTGGTATTTTCCGATTCCAGAGAATCTGCATCGAAAAAAGCTGTTTCTACAAAAGGCCTCCAGAAAGGGATATATATGGTTTATATTCAGCAGGGAGATAAATCTCAGACTGAAAAACTTATTGTAAGATAAAAGTTATCTTTCCAGAATAATAAAAAAGGCCGTTTCATCACAAGTGGAGTTGGCCTTTTTATCTTTTCTTAACCTTCAATCTGAGAATAGTTGTTTTCAACTCCCTTATTGAATTAAGTGACAATTCATTTTTTATTTACGGAAATCAGATAATCATACACCATTTGATGCTGGTCATCATTCAGTTTAGCTTTCGGAGCCATCCTGCTTAAGGTTTTTATCCATCCCTCATTGTCGTGCTTTGTCGGTTCAGGTAACTGATGACACTTTGCACAGGAGTTTTCAAAAATTGTTTTTCCTTGGGCCAGCTGTTCAGCTGAGGTATATTTAGGTCCCGTTACAGCCGTACTTTTAGGTCCGCAGGACATCAGAAGTGCCGAAGCTGCAATACCACTTAAAATCATTTTTTTCATAGCCATATTTTTGTTTGGTGATTATTTTTTCACAGAAATGATATAATCGTAAACCCATTGGTGTTGATCATCATTTAACTTTGCTTTTGGGGCCATAGAATTCATAATGCCTACCCATTGTACAGGATTGTGAGACGTGGGATCAGGTAATTTATGACATTTTGCACATGAATTTTCAAAAATCGTTTTCCCCTGGGCAATTTGTTCTGCTGTTGAGGTTGAAGATCCGGCAGTAGCCGTAGCCGCTTTTGGTGTACAAGAAGCCCATAAAATGGAAGTAAATGACGCCACAGCGATGAGTTTTTTCATATTTCTTTTTTTGATACATAACAAATGTAATAAATTCTCTAAGCCCCATGATAAGGCGTGTTGCTGTTTTAATTTAGAAGAAATAAAAATTAAAACAGACAGGAAATAGGTATTGATAAAATGATACCTCGTTTCTGCTTGATCATTGCCCATTAATTATTGGCTATTCCCATTTAATTAATTATTTTTGAACCAATGAAATTTTCTACAGAAGACTTAATAGAAGGAATACAATCAGGAAACAAACGCCTGATTGCAAAAGCTATTACCTTGGTTGAAAGTAAAAAGGCAGAACATAGAGTGCAGGCAGAAGAACTTCTGAAAAAGATAATGCCTCTTACAGGAAAGTCTGTTAGAGTAGGGGTTACAGGAGTGCCTGGTGCCGGGAAGTCTACTTTCATTGAAAATTTCGGGAGATTGGTTATCGCTGAGGGTAAAAAAGTTGCTGTCTTAGCCATTGATCCTAGTTCCTCTATTAACAAAGGAAGTATTTTGGGAGATAAAACAAGGATGGAAGAGCTTGCAAAAGAAGAAAATGCTTTCATCCGTCCTTCCCCAAGTTCTGGATTCTTAGGAGGAGTTGCCAATACAACTTTTGAAACGATGATGATCTGCGAAGCTGCAGGTTACGATTACATACTGATTGAAACTGTTGGAGTAGGACAATCTGAAGTATTGGTTGCAGATATTACAGATGTTTTTCTGTTTCTTAAAATTATCGGCGGAGGAGATGAGCTTCAGGGAATAAAACGAGGGATCATGGAAATGGTAGATCTTATCTTTATTAATAAAGTAGATCAGGATAATTTTCAGAAAGCCAAAAATACCAGATTAGAATTAAAAAGAGCTTTGGATTTTATTCCTCCTAAAGAAAAGGATTGGAAAATCCCTGTTTTGCTGGGGTCTGCTCTGCATAACGAAGGATTAAAAGAAATATACGATACCATTACTGAATTTATTGATCTGAAGAAAAAAAGTGGACGGTTTGAAGAAATCCGCATCCTTCAGGCTGAAAAACGATTCGAATATTGGGTTCAGGAATATATTTTAGCTCTGATGAAAAAGAATGAGGCTATGGAAGAAGCTTATACTATGCACAAAAAAAATGCTTCAGAGATGGTTTCAAGTCCAAGCACTGAAGCAAAGTTATTTGTAGAAATGTTTTTATCTAAAGATAAATAAAGACTAGTTTTCCTTATCTTTTTTTATCTCAGTTTTTCCAATATATCCATCGTAGGTAATCGGCTGTCTGTCATTGCTTCCTATAGAAACAAATGCTTTGCCATTTTTAAAGATCTCAATATTGATTTCGTTAACATTACTTACGTCATTAGGCTTGATCTTTAGCACCCATTTTCCTTTTTTAGTTTGTGATTTCTTTACGGTAAAATCTTTTGAAGTAAACCGGTAACTATTCTGATCGGGATTTCCGTAATTAGGGCTAAATGCTCTTCCAAAATAAGGAAGAACGACTACCATATTATTTTTACTGAGATCAATCGTGTAATCCCCATTCAGATTTAGCATTCTTGTAGCTGTAGAATTCGGCATTGAATTCATAATGTTGATCACATCATAGTTTGTAGCATTTGCCCTTTGTGCATAGAATGTAAACTCCTGTGAATCTACTAAAGTTTCTACTGTTTTTGGATCTGCTGAACCTTGAGAAGCACAGTTCTGAAAAAAGAACAACAGTCCAAAAGCAAATAAGAAAGAAATAAACTTTTTCATGATCGAATTAAATTATTAATTTTAAATAGCAAAATGTATGCAAATATATTTTTTTCATACTGTTTTGGAATAAAAATTGTTAAGGTTGAATTATTAACACTCAAACTATGAAAGTTACACATCTATTTGGAATAGGAGCTATTGCTCTGTCGGCTGTTGCCTGTACCACGAACCCGATTACCGGGAGATCATCGTTACAGTTGGCCAACAACTCGGAAATTTTAACAATGTCTGCACAGGAATACAGAACGACATTGTCTAAAGGTAAAGTGATTACCGGTACGGCAGATGCAAAGAAAGTAGCCAATGTTGGAAGTAGAATTAAAAACGCAGCGGAGAGATATTACCAGAGCATTGGAAGATCAGCAGATCTTGCCAACTATAACTGGGAATTTAATCTTTTGCAGAGTAGTGAGTTGAATGCATGGTGTATGCCAGGAGGTAAAGTAGCTGTTTATACAGGGATTTTGCCGGTAACGAAAGATGATAACGGACTTGCTGTAGTAATGGGGCACGAAGTTTCCCACGCATTGGCGGGACACGGAAATGAAAGAATTTCTCAGGCTATGGTAGCTCAATACGGAGGCGCTATTTTAGGAGGAACAATTTCCAATGCACAATGGGCAGGTGTTTTCGAAAAGGTATATCCTATCGGATCTCAGGTTGCTTTATTGAAATACGGAAGAGGGCAGGAGTCTGAAGCCGATGAAATGGGGCTTTACCTGATGTCTATGGCAGGGTATGATCCGAGAGCTGCTATCCCATTCTGGAATAGAATGGAAGCCTCAGCTTCAGGAAACAGACAGCCGGAATTCCTATCTACACACCCGAATCCGGAAACCAGAATTTCAGATATTAATAAGGATCTTCCTAAAGCTTTAGAGTATTATAAGGCTGCAGGAGGGAAAATATAATCATATAGAATTTTAATCTTGAGTAAGCCTTATTAAATTTTTAGTAAATTTGGTAAGGCTTTTTTAATTAACCACCTAAACACAATATTATGAAGAGTTTATCAATTACCGGACTTATACTTTTAGCTGTTTCCGCATTACTTTTTTATTTAACTACTGATTTTGCCGTAGAGCAGATTAAAATTTCCCACATTATGGGGGTAATGGCAGGGGTTGGAATAGGATTGATCATTGGAGGGATGGTAGGCTACCTAAGTAAAGGAAGTGCTATAAAGGCAGAGCAAAAGAAAAAAGAATTCAAGCAGTTGCAAAAGGATAAAGAAGACCTTGAAAAGCAGGCTGCTGAGATTGCTAAAAGACAGGCTGAGCTTGAAGAAAGTCAAAATAAAAATCCTCAAATATAAAATTTGAGGATTTACAAGTTGTTATTTTCGATAGTTGATTAAAATTTATACCCTAAACCTACCATAAATAAGTTAGGTCTGTTGTCATATCTGATTTCAGATCCTGAAACCTTATTGATGAAATTTCTTTCATCCTTACTGAATGCTCCTTCATATCTTGCATTGACAATCAGTTTTTTGATTTCAAGCTGTGCTCCAAACTGGTATCCTACTGTAAAATCATTTTTGGAATTTTCTTTGAAGTCATTATAAGTATTATCCTTGCTCAAATTGAAACTTCCTACCGGACCTACAAATACCCCCAGCATATTTCCTAAAAGATTATAACCTAAAAGAACCGGAACGTCTACACGGTTGCTTTTTACGTCAAAAGTTGTGTTCTCTGTGGTGAACTCATTTTTGAAGTGCGTATAATAGATTTCAGGCATTACAAATAATGAAGTAGGCAGACCTACTTTTAGGGAAAGTCCCACATTGAAACCTACATTATTTTTTCCTGTTCCTTCAATAGCATCATTCACCGTTCCTTTGATGTTTGACCATGAAGGAGAGCCTGTAGGAAATATTAAATTGGCTTTACCAGCCAGTGAAATCTGTGCTGAAGCCCACATTGAAAACCCTATTAATGCTATACTAAGTACCTTTTTCATTATCGTCTATTTTTGTATTTGTATTTTCAATTGTTTTATTATTTTCAAGCAGATATTCTCGCAGCTCTTTAAACAGTTCTGAAGAATAAACGAAATCGATCAGATTTTTATTGCCTGCAGTGATCAGGATATCTTTATTTCCTTCCCACTCTTTGATCCCTAATCTCAGGTATACAATTTTCTCGCCAATCGTCATTACAGAGTTCATATCGTGTGTATTGATGATGGTTGTTGTATTATATTCCTTGGTGATTTCATAGAGAAGATCATCAATGATCTTGGAAGTATATGGATCTAACCCCGAATTGGGTTCGTCACAGAATAAATATTTGGGATTGTTGACAATAGCTCTTGCAATGGCTACCCTTTTCTGCATTCCCCCTGAAATTTCAGATGGATATTTTTTATCAGCTTTATCAAGATGAACCCTGCCTATTACCTCAAAAACCCTTTTCTTTTTCTCTCTATACGTAAGATTGGTAAACATATCCAATGGAAACATAATATTCTCTTCTACAGTTAAAGAATCAAATAAGGCACTTCCCTGGAATACCGTTCCAATTTCAGAACGGAGATGTTGTTTTTCATCTCTTGTCATGGTATTGACATTCCTTCCGTCAAATAAGATTTCCCCGGATGACGGCATATAAACATTCAACAGACTTTTAAGAAAAACTGTTTTCCCGGAGCCACTTTGCCCAATGATTAAGTTTACCTTTCCTTTATCAAATGACGTTGAAATTCCCTTAAGTACTTCAACATCTCCAAAACTTTTCTTAAGATCTTTTACCTCAATCATTAGCTTAATATTAATTGGGTTAAAATTAATTCCGAAATGATAATAAATACCATTGTCCATACCACAGCCTGTGTGCTGGCTCTACCTACTTCCAGAGATCCACCTTTCACATTATATCCGAAGTAAGAAGGAACGGTAGCAATGATGAAAGCAAAAACTATGGTTTTGCTAAATGCATAGTATATAAAGAGATTAGGCATATACATTTGAATTCCGATAATATAGTCGTTTTCTGTCCAGTTTCCTGTTAAGATCCCTGCAATATATCCTCCGCCAATACCAAATACGATACTGATGGCGATAAGAAGGGGGTTAAAAAGCATACAGGCAATAATTTTAGGAAGAATTAAAAAATTAGGTGAATTAACTCCCATAATGTCCAACGCATCAATTTGCTCGGAAACCCTCATTGTCCCAATACTGGAGGCGATATAAGAACCTACCTTGCCTGCCAGAATTAAACTGATAATAGTAGGTGCAAACTCTAAAACAAGTACTGCCTTTGTGGCATACCCTACAAAGGATGGAGGAATAGGGAACGAAGATGCATCGAAGTTGTTGAACATCTGAATGGCAACTACTGCCCCTACGAATATAGAAGTGAAGATCACAAGGCCAAAAGAATTGACCCCTAAATCATTAATTTCTCTCATGAACAGCTTCCAGAAAACCTTCATTTTCTGAGGTTTCTGCAAGGATTTACCCAGTAGAATCATGTATTCGCCTACTGCTGTGAAAAACTTTTTTAACATAGCGCTAAATTAGACTTTTTTATTGAATTGGGCTAAGGTTGATACCAAGACTGGAGCCCGGATAAGTGTTAAAATTAAAACTTTTTTATTATGCTGTAAGCCTTATTTTGCATTTTTGTCACCACCTATAACCAATAATACAGTTTTTAAAATAATAACCATATCCAATACGAAACTCCAGTTTCTGACATAGAATGCATCTGCCAGAACCCGCTTTTTCATTTCTACTTCCACATCTCCGAAATCACCCCGCAGACCGCTTACCTGCGCAAGACCTGTAATTCCCGGATTCACCATACTTCTTAAGCTGTATCTTCCGATTTTTGGTTTATAATAATTATCTACAGCCAGCATATGAGGACGTGGACCCACCACAGACATTTCTCCCTTCAATACATTAATGAACTGTGGAAGCTCATCCAGACTGGTTTTTCTCAGAAACTTACCGATTTTAGTGATTCTCGAATCATTTTCCCGGGTCGTGCGGGTAGCAGATTCGTCATTAGGAACCATAGTCCTGAACTTTAAACAATTAAAGACTTCTTCATGGAAGCCATATCTTTTCTGTATAAAGAAAACCGGCCCCTTAGAAGTGGCTTTTATTAAAATAGCAATAATAGGAAATGCCCAGGAGCAGAATAAACCTAGTATAATTATGGAAAAAGCAATATCAAAGGTTCTTTTCACCAGGAAATTAGAGTAATAATCTAATGGATATCTTGCCTGGTTAAGAACGGGCTGGGTCTGGATATATCCGAGATCATAAAGAAAAAAGTCACTTTGTGTTATACTCGGAATCAATGAGATATGTACCTTATGGTCTTCTGCCAGTTTGAAAATTTTTGTCTCCGTATTTTCGTTAAATGAATTTTCTGTAGATAAAAATAAGGTATGTATTCCATTTTTTTTCCAGAAACTAACGAGTTCATCTGTATTTATATCTGCATATTCATATTCAAATATCCGGTATCCATAATCTTTTCTGGCCTCAAATATATTTTTTAGAATGCCTGTAGAATCGTTGTTTCCAAGAAACATTACATTTCTATAGTTGATCCCCAGTGAACGGAAATATTTAATGGTAAAATAAATGATCGATTTTGCCAGAAAAATAAAAGCCAAAAGGTAAAACGAAAGCCAGTAAATGTCTGAATTGAAAAAAACATTTTTACTTACTTTCCCAATAAGCAGAACCCCCAGTATAAAAAAAAGGAAATGGATGAAAAGCCGTTCAAGGAAAAGGGTATAGGTCAGATTCCTTGGAATATTGTAAATTTTTGTCCTACCGCTTAAAAGCACCCAGAACAAAAATAACAAAATCAGAGAAAAAATATTCTGATACCAGGTTTCCTTATGGTATTTTAAACTTTCGTTTCTGCTTATAAAAAAAAATATAAAAATAGATGCAATAACCATAAGGTCAAGCAAAATAATAATCGATTTCAGGTATCTAGAGTATCGAATTCTCTGCATCTAATGATTTTAACAGAATGGCTAGCTAATTTACGTATTTTTACGGAATATTCAGGTATTTATGGGTCTGAACAGAGGCCTGCCATTCCGGGTGCTCCAGAATGAAATCTGTAATTTTAGGATACATATCATTTCTCTTGCTCCATTCGCTTTGAAGGTATAGCCTACACTGGTCAGAAACTTTTGCAGCCTGTTCTTCAGCAAATTTAAAGTCGTTGTTATTGAAAATGATGACTTTAAGCTCATGAGCCTTTTGATAAATTTCTTCTTTTGGGAGCCCTGTTTTCTTTGGAGAAAGAGTAATCCAATCCAAATGTCCGCTCATAGGATATGCTCCTGAAGTTTCAATATGAATGGTACATCCTAATTCCTTTAGTTTGGAGGTAAGGATCTCCAAGTTCCACATTAGGGGTTCTCCTCCCGTAAGAACAACTGTCTTGCAGTGTTTAGCCGCTGTTTCTGCAATCTCTGTGGCATTCATCAGAGGATGAAGCTCAGGATCCCAGCTTTCTTTTACATCACACCAGTGGCATCCTACGTCACAGCCTCCCAACCTGATAAAATAGGCGGCTTTCCCAGTATGGGCACCTTCGCCCTGTAAAGTGTAAAAATGCTCCATTACAGGGAGCATTTTACCTTCTTTTAATAAAATATCTTCTTCTTTATTCATTTTTAAAATTAGTCGTTATAGACCGAAGTTTTGTAAGCAATAATGGTGTTTTTCATTAACATTGCTCTTGTCATAGGGCCTACTCCTCCAGGTACCGGAGTGATCCAGCTTGCCTTAGCAGCACAGCTGTCAAAATCTACATCACCTGCCAGATAATATCCTTTTGGAGAATCATCATCTACTCTTGTAATTCCTACATCAACAATAACAGCACCATCTTTGATCATTTCTCCTTTTAAGAAATGTGGATCCCCCAAAGCGGTGATCACAATGTCTGCTTTTTTAGTATACTCTTCAATATCTTTCGTGTAAGAGTGGGTAAGGGTAACCGTAGAGTTTCCAGGGAAATCTTTTCTTCCCATTAGAATACTCATTGGTCTTCCCACAATTTTACTTCTTCCGATAATTACACAGTCTTTTCCTTTAGTTTCAATATTGTATCTCTCCAGTAATGTTAAGATTCCGAAAGGGGTAGCCGGTAAGAAAGTATCCATTTCCAAAGCCATCTTTCCAAAGTTTTCAGGATGGAATCCGTCTACATCTTTTCTTGGGTCAATTGCATTGATAATTTTTTCCTGATCAACCTGGTCTGGTAAAGGTAGCTGAACGATAAATCCGTCTACTGCCTTAGATTTATTCAGTTCATCGATTTTTTCCAGCAATTCAGATTCAGAAACTGTACTTGGAAATTTAATTAAGCTGGATTGAAATCCTACTTCTTCGCAGTCTTTTACTTTAGCATTCACATAAGCCTTGCTTGCCCCGTTGTTTCCAACAAGAATTGCTACCAAGTGTGGTGCTCTTCTTTTGCTTTCAAGGATCTTGTCTACTTCAACCTTGATCTCTGCTTTTATTTCTTTGGATACTTTAAGTCCGTCAAGAATTTCTGCCATTTTTACTTTTTTTACTTTATTTAGATTTTATTGAATACAACGATATCCTGAAATTCATCAGCTCCCTCTTTTTCTACATCATTTCTCCAGAACCTTCCTTTTATGGACTATTTATTTTCTTTATAATAATTAATTAATCCGTTGGTAGAGCTGTCATGCGAGCTTATTGGCTCATTGCTCTCCAGTTCCGGAAGAATCTTATTGGCTAACACTTTACCTAATTCCACTCCAAATTGATCAAAGCTGAAAATATTCCAGATCACTCCCTGAACAAAAATCTTATGCTCATACATCGCAATAAGCTGTCCTAGTGAAAAAGGAGTTAATTCTTTAAATATCATAGAGTTAGTAGGTGTATTTCCATGGAAGACCTTAAAGTTCAACAGTCGGTCTATCTCCTCATCGGATTTCCCGGCATTGACAAGCTCTTGTTCTACTTCTTCTTCAGTTTTACCAAAAGCAAGGGCTTCTGTTTGTGCAAAGAAGTTGGCCAGCAATTTTTCCTGGTGATCAGAAACCTCATTGGCACTTTTTGCATATGCAATAAAGTCTGCAGGAATCAATTCAGTACCCTGGTGGATCAGCTGGTAAAAAGCGTGTTGCCCGTTTGTTCCCGGCTCTCCCCAGATAATTGGGCCTGTTTCATATTCTACAAATTCTCCGTTTCTGTCTACGCATTTTCCGCTGCTTTCCATATCTCCTTGTTGAAGATAAGCTGCAAACCTGTCTAAATACTGAGAGTATGGCAGAATAGCATAGCTGGTTGCGGCATAGAAATTACGGTACCAGATTCCTAAAAGCCCCATTAAAACCGGAACGTTTTCAGAGAAGTCTGCAGTTTGGAAGTGTTGGTCAGTATCAAAAGCTCCTTTTAAAAGCTGTTCGAAATTTTCGTATCCTACAGCAAGTACAATACTTAATCCGATGGCACTCCAAAGGGAATATCTTCCGCCTACCCAATCCCAGAATTCAAAAATATTTTCTTCTGCAATTCCGAATTTTTTTACTTCCTCAATGTTGGTAGATAAGGCTACAAAGTGTTTTGCTACATCTTCCTGTTTTCCAGCTTTCAGGAACCAGTCTTTTGCTGAATTGGCATTCGTCATCGTTTCCTGAGTCGTAAAGGTCTTGGATGCAATGATGAACAAAGTGGTTTCAGGATTTAATTTTTTAACGACCTCTGCTATATGATTGCCATCTACATTGGAAACAAAATGTACATCCAGTCTGGTTTTAAAGTGCTTTAAAGCAGAACATACCATGACAGGTCCTAAGTCTGAACCGCCAATTCCGATATTCACCACATCTGTAATCTCTTTTCCACTGAAACCCTTGTGTTCTCCGGATATGATTTTTTCGGAGAAAGCTTTCATATGGTTAAGAACTCTTTTGATCTGTGGTTTGATATTTTCACCGTCTACAAGAATTTCGCGTTCAGAAAAATCTCTCAACGCTGTATGCAATACCGCTCTTCCTTCTGTTTCATTGATTTTATCACCAGAGAACATTTTTGAAACCGCTTCTTTCAACTGGCATTCTTCGGCCAGCTGTAACAGAAGTTCTTTTGTTCTTGAATCAATTAAGTTTTTAGAATAATCAAAAAGATAATTATCCTTTTGTAAAGAGAATTCTGAAAAACGATTCGGGTTATACTGGAAAAGGCTTCTCAGGTCAAAATCGTTTCCTGCGAAATGTTCATCAAGAGCTTTCCAGCTGTTAGTTTGTATAGGATTTATTTTTGATAGCATATTTTTCGGGAATTAGAGTTCAGAGAATAAGATTTATAAAAATTCATAAGACTTTATTTCTGATCTGCAAATTTAAGGAAAAATAAAACCTCAAATAAATTTGAAGATGAGAAATAACATTTTTTTAAAGAACAAAGCCTCAGATAGGATCCGGGGCTTTGTCTTTTTAGGCCTAAAAAAGGTTGGGTTATTTTATTCATCCATTTCATTCAGGATATTTTCCAGTTGTTTCGCATTGCGCCCATAGATATATTTTGTCCATAAAACAATACTTACAACCATGGAAATGGTTCCCAGTAATACGGCTATTATTAAGGCTTGCTGATATGAATTGCTAAGTTCAGACAGTGCTTTTCCCTTTTTTTCCAAAAGGTTGTAGATTTCCAAACCAAGGGTAATAAGAAAATGTGGCAATAATAAGAATCCGAAAGACTGGTATCTTTCCATATTCAACCGCAGTTCATGGTATATTTTCCAGAGGCTGTTTTTAGTATTACCTGTATATAATTCAGTTTGTTTATAAAACTTATAAAATCCATAGAGGTAATAAGAAGATATAACAACCATCATTGTATAAGATATATAATAGATGATGTATTGCGAAGATGGGAATTCCAGTTGAAGAGGAAAAAAACCAATGAGGATAATGGCAATCACCTGCAATGGGAATTCCTTTTTCATGTTTTTCTGGATCTTTGAAACAGGATGTTTGCTTTCTTTTAGCTTTTCTATAGTATCTGGAATTTCGACATTATCGCCTTCACTATTCCATTGTTCTTTTAATTGATCAAAATTCATAACCTGATTTTTTTATGATTTGCTGTATTTTTTCTTTTGTTCTGTTGAGTTTTACACGCGCATTACCTTCACTGAGCCCCAGATTGCTTCCGATTTCCTTATGAGACATCCCTTCCATGAAATAAAATATGACGGCTTTTTCCAACGGGTTGAGTTCCTGCACGGCACTGTAAAAAATTTCCAGCTGCTTATCCTTTGCCGGGTTGTAGTCCTCCTGTGCTACTTCAAAATGATGAGATGGGTCTGTATAGGTAGTGGCTCTCTGTTTTTCTTTTTTTAAGTAGGTAATGGAGGTATTGATGGCGACGCGGTACATCCATGTTGAGAATTCACTGTTTCCTTTAAAGTTTTGATAAGATTTCCATAGCTGGATAAGAATCTCCTGCTGCAGATCTTCCCGGTCCTCCATAGAATCAGCATAGATGCGGGATGCTTTATATAAAATACCCTTGTGCTGGTTGACAAGCTTTAAAAAAGCTGTTTCAGTTGGATTGCTCACAATAGTTTCATGGTTTGGTTGTCGTTATAAGCTGGATACAGGTTTTACGGTATATCCTTTTGACTGCAGGAGAGGGATGATGCCATTTTCACCCATAAGATGAGATCCACCCACAGCAAATAAAGAACTTTGGTTTTTCATTATTTCAGGCATTGCTTTTACCCAGTTTTGATTTCTGTTGGTAAGCATTGCTTTTTCCTGCTGGGTATTCATAAATCTTTCATCCTTAAAAAGACTATAAAGTAATTGTACATCTTCATTTTTAAAAGCTTCTATCATCTTTTTAAAAAGAATTTCATATTCCTTGCCCATTTTTAGTTGGGTGATTGTACTTCTCAGATTATAAGCTTCATTAATGCTTTTCATCTGATCTTCTACCTTTTCAAGACCTCTGATCGTTTTTTTATCTTTTATTGCCTTCTGAAGAAGTTCTATTTCATAGAGCTTTATTTCAGTCTGGGGACATGGTATTGCTTTAGTAGAAAGTAGTGCATAAAGTGCTTGTGCACTTGATGAGTCTATGCTTTTTAGATCTGTCCCATAATCAGCCAGAATTGCATTCAGTTCTTTAGCTTCATGCGGAGAAAGCTGATCTGATATTTTTTTATCTGTCTGATACATTTTTTGTAGTGATTTTATTTCAGCAGGATCTGTATAATTGATCTCCATGACAAAATTGTCAGACTTCTGAAGAGCTTTCAATACCTTGGGTTTTATTTCAAAATCCTTGCTGCATAAGATATGAAAAGTTCCGGCTATATAAGATGGCTTTGAAAGACCATTTCCTGAAATTTCCCAAAGCAGACTGTTATTGCCGGCATCTTTATTTTGTGCTGTTGCAGCAATAGGACTCATTGATAATAAAGCTGCAAATCCAAGTTTTACTAAATTTTTCATATTATTAATTTTTTTCTTATTCTTTAAACAGTAGGTAAATGGGATATTAGAATCGTTACAGTTTTTTTTTGAAAAAAAATAAAAACCTCCCTAAAAAAGGAGGTTGTAAAATCTAAAATTATGTTGATAACCAATTGGTTAGTTGTTTTTTTATTATGAGATTTTTGATTGCTCATGCTTTGCTGTTTTTCTTTTTCTGAAAAAATAAATGACTGCACCTGCAATTAATAAGAGTGGCCAAACGTTGATAAGAGCTATTATAATATTCTGAATCAGATAAAATCCATACACAAAACCATCTTTCACCTGATATATAAAATTGATTTTATATTTATTGTCAATGCTATTGGTATTGGTAACAGCTATTTCTGCGATGCGTAATTTGGGTTCTTTGATGTAAATATCAACAGTACTGTACTTCAGATTATCGGCTGTATCCATACTGGTAAGTTTTTGGATATTTCCTTCTGTCATATTTTCGTCGTCAAGCTTTACTTTATCCTTATTTGTTTTCAGCTGGCTGATGTTTTCGGATGTTTTTTGGTTTCTTTTACTTTCCATTTCCGCATATTTAATGCTGGCTGTAATATCTTCTGCGTTAACAGATCTGGAATTAAGGAATAACTTGCTGTTATTAATCAATGTCAGAAGTTCTCCTAATTTTTCGGTAGGAACACGTACCTGCATCCTGTTTTCTGTCTGATATTTTTTAATCAGCATAGCTTCTTCATCAGATGTATTATAAGTATTTTCCGAAATGACATTACTTTGAAGATTGCTCTTAGTTACAAATCCACCAAGATCCTGAACTGATTTTTCGATAGAGATCGTTGTACTATAAACATCTTTTACCTCCATATTAATATCCGCAGTTTTGATAAACTGCTTATCTTTTACTTTCATCGTAGCGACTGTTGAGATGCTGTCCGATACAATGGTTGCTGCGGAATCTGTAGTGCCATAGGCTTCAAGATCTGTAGAAGCTACCTCTCCTTTTTTACATGAATAGGATCCTAGTAAAAGAGCTGCAGATAGTGATAATGTAATGTAAGTAGTTTTCATAGTGTGGGTTTTAATGTTTTGCTTAGGTCAAATTTGGGGCAGGATCTTTTGTAATGCTTGAAAAACTGAAGTAAAAAGCTTGTAAAGAAAATATTCCGATATAATATATTGATTTTAAGTATTTTGTAAAAACTATTCAATATCTGTTATTTTTTTTCGGAGTAATTTTTGCTTATCTTTTACAAACCAACCTCACAAAAAACCATTATGTCAAATACTTTTTCCAAAATAAGAAACGCGATAGGGCTATTCACTTCCATAGATTTTGATCAATTGAGTACAATCTCCAAAAAAGTGGATTTACCAAAACTGATGCAAAATTTTTCAAAGCTGGATGATAAACAGCTTGCCGGGCTTATGAAAATGCTGGATTCGGATAAGAAAATGAAAGAGCTGCCACCTATTGATGGTGATTTTTATGATATCTACCATACCTTAACTCCTGAACAGCGGGAGATACAGCTTAAAGTAAGGGCTTTTATGGAAAAAGAAGTGAAACCTCTGGTGAACCATTATTGGCTGAGGGATGAATTTCCTTTCGAACTGATTCCTAAATTTCAGAAACTTGATATCTGTGGCGTTACCTACGAAGGGTATGGCTGCCCGGGAATGCCTTTTTTGATGGAAGGTGTTATTGCTATGGAAATGGCTAGAGTAGATGCGTCAATTGCTACTTTTTTTGGAGTACAGTCCGGGTTGGCAATGGGATCTATTTACATCTGCGGTTCGGAAGAGCAAAAACAGAAATGGCTCCCCCAAATGCAGAAATTTGAAAAGATAGGAGCTTTTGGGCTTACAGAACCCGAAGTAGGATCCGGAGCTGCAGGAGGTCTTACCGTAACCTGCAGGAAAACAGCTGATGGCTGGATTCTTAACGGACAGAAAAAATGGATTGGAAATGCAACATTTGCAGATATTATCATTATCTGGGCAAGAGATTTGGATAGCGGAGAAGTAAAAGGGTTCATCGTGGAAAAAGATAATCCCGGATTCACTGTAGAAAAGATTAAAGGAAAAATGGCCTTAAGAATTGTTCAGAATGGCCTTATTACTTTAAAAGACTGTTTGGTAACTGAAGAAAACAGGCTTCAGAATGCCAACTCATTTAAAGATACCGGAAAAGTACTTCGGATGACCAGGGCAGGAGTGGCCTGGATGGCTACAGGCTGCGCAAGAGGTGCCTATGAGAGTGCTTTGGATTATACCCGAAAAAGAGAGCAGTTTGGAAAGCCTATTGCTTCATTTCAGATGATTCAGGGACATCTGGTGGAAATGTTATCCAACCTTACTGCGATGCAGACTATGGTTTTCAGGTTATCTGAAATGCAGGATGAAGGGATTTTAAAAGATGAACATGCATCCTTAGCTAAAGTTTTCTGTACCCTTAGAACAAGAGATATTGTGTCCAGAGCAAGAGAAGTAATGGGTGGAAACGGAATCTTACTGGAATATGATGTAGCACGATTTGTTGCAGATGCAGAAGCTATTTATTCTTATGAAGGAACAAAAGAAATAAACTCGCTCATCGTAGGACGTTCGATTACAGGATTCAGTGCATTTGTATAGGATATAGGTGGCAGATGATAGAGCAGGTTGCAGCTGACAGCTTGTAAAAAAACATGGATTTCATGATGTGGTGTTTTTAATCACCGTAAATTTTGAAGCACATGTGCTATAGTGATCTCCTATTATCTGTCACCTGCAACCTAATTATTAACTGATTAAATTCCTGTATTTCTCTTTATTGTCAAGAATTACCCATAAGTTGATTAAAAGTAAGACAACAGACATTCCTATCCCCATTTGGGATGGGTCTCTGTATACATTCTGAAGAAATATTCCTATCATAACAGGCAATATGATAATAGCGCCCAATGCTCTGGTTTTTGGAAAAATAAATAATATACCTCCAACAATTTCTACAACCCCCACCAAAGGCATCAGCCAACCGATTTCAGTGAAGGCAGCATATATTTTCATTTGCTCATCCGTCATTTTAGGCATGGGAGCATACTGGAAAAACTTGTTTAAACCAGCATTGATAAATGTAAGTGCAAACAAAAGACAGAAAATGAATTTTACGATTTTCATAATTGATAATTTTATATCAAATGTAAAACAAATATGACACTTGTTTATTTATTTTTCATAAAAAATACAATTTCTATGTTTAATTTTCATTATTGATATGTGTTGATGTAAGCCATATCCGCGTTTTAATACTGCGCATTGTTCATGGCCTGGCACGAATATTAATCCATTTCCTCGAGGGTAATATTCTTTGAAATTTTATAGCTCTTCTTCTTTTTATTAGGTTTCTGTTCTTCTCCAAGCAACTTTCCCCAAGGTTTTAAATCATCTACTTTTTCACAGATGATTTTAATGATGGCAATGGCAGGAATACACAAAAACATCCCCGCTATTCCCCAAAGGTGTTCTCCTAAAAGAATTCCAATAAAAGAAAATAGCGCATTGATTTTTACTTTTGAACCCACTACGAATGGCAAAACGATGTTTCCATCCACAGCATGTACACCAATATAGCCGATAATAACATAAATACAGGTAGATGGAGTAGAGGTAGCAAAAGCAATAAAACAGGATATGACAAGAGAAATGAAGATTCCAAGATAGGGAATAACATTAAGCAGACCTGTCAGGACAGCCAACAGGATGGCATATTTCACCCCTAAAATAGTAAGAATAATGGACGTAAGCGTCGATACGATAATAACCTGAAGGAAGAGCCCGAAAATATATTTTTTGGTCATTACACGAATTTCTGTGACGGCTTCCTGCACGCTGCTCTTATGTCTCTCATTGAAAACAGTAACTATAAAATTATTTAAAAGTCTTCGGTAATTTAAAATGAAGATAAAGAATAGCGTGAAAAATAGAATAAACCCAAATCCTGTTGAAAATATTCCAAATGTAAAACCTAAAATGGCTCCGGAAGAAGATAAAAGCTTGTTCAGTCCCTGATTGATATAGTCTACCTGCTCATCTACTTTCACATTAAATGTTTTAGAAACCCAATGCTGTAGATTATTGAACAACGTTGTAAACTGTTCTCTGAGGTGGGGAAGATCTTTGCTGAAATCAGACAGTTGGGTGCTGAAAAAATAGATGATACCGCTTAAAATGAATAACATAATAAAAACAGAGGTCATGGTAGAGACTGACCTTGGAAATCTTAGCTTTCTTTCCATGAAAGTAGCCAACGGTAAAAAAAGCATCGCCATCAGGAATGCAAAGAAAAAAGGGGCTAGAATACTCTGTCCTAGTGCCAGCAGATAGCCAATACCAATAATGGAAACTACTACAAGAGTGAGCTTGATAAGGAAAGGGAGTCTAAGAAAATTCATAAGTTAAAATATGCGTATGGATTAAAAATAAGAAAACCCACCGAATTGAGAAATTATTTAATCATCAACTTGAGTTTTATTTTTAGCGGAGCAAATTTTATTCCATCAAAATGAAGGTTGGATTTATTTTTTACTGATTTTAAAATAAAGCAGAAACACGCCCCGGATATCCCGGAACGTGTTTCTTTATTGAGAGTTGATATGTTACTAATTATTTTTCAATAGCGATGTCTATGACCTCTTCCATTCTGCTGACATAATGAACTTTCAGGTTTTTTAAATAGTCCTTTTTGATCTCTTCCACATCTTTTCTGTTGGCATCACAAAGAATGACATCTTTAATTCCAGCTCTGGTAGCAGCAAGAAGCTTCTCTTTAATTCCTCCCACAGGAAGAACCTTTCCTCTTAGTGTAATTTCTCCTGTCATCGCAAGGTGAGGTTTTACCTTTTTGTTTTTGAAAGAAGAAACCATGGAAGTTAACATCGCAATACCTGCTGATGGCCCGTCTTTAGGAGTTGCTCCTTCCGGAACGTGGACGTGGATATTTTTCTTATCCAGATCTTCCTGCGGAATTCCCAGTTCATCATGTCTGGCTTTAATATATTCTAAAGCAATGGTTGCAGACTCTTTCATTACCGTTCCCAGATTTCCGGTCATGGTTAATGTTCCCTTTCCGTTGCTTAAGATGCTTTCAATGTAAAGAATATCTCCACCTACGCTTGTCCACGCTAAACCTGTTACAACGCCGGGTACTCCTGTGATTTCAGATAGACTTTTAGGTCTTGGAACACCAAGAATTTCGTCTACTTTTTCCAATGAGATTTTAGAGTCATACTCTTTTACCAGAGCAGTCTGTAATGCCACCCATCTTGCTATGGAAGCAATTCTTTTCTCCAGACTTCTTACACCACTTTCTGATGTGTGAGCCTCTATGATATGTTTAAGCTCAGGATTTCCAAGTTTAAATGATTGGGCATTCAATCCATTTTCTTCCTGCTGTTTCTTAATTAAATGTCTTTTTGCAATTTCAATCTTCTCTTCCAGTGTATAGCCTGCAATCTGTATAATTTCTGTTCTGTCCAAAAGAGGGCTCTGTATGGTTGATAATGAATTGGCTGTTGCAATGAACATTACTTTAGATAGATCATAGCCCATCTCAAGGAAATTGTCATAGAAAGATTTATTTTGTTCAGGATCAAGAACTTCCAGTAATGCTGAACTAGGGTCACCATGGATGCCCTGTGCAATTTTATCCATCTCATCCAGAACGATCACAGGGTTAGAGGTGCCAGCTTTTTTAATAGACTGGATGATTCTTCCTGCCATTGCTCCGATATAGGTTTTTCTGTGTCCCCGGATTTCACTTTCATCATGAAGGCCACCCAGAGATAATCTTACATATTTTCTTCCTAAGGCATCAGCAATAGACTTTCCTAAAGAGGTTTTACCTACTCCCGGAGGCCCTACCAATAGGAGAATTGGAGATTTCATGTTGTTTTTCAATTTTAAAACAGCCATATGCTCCAGGATTCTTTTCTTGATATCTTCCAGTCCAAAATGAGCCTTATCCAACACTTTTTCCGCTTTTGCAATATCAAAAACATCTTTGGTATAAGTTTCCCAGGGCAGATCCGTGAAGAAATCCAGATAGTTCCTCTGAACATTATAGTCCGGAGAATTAGGGTTCTGACGTTGAAGCCTGCCGATCTCTTTCTGGAAATGGTCTTCCACTTCCTGGCTCCATTTTTTGGTTCTAGCTTTGGCAATGAGATCTTCAACATCGCTTTCAGGGCCACCGCCCAGCTCTTCCTGAATTGTTCTGATCTGTTGGTTCAGGAAATACTCTCTCTGTTGTTTATCAAGATCTTTGGATGTTTTCTGATGGATCTGGCTTCTTAATTCCAGCTTTCTGAAGTCCTCATGCATCAGCTCGTAGCATTTATTAGCTCTTTGCATCATGCTTTTTTCCTCCAGCAGTTTTTGTTTTTCCACAGAAGGAAAACTGGAGTTGGTGCAGATGAAATTCAAAAGATCATCATTGTTATTAATGTTTTTGATTGCAAAATTAGCTGCATTAGGAATGTTAGGATCCAATTCGATGATTTTTAAAGCAAGCTCCTTGATGTTTTCAAGCAGCGCTTCATATTCTTCAGGATTTTTAGGCTTAGAATCCTTTAATTTTGAAATTTCAGCTTTAAAATAAGGCTGAAGACCCACAATTTTTTTAATCTTAAACCTGTGAAAACCTTTAGTAATAGCAGTGATATTACCTTCAGGTAATTTTATAATCTTAATGATCTTGGCCAGTGTTCCGGTAAGATAGATATCTTTTTCAGTAGGCTGCTCCAGATCCGAATTTTTCTGGCTTACGATTCCAATAAAATCTCCGTTCTTCTGAGCTTCCTCAAGAAGTTGTATTGAGGTTTTTCTCCCTGCAGTAATAGGAATTACCACATTGGGGAACATTACCATATTTCTTACAGGAAGTATAGGGAATATTTTTTGTTCGGAATTTTTATCAGTTTCCGAAAAGTCGGAAAGATTGATTTCCTCAGTTACGATATCAAATCCGTCGCTGATCATTTCTTCTAAACTAATATCTTCAAATTCTGTCATACTCAATCAAATGACAAATTGTCATTTTCGTTTTTAATCGTTAAAGTGATTTTTTATAATAAGCCCTGAAAACGGGTGATATATTATAATACCTTATCTTGCACAATACTTATGCCATTTGTTTTTTACGAAAAAATATGGTCAAAATTTCCTTTTTTAAATAAACTTGATGATTAAAAATTAAAATAAAGCACTTCTATTTCTGTAATTTCTTAAAAATGTGTATTTTCGCAAACTGATAAAAAACTATAATTTATAAAATGGCAATTTTAGGACAAATTAGGAGTAAGCCTTGGCTTTTAATGGGAGTAATAGCCTTAGCGCTTTTAGCGTTTTTGGTTAACCCAGACAGTATTGACAAGGTTTTTGGTAAAAATCCTGACATTTTAGGAAAAGTAAATGGTGAAAAAATTACCCGCGAAGAGTTTAACGATCAACTTTTCGTACTGCAGCAACAAGCTGAACAACAAGGTGGTCCAAAGACCGGTCTTGAAGAGCAGGCTTGGCAATTATTGGTGCAATCTAAACTTATCAAACAACAGTTCGAGAAATTGGGCTTTGAAATGACTGATGATTATTTCTGGAACCAGATTCAGTATGATCAGATGTTTGCTCAGAATAAACAGTTTTTTGATGAAAAGGGTAACTTTAAAACTCAAGAGCTTAAAAAAGAAATCGAAACATTACAGAGTGCTAACCCTCAGGGGTATGCTCAATGGTTAAAGACAAGAAAAACAATTGAATACAGACTGATGGCCAGACAGGTATTCAGCAATATTTCAGCAGGGATTACTACCGGTAAAAAAGAAGCTGAAGAATTGATGAAGCAGAGAGACCAGCTTGCAGATATCGACTTTGTGAAAGTAGACTATGCGGCTTACCTTCAGAAAACTAAAATTAATGTTACAACGGAAGATCTTGCTAATTATATCAAGCAGCATCCTGTAATGTTCAAAGCTGAGCCTAGCAGAAATATCGGGATTGTATTTTTCCCATCTAAGCCTAGCGCAGCAGATGATGCCGCAGCATTGAAAGAAATTACAAAATTATACTCAGTAGGTAGTGATGCCAGCGGAGGTACAGAAAACTTCCAGAATACGAAGAATGACTCTATGTTTGTAATGGCAAACTCTGATATGCCTTTCAATCCTCAGTATATGAAACCTACTCAGTTGCCGGCTACCATACAGAGCCAGATTGCTACTGCAGCCATAGGGCAGACTTTTGGTCCGTATAAAGAACAGGATTTCTATGTAGTGTCTAAACTTGTTGGTAAAAAAACTTCAGATTCTACATTATCAAGACATATTCTTATTGCTTTCAAAGGAAGCCCTGCCGGAGAAGGCGTAACAAGATCTAAGGAGCAGGCTAAGAAATTGGCAGACTCTATCGGGGCTATTGTAAAAGCAACTCCTGCTAAATTTACAGAATTCCTTAAGCTTTCTAATGATCCAAACTCTGCAGCACAAGGAGGAAGTTTAGGATGGACAACTCCAGAAACACCTTTCGTTCCGGAATTCCTTACTTACCTTGCCAATAATCCTAAAGGAGCTACAGGGGTAGTAGAAACGCAGTTCGGTTACCATATCATCAATATTGAAGATAAAAAATCCGGATCAATGGGGTATCAGGTTGCTAATTTAGTAAAGGCAATTAAAGCTTCAGATGCTACAGAAGCTGAAACAGATAAGAAATCAAGAAAATTCATTCAGCAGGTTCAAGGGAAATCTTTCAACGATTTTGTGAACATTGCTAAGAAAGGTAATTATCAGTTCTCCAATCCAAAAGCAGCAAAAAGATTTGAAGGCCAGCTTCAGGGCTTAGGTACTGAAAAAGACGCTGAGATCTTAACCTGGGCTTTTGATAAGAAAAGAACTAAAGGAGATACAGAATTATTTACTGTAGACGGAACAGGGGACAAAATTGTAGTATACCTGAACGGAAAACAGGAAGCCGGACTTGCTGATCCGGAATCTGTAAGAGATCAGATTGAAGTGATTGTTAAAAATAAATTGGCGGCAAAACAGATTTCTGATAAAATTGCAGGAGCTAAAGCTTCTAGCTTAGATCAGATTGCTACAATGTTTGCTTCTTCAAAACAATCAGCTCAGGTGAACCTATTGAACCCTTCAGTAGCAGGTGCTATGGAACCTAAGGTGGCTGGTGCTGCATTTGGAGTGAAGAAAGGTCAGCTTTCTAAGCCAGTTGAAGGAGGAACAGGAGTGTATGTTCTGATCAAAAAATCAGAAACAATAAACAAGCAGCCTGGAGATCTTAAACAGTTCACAGAATCTATTACACAGAGAAATGCAGGAATGTTCGGACAGGCTTGGCTAAAGAGTCTTCAGGATAATTCTGAAATCGAAGATTATAGAATTGAGATCTGGAATAAGGTAGGAAATCAGCAACAATAAGAAATTAAATTTCAACAATATAAAAGCGACAAATTTTTTTGTCGCTTTTTTTGTATTTAACGCAGAATAATAACCAAAAAGATTTATTTAAAATGTACTATATTTGCTTATTAGAAAAAAATTAGCAAGTGAAGTTCAGTAAAGAATTAAAAGCTGGTGTGATCACACTTCTAGCTATCGTAGGCTTTGTAGTGTTGTTTCAATTCATGAAAGGGAAAAGCCTTTTTACTACCGATAATATATTTTACGCAAAATATGACAATGTGGAAGGCCTTGCGCAATCTTCAGCAGTGTCTATCAACGGTCTGAAAGTAGGACAGGTGGATAAGATTATTCCTCAGACAACAAAAGAGGGTAAAATTAGCTTTGTTGTCAAAATTACAGTGGACAACAAGTTTGAGTTTTCAAAAAATTCAATGCTGGAAATTTTTGAACCGGGATTAATGTCCGGTAAAGAAATGAGAGTGAACCTTGTGTATGGCGGTCCTACTGCAAAAGATGGGGATACCTTGAAGGGAGCTTTTAAATTGGGGATGATGGGAAGTCTTTCTTCTCAGGTAGGTCCGGTTAAAGATCAGCTACAGGTGGTATTACACAGGGTAGATTCTCTGATGACTAATGCCAACCAGATCTTTGATGCTCAGAATAGAGCTGAAATCAGGGCTCTGTTAACCAATCTGAATAAAACGGTAGGGGCATTGCAGACTACAGCAGGAAGTGTAAATACTCTGGTAGGGCATAACGATCCTAAGCTTCAGAAAGTATTGGACGATGCAAGCCTTACCATGCAGAGTGGAAAAGTAACCTTAGATAAATATGGAAACTTAGCGCAAAGCATTGATACCAAACAATTAAATGCAACCATTGCCAATTTGGATACCACGGTAGGTAAGCTGAATCAGGTAATTGGTGGAATAGATAAAGGTGAAGGAAGTTTAGGAAAACTAATGAAAGATGAACAACTTTATAATAATCTGAATTCAGCATCATTGAATCTGAATTCATTGATTGAAGATATGAAAGCGAATCCTAAGAGATATATTAATTTCTCGGTTTTTGGTAAAAATAATAAAGACTAATACGTCCTATGCAGTACATCGATAACATTATTTTCCTGATTTTATTAGTGGCTGGGTTTGGCTTGTTTGCTAAAAGCCTGCAGAAGATTTACAGAAATATCATGCTCGGACATGAAATCAACAGAAATGACAGAAAATCTGATCGCTGGGCTACCATGGCAAGAGTGGCTATGGGGCAGAGCAAAATGGTAAAACGCCCTGTTGCAGGGATATTGCACCTTTTTGTATATGTAGGTTTTGTTATTATTAATATCGAACTTGTAGAAATTGTAGTGGACGGAGTATTCGGAACTCACCGTTTTCTGGCTTCGGTTTTCGGACATGGATTTTATAATTTCTTTACTGCAACATTGGAAATTCTGGCACTTCTTGTAGTGATCGGAGTGGTTGTATTCTTTATCAGAAGAAACTTTTATGGGGTTAAAAGATTAACCATGAAAGAACTTTTCGGATGGCCAAAACAAGATGCTAACTGGATTCTTATTATAGAATTTGCCCTAATGGTGGCTTTCTTTAAGATGAACGGTGCAGATTGGGTTTTGCAACAGAGAGGCCTTCTTCCTGAGCATGGAAGTTTCCCCATCAGTTCTACCTTTTTAGCACCTGTTTTAGGAGGCTTTAGTGACGGTTTTCTTTTCTTTACAGAGAAAGCGGCATGGTGGTTCCATTTTGTAGGGATCCTTTTCTTCATGAACTATCTTTACTATTCAAAACATTTACACATTATCCTGGCCTTCCCAAGTACATGGTTTGCCAATCTTGATAAAAAAGGAAAATTCAACAATCTTGAATCTGTAACTAAGGAAATCAAATTAATGATGGATCCTAATGCAGACCCTTATGCCGCTCCGGCGGAAGGAGAGGCGGATGCTGCTCCCTCTAAATTTGGTGCAGAAGATATATTTGACCTGAATCAGGTACAATTGCTTAATGCCTATTCTTGTACAGAATGTGGACGCTGTACCTCTGTTTGCCCGGCTAATATTACGGGTAAAAAGCTTTCTCCAAGATTAATCCTGATGAAAACAAGAGACCGATTGGAAGAAGTAGGAAAAAATATAGATAAAAACGGAAAATTTGTTGACGACGGTAAAAAGTTGTTGAATGATTATATAACAAAAGAAGAACTTTGGGCCTGTACTACCTGTAATGCCTGTACAGAAGCTTGCCCTGTATTATTAGATCCACTTTCCATTATTTTTGATATGAGGAGATTCCTGGTAATGGAACAGTCGGCTGCACCGCAGGAACTGAATCTGATGATGACCAATGTAGAAAATAATGCAGCGCCATGGCAATATAACCAGGCAGACCGTTTGAACTGGGCAAATGATTAAATCATGAAAAAGCTAATCTACATATTTCTGTTCTTATGTTCAGGTTTTCTATGGGCTCAATCGGCTGATCAGAAGAAAATTCTTGAAGATTCACGGTCTTTCATATCTTTATTTCAAAAGAAAGATTATGATGGAATGCTGAATATGACTCATCCGGCAATATTTGAAAAAATTGATAAACAAACAATGATCGATGGCTTCAAAAAAATGTTTGAGAAGAATGATGAATTTGAAATAGAAATGGTAGATACAGATCAGACTACATTTAATGTTTCTGATATCTTTACCACCGCAGATAATACAAAATATGCGTTCAGCAGCTATCCCATGAAAATGAAAATGACATTTTTAAAGGAAAAGTTCGATGAAGATAAAAAGAAGATAGTGCTGGGAATGATGGAGACCCAGGGAATGGAGGCGAAATTTATAAATGATACGACCCTGGAAATGAGTAAGCAAAGTATGATCCTTGCCCTCAATGATAAAACAACATCAAATACCTGGAAGTATCTGAATTATGACGAAGCCAATCCTTTATATGTTTCTATAGTCCCTGTGGAGGTTATGAAAAAGGCAAAGGAATACTATGCTAACTTATTAATTAAACAAAAAGAAAATGCAAATTAAAACAATGGCAGAATATGCTGCCGAAGGAAGATCCCCGGAAGTTTTATTTTGGGTTGGATGTGCTGGAAGTTTCGATGACCGCGCCAAAAAAATTACAAAAGCATTTTGCAAAATATTAAATAAAATAGGAGTTGAATTTGCAGTACTGGGACAGGAAGAAAGCTGTACCGGAGACCCTGCAAAAAGAGCTGGAAACGAATTTGTTTTCCAGATGATGGCCCTTACCAATATTGAAGTATTGAATGCATATGAGGTGAAAAAAATAGTAACGGCTTGCCCGCACTGTTTTAATACCCTTAAAAATGAATATCCAAGCCTTGGCGGACACTTTGATGTGGTTCACCATACCCAGTTCCTGAAAACATTAATGGAAGAAGGAAGACTAAAGATTGAAGGCGGTGCATTTAAAGGAAAGAAAATTACCTTTCATGATCCGTGCTACCTGGGAAGAGCCAACGACGAGTATGAAGCGCCAAGACTGTTACTTGAAAAACTGGATGCAGAGCTTGTGGAAATGAAGCGTTGCAAAACAAACGGTCTTTGTTGTGGTGCCGGAGGGGCACAGATGTTTAAAGAACCTGAAAAAGGAAATAAAGACATCAATATTGAGCGTACAGAAGAAGCCTTATCTTTTGAACCTAAAGTGATTGCTACAGGATGTCCTTTCTGTAATACAATGATGACAGATGGAGTAAAACATTTTAATAAAAATACAGAAGTTGCCGTAAAGGATATTGTAGAACTTCTTGCTGAGGCAGAGGATTTATAGGTCCTTTATATACAATACAGATAAAAACTCAGGCTTTGGCTTGAGTTTTTATTTGTGATCAACTCAAGAATATTTCTTAATTTTGATACTTAAATTGATAGCATATGAAGTCGTCATTTAACCAACTTTCCGGTCAACAGAAAGAGGCGGTAATGATAACAGCATATGGGATTAAAAATACGTACATATGAAAATAGAAGAATCCAATATTGTAGAAACTAACGACTACAGAGTTATTATATACCCGGCTTCAAGGCCTCTTGAAACCAAAGAAGCAAAAGCAATTACTGAAAAATTGTTTGACTTCCTTGCAACATGGGCAGCCCATGGAAAAGCACTTTCTTCTTCTTTTAAGATTGAAAAAAATCAGTTTATCATCATCTGTGTAGATGAAGAAAAAGAAATGGCTTCAGGATGCAGTATTGACGCATTGGGTAAGATTATGAGAGAAATTGATGAAGAATATCAACTGGGACTTTTCGACAGAATGAAAGCCAGCTTTGTAGACAACGGAGAGGTAAAAACATTAAAACTTCAGGATTTTAAATCCCAATTGAGAAACGGAGAACTTTCAACAGATATCCAGGTTTTTGACTTCTCTAAAAATACCTACCTTGATTTCCTGAGCCACTTCCTTTTACCTTTGGAAAAAAGCTGGGCGGCTTCTATAAAATAAGTGTTTAAAGAAACACGGTAATCAATCAGAAAGTGGAATGTATTTCCACTTTTTTGTTTTAATGTATCTTTGCAGAGACAGTAATCGCTAATGCCAAAAGTACTTTTTTTAACGACTTCACACCGATATGATGATGACAGGATTTTTTATCATCAGGCTAAAGCTCTCAGAGATGAAGGGTATACCGTTAAAATCTGCAGTCTGTACACAGATTATAAAGGATTTCTTGACGGGATTGATATTGAGGCGTATTCTGCTTTAGAAGAAAGCATAGAGACGAAAATAAAAATATTCCGGGATGTCTGTCAGGCCTTTCAGCCGGATGGTATTATCTGCTCAGAGCCTCTGGCAGTAATTGCCTCCGGAAAGTTTGTAAAAAAGCATAGAATCAGCTGTATTTATGATATTACGGAATGGTATCCTGCCATGTCTATGCTTGAAGTCTATCAATTTCCTGTTAAGATCATTCAGGCAGCAAAATTTTTTCTGATTCAGCTGTATGCCGGTTTCCTCAGTACCCATTTTATTTTTGGAGAAACTACAAAGAAATTTCCTTTAGGCTATTTATTTGGGTTTAAAAAACAAATGGTCCTTCCTTATTATCCGGATGAAATGTATATCAGGGAAAGTATAAAAAAACTTGAGCCTGGTACCATTACCCTTTGTTATACAGGGATGATCTCAAAAGATAAAGGGATTGATAATTTCTTTAAAGCAGCTGATCGGGTAAGAAATAAGCTTCCTCAGCTTAGACTTAACATCCTTATTGTAGGGTCAACGAGACAGGAAAGTGATGAAGTGCATTTTTCAGCTTTGCTTAAAAAATATGCGTTTGATAAGATTGAAATTAAAGAACCTGTTTCTTTTGAGAAATTTACAGAAGCATTTTCCGATGCTGACATTTGCTTTGACCTCAGGGAAATCAATTTTGAGAATAATCACTCTCTTCCCATCAAATTGTTTTATTTTATGGGAGCCGGAAAGCCTGTAATTTATTCTCGTCTGAAGGGAATCAGGAAACATATAGGAAGTCTTTCATTTGGAAGCCTTGTAGACCCTCAGAATACGGAACAGATTGCAGAAATCATCATACAGTATGTGACAAACCCTGAGCTGTATGATGCCCACGCATTCAATGCCAGAAAAGAATTTAAGGAAAAATACAATTGGGGAGCTATTCGTGATTCATTTGCTAATTTTGTAAAAAAAGCTATCGAAAAATAATAACCATGAAGCTTACTGTTATTAAAACCTTTATTTCGCGCTTCCTGATTCTGATCCTGAGTTTCGGTTTGGTTATTTTTTCCACGAATATGTGGGGAAGCGAGGGAAAGGGAACTATTTCTATTGTCATTGCCAATGCAGCAGCAGTAAGCTTTTTCAGCAGTATCTTTTCAGGCAGCAGTACTTCTTATTTTGCTTCAAAGTTTAAGATTGAAAAAGTGTTGCTATATGCCTATTTATGGTCACTTGTGACAGGTATAGTAATTCCTCTTGCCTTTAGTTTAGCCTCAATTCAGAGTGGCTATCTTCCCTATCTTATCGGTATCTCAGTTTTTTCTTCACTGTTATCAACGAATATTAATTTGTTTGTCGGAACACAGAATATAAGAAAGTTTAATATATATACAGTCTTACAACAGCTGGTACATATTGTCTTTATTGGAATTTTTATCTATCTTTTCAATAGTAAAGATGTTTCTGTGTATTTCCTTGCCCAGATTGGATGTCTGGGACTTTTATTTTTTACCAGCTTTTTTCAAATTATCAAAAAATGCAGTATTTCAGAAATATCATTTTCAAAAGAGGTTTCAAGGAATATGTTTGAATATGGCTGGAAAACACAATTGAGTGCATTTGTCCAGTTTCTGAACTACAGGCTTTCATTTTATTTCCTCGAACATTTTGAGGGAATAGCAAGTGTAGGGATCTTTTCGATCGGGATTACCTTTTCAGAAGCAATATGGACGATTACCAGAAGTATTGCTGTTGTTTTATATTCTGATGTTGTCAACAGTAAAAGCAGGGAAGAATCTATAGAAAAAACGAAATCTTCACTCAAGCTGACCTTTATCCTCATGGTGGGCTTTGTTCTGGGAATCGTTATTATTCCCGCCCAGGTCTATGAAATGATCTTTGGAAGGGAATTCAGGAATACCAAAGAAATAATGCTTCTTTTATCTCCCGGTATTTTTGCCATAGCAATAAGTGATATGATCGGATATTATTTTTCAGGGATCAGAGAACTTAAAATACTGAACGTGAAGTCAATTGTAGGGTTGATCATTACGGTTCTTTTTTCTTTTATAGCTATACCGAGATGGGGAATTTGGGGGGCGTGTTTTGTGACCACATTTTCTTATTTGGCTTCTTCATTCCTGTTATTCCGGAAGTTTTACCGTTCTACAGAATTTAAGCTGAGTGATTTTATGATCTCAAGAAAAGAGATCTATCTTTTAAAATCAAAATTTATAAAGAAATAGGTCCTTGTGGCCAGCAAATAAAGTCATTTTCCTATTTTTACAACTATTAAGATCTAATATGTGCGGAATCAGCGGTTATTATTCATTTCATAAAAGTATTTCCTCTAAAAATATTTTAGAGATGAATCAGGCCATTAAGCATCGGGGACCGGATGATGAGGGCTTTTGGCTTTCTGATATAAAAAAAGGAACATCTTTTTCCGGCAATGATTCCACTCCAAAAATAAAAGAGCAGTTTCCCATTTTGGAAGATGATAGCTCAGACATTGCTTTAGGATTTCGAAGACTTTCTATCATTGATCTTTCTGAAAAAGGGCATCAGCCTATGCTTACTGAAAATGAGCAGGTGGTGATTACTTTCAATGGGGAGATTTACAACTTCAGAAAACTCAGGGAAGAACTCCGTATAGTAGGATATCACTTTGAAGGCTCCTCTGACACTGAAGTACTGCTGAAGTCTTATCAGGAATGGGGAACTGGCATGTTTGAAAAGCTGGATGGAATGTTTGCACTCTGCATTGTTGATCTCAGCGCAAAGAAGCTTATTTTGGGCAGAGATAGAGTAGGAATGAAACCCCTTTTCTATCATCAAAGTGAACAGGGCATAGTTTGGGCCTCAGAAATAAAGGCCATTTTGAAAAATGAGCTGGTAGCGGCTGAAATCAATTGGGATGGAGTATATACTAACTTTCTTTTTCAGACAACATTAGCTCCGAAAACCTGTTTTAAGGGGATTTTTTCTGTAGAACCGGCTTCTGTGATGACCATTAGTTTAAGAGATCAGAAAATAACGACTGAAAAATTTTGGAAACTGCCTTTAAAGACCGAACAGAATATTTCTGAAGAAGAAGCTGTAAAAACTATAGATCATTTGCTGTCTGAAAGCATATCGGAGCAGCTATATGCAGATGTTCCTGTAGCAGTCATGATGAGTGGGGGCATTGATTCTACGTTAATTGCCGCGAAATCAAAACCTTTTAATGCCAATATCAGTACATACACTATTTCCTATCCTTTTTCTGAAGAGGAGATACAGAACGCTTCTCTGGCAGCTGAGCACTTTGGAGTCTCACATAAGGTTGAAAAAGTAAATGATGAAGATATCTTAGACCAGTTAAAAGAAAATATACAGCATTTTGAAGAACCTTACTGTAGTCTTGAAGTACTGATCAATGCTGCAAAATATGCAAAAGATAATGATATAAAAGTAGTGTTGAGCGGAAATGGGGCAGATGAACTTTTTGGAGGCTATTCCCATACATTGAAACTTAAAAAATGGCTTTTGATGAAGAATTTTAACTTCACCAGACATTTTATTGTTACGAAAGATCCTTTTTCCAGAAAGGTGAAAAATTACTTTTCTCAGGATTTTATGTTTGATTTTTTCCGCCAGAGCCAGATAAGTATGGCCCCCTTTGAAGCAAAAAATATAATAAGACCAGACATTTTCAGAAATATTGATTCAGATCTTACAAGGTATCATTTATCAGAATCTAAAAATTATTCAGGCTATTTTGAATATGATATGAAATATTCTCTGTCGTCTCACCATGTTTTCAGAGACGACCTGAGTGCCATGAAATATGGGGTGGAATTTCGTTATCCCTATCTCAGCAACCGGTTGATAGATTATGTTGCCGTTTTACCGGAGCGTTTCAGGTTTAATGGGATTCAGAATAAGCCCTTATTACGGAAAACAGCCGAAAGATATCTTCCTTCCGAAGTTTTGAATATGTCAAAAAGAGGTTTTTCTTTTCCCCTGAACCATTTTATTAAGAATGAAGAAAAAATCAGAAATTTTATTGTTGAAAATCTTGAGAGCCTTAAAAAAAGAAATTTTTTCAAAACAGAAGTCATCGATGAATGGTGGAATCATTTGGAAAATGAATATGACTGGGTAAAAATCTGGCAGCTGGTGACTTTTGAGTTGTGGTACCAGAAATATTTTGAGAAATAAAGAAGGAGTCTAAAGATTAATATTTTATCTTTGTTGTGAATGAGAAATATTGTTTTTGGAATATGGGTTATGGCTTTCGCACTTTTAAGTTGTAAAAGTGATGATGAATCTTTACAAAGGATTGATCAGATCATGAATATTTATATGGTTAACGGTGCAGGGCAGGATTTGTTGAATAGCAAAAAACCAGGATCATTCAGTGGATATTCGGTGAACGACAGTTTAGGAGACAGAGATATTTCTCCCGTCAGTATTCCACTGAGAATGACAGCTGATTCTACATTTTATATGGAATATATTGCCGGTGCCAAAAGAAAAAGACTGGATTCTGTAAGTCCGGACAATCCGGGTACAGGTAATTCTTATTATTCTGTAATGACTCTGGGTTTAATAAAAACAGTGAATAATGTAGCGGATACTATTACAGATAGATTAAGAATTGAGTACCGTAAAACACCCACTTTATTCCAGGTATCTAAAGTATATTACAATGATGTGCTGCAATTTTCAAAAGAAGCGGATCAACCAAATTCGATAAATACCTTTACTATCACAAAATAATTTTAAATTTGTACAATTGTTAGTTTATTGAAGCTAACTTTCTAATATTTAACATCTCAATAAAATGTTACAAGTCAATTTTTTACGCGACAATAAAGAGCGCGTTTTAGAAGGTCTTAAAAAAAGACAATTCAAAAATCTTGAGTTGGTAGACGAGGCTATCGCTGCTGACGAAGAAAGAAAAAGAATCCAGTTTGAATTAGATTCCCAGCTTTCCGAGATCAACAAAATCTCCAAAGAAATAGGACTTTTGATGAAGGAAGGAAAGAGAGAAGATGCGGAATCGGCAAAATCTAAAACAGCACAGTACAAGGAGTCGAGTTCAGAATTGAAAATTCAGTTAGAAGCAAAAGAAACAGCTTTATTGGATATTTTATACCAGCTTCCCAATATCCCAAATGAATTGGTAAAGAGTGGAGCTTCAGCAGATGATAACGAAATTATTTTTCAGTCTCATACAGTGGAAGGTCTTGGCGAAGGTGCTATCCCTCACTGGGAGCTGGCAAAAAAATATAACCTGATTGATTTTGAATTGGGAGTAAAAATTGCGGGTGCGGGTTTCCCTGTCTATCTGGGGAAAGGAGCCAGATTACAGAGAGCTTTGGTGCAGTATTTCCTGGATAAAAATGTGGATAAGGGATATACGGAAGTAAATCCCCCTCACGTTGTAAATGAAGCTTCAGGATTTGGAACAGGTCAGTTGCCTGATAAAGAGGGACAGATGTATTATATCAACGAAGATAAATTATATTTGATTCCAACGGCAGAGGTTCCTGTAACGAATCTTTACCGTGATGTATTGCTTGAAGAAAAAGATCTTCCCATTAAAAATACGGCTTTCTCTCAATGCTACAGAAGAGAAGCGGGGAGCTACGGAGCTCATGTAAGAGGGCTGAACCGCCTTCACCAATTCGAGAAAGTGGAAATTGTAAGAATTGAGAAGCCTGAAAATTCTTATGCTGTTTTAGAAGAAATGGTAGAGCACATCAAAGAAATTCTTACCGATCTTGAACTGCCTTTCAGAGTATTAAGACTTTGTGGTGGTGATACAGGTTTTGCTTCTGCCATGACCTACGATTTTGAAGTATGGAGTGCTGCTCAGGAAATGTGGTTGGAGGTAAGCTCTGTTTCTAATTTTGAAACGTTCCAGGCTAACAGACTTAAATGCCGTTATAAAGCAGACGGAAAGTCTCAGCTGGTTCACACCTTAAACGGATCCGCGATGGCGTTGCCAAGAATTATGGCTGCATTGCTTGAAAACAATCAGACGGCAGAAGGAATTAAACTTCCTAAGAAGATCGCTGAATACGCGAGATTTGATACTATTAACTAGAATATTTTTATTCATAAAAAGAAGAGGCCGCCTCACACTCGTGAGAACGGCCTTTTTTATGGAATTTTCCTGTACTCCTTTATGAGAAGGGTTTTCGTTTAAACGATTACCCATCGTCTAGTTGTGATGCACCTTCTTTTGTTTGTTACGGATTTTCTGTTTTTTTAATTTTTATTAGTTTTCTAAAAAAGGGTATCAACATAATAAATAATTATTATTCCTTTTATAGGGAGTTATATTTTTCTATATTCGTGAGAAACAAGTAGAAGTGAATGGTTTAGTTAAAATAATAGCAGTAATAGTCCTGCTTTCATTTATAAGCTGTAAAAATTATTATTATTTTAATGGACAGCAAAAGGTAGAAACCGACCACCCGGATAAGTATGATAAATTTGTTTTAACCTTTGATAACGGAAAACAAAATATACCATTCTATACCTATGGAGATTATCGGTTTAAAAAAATAGATAAACAGTATATTTTTTTTAAAAATTCTGAAATGCACAAACTACTGCATTACAAGGTTCCTAAAAAGAATGGTGAACAATTTCTGTTTATGTATAACAACCAGCCTACGTTTTCAAATATTTTAGGTTTTTTTTATAAAGACATGAACATTGAAGACGTAAAAAAATTGTATACTACGGTTAAACATAAAGAAGATGAAAATCAATTTTTTTCCCGATACAATTTTGATAAATTTCAGGTCTATGACTTATACAAAACTGTAAAAGGAGGAGTTATTCGGTTTGTAGCAGTCAATAATCCTGGCTATTCTAAAGATCCGGACTATAAATGGTTTAACAGAGAAATTAACACTATGTTCTTTGATATTAATCATTCTCTATGGGATGGTTATATTGAACCTCTTAATTAATGCACATGAAAAAAAAAATTAACCTTTTATGTATGCTGAATTTTTTGTTCTTTGAAAACTTTATTGGATTATCAATGTCTTGAATTAACATCGAGTTATTTTATTCTTTTTTTTTTAATGGCAGTTTACGGCTCCATTTGGATCTTTGGATATGGTCATGGCTTCTGCTTTAGGGGAAACGTAAGGTATTCCCAGTTCCAGACCTCTCAGAATGAATAATCCTCCCAGGATAATCATGATCACGGGAACAGCTTTTAAAACTTTTATTCTAAAGGCTTGATTCATGAGATTTCCGGCTAAAACAATAGCAAACATGAACGGTAGGGTTCCCAAACCAAATAAAGCCATATACGCGGCTCCCTGCCATATTCCTCCGCCTGCGAGGCTGGCCGTTAATGCCATGTAAACCATTCCGCATGGTAGAAAACCATTAAGAATACCTGTTGTAAATCTGGAACGGTAATCTGCCTTTTGAAGCAGCCTTCCTAAATTTGACTTTACAGAATATAAAAATTTGGAGAGGAAAGGGATTTTTGAAGCAAAATCTTTTCCCCCAAAAGAGAATACAGCCATAATAATCAACAGAACCCCTGCGGTAATCGTCAGGTATTTCTGAAATCCTGCCATCTCAAAACCCTGTCCAATAATCCCCAGAAGAGCTCCTAATAAAGAATAGGTAAATATCCTTCCGAATTGGTAGGTGAGATTTTGAAGATAGAAATTAGCTGCCTGCTTTTTTGTGAGTCCCATGGATAAAGCAATAGGGCCACACATTCCGATACAGTGAAAACCGGAAGCAAAGCCTAAAGCAATAGCTGATATGATAAGTCCTATTTCCATATTACATCATAATCCATTCTGTAGTCTGTTTTATCTTTTGTCCAGCTCAGTCTTAATGTATAATTACCCATTTTCAATACCTGTGCAGGTATTACGAAACTGTGGTCAGCATCAAGCTGCACAGATTTTTTGATATCTAAATTCTGATCGTCGGTTCTGTTTAAAACAAATTTTGCCGTTGCATTAGAATTGTTATAATCTTTTGGAAAAGTGATTTTTATTCCATTGGCATCCTGGCTGTATACAGGTTTTTCCTGCAGATTGTCAGCCTTTTTCTTAGCATCAATTACATCCTGGTATTGTAGCTCTTCTTCATAATAATTATCAGTGACCATTTCAGAGTTTTTCTGCCCGTTCGGGAAAAGAAACAACATGGATAATATAAAAACGATGAATGCAAATAATGCGATTACAACACCATGTCCCCAACTAAAGTTCTTCATTTTTTCCGTATTTTTTTATTTGTCTTTTATGATACTTAAAACCTCCCTGATGAATACTATTTAGAGTTCCTGAGGTTTCCTGAAAATTAAAATTGTAGTTTGAAAGGTCCTTCAAAATAGGTCTGATAGGAATCAATAAGCTTGCCTTTCATATCATAAACACCAATGGTAATATTCTGCTTAGATAGCTTCATTTCATCTTCAGGGAAGCTGATATTAACTGTTCCCTTAGAAATTTTATCCCGGTCTACCTGTATTTTGCTTGATCCACTATAAATAATCTCCCCATGGGCAGGATTGATGACTTTTATGGTTACAATTTTCTTATCGTTTGTTTTATTAAGGAAAGTATAATTATAAGTATTGGTAATTTTTCCATCCCTTACAAAGAATGTACTGCCTGCAGGTTTAATGAATTTTGCTTCCATTTCACCGCGGCTATAAAGGAGATAGCCCAGGAACCCAACCAATAGGAATAGGAATATGGAGAATCCTTTCATTCTTCCAGTGAACTTGAACTTAGTTTCCTGCTCAATTTCATTTTCAGAAGCATATCTTATCAGGCCTTTCGGAAGGCCTACTTTTTCCATTACTTCATCACAGGCATCAATACATGCTGTACAGTTAATACATTCCAGCTGCTGTCCGTCACGGATATCAATTCCGGTAGGACATACCACTACACACTGGTGGCAGTCTATACAATCTCCTTTGCCTGCCGCTTTTCTGTCTTCTCCTTTTCTCCATTTTGATCTGTTTTCCCCTCTTTTAAAATCGTAGAAAACATTGATCGTGTCTTTATCAATCAATACACCCTGAAGTCTGCCATAAGGGCAAACCAGCGTACATACCTGTTCTCTGAACCATGCAAATACAAAATAAAAGGCTGCAGTAAGGAGAATCATTACAATAAAATTGGTAGGATGGGCAAATGGCCCTTCAGAGACAATTTTAAATACTTCCTCATAACCCACAATATACATAAACATAAAGTGAGTGATAATAAGTGATATAATAATATAAACAGACCATTTTAAGCTTCTTTTCCAGATTTTCTCACTATTCCACTCCTGTCTGTCCAGCTTCATCTGCCTGTTTCGGTCACCTTCAATCAGATATTCTATTTTACGGAAGATCGATTCCATAAAAATTGTCTGAGGGCATATCCACCCGCAGAAAATTCTTCCGAATGCAATCGTAAAAACAATAATAAAGATTAAAGATGCGATGGCACCTAAAGTAAGAATAAAAAAGTCCTGTGGATAGAAGGGCTGGCCAAAGATGAAAAATTCTCTGTCTATAACATTAAATAACAACAATGGGTTGCCATTGATCTTGATAAATGGCAGTGAAAAATAAATAATGAGTAAAGCGTAGCTTACAAGGTTTCTGTAGTTGGTGTATTTCCCTTTTGGTTTTCTTGGGAACACCCATCTTCTTTTTCCGGATTGCTCCATTGTCCCAATAGAATCTCTGTAAGTTTCAGGGTCCAGAACTTGCCCCTGTCCGCCTCTTGCTTCTATTTCTTCTATGTCTGACATATTGTACTAGGTTTATTTAAAAAAGAAAAAACATAATTCGTTACTATTTTTTAGTTAATAACAAATTATGTTTTTTTCATATGTTTCTAATTTCTTAAATTATTCTTTTTCCCAATGTGCTTCAGTTCCTTGAGGAGCTGCTCCTCCCTGAGCCTGAGTCACCGGTGGTTGCTCTTGGTTGATGTGATATACATACGCTGCAATCTTCTCAATTTCGGCACCTGAAACTTCTCCGTTTTTACCAAAGGCTCTCATCGCCGGGTTAGTAGGAGAACCATTCCAGTCCATATGGAAAACATTCTTGAATAAAGTCTTCTCCGGTTGGTTGATCCAATAGTTATCAGTAAGGTTTGGCCCGATACCTCCACTACCGTCTTCTTTATGACAAGATGCACAGTTTGTTTTGAATAATTCTTTACCTTCTGCGATATTATCAGCTGAATATTTAGCTGTTTCAATTGTTACAGGAGGCTGAGTTTTTTGATATTCTTCAATACTTGCCAATTGCTCTTTGTATTCTTTTTCATATTCGCTTAACGGGTGAGCGAAATCTGTAAATGAATAAGCGGCAATATATACAATACAAAAAGCAGTCCCAAAATAGAATAAACCTACCCACCATTTCGGTAATTGGTTATCCAATTCCATAATTCCGTCGAAACCGTGGTCGATAAGGATATCCTTTTCTTCAGTTTCAGATTGCTTTTTGAAGGCTGCATCATACATTCTTCTTAAGAAAGGAACTTTCTTTTCAGCTAAATAAGCTGCTTTTTCTTCAGGAGATAGTTTTTTGAATTTGTTGTTCTCAATCAAATCTCCAATCGAACTATGGATGTATGCCAAGATACCAGCGATCACTACTGTTCCCCAGAAATAAGGTGAAGCCAGGAATGCGTAGCTCTGTACAAATAAATAATAAAAAACTATTAAAAGTCCGATTATTATCAAGATGTTTACGACAACAGGTGTTCTTTGTTTCATAAAAAATAGTTTAATTTTTTAAATTAAAATCGTCATCTTCATCATCCCCAAGTGGTGCCTCTTCTTCTTCTTTGTAATACTTTTTAGGCTTGCTAAAAACATAGATTATCAAAGCAACGAAGAACAGCATAAAGAAAATTAGAGCCAGGGTCTGGTAGAAACCAGCATTTTCTGTATTGGATAATATATCTTTAAAGTTCTGAGGAATCATATGAACATTTTAATGTTAGTTATTACTTGCTGTTTTGATTTCTGTTGTTTTGATATCAGTTCCTAATCTCTGTAGGTAAGAAATAAGAGCTACAATTTCTTTTTTCTCTAATTCTCCCTGAGGCCTCTTAGCGTATGCCTCTTTCAAGTCATTTGCTTCCGAGAAGATATCTTTTACAATTTTTGCCGATTGGTTATTCGCCCACTGGTCTGCAGAATCAATTTGAGCCTTTGTATAAGGTACATCGAATGTATTCTTCATCAGCTTCATTTTGTCTACCATTTTAGATCTGTCTAGGTTAGTAGCGATCAACCAAGGGTAACGTGGCATAATAGAGCCTGCGGATGTAGATCTTGGGTTATACATGTGTTTGTAGTGCCAAGAACTTGGGTTTTTACCTCCCTCTCTATGTAAATCCGGTCCGGTTCTCTTAGACCCCCATAAGAATGGTCTGTCATAGATGAATTCCCCTGCTTTAGAGTACTGTCCGTTTTTACCGTTGAATCTTGTAATCTCATCCCTGAACGGTCTGATCATCTGAGAGTGACATGCATTACATCCTTCACGGATATAAATGTCTCTACCTTCCAATTCAAGTGGAGAATAAGGTTTTACTGCTGATATAGTAGGAACACTTTTCTTAAGAGATAGGGTAGGGATAATCTCCACCATACTTCCTATTGAAATGGTACACAGTGATAATACGGTTAACAACAATGGCATTCTTTCCAACCAAAGGTGGAATCCTTCTCCTTCTTTACGTTTGTTACCAATATTTGCTAAAGCTGGTGCTTCTGCTGGTACTTCTTTCTGGAATGATCCTTTTCTTACCGTAGCAATTACGTTTACGATCATCAGGATAGCTCCTGAAATATAGAATAGACCTCCTAAGAATCTCATTTTAAAGTAAGGAATGATAGCCGTTACAGTATCCAACCAGTTTTTCCATAATAAGGTTCCGTCCGGGTTGAACTGTTTCCACATTAATCCTTGTGTGAATCCTGAAATATACATTGGTACTGCATAGAAAATGATTCCTAATGTCCCTAACCAGAAATGCCAGTTAGCTAATTTTACAGACCAAATTTTTGTTCTCCACATAATAGGGACCAGGTAATAGATAACCCCGAATGCCATGAAACCATTCCATCCAAGAGCTCCTAAGTGTACGTGACCGATAACCCAGTCTGTAAAGTGACCAATTTTGTTGATATTTTTAGTTGCTAAAAGCGGTCCTTCAAACGTGGCCATACCATAACAGGTAACAGCTACTACGAAGAACTTAAGGATAGGATTTTCTCTTACTTTATCCCAGGCTCCCCTTAAGGTAAGAAGACCATTTAACATCCCTCCCCAAGACGGTGCAATAAGCATAATAGAGAAACCTGTTCCTACTGCCTGCGCCCATGCCGGAAGAGCTGTATACTGAAGGTGGTGAGGACCAGCCCAGATATATACGAAAATTAATGACCAGAAGTGAATAATAGACAGTTTATATGAGAAAACCGGTCTGTCTGCTGCTTTTGGTAAGAAATAATACATTAAACCTAATACTGGAGTAGTCAATACGAATGCTACTGCATTGTGACCATACCACCATTGTACGATGGCATCTTTTGCTCCTGCGTAAGCAGAATAAGACTTCCAGCCAGTGAATGATAACGGAACTTCAAGGTTATTGAAAATATGAAGCATGGCTACTGCAACCCAGGTACCTAGATAAAACCAAATTGCTACATAAAGGTGTCTTACTCTTCTTTTTGAAATAGTAAGAATCATATTAACCCCGAAAATGATCCATGAGAAAGCAATCAATATGTCGATCGGCCACTCATGTTCAGCATATTCTTTAGAAGTATTGATCCCCATAAAGAAGGTGATGAACGTAGCAACGATCATAAACTGCCAAGTCCAGAAATGTAACCATGATAATGTATCACTGTACATTCTTGTTTTTAATAATCTTTGCGTAGAGTAATATACTCCAACATAAACAATATTACACACGAACGCGAAGATTACCGTATTGGTGTGCAACATCCTTATTCTACCAAAACCAAACGCCCCATGAGTGTTTATTAACCCTTGGATATTACCGGATGATAAACTATTAATGGTTGTATCATCTGTACCGAATAAGAATTCAGGTAATTCCGGGTAGAAAAGCATTAATGCCGCCGTAAGCCCAAACGTAAACCCTATAAAACCAAAGATGATGGTCGCATAGAGGAACGCACGGACAATACTATTGTCATAACTAAACTTTTGTGTTTCCATATCAACTATTCACTATTTTTCTCAATTTTTATTATTTTCTCCTATTTCTTTTTCGTCTTTATTCTTGTCGCCGGTTTCATCTTTTTCTTCGATTCTTTCATCATCAAAAAGGATTCTGACAGCTGGAGATTCATCATCTTCAAACTGTCCTTTTCGGGCATACACTATAAATACGACCAAGAAAATCGCAGCTAAGGAAACACTGCAAACGATCATTAAATATAGAATATCCATTGGACAACAAAATTAACCTATTTTCGGGGTTCAAATTTAGTGAAAAATAATGACATTCATCACGAAATGCCGATTTCAGCTAATTTAAAATCAGTCTAAATAAGGGCTTTTAAACACGTTTTTTAAAATATTTACGACCTAAAATCCAGGTTGAAAGTGTAGTGAAGGCAACCACAGTTATGGAGCTCGTCGGCATGATGATTGCGGCAAATAGAGGATGCATATGTCCTGTAACTGCGTAACTTAAACCAACTATATTGTACAGAAAACTGATTATGAATGTCATTTTCACAATGGTGATGGAGCCTTTACAGACGTTCAGGTAGTTGTCAAGACTGACTACTTTCTCACCATTCATAATGACATCAGAAGATGGTGTAAAACTGTTGGTGTCATCAGCAATGGCAATGCCCACATTACTTTGCTTTAAGGCACCGGCGTCGTTCAGTCCGTCTCCCAGCATGGCTACTTTCATATGCTGATCCTGAAGATTCTTAATGTAGTTCAGTTTATCCTCCGGGCTTTGATTGAAGGCCATTCCTTTGTAATTGGGAATAAGTTCCTGCAGTTGGGTTTCTTCTGAAGAATTATCTCCACTAAGGATAAATATTTTGTAGTGGGTTAGTTTATTAAATAAATCTTTAAGCCTAGGACGGTATTCATTTTTGAAGATGAACTTTCCTAAAAACTGATCATTTTTACTAATGAAAACAGCGGTTTCCAGATTCTTTGGTTCCTGGTTGTTATAACGGGCTGAACCTATTTTGTAAAGATTTCCTCTTATGCTTGCTTCATATCCTTTTCCTGAAATCTCCCTGAAGTTTTCTACAGGGAAATAGTCATCATTGACTTCTATGAATTCATACAGTGATTTTGAGAGAGGGTGGTTGGAGTTCTTTAATAATGTTTTAATATTAAGCAAGTCAAATTCAGCAATCTCAGAACCGTCATATTTGATATTAGACTTTTTTCTATGGGTAATGGTTCCCGTTTTGTCAAAGACAATCGTATCCAGTTTGGCAATTTTCTCAATTGTTAATGTATCTTTTACATAGAACTTATTTCTACCTAAAATCCTCATAATGTGACCGAAAGTGAACGGCGCGGACAATGCAAGAGCACAAGGGCAGGCAATGATCAGAATAGCTGAAATAACCTGAAACATCTTCGATAAATCAATAAATGACCAATAAATTCCGGAAATAACCGCAATGCCTAAGATAATGAATGTGAAATATTTACTGATGTTATTGGTAAGGGTGTCAAGCCCTGTTTCATGCTTTTTAAATGCTTCTTTATTCCAAAGCTGGGTAAGGTAACTCTGGTCTACATCTTTGATAACTTCCAGCTCCAAAGATGATCCTACTTGTTTTCCTCCGGCAAAAATCTTATCTCCCGGCTGTTTGCTGATGCTTTCACTTTCTCCGGTAATAAAGCTGTTGTCAATATTTCCTTCCCCGTTGATCAGGATGGCATCTACCGGAATGATTTCCTGGTTTCTAACCAATATTCTGTCACCTACTTTTACTTCAGAAAGCAGAATGTTTTCCTGTTTTCCTTCAAAATCAACTTTGGTTACGGCAATAGGGTAGAAAGATTTGTAATCTCGGTCGTAGGAAAGGGCACTGTAGGTCCTTTTTTGGAAAAGCTTGCCCATCAGCATAAAGAATAAAAGACCACAGAGGGTATCGAAATATCCGGGGCCGTAATTGGTGGCTACCTCATAAATACTTCTTCCGAAAAGAACAAATATTCCCAATACAATAGGAACATCAATATTGACGATTTTGTTTTTTAAACCATACCATGCTGATTTATAATAATCCGAAGCGGAATAAAACACAACAGGGCAGGCCAGCAGAAACATTAATACTCTGAAAAGACCTTTATAATGCTCCATCCAGTAATCTTCCCCTCCTACATATTCAGGAAAGGCCAGGAACATTCCGTTCCCAAATGCAAAACCTGCGATGGCAAATTTTACAAGAAGAGATTTGTCGAGATGGTCAACATTTTTTTCGGCTGTTTCAAGGCTGATTACCGGCTTATATCCCAGATTAGTTAAAAAATTAGCGAGTTCGCTGAGAGGTAAGTCTTTATGGTTAAAAGAGATTTGTAAGGTCTTTCTTGTAAAATTAACCTGTGAATATTTAATGTACTTATTTAAGGTATGCAGACTTTCCAACAGCCAGATACATGAAGAACAGTGGATGACAGGGATTTTGAATGTTACAAGGCTGGTATTGCCTTCAGAAAAGTCGGTGACCTTATCGAAAATTTCAGGGGTGTCCAGATAATCGAACTGAGTAGAGTTTTCATCACCCGGGCGAATTCCAGCACCCTTATTAAGCTCGTAAAAGTTACTTAAATTGTTCGAATTCAGAATTTCGTAAACAGATTTACATCCGTTGCAACAGAAAATCCTATCATCAAACAAAATTCTCTCTTTTTCTATACCTTGACCACAATGAAAACAGTTCTCGCTCACCACCATAAAATATTGAACTACAAAATTATAACAATTTTTTTTGTTTATCGTGTTAAAAAGTTCTATTTTTGTGATAAATATCATATAAAATGCCGCAGGAACAACAGATAGCAATTGAAGAGAGGTTCGCCAAAGTTTTTAATGATAAATCATTTAAGGAAAGACTTTCTAGCGCAGATTTTGAAAAATATATTAATGGCAAAAAGAAATTAAGTTTTCAAAAACACGACACTATTTTTGAGGATGGAGAAACTCCAAAGGGAGTTTATGTCCTTGAAAAAGGTGCTGCCAAATTATCAAAATCAGGAGCGTTCGGAAAAGATCAGATTTTAAGATTTATCAAAGAGGGGGATATCATCGGCTATCGTTCTTTGCTTTGTGGAGAAAACTTCCAAGCCAAAGCCGAAGCTATGACGGATATTGAGTGTGTTTTTCTACCAGCAGATATCTTTATGTATCTCTTAGAGGTAGATCCACAGCTTTCTTTTGTCATGCTTCAGAAAATTTCATACGAATTGGGAGAATCTTCCAATACCATTACATTCCTTGCACAGAAAACGGTAAGAGAAAGGCTGGCTGAAATACTGCTGCTGCTGGAACAGAAGCTGGGGGTAGATCCGGAAGGCTTTATTAAGATTTCTCTGACAAGGGAAGAAATTGCCAATATTATTGGTACTGCCACAGAAAGTGCCATCCGTCTGATCTCAGAATTCAAACAGGACAGCCTGATTGAAGTAGACGGAAGAAATATCAAGATTTTAAATCACGACAAACTCATGAAACTCGGCCACGTAGTTTTATAAAAATCATACAAAATTTAAGTCGGCTGAAGGCCGACTTTTTAACTTTTAAAAATAGATAAATTATGTCTGTTCACTCTGAAATTAAAAAAGTTACGACTGAAACCTTGCGTAAAATGAAATTCGACAAGGAAAAAATAACAATGCTTACGGCCTATGACTTTACCACGGCAAAGATGGTAGATGCTGGCGGTGTAGATGCTATTTTGATTGGAGATTCTGCAGCAAATGTGATGGCTGGTTTTGAAACCACATTGCCCATTACACTGGATCAGATGATTTATCACGCTCAAAGTGTGGTAAGAGGAACTGACAGAGCTTTGGTCATTGCAGATCTGCCTTTCGGAACTTATCAGAGTAACCCTGAAAAAGCATTGGAATCTGCAGTAAGAATGATGAAGGAAGGAGGTGCCCATGCCGTGAAAATTGAAGGAGGAAAAGAGATTTCTAAATCCATAAAGAAAATCGTGAACGCAGGAATTCCTGTAATGGGACATTTGGGATTAACTCCACAATCTATTTATAAGTTTGGAACCTATAAAGTAAGAGCAAAAGATGAAGCAGAAGCAGAAAAACTGATTGCTGATGCACAGCTTTTGGAAGAACTGGGATGTTTTTCTGTAGTTTTAGAGAAAATTCCTGCTGATCTGGCTAAAAGAGTAACGGAAAGTATTTCTATCCCTACTATAGGAATTGGCGCCGGAGCTGACTGTGACGGGCAGGTTTTGGTATATCATGATATGGTGGGAATGAATAAAGGCTTTAGCCCCAAATTCCTAAGAAGATACCTTGATCTTTATACTGAAATAACAGGAGCTGTTGCTCAATACGTAAAAGATGTAAAGACAGTAGAATTTCCAAACGAAAACGAAAGTTATTAATCTATGCAAAATCAACAACAATCTATCCAGGGAATTTTATCTATTGCCGCATTGGTATGCCTCGCTATAGGCTGGTTTAATCTTTTCTCCCCGGAAATCAATCATCTGCTGTCCCGAAAGGTTTTTTATGTCCTGATAGGAGCGAGTTTCTTTATTCAGGCACCCTTGCTTACGAATAAGAACTTTGTCTATGCTATGTATGCTGCAGCAGGGATTTGCGTCATCGGAGCCTTTATACCTGAAGATTCGACCCTTTCAGTACTTAAAACCATTGGTCTTTTGGGAGGAATTATTCTTTCACTGTCCAATAGAAGAAGATAGACTGAAGCATTATGAAGGAGCAGATTGTATATGAAGATAACCATCTTCTGGTGGTTAATAAAAAAGTCGGTCAACTGGTACAAGGAGACAAAACCGGCGATGAATCATTATTAGAATCTATAAAGAATTTTATAAAAATAAGAGATGCTAAGCCGGGGAATGTTTTTCTCGGCTTGGTTCATCGTATAGACCGTCCTACTTCAGGATTGGTAATCTATGCTAAAACGTCCAAAGCACTTTCCCGCCTTACTCAAATGGTGAAAAACCGTGAGGTTAAAAAGACATATTGGGCTGTGGTAGGAAAAGAAATGATTCCACAGAGTCAAAGGTTGGTTCATTACCTAAAGAAGAACGAAAAAAACAATAAAGCCATTGTTTTTCCAAAGGCAACAGAAGGAGCGAAAGAAGCTATTTTAACCTATCATGTTATTAAAACACTTGATAATTATATACTTCTTGAAATTGATCTGGAAACAGGCAGGCATCATCAGATTCGTGCCCAATTATCTAAAACGGGAATTCCCATCAAAGGAGACCTTAAATACGGGGCTCCCCGTTCCAATCCTGACGGAGGAATTAATCTTCATGCAAGGAAACTGGAGTTCATTCATCCGGTAACCAAAGAAAAGATTGAAATTACAGCACCCGTTCCGCAAAATGATGCAATCTGGAGAGCTTGTGAGGAGTAAAAAACAAAGCTAAAGTTTATTAGAAAATAAAACAGGGCCATCTCAATTTTGAGGTGGTTTTTTTGTGTAAGGAAAATTCAATTTTGCCCATTCTGAAAAAATACCTACCTTCGTCCCAGACTTTAGGGGTGTCTGTTGACCAACAGACTGAGACTTTACCCTTTGAACCTGATCTGGATTATACCAGCGTAGGGAAAAGCAGATGACTTTTGCTGTACATTCTATTGTACAATAATGGCCATTCCTAAAGTATATTAAAATTATTAGGAATGGAACTTATAATCAACCACACCCGAAAAACATTTGATATACTTCCCGACAATCTGGAAGCATTACTGGCTATGGAACTACCCGGAAAGAAAAAAGGGATTGCTGTAGCTGTAAACAACCGTATTATTCCACTGTCCGCCTGGGCAGAGACATTTCTCAAAGATCAAGATTCAGTTTTAATTATTACTGCCACTCAGGGCGGTTAATTTTCATATTTAATACCAATATTTATGGCTCATTCAATTACGTGTTCGCCATTTCCGAACTCAAAGAAAATCTATGTTGAAGGAACAATACATCCTATCAGTGTAGCAATGCGTGAAATAGCACTTAGTCCTACCAGGCTTACCAAAGGAGGCTTTGAAGACAATGCTCCTGTAACGGTTTATGATACTTCCGGTCCCTATACGGATGTCAATGCAGAAATTGATATTCAAAGAGGGCTTCCGAGAATAAGGGAACAATGGATTTTAGACAGAGAAGATGTAGATATCCTGAATGGAATCTCATCCGAATATGGAAAAGCCCGTTTAGCAGATTCACGGCTTGATGAGCTGCGTTTTTCTTATGATCATAAACCTAAAGTTGCCCGGGAAGGTAAAGAAATTACCCAGTTGTACTACGCAAAACAGGGAATCATCACCGCTGAAATGGAATATGTAGCCATTCGGGAGAACCAGCGTATTGAGCAGCTGGAAACGGTTTCAAAAGAGATGGCTTTCCAGCATCCTGGAAACAGTTTTGGCGCGAATACTCCGAAAACTAAAATCACTCCGGAGTTTGTAAGAGATGAAATTGCTGCGGGAAGAGCTATTATTCCCAATAATATCAATCATCCGGAAAGTGAACCGATGATTATTGGAAGAAATTTTTTAGTAAAAATTAATGCCAATATCGGGAACAGCGCTGTTTCTTCAAGTATCGATGAAGAGGTGGAAAAAGCAGTATGGGCCTGCCGATGGGGAGCTGATACCATTATGGACCTCTCCACAGGAAAGAACATTCATGAAACGAGAGAATGGATTATCAGAAACAGCCCGGTGCCTATCGGTACGGTTCCTATTTATCAGGCATTGGAAAAAGTAAAAGGAGTTCCTGAAGATCTTACATGGGAAGTTTTTAAAGATACTCTGATTGAGCAGGCAGAGCAAGGGGTTTCTTACTTTACCATTCATGCCGGAGTTTTGTTGCGATATATTCATCTGACAGTCAATAGAGTAACGGGAATTGTGTCCAGGGGAGGTTCTATCATGGCTAAATGGTGTCTTTTTCATCATAAAGAAAACTTTTTATATACCCATTTTGAAGAGATCTGTGAGATTATGAAGAAATATGATGTGGCTTTTTCTCTTGGGGATGGCCTTCGTCCCGGATCTATTGCTGATGCTAACGATGCCGCACAATTTGCCGAACTGGAAACTTTAGGTGAGCTCACCAAGATTGCATGGAAACATAATGTACAGGTAATGATTGAAGGTCCCGGTCACGTTCCAATGCATATGATTAAAGAGAATATGGATAAACAGCTGGAAGAATGCCATGAAGCTCCATTTTATACATTAGGCCCTTTGACAACGGATATTGCACCGGGTTATGATCATATTACTTCTGGAATTGGAGCAGCAATGATAGGATGGTTCGGATGTGCCATGCTTTGTTATGTAACTCCAAAAGAACACTTAGGTCTTCCGAATAAAAAAGACGTTAAAGATGGGGTTATTACTTATAAACTGGCTGCCCATGCTGCAGATTTGGCAAAAGGACATCCCGGATCTCAATACAGGGATAATGCATTAAGTAAAGCAAGGTTTGAATTCAGATGGGAAGATCAGTTTAATCTTTCACTGGATCCGGATACGGCAAGAGCTTATCATGATGAGACTCTTCCGGCAGAAGGAGCGAAAATTGCCCATTTCTGTTCTATGTGCGGACCAAAATTCTGCTCCATGAAGATCACTCAGGAAATCAGGGAATCTGCAGAACAGGGAATGCTGGACAAGTCTCAGGAATTTATCGAAAAAGGGAAGGAAATTTATATATGATCCTTGTTATTACTTCTGAACAGAACTTTCCCAATGAAGCTGAGATTATTAATCAGATGTTTCAGGAAGGTCTGGATTTACTTCATATCAGAAAACCCGGGATCAGCAAAAGTGAATTGACTGCTTTTATCAGCAATATTGACCAATTTTTTTACCCTCAATTGGTTCTGCATACGCATTATGAGCTTGGAAAAGAATATAATATATCACGGTTTCATTATAGGGAAGCTGATCGGGAAGAAAAGAAATACAAACCTGTGGTGGAAGAGCATACAATATCAACCTCAGTACATGATATCAGAGCATATAACAGGTTAGAAAAAGAATGGGAGTATGCTTTCATAAGCCCATTCTTTCCAAGTATTTCTAAAAAAGGATATGGTGAGAATACAACCGTTATGGAGGATATAAACTCCCGGAATAATGAGCATGTAAAACTGATTGCTTTAGGAGGTATTGATTCGAATAACATTCTGGAAGCTTTTGATGCCGGAGCAGATGGTGCAGCTTTGCTTGGTGGTGTTTGGGAGAGTAGGGAACCATTGGAAGCTTTTATAAAATGCAGGAAAAAGATCTTTTTATAATTAAAAAAACAAATCCCTCTTTACCGGGATACATTTACAGTACCTATGGAAAAATTACAATATATATCACAGGGAAATACAAAAACAGAGCAGGAGCTTAATATCAGGAAAGCTTTAGACCATGGAGTAAAATGGGTACAGGTCCGATGGAAAAATGCTCCGGAAAGAGAATTGACCGGTCTTTGTGAAATTTCAAAACAGCTATGTTCGGAATATGAGGCAGTCTCTATTATTAATGATAATGTGCAGCTAGCAAAGGAGATTGATGCAGATGGTGTTCATTTGGGATTGAATGACGGATCTGTTGAAGAAGCAAGACTGGTTTTGGGAGAGCATAAAATAATAGGAGGAACGGCCAATACGATATCTGATATTCTTCAAAGGATGCATGAGCCTTGTAACTATATTGGGTTGGGACCATTGAGGTTTACAGCTACCAAAGAAAAACTGAGCCCCGTTCTTGGTTTTGAAGGATATCAGAAGATCATTGATCACCTGAAAGAAAGATCCTTAGAGATTCCTAAAATATTTGCCATTGGAAGTGTTACCCTTGAAGATATTGTACCATTACAACAAATCGGGATTTATGGGATTTCCGTTTCAGGAGAGATCACAAAACAACCATCTATTATTAACACATTAAAAAAGGCAATGATATACAATTGCCAGTAACGAAACTTTTAGACAAGTAAAGAAAAGTCTAAAATAAAGACTGTACTTCTTTGGAAAAATAAATAGAGAATATGAGTAATCAAAAATTGATAATAGCAGGCAGGACTTTTGAATCAAGATTGTTTTTAGGAACAGGAAAATTCGGAAGCCTTAGCGATATGACATCATCTGTTGTCGCATCAGGAACAGATATGGTGACCATGGCATTGAAAAGAATTGACGCGCAATCGGCAGAAGACGATTTGCTTGAGTCATTAAGAGAAACCCATGTTCATCTTCTTCCTAATACTTCGGGGGCAAGAACGGCAAAAGAAGCCGTATTAGCCGCTCAGTTAGCCAGAGAGGCGCTGGAGACCAATTGGGTAAAACTGGAAATTCATCCAGACCCCAAATATTTGCTGCCTGATCCTATTGAAACATTGTATGCTACGGAAGAGCTTGCAAAACTGGGATTTATAGTGATGCCTTACATCCATGCAGATCCCGTTTTATGTAAGCGTCTTGAAGATGTAGGAACAGCAGTGGTTATGCCCTTAGGAGCACCTATCGGAACCAATAAAGGACTGAGAACATTAGATTTTTTAGAAATTATCATCAGCCAAAGTAATGTGCCTGTTGTTGTAGATGCAGGAATTGGAGCACCTTCTGATGCAGCAAAAGCAATGGAAATGGGGGCAGATGCTGTCCTTGTGAACACGGCTATTGCTGTAGCCAGAAATCCTGTTAATATGGCAGTTGCATTTAAAGAAGGAGTGATTGCCGGAAGAAGAGCCTTTGAATCCGGATTAGGAGCAATTGCCCACCATGCAGAAGCTTCAAGTCCCCTTACTTCGTTTTTATTTGAATAAAACCAGAATATGAAAAGCTTTAAAGATGTTTTTGAGCAATTTCAATGGGATGAGGTAAAAAATAAGCTTGAAAAAGTGAGTCTGTCTGATGTTCAAACCAGCCTTCAGAAAAAGAATAAAACCCTTGAAGACTTTCTGAACCTGCTTTCTCCGGCTGCGGCTTCAGAATTGGAACAGATGGCAAGAATGACGCAGGTCTTAACCCAGAAACGGTTTGGTAAGACCATTCAGTTATATGCGCCACTGTATCTCAGCAATGAATGTCAGAATATCTGTACCTATTGTGGCTTCAGCCTGGATAATAACTTAAAGAGGAAAACATTATCCGATACAGAACTCATGGTAGAAGCTTCGGTATTGAAGTCTATGGAAGTGAATCATGTATTGCTGGTAAGCGGGGAAGCTCATAAAATAGTGGGAGTTCCTTATTTTCAGAATGCGGTCCGCTTATTAAAGCCGCATTTTTCCAATATTTCTATTGAAGTACAGCCTTTAATGGAAGAAGAATATAAACTCTTGCATGAAGAAGGGGTCCATTCAGTATTGGTATATCAGGAGACTTATCATCAGGAAATATATAAAGAATACCATCCGAAAGGAAAGAAATCCAATTTTGATTTTCGCCTGGATACCCCGGATAGGATAGGAAGGGCTGGTATTCATAAAATAGGACTGGGCGTTTTGCTGGGGCTGGAAGATTGGCGGGTAGACAGTTTTTTCAATGCATTGCACATAGATTATCTTCAGAAGCAGTACTGGAAAAGTAAGTTTTCAGTTTCATTTCCAAGGCTGAGACCCGCAGAGGGAATTATTGAACCTAATTTTATCATGGAAGATAAAGATCTGCTTCAACTGATCTGCGCCTACAGAATATGGAATGAAGACCTTGAAATTTCAATCTCAACCAGGGAAAATGAAGTTTTCAGAAATAATATTGTATCTCTGGGGGCTACCGCGATGAGTGCCGGATCAAAAACCAATCCCGGAGGATATTCTGTAGATAAAGGATCTTTGGAACAGTTTGAAACCAGTGATGAACGAAGTATGGAGGAGATCAGGAATATGATTAGAAAATCAGGCTACGACCCGGTTATGAAAGATTGGGATTCCATATATAGCGGTGTTTAAATGGTAAATATGTTAATGACCAACGATGAAAAACGAAGATACATTTGCGAGATACAGCCGTCAGATCTTTATTGAGGAAATAGGACTGGAAGGACAGAAGAAAATAATGGCTTCAAAAGTCCTTGTCATAGGAGCAGGAGGCTTGGGAAGTCCTGTTATCCAGTATTTGGCTGCCGCTGGAGTAGGTACATTAGCGGTAATGGATTTTGATCATTTGGAGCTTCACAACCTAAACCGGCAGGTAATCCATAATGAAAATAATATAGGAATGCCTAAAGTAAAAAGCGCAGAAATATATGTGAAAAACATCAATCATCAGGTAGAGTTTATTGGGATTGACCAGAAAATTAATGCTTCAAATGCAGAACATGTGTTGTCCCAATATGATGTAGTAGTAGATGGTTCTGATAATTTTTCAACAAGATATCTGGTGAATGATACCTGTGTAAAGCTGGGAAAAACATTGGTTTATGGAAGTATTCTTGGCTTCTCAGGACAGCTGGCGGTATTCAATCATAAAGGAAGCAAAAACCTGCGCGATCTGTTTCCGGAGCCTCCTTTTGATGAAGATATGGCAGATTGTGACAGCCTTGGAGTATTAGGCGCTTTACCGGGAATAGTCGGAAGTATGATGGCTCTTCAGGTTCTGAAAATTATCACAGGGCTTCCGGTGAATCTGAACCAGCTAACACTCATTGACACATTGGATTGGAGGTTTCAAACACTGGATTTTTAAGTGTCCAGATTGTTTTAATTCAATAGGAGTGGGCTTTAGCCCATTTATCAATAACATATCATTTCCATTGGCTTTAGCCGAAACTTATGTTCCCATCAATCACGCAGAGATCTGTTGTATCAGGTAAAAAGCAGGAAAGATATAAAAAAGAGACTGTGATTATTTCACGGTCTCTTAATTTTTAACAAATTTATTTATTGTCCTTGCTGCATGACGCCGGTATCTTCTTTTTTAGTCTGGTTTAAGATATTGGGATCTTCTTTTGCCAGTTTGTTTCTGGTAGGAATTTTATAATTGATTGAAAAACCGAAGTTTCTTGAATCATATTTAGACCGTATCATAACCCTTTCTCCTTCAGGTGGGCTGGAATAAGCCTGCATCACCTGGCTGTTGAAAATATCATTAGCAAATATGGAAACTGTAAGGCGCTTGTCCAAAAACTTTTTAGTCAGCGTGATATTAAGGGAGTTATTAAACGGCTTATCTGCTGTAAAATAGAAATATCCTCCTTTTGGTGTTAAATAGCTGTAATTAACATTCATATTGATTTCCTTAGGAAGGATAATTTGAGTCATCACATTAAAAATCCAGAACCCTTTATTGTTGAGGTTATCAATGTCATGTTTCTGATATCCTGCATACAGATACATAAAATTGATTTTATCAGGATTAAAATTAAACTTCATGATTTCACTCATCGGTTTGCTGAATATCATAAACGGAATAGGGAGACCCACGTTGAAATTGTGGATTTTCATAGTAGAAATATTGATCTGCTCATTGTACAGATTTTTACCGTCTTTTCTGATGATCTGTGCTACCTGGTTGCTTGCTGAGCTTACGCTGTATCCGATAAATGCATAATCAAATGCAGAAACCTTAAGCTCATAATTATCAAAAATGGTAGGCTGAAGATTCGGATTACCGATTATTTGAGTATTGGGACCTGCAAACGTAGTGTTGTTTGGGTTAAGGGCAGAAATACTCGGTAAACTGATTTTCCTGTTATAATTTGCCGCAACATACACCTGATTCATCATGCTGTACTGAATGCTGGCATTCGGGAAAAGCTTAAACTTATTAAAAGGAATTAAATCATCCTGAACCAGCTTTTTATCTTTGTTAATGTATCTTGTTACTCCGGAAATATCATAGTTTTCAGCACGCGCACCTAATGTAAAGTCAAACTTCTTAAGTTTTGCCTGAAATTCCAAATAGGTAGATGCCGTTTGTCTTTGATACTCTAAATTGGTCAATCCAAAACTTTTAGTATCATAATCCTGTCTTTCATACAACCCTCCTGCGCTTAGCTTTCCGCCATCAAGAAGTTTAATGGGTTGTGAGTAATCAACCTTGAAGTTGGCTATTCTCATATCCGATTTGTTATTGAGAATATCATTACCTCCTGCATGGGTAAAAGTTATACCATTTTCTGTATAAAAACCTTCCCGAAAGAAATTATCCTGAGAAAACCTGGTATCAGACTTTGTATAGCCAAACTGAAAATCCAGTTTTTGAGACTTATCTGCGAAACGCTTTTGATAGGTTACTACAGCTTCCTGCCTCAGGCTGTTGGTACGTGCTGCATCAAAAGCATTGAATCTGGCTTCTTTATAAACATCAGGATCCTGGCTGACAAGGAGATCAGCAAGACCATTACTTAGAGTAAAGTTATCATTATTATTGTGGTAAATATCGTAGTTAAGCAATAATCTGTCCTGACCAAGCTCAAAGGTTACTCCTGATTTTGCAAAATACCCGCGGGCATATCGGTCTGTATTTCCAGACAGAAGGTTATCTTGTTGAGTATTGAGCATACTTTCACGATAGTTTTGCCCAATATTAAGCTGCCATCCGAAGAGTTTATTTCTGGCGTTGAGGTTAAGAGAGTTGGTTACTCTGTTTCTGTACTTATCATAGTTTGTGAACGTATAATTCCCGGAATAAGTAGCCGTTAAATATTTATTGGCATTTTTATTCGTAACAATATTCATGATGGCTCCTCCGGAGGTTGCCGGAAATTCTGCGCCAGGTTGGGTAATCACTTCAATTTTTTCTACAGAATTAGCGGGCATGCCCTCAAGAAATGAGTTTAATTCATTAGAAGTAATATTTAAAGGTCTTCCGTTAAGATAAACATCCAGCATTTTTCCCTGGTACATCATTCCTGCGATGTCTGTGGCTACAAGCCCCGGAAGCTTTTTAATCCCCTCCAAAACATTCCCGTTGTTGAGCTGAGGCTGTTCAGAGAAATCAAAAACAGTACGGTCAGCTTTTTGTTCAACGGCTTTTTTAGTTTTGGTGATCACTACACCGTCGATTTGTTTTTCTTTAGGCTGGTTATTATTTTTTTCCTGCGAAAAAATAATAACTGAGCTTATAAGTGATAAAGCGAATACAGTTTTTTTCATAATGTTTTTTACTACTATTCCGTTAGACGCTCAAAAGGAGAATTTGTTACGATAAAATGGCGAAAATTAATTTTTTATATCAAATATTTTTTTTCATATATCCTTCCAAAAGCCCTAATATCAGGCATATTTCATTATTGCGCCCGGTTTTTTTCTTCAAAATTAATTTTTCTTTCATCGTTTTTCAGCTTCTGGTTTCCGAAATTATAGGTGATGCTTAAGGTCAGTCTTCTGGCGTCCCAATAATTATTGAAAGACTGTGTATTATCAGCGAAATACATAGTTGCTTTATATCCGGATTGTTTAAAGATATCACTTACCGAAAGGTTAATCTGCAAAGCTTTTTCTGCAAAGCTCATTTTTATTCCGGCATCAGCACTGGCCCTGTTTCTGACGGACATATACCCATCCCTTGATGGAAGATTATGCCAGTAATTTAAAAACAGAAAAAATGTTTTGTCCTTATTGAGTCTGAAAGTATTGTTGGTAGAATAATAGAAGGCTTGCCCACTTTTAGGGACGGCATTGAATTGGGTAATCTGGGTTTCATTACAGCTGAAGGATGCAGAAAGATTGCTTTCCCAGACTTTGAAAAAAGTATCTGTATAGTTAAGATTGATCCCATAATTGTTTTGATTGTAATAATTTTGATAGGTACTGGTTAGCTGGATTCCATCTAGAAATGTGATCTGGTCAAAATTATTCAGAGTTCGCTGGTAGTAGAGATTAGCTGAGAATTTATTTTTAAAGATATAATTGAATTCAATATTATGGTTGAATGAAGGCTGCAGGCTCGGATTTCCGGTATAATAAGTAGTTGGATTGGAATACCAGCGGAAAGGATCTAAAGCCCGGAAATAAGGGCGGTTAATCCTTCTGGAATAGGTAAGACTGAATTGATGGTTAGCATCAGCCTTATAAGAAATATAGGCAGTAGGAAATAGTTTTCCATACCTATTGTCAGACTGAGACTCTGTGGTGGGTGAAAATCCTTTTGTATCGGTATATTCATAACGCAGGCCTATTTTTGCAGACCATTTTTCACCAAAATCTTTACTGGCACTGAAGTAACCAGCATAATTTTTTTCATTATAATTAAAAAGATTGCTTTTTTTCGGGTCAATGGTATAATTTCCACTGATCATATTATAATACTCAATAGCTGAATTGTTCGAAAACTGGCTGTACTTGGTACCGGCTTCAACTTGAATATTTTTAAGATTTAAAGTCAAATCAGCCTGTCCAGAATAGATTTTATAGTCCACTGAAGATAGATTTCTGACCATTTGTTCTGAATGATCTGTCCTATTTATGGTTTTAAAATTGACCTGAGTATCCGGAAGGTTTCCATAATAATTAGCTCCAAAACTCAGCTTATGACCTCCTAGCTTTTGATCAAAATAAAGGTTCAGCATTTGGAAAGTATAATCAGAGCGGTGTTTAGAATCAGTTTGGGTCTGGAAGTTTAGAGTTTCACCGGTAACGTAGTTTTGCCCCGAATGAATATCCATATTGGAGTGTCCTTTCATCATATCATAAACCATTCCTATATTGGATTTTTCGGATAATGAGTAATCCAGTATCACATTAAACCCAAGCCCATCATTCATATCCCTCCTGTCATCTCTGCTAACCGAAGAACTTTTTCCTATGACCTGATAATTTTCTACAGAACGTTTTTCTTCATCAAATCCCTGTAGTTTTATTGCTGCTTTTAATTTTTCATTCTGATAATTAATTCCTGCCATACTCCCAAATCCGGCATAGGTTTTTTGTTTATAATACGTGGTAAGATAACCGTTCCAACCAATAAGTTGATTTTTTTTTAAAACAATATTAATAATCCCGCTGTTTCCTTGGGCTTCATACTTTGAAGGTGGAGTAGTGATGACTTCAATTTTCAGGATGTTCTCAGAACGTAGGTTTCTTAAATAATTGATGAGCTCAGTACCTGAAAGGGTAAGCATTCGGTCATTAACCATAACAGAGACTCCATTTTTGCCGGCAATAGAAAGAAGACCTTTATCTTCATCCACTTTAAGAAAAGGAGTTCCTGCTAATACTTCTGTTCCTGAGCTTCCCTGGGATAGCATAGAGTTCTGAACATTATAGACAAGACGATCTACTTTACGTTCTACCAAATTTTTTTTAGCGTTCACCGTAACTGTTTCGATCTTTTTTACCAGTGCCGAGTCTTTAGTCTGCCCTATCGCAAAAGAATAAAATAACACTGAGATATAGAAAATATTTCTTTTCATTGTATGTAAGAGAGTTTTTATTACAGCTCTGGGACAAAGGTATAAGGTGGGTATTCTTGTAAAAACAGGGATTAGACGAAGGCTTGTTTCATGGGTGTGAAAATAGTTTTATCGGAAAAAAAGAGCCTTTCATCGAAAACTGTAGATAAATTCCTTGGCGGAGCTTTATATTTGAGTATGAAAAAACAGCAAATTATCTGGCTTCAGATTATCTATTGGAGTTTTGATTTTTTTGGAACGGTTATTACTCCTAATTTCTTTTTCCCGGAGAGAAGTAGCTATGAAGTAAGTATCCTCAGGATTACTTTTTTTATGGTAAAGATTCTTAGTTTCTATATTTCATATATATTTATTTTCCCAAAGTTCTTCAAGCTGGATAAGCTTTACTCAGCTGTTATAGTTTTTGTATTGACTCTTCTTTGCTTTGCAGGACTGCGTTATATTCTTGAAGAAATAATTTTGCAGGAGATCGTTGGATTCCGAAACTATGGTGAAGGGACAGGACTTACATACTATTTTTTTGATAATATTTATAGCAGCTCTCTCACCACTTTCATTGCGGGAATTCTATGGATATTAGAGCAATATGGGGTGGCTGAAAATGATAAAAAACGACTTTTGATAGAGAAGAGACAAGCAGAACTTCAGGCATTGAAAACACAGATCAATCCCCACTTTATTTTTAATTCTTTAAATAATATTTACTCCCTTGTTTATCAGAATTCGGATAAATCATTACCCGCAATTGAAAAGCTGAGTGAGCTGCTCAGATACAGCACGAAAGATCTTGAAAAAGATGTGATCAGCCTGGATAAAGAAATTGGATATATTGAGAGCTTGATCGGGCTCGAAAAACTGAGAATTAAAAACGCTGAAATGCTGGTTTTTGAAAAAAATATCACCCATCCGAAACTCAATATTTCTCCTATGCTCTTGGTTCCATTTGTCGAAAATGCTTTTAAACATGGTGATTTCAGGGATAAAGGTTTTGTTCTGAAAGTTTCCGATAAAAACAGGACCCTTCACTTTTCTCTTCACAATTTTAAAAATCAAAGGATGAAAGATACAGCGTCCGGAATAGGTATTGAGAATGTGGAAAAAAGACTGGAAATTCTTTATCCTCAAAGATATGAACTGAATATAAAAGATTCAGAAACAGAATTTATGGTAGATTTAAAGATTGATTTACGAGATGAATACAATTAAATGCGTCGTTGTAGATGATGAGCCTCTGGCTATATCTCTCCTTGAAAATTATATCCGGAAGACCCCTTTTTTGGAACTGGTATTTTCTACAGAGAATCCTATACTGGCTTTGGAATATAGTAAAGATAATGATTCGGACCTTATATTTTTAGATATTCAGATGCCGGAGCTTACAGGGATTAATTTCATGAAAATTGTGGGAGCCAGGCAAAAGTATATCTTAACTACTGCTTATTCAGAATATGCACTGGAAGGATACGAACATAACATTATTGATTATTTGCTGAAACCTGTTTCTTTTGACCGGTTTCAAAAAAGTGCTCTAAAAGCCAGAGAGCGTTTCTCCGTTAATGAGAAAAAAGATTCCCATTTCTTTGTCAAATCTTCCGGACGGCAGCATCGTTTGCTCTTTAATGATATTCTTTATATTGAGAGCATTAAAGACTATGTAAATATCAGGACAGATGATGAAGAATATATTGTGCTGGATACGCTTAAATCAATGGAAAATCAACTTCCTGATCAATTTATACGTATCCATAAATCCTTTATTATCAATCTGGATAAAATAAAAAGCATAGGAGCAAAAAAGGTGATGCTTTCCAAGCAGGAAATTCCAATAGGAGATATCTACAGAGCTAACCTTTTGGATAAACTGAAATAAAAAGACGGCTTCAACAGAAGCCGTCTTTTATAGTAATCTAACAAGTAATCTTAATTTTCCTGTTGCTTAATCAGGTTCAGTGCAGAACCAGCCTTAAACCACTCGATTTGTTGGTCGTTATAAGTATGGTTGGCCATGATAATGTCCTTAGTTCCGTTAGCATGAACGAATTCTAATGTCAATTGTTTCCCTGGAGCAAACTGATCAAGATCTAAGAAATTAACCGTGTCATCTTCTAAGATTTTGTCATAATCAGCTTCATTAGCGAAAGTTAATCCAAGCATACCTTGTTTTTTAAGGTTGGTCTCGTGGATTCTCGCAAATGATTTTACCAGTACGGCTTTTACACCAAGATGTCTGGGCTCCATGGCAGCATGCTCTCTTGAAGAACCTTCACCATAGTTTTGATCCCCTACAACAATAGTTGGAATACCTGCCGCTTTATAAGCTCTTTGTACAGCCGGAACTTCACCATATTCACCGGTGATTTCGTTTTTCACGTGGTTCGTTTCCATGTTGTAAGCATTTACAGCTCCAATCAACATGTTATTTGAAATATTGTCAAGGTGACCTCTGTATTTCAACCATGGCCCAGCCATAGAAATATGGTCGGTAGTACATTTTCCGAAAGCTTTGATCAATACCTTGGCCCCTTCAATATTTTTACCGTCCCAGGCAGGGAATTCTTCCAATAGCTGAAGTCTGTCTGAAGTAGGACTTACATTTACCACAATACCAGATCCATCTGCTGATGGAGCCTGATAGCCATTGTCGTCTACTGCAAATCCTCTTGCAGGAAGCTCAGAACCTTTAGGCTCATCAAGTTTTACCTGCTCACCAGCTTCATTGGTTAATGTGTCAGAAATTGGGTTGAAGTCTAATCTACCGGATATTGCCACGGCAGCTACCATTTCTGGAGAAGCTACAAAAGCGTGAGTATTTGGGTTACCGTCAGCTCTCTTTGCAAAGTTTCTGTTGAAAGAATGGATGATAGAATTTTTCTCACCTTTATCAGCTCCTTCTCTGTCCCATTGTCCGATACATGGTCCACAAGCGTTCGTGAAAATTCTTGCATTTTCAAATTTTCTGAAAGAATCTAAGAAACCGTCTCTTTCAGCGGTAAATTTCACCTGCTCAGAACCTGGATTGATCCCTAAAATAGCTTTAGGTTTTACACCTTTTGCTACTGCATCTTCAACGATAGAAGCAGCTCTTGATAAATCTTCGTAAGAAGAGTTGGTACAAGAACCGATAAGAGCCCATTCCACTTCTATTGGCCATCCGTTTGCTTCAGCTTTAGCTCTGAATTCAGCAACCGGAGTTGCCAAATCCGGAGTAAAAGGTCCGTTTAAATGGGGTGTTAATTCAGAAAGGTTAATTTCGATTAATTGATCAAAATAGTGTTCCGGGTTTGCATATACTTCAGCATCACCTGTTAAATGTTCAGCAATTTTGTCAGCTGCATCTACAACATCCTGTCTTCCTGTTGCAGCTAAATATCTTCTCATGGAATCATCATACCCGAAAGTGGAAGTCGTAGCCCCGATTTCAGCACCCATGTTACAGATAGTACCTTTACCTGTTGCAGAAAGAGATTCTGCACCTTCACCGAAGTACTCTACAATACATCCTGTTCCTCCTTTTACAGTAAGGATTCCCGCTACTTTCAGGATTACATCTTTTGCAGAAGTCCAGCCGGACATTTTACCGGTCAGTTTTACACCGATAAGCTTGGGCATTTTAAGTTCCCATGCCATTCCCGCCATTACATCTACTGCATCAGCACCACCTACACCGATAGCAACCATTCCCAGACCTCCTGCATTTACTGTATGAGAGTCTGTACCGATCATCATCCCTCCAGGGAACGCATAGTTTTCTAATACTACCTGGTGAATAATACCTGCGCCGGGCTTCCAGAAACCTATTCCGTATTTATCACATACAGAACTTAGAAAGTTGAATACCTCGGAGTTTTTGTTGATACCTTCCTGCAAATCTTTATCAGCACCTACTTTCGCCTGGATCAGGTGATCTGCATGAGCAGTTGACGGGACAGCTACTTTCGCTTTTCCTGCCTGCATGAATTGCAAAAGTGCCATCTGTGCAGTTGCATCCTGCATGGCTACCCTATCTGGTGCAAAGTCTACATAAGAGTTTCCTCTTTCATGTGCCTGTGTAGCATTTCCTTCCCAAAGGTGGGTGTAAAGGATTTTTTCTGAAAGGGTAAGAGGTTTTCCCACGATCTGTCTTGCTGCTGCAATTCTTTCAGGGTAACGCTCGTACACTTTTTTGATCATATCAATATCAAAAGTCATATCTAAATTTAGTTTTTGTTCTTTTTCCGTTAATGCTTCTTCCTCTGATTTTGAGAGAAAACTGCTTGCAAATACATCAAAAAATGTTCCTATAATTTATAAATGAGGACATTTCTGATGCTAAATCAAGAGATTTTATAACTTTCAATTTAAGAAAAAATAGAATTTATTTTATCGGTTTTCTTGAAAAAAAATTGTATTACTCTTAAAATAGAAGTATTCTAAACAAAAAAATGAGAGATTTTAATCCTGGCAGGACTAAAATCTCTCAATTCTATACTTTTTAAAACTGTTGTCAAGCCTGTTAATGACCCACCTGAACCAATTCCTTAATAGGTGGAGCAAACTTAGTAAGGTCAATACCTTCAACTGCAGTTTTATATTCATCGATATTAGGAATACGTCCGAATATAGCTGAAAGAACAACTACCGGTGTAGAAGCTAATAAAGATTCTCCTTTTTTACGTTCAGAATCTTCAACCACTCTTCCCTGGAAAAGACGGGTTGACGTTGCCAACACGGTATCTCCTTTAGCCGCCTTTTCCTGGTTACCCATACAAAGGTTACATCCGGGACGCTCAAGGTACATTACATTTTTATATTCTGTACGGGCCTCGCCTTTAGGAGCCTTATCATCAAATTCAAAGGCTGAATATTTTTCTAACAGTTCCCAGTCTCCTTCTGCTTTTAATTCATCAATGATGTTATAGGTGGGTGCTGCCACTACAAGAGGAGCATTAAATTCTACTTTACCTTGTTGCTTTTCAATATTTCTAAGCATTTGAGAAACAATTTTCAAATCTCCCTTGTGAACCATACATGATCCTACGAAACCAAGATCTACTTTTTTCTCTCCTCCATAATAAGAAAGGTCCCTGATGGTATCGTGAGTATATCTTTTAGAAACATCATCATTGTTCACATCCGGGTCAGCAATCATTGGTTCAACGATGATATCAAGATCAACCACCACTTCAGCATAATATTTAGCATTAGCATCAGGGGTTAAAGCTGGTTTTTCACCAGATCTGATCTCTGCAATTCTTTTATCAGCTTTATTAATTAATCCCTGAAGAACCTGATTGTGATTATCCATACCTTTATCAATCATGATCTGGATTCTGCCTTTTGCAATTTCCAATGATTCAATTAAAGTATTGTCTTCAGAAATGTTGATCGAAGCTTTTGCCTTCATCTCTGCAGTCCAGTCTGTAAATGTAAATGCCTGGTCAGCAGGAAGTGTTCCGATATGAACCTCAATGATTCTACCCTGGAATACATTTTCACCTCCGAATTGTTTTAGCATTTGAGCCTGTGTTGCATGAACAACATCACGGAAATCCATGTGTTCTTTCATATTTCCTTTGAAAGTTACTTTCACAGACTCTGGAATTGGCATAGATGCTTCTCCGGTAGCCAGTGCAAGGGCTACTGTTCCTGAATCAGCTCCAAAAGCCACCCCTTTAGACATTCTTGTGTGGGAGTCTCCACCAATAATGATGGCCCATTCGTCTACGGTAATATCATTAAGAACTTTGTGAATTACGTCGGTCATAGCATGGTATTCCCCTTTAGGGTCACGAGCTGTGATCAAACCGAATTCGTTCATGAATTTCATTAATTTCGGAATATTTGCCTGCGCTTTTTTATCCCATACTGAAGCGGTATGACAGCCTGATTGGTAGGCACCGTCAACAATTGGAGAAATTACTGTGGCAGCCATAGATTCAAGCTCCTGAGAAGTCATAAGACCTGTTGTATCCTGAGACCCAACGATATTAACTTCTACACGAACGTCTGAACCTGCGTGTAACACTTTTCCAGGTGTTATTCCCACAGCATTTCTGTTAAAGATCTTTTCTACAGCTGTAAGACCTTGCCCTTCATGAGAAATTTCTTTTGATGGTGCAAAAACAGCCGGAGCTTCAACTCCCAGAAGCTGAGCTGCAAATGTCTGTAATTTTTTACCAAATACGATAGCGTAAGATCCACCAGCCTTAATGAATTCCATTTTCTGAGGGGTCAATGCCTTAGAAATGTCAATAAGCTCCTGATCTCCGTTATATAATTTTTTCTCTTTTATATTAATAGTAAGAACTGTACCTGTGGCAACAGAATAAGCCTGCTCCAGAATAGGTTCTCCATTTTCATTACGAACCGGATTTCCATCTGCATCCAGCTTTTTTACCCAGTTCTTAAGGTCGATACCGATACCACCTGTAACATCAACAGTGGTAAGGAAAATTGGAGAAATACCGTTTGTTCCCCCTACAATGGGAGCAATATTTACAAATGGCACATATGGACTTGCTTGTTTACCTGTCCAAAGAGCAACATTGTTTACTCCTGACATTCTTGATGAGCCTACACCCATTGTCCCTTTTTCAGCAATGAGCATAACGCTTGCGTCAGGATGTTTAGCCTGTAAAGCCTTGATCTCTTCCTGAGCCTGAGGCGTGATCATACACTTACCATGAAGTTCACGGTCTGATCTTGAGTGAGCCTGATTTCCCGGAGATAGTAAATCCGTTGAAATGTCTCCTTCACCAGCGATGAAGGTCACCACTTTAATTTCTTCAGCTATTTCCGGAAGTTTAGTAAAGAACTCAGCCTGTGCATAGCTTTCCAGGATTTCTTTTGCGATTTCGTTACCACTAGTAAATGCTTCCTTTAGACGGTTAGTATCTGCTTCATAAAGGTAGACTTGCGTCTTAAGAACTTTTGCTGCTTCTTTTGCAATAGCTGCATCATTACCTAAAGCGAGATCTAACAATACTTCAATAGAAGGACCTCCTTTCATGTGAGATAACAATTCAAAGGCATAAGCCGGTGATATTTCTTCTACTACGGATTCACCCAGAATGATCTCCTTTAAAAATTTAGCTTTAACACCCGCTGCGCTTGTTGTTCCCGGCAAAGTGTTGTAAATGAAAAATTTAAGAGAATCTGTTCGATCTGCATTACCTGAATCTTTAATTTGTGCAATGATTTCGCTTAGTAATTCAGCACCATCAATTGGCTTTGGATGAAGCCCCTGGTTTTTTCTTTCTTCAATCTCTTTGATGTAATCCTTATAAATATTCATAATAGAAGTCTTTCTCTTTTAAAGGTAGATATATGAAACAGCTGTTAATACTGTCACTCCTTTTTACCGGTCTGTATAATAACATTTTGAGTTTCCGCATTTTGGATATGCGATATAGTCCGGAGAAAAGCAAGTATAATCTACAATTTTTTTAAAGTTTTAAAATTATCAAACAATTCAAAATGTTCCCAAAATTACGAAATTTTACTATTTTATGGGAATGAATTTATTTAGATTCTTTATAAATATGAATTTGATAAATTCTATATTTGGCCGTAATTTTGCAGACAAATGACGAGTATGAAAAATATCCTGAATGTTTTGTGCATTTTTATTTCGATTTCCATTTTCTCACAGACCAAATCTGTGAAGAAATTGGCTGTTAAAAATGTTGCAAAAACCACGGTGAAGAAAGGAAGTACAGTGACAAAGCCTAATCCTGATCTGGTAGTTATTAATAAGGATCTTCCTCTTCTTATTCCTAAAAAGAAAGAAGATAAATTTGGATATGTGAACCAAAACGGGAAATTTATTATCCAGCCGGAATATCATATTGCTGTGTTTTTTTATGAAGATTGTAATCTTTTAAATTCTCCGAATGAAAAAATCAGAAAATTTGGGACGAAAAACTATGCAACAGTAGAGAAAGATATGATTTCTTACCGAATTGATGCCAAAGGAAAAAAAGTATATCAGTTCAAAGACTCAGATCTTGGAAAATGTAAGTTTGGAGACTACAAACAGCAGTTATTTCAGGCTTACGTTCTGAATGGATTTTACGGAATCATCGAAAAATCAAAATTCGTCAATGCCGCGGACTATAGAGATTATCAGATTTACCCTCAATATCAATACCTGTACATCATGGAAGGTGATGATGTGGCAGATCCCATGATCGTGGCTTCCCAGAATGATAAATTTGGGGTAATAGATGTGAATAATAAAGTGATTGTTCCTTTCGAATATTCCAATATAAAAAGAAATTTCAGCTGGAAACTGGGCAAAATGTTTGAAGTAACCAAGGACGGCAAAGAATATTATTATATTGACGCAAATAATAAAACCTACTAGTGATGAGCTATGAGTCGTAATCTGATAATCTACCATATTTTCTAAAACAAAAAACTTTCTATCTTAAGTCACCTACCCACATCCCGTACCTGATTCTCACATCTCGTATATTTTTTGTAATTTTGCAGCTGAAATAAAGGGGTGCTTTAACAGGCTGAGATTATACCCAATGAACCTGGAACAGGTAATGCTGTTTAGGGACACACCGACTGTTATAAGTCGAAATGTATAATATCTTATCGATCCCCTTTTATTCATTAAATGTTAAAGATTTATAGAATGAAAGGATTATTTTTTTTAGGGCTTACCGTAGGCTCAGCAGCCTTTATGCAGGCTCAACATAAGGACTCTCTGAAGATAAGAGAGATTGAAGGGGTAAATTTCACCAAGAGACTTCCGGTTGCGAAGGAGATTATTAATGTTCAGAAAGACTTAGACGGAAAAAACCTCGGTCAGGACCTTCCTATTCTTTTAAAAAATCAAACCTCGGTTATTGCTACTTCAGATGCTGGTAATGGCGTGGGGTATACCGGTTTTAGAATTCGTGGGGTATCAGGATCAGCAATTAATGTAATGATGAACGGGGTTCCTTACAATGATTCTGAAAGCCAGGGTACATTTTTCGTAAATGTTCCGGATCTTACAAGTTCTGCTTCACAGATTGTCATTCAAAGAGGTGTGGGAACTTCCAATAATGGAGTTTCTGCTTTTGGGGCAAGTATCAATGTGATCTCAAAGGAGCCGGAAGAAAAGTTTTATTTTAAAACAGATGATAGCTACGGTTCTTTTAATACCTATAAATATTCAGCTGAAATAGGTTCCGGAAAGTTCTGGAAAAATCGTCTTTCCGTGATGGGAAGATACACCCGTATTCATTCTGATGGATATATAGACCGGGCTTCATCAGACTTACATTCTTACAATTTTACGGCCTTATTTGAAGAAGGGAAAACAAAAATACGTTTAATGGCTTTTGGTGGAAAAGAAAAAACCTATCAGGCCTGGGGCGGGATTAGCCGGCAAATGTGGGAAACAAACCCTAAATTTAATGGTTCAGGGGCTATCTATGATGCCGGCTGGGAGAATGTTGTAGGATTCTATGATAATGAGACAGATAATTACAAACAGAATCATTATCAGTTGCTTTGGGAGCAAAAGCTAAATGATCGCTGGAATCTGGAAACAACTTTTCATTATACCAAAGGGAAAGGGTACTATGAAAATTATAAACAGGAAAATACTTTTTCAAGATATAATCTGCCTGATATTATTGAAAACGGACAAACCATTAAATATTCAGATTTTATCAGAAAAAAATGGCTGAATAATGACTTTTACGGAGTGGTTTCAACGCTTTACGGGAAGTTTGAAAATCTTGATTTAAATTTTGGAGCAGTGGCCAACCAGTATTACGGAAGACATTTTGGAAATGTTACCGGCGTATTTTATCCGCAGATTGATGAAAGTGAATATTACAGAAACCGTTCTGTAAAGAATGAAGTCTCAGGATTTGCAAAGGCTTTGTTTACAATGGATGATTTTGAATTTTTCGGTGATTTACAGCTAAGAAATATCAGTTACAATACCAAGATTTTAATGGCTGGAGACAAAGAAGGTGCTGATCTTGATAAAAACTGGCTGTTTTTTAACCCAAAAGCTGGGGTAAATTACAGGATCAGCGGAGGAAAAGTGTTTTTATCTTATGCCCATGCCCATCGTGAGCCAAACAGGGAAGATATAATGTCTAACCATGATATTAAACCTGAAAAGCTTCATGACTTTGAAGCCGGTCTGGAAAAGCAATTTGGATTTTTATCCTTTACAGCAAACATTTATTATATGTACTATGTCAATCAGTTAGTGTTGAATGGAGAGCTTAGTAATGTGGGGGCATTTATCAGAACCAACTCAGGAAAGAGCTACAGAAGAGGGATGGAAATCGGAGCATTGGCAAAATTATCAAAACAATGGGAAGTTTCAGGAAATGTAAGCTTAAGCCAGAACAGAAATCAGGATTTCAATGTCAAGAATGGAGAGGTGCCAGTAAACCTGGGAAATACTCAAATTTCATTCTCTCCGGATGTAGTTGCCAATCTAGGGTTAAAATTTAATCCAACTCAAAATTTCCAGTTTGCCCTGATGAATCAGTATGTTGGAAAACAGTATCTTGATAATACAGAAGATAAAAATTTCGAGCTTAAAGATTATTTCCTGACAGATTTTAATGCACAGTATCAATTTAAAATTGCTAACAATGATATTGCATTGAAGTTATTGGTCAATAATCTGTTCAATAAAAAATATGTTAACAATGGTTCCGTATATGAGGGAGCGCCTTATTATTTTTCGCAGGCAGGAACAAACTTTATGTTTGGAATCAGCTGGAAAATTCAATAATGTGTAATGAGTTGTGATAAAGAATTATAGAATTGTATAGTGAGTTATGTTTACAGCCTAATCTGATTTTGAATTTTATACAATAGCTTTTTGTAGTTAAAAGGTATTATAGGTAACGTTATCCCTATTTTAATAGATAATAGACAAAAGACTGTTCCGGCAGTCTTTTTTTATATAGGATTAAATGTCTTAAAAAGTCATGAAAAAGTTATAAATTTGCTGCCAAATGAATATTTCAGCATATATTTTAGAATACTTGAAACAATTTGGAACTGCTACAGTTCCAGGCTTTGGCGTGTTTTCCCTGAAAAATTCTAAGGCCATTATTAATTCTGAAAATGGGAGTATACTTCCGCCAGCCAGTCAGATTGATTTTACCATAGATTATGAAGTACAGTCTGAAGAGCTGATTGCTTTTATAGCCGGACAAAAACAAATGTCTTTGGAGGCTTCCAGAAGCGATCTTAAGATCCAGACTGATTTTTGGAAGAAAAAACTTCAGGCAGAACAGATTCTTGAAATTCAAAATCTTGGAAACATTTTCATTGAAGAAGGGCATACCCATTTCAAGGGAAAAAGAATAGAATCAGGACATCCTGATTTTTATGGATTAGAAGAAATCAGGTTTTCAGATATCAATAATGGAGAGAAAGTACAAGCTTCAGAAAACAGGGAAAAGGACTATAAATTCAAGAAAACAATCCTCTGGGTTTTTCTGCTGATTATTCCGGTGGCGGGAATTTTATACCTGGCCTATGCTAAACAGGAGTTTATTTTTGGAAAGAAATCCTTTAATAATGTTTCTGTACAGACTTCTACCCATAGAATTGTGAAAGATACAGTAAAAGTGGTAGCCCATACCCCGGAAATGGCTGTTTCAGATTCCCTGAAAAAAGATTCATTAGTAAAACCTGCCGTAAAAGGAACAAAACCTGCTCCGGCTGCCCGAAACAACACTAAGACTAGATGGCAAAAATAAAAAAAGCGTCAGAATCTCTGACCATTATGACTAACATTGTTCTTCCGAACGAAACAAATTCTTTAAGAAACCTTTTTGGTGGTGAGCTTTTAGCAAAAATGGACCGTTGCGCGTCTATTTCTGCAGCAAGACACTGTGAAAGAAGAGTGGTAACAGCTTCTGTAAATCACGTTTCCTTTAATCATCCCATTCCGGAAGGTGGAGTGGTAGTCCTGGAATCTAAAGTTTCCAGAGCATTTTCCACTTCTATGGAAGTTTATGTGGATGTATGGCTGGATGATCCGATCAATCAGAAGAAAATTCACACCAATGCGGGTATTTATACTTTCGTTGCAGTAGATGAATTTAACCGTCCTATTCCTATCCCGGAAATGGTTCCGGAAACAGAAGAGGAAAAAGAAAGATTTGCTGCGGCATTCCGTAGAAAAGAACTTTCTTTAATTCTTTCCGGAAGAATGAAACCGCTGGAGTCTGTAGAGCTTAAAAAATTATTTCAGGAGCCACAAGAGCCAAAGAAGGATAAAAAATAAAAATAAATATTTTATAGGAATAGATGCTTTTAAACTTTGCTGAGTGCTAACGCCTTTGCGAGCTTAAGAGCATTTGTTTTTTCTAAATCTTAGCGGAATTTGCGTTAAAATAAAATAGCTAATCATTCAGAAATAAGGATTGTTATTTTCTGAATTCCTAAATTTTATATTAAAATGAGAATACTTCTTTTAGATAAAAATCACCCTCTTATTACAGAACAGCTTCTGGCCAGGAGCTTTATTTTGGAAGAAGATTTTACTTCTTCTTATGATGAGGTTTGCCATAAAATCGAACATTATGATGGTATTATCATCAGAAGCAGAATTCCACTGGATAAAAATTTCCTTGAAAAAGGCAGGAACCTGAAGTTTATAGCAAGAGTAGGAGCGGGAATGGAGAATATCGATATTCCTGTTGCTGAAGAATTGGGAATTCAGCTGATCAACTCTCCTGAAGGCAACAGAGATTCTGTTGCAGAACATGTAGTAGGAATGCTGCTGGTGATAATGAACAGGTTGTTTATTGCTTCTCAGGAAGTAAAAAACGGTATCTGGAAACGCGAAGAAAACAGAGGTGATGAACTGTTGGGAAAAACAGTAGGCCTTATAGGATACGGAAATATGGGAAAAGCTACCGCCAAAAGATTCTCAGGCTTTGGATGTAAAGTGATTTTTCATGATATCCTTCCGGGACTTTCCGATGAATTTGCCACACAGGTTAGTATAGAAGAACTGAAGCAGTCTGCAGATATTGTAAGCCTTCATATTCCTCTTACTTCAGAAACTCATTACCTGATTGATGAAAGCTTTATTGCTGAGATGGAGAATGACTTTTATTTTGTGAATACAGCAAGAGGAAAGAATGTAAAGACTAAAAGTTTAGTAGAGGCTTTAAAATCAGGAAAAGTAAAAGGAACCTGCCTGGATGTTCTGGAATATGAAAAATCTTCTTTTGAAAATATAGAAACGGAAAATGAAGATTTAAAATTTCTTCTAGAATCAGAAAAGGCTATTGTAACACCTCATATTGCCGGCTGGACTCATCAGAGTAAAGAAAAACTGGCACAATTCATTGTAGATAAAATAATAGCCTCTTTTGGCTAACACAATAAAGAATCAGTAAATTTTCCTATTGCTGATTCTTTCGTTTATGTTAAATAATTCATAATATCACTCTATATTTATTATTTATTTTTGAGTTTTATTAAATTGCCGCTCATTTTTGAATCTCATGAAGACGCGTAATTTTGTATTTATTTTAACTGTTCTTTTATCCCTATTTTCCTGTAAAAAAAAGTCTGAGGCCAAAGAAGTTTCAGCGGAAAATGATACCAATCTCCCTAACTACGGAAATGTAGATCTTGGAAAGGTTTTTACCCAATCAGATAGCCAGGTTTTAGACAAACCAACAATGGTAAATTATATAGATCAGTATTACAAAAAGATCTGGGATGGAGGAGATCTTAGTGGCGGAATACTTGTTGCGAAAGGGGACGAGATTTTGTACGAAAATTACAGAGGTTTCGGAAGAGAAGGAAACCAGATGCCTATAGATAAAAATATACCTTTGCATGTTGCATCGGTATCAAAAACATTAACGGCGATGGCGATGATGAAGCTGGTGGAAGCAGGGAAAATAAAGCTTTCAGACCATCTTAGCCAATATTTTCCAGGGTTTCCATACCCGAATGTTACTATTCAGACCTTATTGGATCAAAGAAGCGGACTTCCGAAGTACGAATATTTTATCACCAAAATACAGCCTGCGCCAGCAGAACTTTCCAAACCTTTTATTACCAACCAGGATGTCCTGAATATGATTATCAAATACAAGCCGGATCTGGCTAGAGATACAGATACAGGATTCATGTACTGTAATACCAACTTTGCTTTATTGGCTTTATTGATTGAAAAAGTGACCAAAACTCCGTTTCCTCAGGCCATGAAAGAAATGGTTTTTACACCACTAAAAATGACTAATTCTTACATTTTTCAGGAAAAAGATATTCCTACAGCGGCACAGTCTTTCTACTATGGAGGAAGTAAATTATATCCTTTAGACAGATTGGATCTTATTTATGGGGACAAAAACGTATACACTACACCAAGAGATTTATACAACTTCTCAAAAGCAATGTTCTCAAAAGATTTCCTGAAGCCTGAGCTGATGCAGATGGTATTTACACCTTACAGCAATGAAAAGTCCGGAATGAATAACTATGGATTAGGGTTTAGGATGAAAATTTTTGACAATGGGGAAAAACTCACTTACCATAATGGATGGTGGCACGGTAGTAATTCTGTATTTGCCCATCTTCTGAAGTCCAAGGTTACTATTGTCGCAATTGGCAATAAATATTCAAGCAAAGTATATACGGCGCTTGCATTGTCCGGATTATTTGAAGATTTCCCTTTACAGAAAGATAAGCTTCATTCGGTAATGAACGACAATAAGGATACTTTGAATTCAGGACATGAAGTTTTTGGAGAATAATGTTTACTTTTGCCTAAACATTTTCATGAAAAGGTTTCTTTTATTATTCGTTATCAGTTTTCTTGTTCATTCATGTGCAAGAGTAGGTTCTCCTGTAGGGGGACCGAAAGATACTTTGGCTCCAAGATTTTTAAGTTCAAATATTGATACCACAAGAATCAATGTAAAAAGAGATATTCACGAACTCCGCCTGGATTTTGATGAGTACGTAACATTGAAAGATATCAATAAGAATCTGATCATTTCGCCGCCAATTAAGAATATAAAGCGAATTCTTCCTTCCAATATTGCCAATAAATATGTTCTGATCCAATGGACGGATACTTTACAGGCCAATACCACTTATAATTTCAATTTTGGAAATTCAATTGTGGATAATAATGAATCCAACCCACTGCGGTATTTTAATTTTGCTTTTTCTACAGGCGACAAATTGGATGACTTGTATGTAAGTGGTGAAATAAAAGACGCTTTAGACATCAAAAAGAAAACAGGAAGTACTGAAAATAAATTGGTGGTAGGGCTTTATCAGGTTAAAGATACCATGAATTATAAGCAGAAGCCTTATTATATTACGAAGGTAGACGATGATGGATATTATGAGATGAATTACCTTTCTCCGGGAAAATATAAAATTATAGCATTTGCTGATGAGAATGGAAATTCCGTTTACGATCCCGGAAAAGAGAAAATAGGTTTTCAAAAAGAAGCGGTAGAGGTGGAGAAGTCTGTTTCAGGATTAAACTTAAAGGTATATCCTTCTAAAAAGCCTTTGAAATATTCTGAAATGAAAGAGGCTCCGGGAGGAATTCTTATGACATTTGAAGGCCATCCGGATGATGTAAAAGTAGAATCACTGAATGACAAACTTAAAGATATAAAGGTAACACACAACCCAAAATCAGATTCTGTGAAAATCTGGTTTGATGCCGTGAAAAATAATGTAGGGCAAGAGACCACAGAAAAACTGGTGTTCACGCATGATAAGGGTCCGAAAAAAGACAGCGCCTATACTGTTTCCTTATTTTACAAATACAATAAGAAAAATGTGATGGATCTTAACAGTGACAACGGAGGAGGTTCACTAGCTCCGAAAACTGATTTTAAGATCTCTTCCAATTATTTTATTGATAAGATCGACCCTGCAAAATGGGTATTGAAAAGTGACAGTTTAACCACGCAGGAATTTACAGCCAAAATCTCTGAAACCAACCCGTATCAAATATTGATTCAGTCAGACTTTGTCAGCGGGAAGAAATATCAGCTTACCGTTCCAAAAGAAACAGTGTCATCTTTCTATGCTAAAAATACACAATCAAAACGTTTTGATTTTGACGTCGCTAAAGTAGACCAGTTTGGTAGCCTTGAATTTACCCTTCTGAATGCACCGTCTTCCAGCTATTGGATCCAGCTTCTTGACTCTTCTGAAAAAGCAATTTACCAGAGATATACAAAAGGGGATAAAGTGAAATTTGATATACTGAAACCTGAAGAGTATATTGTCAGAATATTGGTAGACAACAATGAAAATAAATATTGGGATGAGGCTGATTTTGCTACTGAAACTTTTGCCGAAGATGCCTATATTTTCTATAAAAAAGTTGTTATAAGAGGATTGTGGGAAACAAGAGAAGAATGGGACCTGAAAGATACCAGAACGCTTGATAATCCTAAAGCAGCGGTAGCTCCTGCTGAGCCTGTGGTTCCTGCTCCTGCTGATGACAAGAAGGAAGCCGTAGATCAGAACGTAAAAAAGGAGATTAAATCTGATAATGCCGTTCTAACTCCGGTAAAGTAAACGTATGAAAATCGCAAAAAAAATAGTGTTTTGGAGTTTGGTAGCTTTTGCTCTCATTCAGTTTATTCCTATTGACAGAGTAAACAAACCGGTAAATTCAAAAGTAAACTTTGTAGATTCCAGGAAAGCTCCGGAAAAGATTAAAACATTACTTAAAGGAGCATGCTATGATTGTCATTCCAATGAAACGGTTTATCCCAAATATGCTTTTATTGCTCCTGTTTCATGGTCTGTGAAAAGCCATGTAAATGAAGGTCGTCAGCATCTTAATTTTTCTGTTTGGGGTACCTATAATAAGGAATTAAAAGAGAATATGCTTGACAGGTCTATTGAGGCTCTTAAACATAAAACAATGCCGATGCCTGGTTATATTGTTTACCATAAAGAAGCAAATCTTTCGGAAGCAGAAAGATCACTGCTGATCCAGTACTTGGAAGAAATGCTGAAGGCCAAAACGTATTGATTTTAATAGGAGAGAGCGGATCAGTCTCAAAAGTCATGACTAAGCAAACTGAATTAAACTAAAACTTCTTGTTTGGATGACATTAAAATATGTGATTTTTATATTTTGACTTGAAAACAGGATGGAAATAACCTTTTATTCACGCAAAGGAAAAATAATTCGGATACTCTATTGTAAGAAAGCAAAAAAAAGCGACTTATCGCTGAATAAGTGATATAAAAAGTTAGCTTCATTAAAATAGATTTCTAATCGATTTATTCTTGGCTCACTTAAAATCAAGCGTAATAAAAATAGAACTTTGCGTCAAAGAGAAGGTTATTGATGTTAGTTTATATTACCCCCAACTTTTGCACCTGATCCGAGAGCGCACAGCGACTATCTGTTTTTTTCTGTTAAAATAAATTAGAATGCCTTCACAGCTGAAGCAGACTTCAAAAAGTAATTATCTGCCTGATCCTTAAAATTAGCAGGGAAAAAAAACTCCCACAGATTTTAAATCTGCAGGAGAATATATTACAAAAATTATTTCCTTACATAATTCTCAAAAAACCTCTTCTGAGAATCAAAAGCTATATCATCAAGGTTAAGTTCCCTTAAAGGAATCCATACCGCTTCTGATATTTCTGAAAGCTCAAGGTTTACCTCAAATTTTTCCGAAACAGTATACTCATAAAAAAGATCAATCGTATTATAATCAATTTCTTTATATTGATAGATGTTAGGAAGACTGGTAAGGTATTTTAAGTTTGAAATATTGATACTAAGCTGAAGCTCTTCAAAAAGCTCTCTTTTGCAGGTTTCTTCTGCGCTCTCTTTAGGATCGACAAATCCTCCCGCAAGATCGAGTTTTCCCTTTTTAGGATCTCTGTTTCTCCTGGTAAGATAAATTTCGTCACCACATCTGATCACCACAGCTACAGCGCCTGCTACATTATTATACAACCTGAAGTCACATTCAGGACAGTTCCATTTCTTTTCACCATCCCAGTGTAAAGATTCTTTGCCACAGCTTGGGCAATATTTCAATAATTTCATCTGTTTATAATTACTTTTTTAAAGTTCAGATGGAACTTTATTTCATTGAGTAATATTAATATTTCTCGGGTGATAACTCAAAATAACATCCCGCAATTCTTCAGTTTTTAAATGAGTGTAGATTTCCGTTGTTGTAATACTGGAATGTCCCAGCATTTCCTGAATATAACGCAAATCTGCTCCATTCTGAAGCAAATGTGTTGCAAAAGAATGCCTGAAGGTGTGTGGAGATATCTTTTTGTTAACCCCTGCTTTATCCGTAAGTTCTTTGATGATAAGAAATACAATAACCCTTGACATCGAGGTGCCACGGCTGTTCAGGAACAGTGTATCTTCATATTTCTTATTGATTTTACCTTTAGAACGTACTTCCTTGATATAATTTTCCAGTAATTCAGCTGTATAGTCAGCCAACGGAACGAAACGCGTTTTGTTTCCTTTTCCATTGACTTTAATATACTGCTCTTTGAAATTGATATTGGATATTTTCAAATCAATAAGTTCAGAAACACGGAGTCCGCAACCATACAGTACCTCAATGATACAGTTGTTCCTTTTCCCCAGATCTGTATTGATTTCAATAGCAGCAATAATTTTGTTGATATCAAGCAGGCTTAAAGTGTCTGGTAGATAGAGTCCTAATTTAGGACCTTCGAGTAACGCTGCAGGGTTGTCTTCCCGGAATTCATCCTCAAGCAGAAATTTAAAGAAAGCTTTAATGGAAGAGATCCATCTCGCTTGAGATCTCTCACTGAATTTCTGTTTAGAAAGATTGAAAATGTATTCCTGCAGGTTTTCGTAACCGATAGAATCTGGACCGACGTTTGCCAGATCTTCTTCTGCGTAATCTTTTAATTTTTTAATGTCCCGAACATAGGCGTCGAGTGTGTTGTCTGAAAAATTTCTTTCGAAGCGAAGAAATATTTCAAAATCTTTGATCTTTTCATCCCAAGTCATTTGTGCTTATTTTTTTAGTTCACAGTCCGATATTTGTTCTATTTCAATACCATGGTTTTTCAGGAACGAAATGCCGTCTTCATCCGAGTATTCATTAATATACACCAGTCTTGTAATTCCTGCCTGCAGGATTAGTTTACTGCATTCTTTACAAGGCGACAGCGTTAGATATAGCGTTGCCCCTTTTGCAGACTGAGTAGAAGCTGCCAGCTTTAATATAGCATTAGCCTCCGCATGCAGTACATACCAGTGCGTTTTTCCCTCTTCATTTTCACAGCAGTTCTCAAACCCCGAAGGAGTTCCGTTATAACCGTCTGAAATAATCATCCTATCTTTTACGATAAGAGCTCCCACCTGTTTTCTCTTACAGTAGGAGAGTTTTGCCCATTCCTGAGCCATTTTTAGATAAGCCTTGTCAAACTTATTCATACCGCAGCATTAGTTTTTTCGAAATAATTGGATTAAAAGCTTGAAAGTTTAGAAGTTCGGCTTTCTTTTCTCTAGGAAAGCAGTCACTCCTTCTTTCTTATCGTCCATTTCAAAAAGTTCCCCGAAATACTTGATTTCAGTTTCAAAACCTTTCTCCGTGTCAGATAAATTCACGGCGTGGATAGCCTTAGATATTGCCATTGGTGAATTGTGGGCAATAGTGTTCGCTAATTCTTTCGTTTTGGTTAATAATTCTTCAATAGGGTATACTTCATTTACCAATCCGATTTCTTTTGCTTTTTGAGCAGGAATCATTTTGGCTGAGAAGATCATTTCGTTGGCAATACCTTTTCCCACAAGCTTAGGAAGCCTTTGAGTCCCTCCGTATCCCGGGATTAATCCCAGCGTTACTTCAGGAAGACCCAATCTGGCGTTTTCCGATGCATATCTGATATGGCATGCCATAGCAAGCTCTAAACCTCCTCCCAATGCAAAACCGTTTACGGCTGCAATGACAGGTTTAGACATATTTTCAATTTTATTAAACAGTGAATTTTGTCCGTTTCGGGCAAGCTCTTCAGCTTTTTCTTGCCCAAACTCGCTGAATTCTTTGATGTCAGCACCAGCTACAAAAGACTTTTCACCACTTCCCGTAAGGATAATAACCCTGCAGGAATGGTCGGAATTAAGCTCGTCCATTGCTGTACTGATCTCTTGAATAGTTTTTGCATTTAACGCATTTAAACTCTCAGGTCTGTTTATGATAATGATAGATACTTTATCTTCTTTTTTTAATAATATATTTTCGTAACTCATTTTTCCACTTTGAAATATCATCCTCTGCAAATTATGAATTTTTTGCAAAAAAAAGGAAAAAATATTATTTTTTTTTCCTTTTTTTTAATTTATTGTTCAATATGATTATTTGGAATGATTCATCATATTTGCATCGATATTGACATTTAATTGGGAAGCCACTCTCATGCCAAGTTCGATATTAGCCCTAAAAAAGTGACATAATTGCCTGTTGATGATCTCTTCTCTCTTGGGCCCGGAGATCCCTTTCATGCTTCCTACGATGTTGTTAATCAGGTGTTCCCTGTCTTCAGTATTCATTGCTTTTGAGTAAAGAAGGCCCGGTTGAGTATAATGATCACTGTCGTTTTCATTTCTGTTATAGTTGGCGACATGAGCGCTGTCCAGTTCATACTCATAGTTTTTATAAGACGGATCAGGCGTGATATCATCAAAGCTGTTGGGGTGATAATTGGGTTTATCCTGATATTGGCTTGAATCTGCCATATAGCCGTCTCTCTGATAATTATTAACAGCAAAAGGACATCTGTTCACCTCCAGCTGATGGGCATTTACTCCAACCCTGTATCGGTGAGCATCAGGATAAGAAAACAGTCTTCCCTGAAGCATTTTGTCCGGTGAAAAGCTGATCCCGTTAATCAGGCTGCTGGGAGAAAACGTAGACTGCTCAACATGGGCAAAATAATTGACAGGAACTTCATTGAGCTCCATTTCACCTACCTCAATAAGAGGGAAGTCATCATGGAACCAAACTTTGGTAACATCAAAAGGATTCCATCTGAAATCTTTTGCCTGGTCTTCTGTCATCACCTGGATATACATAGTCCATTTTGGGAAATCTCCATTTTCAATAGAATTGCAGAGATCTTCCTGGGCAAAGTCAGGATTTTCTCCTGCCATTTTTACGGCTTCTTCATCCGTAAAGTTTTTTACCCCCTGTTTTGTTTTGAAGTGAAACTTTACCCATACTCTTTCGTTCTGCTCATTGATCATGGAAAAAGTGTGAGATCCAAAACCATGCATATGTCTGAAACCATAAGGTGTTCCTCTGTCTGACATTAAAATAAGAACCTGGTGAAGAGACTCCGGATTGAAACTCCAGAAATCCCACATCATAGTGGCACTCTTTAGATTGGTTTTAGGAAGTCTTTTTTGAGTATGTATAAAATCCGGAAATTTTTTAGCATCCTTAATAAAGAAAACAGGAGTGTTATTCCCTACAAGATCCCAGTTTCCATCTTCTGTATAAAATTTTAAAGCAAATCCCCTTGGATCTCTTGCCGTATCTGCACTTCCTTTTTCTCCTCCTACGGTAGAAAATCTTGCAAACATTCTGCATGAATTACCTACTTTTGAAAATAGCTTTGCTTTTGTATATTTACTGATATCATGGGTTACGGTAAAGGTTCCGTACGCTCCACTTCCCTTAGCATGTACAATTCTTTCAGGAATCCTCTCCCTAACGAAATGGGCAAGGTTCTCCTGAAGAACAAAGTCTTGCAGCAATACCGGGCCTCTTGGTCCTACCGTCTGGGAATCCTGATGCTCAAAATAAGGCGTGCCGTTACTTAACGTTAATTTTTTAGAATCCATATATCGATGATTTGAATAATTGTTTTCTTTATTTCTAAATACCTCTGTAAAGGTAGTGAATATCAAATTTACTTGAATTTTTAATTGCTAATAGCAAAAACATTATATCTTTGTAATAGATAATATTAATCAAATGAACATTCAGCAACTGGAGTATCTTATCGCTGTTGATAAGTATAAACATTTTGGAAAAGCAGCCCAGGCATGCTTCATTACCCAACCTACCTTAAGTGCAATGATACAGAAGTTTGAGGACGAACTGGATGTGAAGGTTTTTGACAGAACTACACACCCGATCCGTACCACGGATGTAGGTCTTCAGATCATTGATCAGGCTAAGGTTATTATAGAATCTGTCAATGAACTGAAAAATAAGGCCAATCTTTTGAATAATATTTTAGGAGGAACTATTAATCTGGGTATTATTCCAACTGTTTCTTCTTTTATTCTGCCTACAGAAATTTTTAAATTCCTGGAAGATAATCCTAAGATTCAGATGAATGTAAAGGAAATGACAACCGATAATATTATCAAAGCGTTAAAAGCAGGAGAACTGGATGCGGGCATTATTTCCACTCCTTATGATACGGCTGATGAGTTTTATCAGGATTTCCTATTCAATGAAGAGCTGATGATCTACAGTTCCAATACTGAAGCTAACAAAAAGAACTCTTATATTATTCCTGAAGACCTGAATGTAGAAAAGGTATGGTTGCTTGAAGAAGGAAACTGTCTTAGAAACCAGTTCGAAAATATCTGTCATCTGAAAGAAAATACATTAAAGCCTAAAAACTTAGATTTCTTGGCTTCCAATATTCAGACGTTGGTACATATGGTAGATAAAGTAGGAGGAATCAGTATTTTACCGGAACTTGCCTTAAGCCAGCTTTCAGAAGAGCAGAAAAAAAATGTCTTCAGATTTAAGAAGCCATTCCCATACAGAGAAATCAGTATTATATATTATAAGCCAACCTTTAAGCAGAAAATTATTGACGAATTATCACATTCTATCAAAACTTCTTTAGAGCTTAAATTGAACTATCATGAAAGTCCTAAAGAATTTGTAAGCATAAAGCCACAATAGTCAGGATGCTCTAAAATGATATAAGTCATTAATTTAAACAAAATTATAATTAGTAAACAAAATTTTTGAGTATTAGAAAAATAGTACTTAAATTTGCTGACGTTTACGACGAGGAAAAATTTGACCTGATTGCAACCTCTATAAAAAAATGCTAAAACAGTATTCTTTTTGGGCAATTTTATTCTTATTTTTCTTCAAATTTTTTTAATCTAAAAAACAAAGAATAATATGTCTTATTTATTTACATCTGAATCTGTTTCAGAAGGACATCCGGATAAAATCGCCGATCAGATTTCCGACGCATTAATCGACCACTTTTTAGCATACGATAAAAGTTCTAAAGTTGCCTGTGAGACTCTTGTGACTACAGGGCAGGTAGTATTGGCAGGAGAAGTAAAATCTGATGCTTACCTTGATGTTCAGACAATTGCCAGAGAAGTAATCAATGGAATTGGATATACAAAAGGGGAATATATGTTCAATGGAGATTCTTGTGGAGTAATCTCCGCCATCCATGAGCAGTCTCCCGATATCAATCAGGGTGTGGACAGAGCGGTAACAGATGAATCTTTTGAAGCCAAAGCCAACGCACAGGGAGCAGGTGACCAGGGGATGATGTTCGGTTATGCAACTAATGAAACGGCTAATTACATGCCTCTTGCTTTAGATTTAGCCCATACAATCCTTAAAGAACTTTCCAATATCAGAAGGGAAAATAAAGAAATCCCTTATCTTCGTCCGGATGCAAAAAGCCAGGTAACTATTGAATATTCTGATGATCACAAACCAATCAGGATTGATTCTATTGTCGTTTCTACGCAGCATGATGATTTCGGAACTGAAGAAGAAATGCTGAATAAGATCCGTGAAGATATCAAGAATATCTTAGTGCCTAGAGTGGTGGCACAGCAGACTGAAGAAATCAAAGCTTTATTCAATGATCAGATCAAATACCATATCAACCCGACAGGTAAATTCGTAATCGGAGGACCTCACGGAGATACCGGTCTTACAGGTAGAAAAATCATTGTTGATACTTATGGAGGAAAAGGAGCTCACGGTGGTGGTGCTTTCTCAGGAAAAGATCCTTCAAAAGTAGACAGAAGTGCGGCCTATGCAACAAGACATATTGCTAAAAACTTAGTGGCTGCAGGTATTGCTGACGAAGTTTTGGTACAGGTTTCTTATGCCATCGGTGTAGCAGAACCTTGTGGATTATATATTAATACTTATGGAACGGCAAAAGTAGATCTTCATGACGGTGAAATTGCTAAAAAAGTTTCAGGGATCTTTGATTTGAGACCTTATGCTATTGAGCAGAATCTAAAATTAAGAAATCCTATCTATTTGGAAACGGCTTCTTATGGTCACATGGGTAAAGATCATTATGTAGCTGATAAAACGTTCAATAAAGGACACAAAAATGAACTTACGCTGAAAGATCTTGAGTTTTTCACGTGGGAAAAATTAGACAAAGTAGAGGAAATTAAAGCCGCTTTCGGAATTTAATTTTTTCTTTACCATAATAAATGACTGCTTTATCTTCTGATAAGGCAGTTTTTTTTAATTTTACACTTTAATTAATTGAAAGATGATGAATTTTCGAACTGCAGTTGCTGTACTCTCCCTGTTTTTTCTAAGCACATTAGTAAAAGCCCAATATACCATGCATAAAATGATCAGTGTGGGATATACCTACCAGAATCAGAGTTTTGGGGAATTAGGGGGGAAATTGCTTTTTCTGAAAAATGATGATGTCATTTACAGATTGGGGGGGTCTGCCTTAATGGGAGTTGCAGACTCCAAGTTTGCCATTATGCCAAAACTGCAGGCTGATGTACTGCTTAATTTTCAAAAAAATGTAGACTTCTATCATTCTTATTATTTTTTAATGGGCGCAGAGGGAACAAATAAATATATTGCTCCCAAAATTGGTGTTACCTTATTTGGGATGCTGGACCTTACCGGAGGGTATGCTTTTCCTATCGGAGATACCCGTTTAAACGGAAAAGAAATGAAAGGTCTAAATATTAATTTTACATTAAATATCCCAACTGTATTTATTCATGACATGTTTAAGTAACTTTTTTTAAATTTTTCTTGTGAAAAATTAATAATAAGTTAACAGTTATTAAAAAATGATTATATTTACATCATAATATAATTGTGCCGCCTATTGAAGAGACTCTACTCTAAAAAACTGTTTTGTATATACAGCAAAAGCCAGATGAAATATCTGGAGGAAGCCTTGTCTACAAATATTTATATTGAGAAGAGTTATGAAATCAAATTCGGATAGTTTACTAATTTCATTGTACCAAAAAGGAGATGAGGAAGCGTTATCGGCTCTCATTCATCGCCATCAGAGAGAACTGTTTACATTCATTTTTTACAAAATTAATGATGAAGATTTAGCCAACGATATTTTTCAGGATACATTCATGAAAATTATTGTCATGCTGAAAGAAGGACGCTATAACGAAGAAGGGAAATTTATTCTTTGGGCAAAAAGAATCTCTCACAACTTAATCATAGATCATTTCAGATCTAAAGCAAAAAATATCAAAGTTTCAGAAACTACTTTTGAAACTGATGAATATTCTATTTTTGATTTAATACGTGAACCCTCGGAAAATATTGAAGATCAGCTTGTAACCAATCAGATCCAAGAAGATTTGTTGAGAATGCTGCAATTCCTTCCTCCCAACCAACAGGAAGTGATCAAACTGAGGTTTTTTGACGGACTAAGCTTTAAAGAAATTGCAGATCATACTGATATGAGCATTAATACGACCTTAGGAAGGGTAAGATATGCATTGATTAACCTGAGAAAAATCATGGACGAAAATAATATAATCTTAACCAGATAGATAATATTTTGTAAAAATTCACGTTTTAAGGAAAACATACTTCGCCTATGAAAAAAAATGATTCCTTAAAAGTGAAAACTTTGAAACCTAAAAAGCAAACCATTGATCTTTTACTCAATTTTTCTAAAAGCCTTGAGGTGGTGAAAAGCACGAGTAAAAATTATACGATCTTAAAAAATTAAAATCACTAACTTTGTGCTGTATGAAAATGCAGCACGTTTTTTTTGATCTGGACAATACGCTCTGGGATCACCGCAGAAATGCCTACCTTACCATCAAAGATCTTTTTGAAGACCAGAAGATTAACCCGAAGTATAATATTGACTTTGAGGAGTTTCACTCTGTTTACCATGATATTAATGAAGACCTTTGGGAAAAAATCAGAGATGGAATTATAGGCAAAGAATATTTAAGAGAACATCGTTTCTATGATACATTCAAATATTTTGGAGTAGAAAACAAAGAACTTTCCAATTATTTTGAAGAAAATTTCCTGGATAATATTGTTGGATATAATGAATTGGTAGATGGAGCTGAAGACATCCTCGTCTATCTGAAGGCAAAGAATTATAAGCTGCATATTATTTCTAATGGTTTTCAGGATGTAACAGAGAGGAAATGTACTTTATCGGGGATCGCTCCTTTTTTTGAAACGATTACCAGTGCAGATTCTATAGGGGTAAGAAAGCCTGATCCTAAGATTTTTGAATACTCCCTGGGGCTTTCGGAAGCTAAAAAAGAGGAAAGTATCCTGATTGGTGACGACTGGATTGCTGATGCCATGGGAGCAAAAAATTTCGGAATGGATTCTATTTTCTTTGATGTTTATAAAGAAGATAAGAAAGAAGCCGGATTAAAAGCTATTACCCACCTTCAGCAAATTAAAGAGTATTTATAAAGATTACCGGACTCTAAAGTCTACAACAAGCATATATAAACCATTAAGAAATCATTTCTTAATGGTTTTTTTATCTCCATTTTTTTTCTGTATTCCATTTTTCCCAATTCTTTCCTAAATTGATTTGGACCTTTGCTTCATAATAATAACGAAAAACTTAATGTTATGAAAAATGTAAAGAAAATCACAGGAGTATTTATTTTAATCTTCATGTTGGCGGGAGGCTTCATTTCTGCACAGGATAGAGCGATTCAGGCCAACCAGTTACCTAAAGCGGCAAAAACCTTTCTTGCTGTCCATTTTAAAGGGATACCTGTAAGTTCGGCCATTGAAGACAGGGAGATCTACGGAGTGGATGATTACAAGGTATACCTGAACAATGGAATGAAAATGGAATTTGACAGTAATGGAAACTGGAAAGAAGTAGATGGTAAGCACCAGAAGCTGCCTTACGGATTTATTCCTTTATCTATCAGGAACTATACAACCCGTAATTTCCCGAATACGTCCATCGTTAAGGTAGAAAAAAAGAGATGGTCTTATAAAGCGGAGCTTTCCAATGGACTGGAGCTGGAATTTGATAAAAACGGGAATTTTAAAAGAATTGATGACTAATTTGCCATTATAAATAACACCAAAATTTAAAAATATGATCAATTGGAATATCATAAGAAATACCGGAAGAGAGGTTTCTTCCAACAAGATTAGGAAGAGTATTGTATCTTTTATAACAAGGCACCATCCGTGCAGTGTGGTGAGTTCTATTGAAAAAAAATATGATGCCTATAAAATTCACCTGATGAGTGGGATCTGCCTTTTTTTTGATGCAGACGGGCGTTTTATAAAAATGAGCTAGTTGGTAAGATTCAGGAGGCTGGAAGAAAAATTTTGGGGAACCCCGAATGAAGTTTCTCTCCGGCTTCCCTCCTTATAATTTCATATATTTGATATAAGTTTTAACTGTTCAGCAGAGCGTAAACCATAGCAGAATGAAGATTTTAATAGTAGAAGATGAACCGGCTTTAAGAGATACCGTTCAGAAATTTCTGGAAGCAGAGCATTTTATTGTAGAATACGCAGATACCTACAGTTCTGGCCTTGAAAAGGTTATTTCCTACGAATATGACTGTATTTTACTGGATATTATGCTGCCGGACGGAAGTGGGATAGATCTGCTGAGAGAAATTAAAAAAATGCATAAAAAAGATCCTGTCATTATCCTTTCGGCTAAAGATTCTGTAGATGATAAGGTAACAGGTCTGGAGATAGGGGCAGATGATTATCTTGCCAAACCTTTTCATCTGGCTGAGCTGATGGCGAGGGTGAAATCTGTGATCAGAAGAAATAACCAGGATGGCGAAAATAGTATTACCTATAAGAACATAAGTATTGATCCCGACCTTAGAAAGGTTATGGTAGGAAAGGAAGAACTTGTACTGAACCGTAAAGAATATGACCTCCTGTATTATTTTGTCATTCATCCGGAAAAAACCTTACAGAAAACTACATTAGCCGAAGCGATCTGGGGAGATTATATAGATCAGGCAGATAGTCTTGATTTTATATATTCGCAAATTAAAAACCTTCGTAAAAAACTGAAAACCGTCAATGCTGAAGCTGATTTTCAGGCAGTATATGGGATCGGCTATAAATTTATCTGATGCAAGTTTCATTAAAATATTATACCATAAAATACCTTATTATGATCCTTCTGCTGATTATTGCAGTTTGGGCCGGGTTATTTTATGCCTATATCCTGGATGAAGTTCATGATAATGTGGATGATGGGCTTAGGGACAGAAAAATACAGATTATTAAAGCAGTATACCTGAATCCTCAGTTATTGAAGAATAATGATTTTGGATTTAATGAATTCAAAATTAATCCTATTACTGCCGGAGAATATAAAAATAAAAGCCGGCTCTATAATAAGATGTATTATATGGAGTATGACGATAAAGACCAACCCTATCGTGTACTTGAAGCAGATTTTATCGATCAGTATAAGATGAACCAGAGGCTTGTTATAAGAACTTCTACAGTAGAAGAGGATGAGTTGATCTATGACCTCACAACAGCCTTAATTGTCCTCTATATTGTTTTGGTCATAAGTATAGTGGCTGTCAATGGATATCTGCTGAATAAAGCCATGCGTCCATTCTATTTAATTTTAGATAAACTTAAAAAATACCAGTTTGGGATTCCTGCTGATCCGCAGAATGAGGAATATATAATTAAAGAGTTTGAAGAGCTGAATGTTGAAATTAATGAAATGATTGACCGCAATGAGCTTGTTTTCTATCAGCAGAAGCAGTTTATTGAAAATGCTTCCCATGAACTTCAGACCCCGCTTGCCATTGTTATCAATAAAATAGATCTGCTGATTCAGAATGATGATCTTGATGAAAAGAATCTGAATTTTCTTACCGGGGTAAAGAATGATCTGCGAAGAATGGTAGGCCTAAATAAATCTTTATTAATGCTTTCCAAAATTGAGAACAGCCAGTTTAACAAAACATCAGGAGTAGATTTTAATGCTTTGATCAGTAAGTTGGTTCAAAATTATGAAGATTTTATAGCGTTTAAAAAAATAGATGTCAATATCATAGAAAAAGGAAGTTTTGAAGCTGATTTCAATCGCGACCTTGCGGATATTCTGCTTTCTAATCTTCTTAAGAACGCCATTAAATATAATAATGAAGAAGGCACATTGAATATTATGATTGAGGATGACAGGATTACATTTCAAAACAGTGGAGCAACCGTGGGATTAGATCCATCCAGGATTTTTGACCGTTTCTATAAACAGAGTTCCGATCATACTTCTACCGGGCTGGGGCTGTCAATCATTAAAACCATCATCAAACAGTATCCCGACTGGGAAATTACCTATAAGTTTGAAGATAGAATGCATTACTTTATACTTGTAAAGAATGGTACTTAAGGATAGAATACTCACCGTGATAAAAGAAAGAAGCCCTTCGAAAATGAAGGGCTTCCATATGTTTTGAAAGTCAGAATTAAAATCCTAAGCTTGCTCTTACTCTTTTAAGCGTTTCCAGCGCTACAGGTCTTGTTTTTTCTGCACCCTGCTGTAATTTTTCTTCCAGTTCATCCAGGTTATTCATATAATAAGTGAATGTTTCTCTTTCTTGGGCAAAACGAACTAAGATAAGATCTAACAATTCTTTTTTAGCATGTCCGTATCCGAAATTTCCGGCCAGGTACTTAGCTCTTAATTCCTCAGTTTGTTCAGGAGTAGCAATAAGCTCATAGATCTGGAATGTTTTATCCGTTTCAGGATCCTTAGGTTCTTCCAACGATTTAGAATCCGATTCAATACTCATCACCTGTTTTTTCAGTTCCTTTTCAGGGAGAAAAACATTGATAATGTTTCCCATAGATTTAGACATTTTACGGCCATCAGTTCCAGGAACATATTTTGTGTCTTCCTGAAGCTCAGATTGAGGTAAAACAAAAACTTCACCCATCTGGCTATTAAATCTTGAAGCTACATCTCTGGTAATCTCCAAATGCTGAAGCTGATCCTTCCCTACAGGAACAATCTCTGCATCGTATAATAAGATATCTGCAGCCATCAGAATAGGATAGGTAAATAATCCTGCGTTCACATCCTGGAGGCGGTCCGCCTTATCTTTAAATGAATGGGCCAGTGTTAATCTTTGATAAGGAAAAAAACATGATAAATGCCAAGATAATTCACAGGTTTCAGCGATATCACTTTGTCTGTAGAAGAATGTTTTTTCAGTATCTAATCCACAAGCAAGCCAAGCCGCAGCAATCTCGTAGGTATTTTGTCTTAACGTCTGCGCATCTTTAATCTGGGTAAGTGTATGAAGATTCGCGATAAATAAAAATGATTCATTTCCTTCCTGCTTAGAAAGTTCAATAGCAGGAATAATTGCCCCAAGCAGGTTTCCAAGATGGGGGGTTCCGGTGGCTTGAATGCCGGTAAGAATTCTTGACATTTGTTTACAATATTTTAAAATTAATGAATTGCAAATTTACAAGGTTTGGTGGGATAATGGGTAAAAAAGATTAAAAGAATCAAGAATCAAGAATCAATCAAGAACCAAGACTTATTATTAAAATTCAATAGGAGCGGACTTTAGCCCGCTTTCATAATAAACCTACCAAATCTGGCTTTAGCCGAAACTTAAATCTAGCCTATAATCTCTAGCCCTATAAAAATTTGAAAACCTTTACGGGATTATAATCTTCTCTCCTCCAAATTTCGGTTCTACTCCGAAAATCAAATCCCAATATACTTTAGCTTTAGCAAGATACTCCCGCATATTGGTTTTTAAACCTGCATATTTGTTTACATCTGCAGCATTGTATCCAAATGCTTCCATTCCATTTTTTCTGGCCAGGAAAACAGCTCTTTCATTATGAAATTTTTGGGAAATAATAACCAGCTTTGTCTGTCCGAAGATCTCTTTTGCCCTTACTACAGAATCTAAAGTTCTGAATCCGGCGTGATCCATAATGATCTTATCCTGTGGAATTCCTTGCTGCATTAAAGTAAGCAGCATATCTTCCGGTTCATTATAATCTTTGGTGCTGTTGTCTCCACTTACGATGATGTACTGTATTTTTCCGCTTTTATAAAGATCTGTGGCTGCTTTGATTCTATTGTAGAAATAGGCGTTTGGCATTCCATTGCTTAGTGTTTTGCCGGTTCCCAAAAGCAAAGCTGTTTTTGCCTGGGGAACATCCTTTGTGCTATAAAATAGAAATGCTTCATTTTCTTTTTTTATACTATAATTTGCCCAGGCAATAAAAATAATTCCTGCCACAAAAAGAAGCAGGAAAATTTTAAAAATATTTTTGATTATTTTTTGCATCCGAAATATATCTTTTTAAAACTCAAGTCCATTCGGGAAAGCTTTCTTTCTGAAGATTAACAGCAACGCAGCTCCTACAGTAATAGCAGAATCGGCAACATTGAAAATATACTTGAAGAATTCAATATGTTTTCCGCCAATCAAAGGGATATTTTCAGGAACATACCAATCTACCAGCGGGAAGTGAAGCATATCAACCACACAGCCTTTCATAAAGGTAGAATACCCCTGGCCAAAAGGAACAAACTTAGAAATGCCGCCATATCCTATCCATCGGTCAATGCTTTGATCATAAATCGTTCCGCTGTCGAAGATCATTCCGTAAAACATACCATCAATAATATTTCCGATAGCTCCGGCAAATATAATAGACATAGGAATCAAAAGATAGTTTGAGGCCCCTTCTTTCAGCCATTTTTTAAACATATATACCATTCCTCCAATTAGGAAAAGTCTTAGGATAACCAAAAAGTATTTTCCGATGATCCCTCCAAAATGAAACCCATAGGCCATCCCGGGATTTTCCACAAAGGTCAGTTTAAATCCGGGAAGAACAGTCACGCTGTCGTCCAGATTAAAATGGGTTTTAATATAAATTTTAGAAGCCTGGTCAATTAACAATACCAAAAATGTGATAGCTACTATCTTTTTCATTACAGTCCTTTAGGTTTTGGCGGTTTTGAAGCTGTTTTTGCATTTTTATTATCGCTCGCTTTCTTAATCACTTTCTGTCCATTAAATGAACTTTTCACATGAGCCTTTTCAAATTTAATGTTCATTTCTTTCAAAACGCCTTTCAGAGCACTAAGCTCCATTGCATTTTTTGGGTGTACGATGATAGATTCCATTTCTTATATTTAAATGTTACATTTTGGACAATTCGTCAAGTCTTTTTCTTTCTTTTGCAGAAAGATCATTAATTCCGTTTTTGCCCATCTTACTCAAAAGCCTGTCGACTTCTTTTTCCCTTTCACGCTTATCAGAATTAAACTGATCATCTATCGTATAGTTTCTATGTTTATCAGGAAAGATCCTTTTTTTGATCCATTCTCTATTAAAAAACAATAAAACTCCTACGACGATAATTACTAAAATTAATAATTCGTTCATGGGTATACATTAAAAATTAGGTTTATAAAGTATCCGTGAATACGATATAAACCCAATATTATTTTACAAACCTTACGGTTATTTTTGCATGTTTTTCGCTTCGATGCTCAAGGTAGCATGGGGAACGGCCAATAGCCTTTCCTTAGGAATAAGCTTCCCTGTTACTCTACAAACACCATACGTTTTATTTTCGATTCTGATTAAAGCATTTTTAAGATCACGCACGAATTTTTCCTGTCTTCCTGCCAAAATAGAGTTCTGCTCTTTGCTCAATGTTTCAGCGCCTTCTTCAAAAGCTTTGAAGGTAGGTGAAGTGTCATCTGTTCCATTATTCTGGTCATTGATGAAACTCTCTCTGATCAGCTGAAGATCTTTTTCTGCTTTTTCTATTTTTTCTTTTATGATTGCCTTAAATTCCTGTAAATCAGCATCGCTGTATCTTACTCTTTCGTCTGACATATTCTTTCTCTTTTTTAATAAAATTATGAAATGGATTTTGAAATACAATAACTACATGTTAATTTTTTTCAATATTTATCTTAAAACTAACCTCATCTATTTCGATTTCGTTAAAATTTGAAAGTGAAGATACAATTTCTATTTTATTTGACAAGACTTCAGAAGAAATATATTCCTCATTTTTCTTAACATTTTCAATGAAAGGAGAATTCTCCTCAATGAAGATATTAATTCTGTCTGTCAGATCAAAATTCTTATCTTTTCGCAGGTTCTGAATTCTATTAATGAACTCTCTTGCGATCCCTTCAGATTTTAACTCATCAGTTAATGTCAAATCTAATGCCACAGTTGTTTTTCCATCAGAAGTTACCGTCCATCCCGGGATATCTTTTGTTGAGATTTCCACATCATCTAAAGTGATCTCATATCCCTGAATATCAAGTTTTCCTTCTCTCTCCAGATCCGAAATCTTTTCTGTACCAAGAGCACCGATCTCAGCCCCAACCACCTTCATGTCTTTTCCTAATTTAGGACCTAATGCTTTGAAGTTGGGTTTGATCTGTTTTACAATTAAATGAGATGCTTCTTCAGCATTGATTAACTGTAATTCTTTCACATTTACTTCCTGCTTGATCAGATCGGCAACAGCCAAAATCTGTTCCTCTGTTTTAGAGTCCAATACAGGAATTAATACTTTTTGTAATGGCTGGCGTACTTTTACGTTCTCTTTCTTTCTTAAAGAGAAAACCATACTGGTAATATTCTGAGCCAAATGGGTTTTTTCAACCAAATCCTGGTCTATTAAACTTTCATCAGCAACCGGGAAGTCCGTTAAATGCACAGACTCACAGTTTTCTTTACCTGTTACTTTATTCAGGTCCTGATACAGCTGATCCATAAAGAATGGAGCAATAGGTGCAGATAATTTGGTTACCACTTCGAGGCAGGTATATAAAGTCTGGTATGCAGAGATTTTATCATCAGAATATTCCCCCTTCCAGAAACGTCTTCTGCATAACCTTACGTACCAGTTGCTTAAATTATCATTCACAAATGTGCTGATCGCTCTTGCTACTCTGGTAGGTTCATAATCTTCATAGAATGCTTTCACTTCTTTGATCAGAAGGTTCAGCTCAGAAAGGATCCATCTGTCTATTTCAGGACGGCTTTCCACTTCTTTCTCTGAATAGTTGAATTCGTCAACATTCGCATAGAGTGCAAAGAATGAATACGTATTGTACAGGGTTCCAAAGAACTTTCTTCTTACCTCATCAATTCCTTCAATGTCAAACTTCAGGTTTTCCCAGGGATTGGCATTGGAGATCATATACCAACGGGTAGCATCAGGTCCATATACAGAAAGTGTTTCAAACGGATCCACTGCATTTCCTAAACGTTTTGACATCTTCTGCCCGTTTTTATCCAGAACAAGACCATTACTCATCACGTTTTTATAGGCTACAGAATCAAAAACAGCTGTTCCGATAGCATGAAGGGTATAGAACCATCCACGGGTCTGATCAACACCTTCAGCAATAAAGTCTGCAGGGAAAGCTTTATGGCTGTCTATTAATTCTTTATTTTCAAAAGGATAATGCAGCTGCGCATATGGCATCGAACCAGAATCAAACCAAACGTCGATCAGGTCACTTTCACGCTTCATGGCTCTTCCCGAATCAGAAACCAACACTACTTTGTCAACCACGTTTTTATGAAGATCTACCAGTTCATAGTTTGATTCAGACATATTTCCAATAACAAAACCTTTGAACGGGTTTTCAGTCATGAATCCTGCCTCAATAGACTTTTCGATTTCGTTGTAAAGCTCTTCTACAGAACCTATTATTTTTTCTTCTTTCAGATCCTCCGTTCTCCAGATCGGTAATGGAATACCCCAATACCGTGAACGGGAAAGGTTCCAGTCATTTACATTTTCAAGCCAGTTGGCAAAACGTCCTTCTCCGGTAGCTTTTGGCTTCCAGTTGATCTCTTTGTTCAGGTTTACCAATCTGTCTTTTACAGCGGTCATTTTTACAAACCATGAATCTAACGGATAGTATAATACCGGTTTGTCTGTTCTCCAGCAATGAGGATAAGAGTGGACATATTTCTCTACTTTGAAGGCTTTGTTTTCTGTTTTCAACAAGATTGCAAGCTCTACATCCCAGGATTTTTCAGGTGCAGTCCCTTCATCGTAATATTCGTTTTTGATATACTTTCCGGCATATACTTCAGGAACATTTTCTCCTTTGATGAATCTTCCCTGTAAATCTACCAACGGTACAAGGTTGTCATTTTCATCCTTTACCAACATCGGTGGAATTTCAGGCTGAGCCATCTTAGCAACCCTCGCATCATCAGCACCAAAAGTAGGTGCCGTGTGAACAATACCTGTACCATCTTCTGTTGTTACAAAATCTCCCAGGATTACTCTGAAAGCGTTTTCAGGGCTGTCATTGGGTGTAAACCAAGGAACTAATTGCTCATACCTTGTCCCAACAAGCTGTTCTCCCGTAAATTCTTTTAAAACTTTAAAAGGAATGACTTTGTTTTCCGAAGTATAGTTCGCGAAATCCTCATCCGTTCCTTCTGTATATTTTTTACCGAAAACCTTAGGTAATAAAACTCTTGATAAAACTACTGTTACAGGTTCAAAGGTATACTGATTGAAAGTTTTCACTACAACATATTCTATATCTCTGCCTACTGTAAGCGCTGTGTTGGATGGCAATGTCCATGGAGTAGTTGTCCATGCCAGGATATGCACATCTCCGTCAACATCACTGAATAAAGCAGACGAATCTTTCTTTACTTTAAACTGAGCTACGATCGTGGTATCTGAAACATCACGGTACGTTCCCGGCTGGTTCAGCTCGTGTGAAGAAAGTCCTGTTCCTGCTTTTGGAGAGTAAGGCTGGATGGTATACCCTTTATACAACAAGCTTTTGTCATATAACTGTTTCAGTAACCACCAAACGGTTTCCATATATTTTGACTTGTACGTGATGTACGGATCCTCAAGATCTACCCAATATCCGATTTTCTCAGTAAGGTTATTCCACACATCGGTATAGCGCATTACCGCTTCACGACATGCTTTATTGTAGTCTTCAATAGAGATTTTTTTGCCAATATCTTCTTTCGTAATTCCTAATTCTTTTTCTACACCCAGTTCCACAGGAAGACCATGCGTATCCCAACCCGCTTTACGGAAAACCTGTTTCCCGTTTTGCGTTTGGTAACGGCAGAAAATATCTTTCAATGCTCTTGCCATTACGTGGTGAATTCCAGGCATACCGTTTGCTGAAGGCGGACCTTCATAAAAAACAAACTCAGGATTGCCCTGACGAATCTCAACACTTTTACTGAACGTATTATTCTGTTTCCAAAATTCCGCTACATTGTCGGCTATGTCAATAAGGTTGAGGTTTTTGTATTCTTTAAATTGGCTCATTGTAAATATCTCAATATCGTTGATTAATTAAGTCTGCAAATTTACTAAATTTTGTCGGTTTATAATATATGTTTTATTTTGATATCATCTATTAAAAAGTTCAATTTCAGAAATATAAATGAAGGCCAAGCATAAAAGTGAATGATGAATGGTGAATTAGTCAGTTTTCAGTCTGTTTTTACAATAAAATTTAACAGCCTTTATTCGATAGAAGTGGGCTTTGGTTAATCTAAAATGTAAATTTACTTCGTCCATCGGATTTAGCCCAAATGTAAATATGGTCTATTGCAGATCGCTCAGATTTTTATTCACATCTTTGAAAACCCGGGTGCATCTGGGTTAAAAATACAATCTACAAGAGGAAAATAGCACAATCATTGCTTGAAATTCTGTATATTTAAGTAAATCTAAACCCAAATGCTGTATGAAAATCTTTTATAAACTGATGTTGATTGTTTGTTTTATCAACAGCTTCTCTACCCAGGCTCAAGATAATTATCCACAAAACTACTTCCGCAATCCCTTAAATATTCCCATGCAGCTGGCTGCCAATTTTGGGGCAGTCCGGGCTAACCATTTTCATATGGGATTGGATTTACGGACGAACAGTAAAGAAAACCTGCCGGTAGTGGCAGCAGCAGACGGGTATGTAAGCAGGATAAAAGTGGAGCGGTATGGTTTTGGGAATGCAGTCTATATTACGCATCCCAATGGCTATACCACAGTGTATGCTCATTTAAATAAATATTTTGACAGGCTTGAGGAGTATGTAAAAGAAAGACAATATAAAGATGAAAAGTGGGAGCAGGATATTACATTTCAACCCGGGCAGTTTCCTGTAACGAAAGGACAGCTTATTGCTTTGAGTGGGAATACAGGAGGTTCCGCAGGGCCCCATTTACATTTTGAAATAAGAGATACCAAAACGGAAGAATGTCTTAACCCTCTGCTCTTTGGTTTTGCCATTCCGGACTCTGTAGCTCCCATTATTAGTGGGCTGTACTGGTATGACAGAAGTTTCAGTACGTATGAACCGGGAGCAAATGGTGTGGCTGTAAAAAAAGCAGGAAACATGTATACAACGGACCTGGTCACGGTAAATTCGCCGGTGATAAGCTTCGCTGTTAAAGCGGTGGATAAAGCCAATCAGGGATTTAACCTGGGTGTTTACCATGCAGAATTATTAATGGATGGTAAGCTCATCTATAGTTTTTCCATTGATAAAGTAAGCTATGATGACACCCGCTATCAGAATGGCTGTATAGATTACACCAAATTCACCAGGGATAAAATGAATATCCAGCATTTATCTGTTTTACCGGGAATGAAACTACAGAACTACAGCCTTCCCAATGTATCGGGAGTTATTAATCTTCAGGACAAAGAGGTCCATCATATTGAAATTGTTTTAAAAGACGTGAACGGAAATACAAGCCGGTTGGCAACAAAAATGCAGCTGAATACTACCGGAAATAATATTCCGTCTACTCATAAAACGGTAAAGCCGGATGAAGGAAAAACGATTGCCACAGAAAATGCTGAAATAGTTTTGAGTAAAAATGCAGTGTATGATGCTGTGAACTTTAGCATGTACGAAAAACCCGATGCTGAAGAAAATGTAATTTCCAATGCCATTGTGCTGCACAATCCATATGTTCCCATTCATGATCGATACACTGTAAAAATAAAACCCAACCGGAAATTGACCAAAGAGGAAAAAGATAAAGTAGTGATATTGCTGGATTATGGAAGTGATAAAGATGCTGTAAAAGGAAACTGGACCGGAGACTGGGTACAGGGGGAATTCAACAGATTGGGCTCGGTGAAATTGATCTTAGACAAAAGTTCTCCATTTATTACTACGGAATGGAAAGATGGAGCGCTTATAAATAGCGGGACTTTACGTTTGAAAGGAAATACAAGTGTGGGTGACATCGTTTCATTTAGGGCAGAACTGGATGGGAAATGGCTTCGCTTTGCAAGAGTAAAAGATTATTTTATCTATACTTTTGATGAAAAGTGCCCCAAAGGATCCGGTAAGCATACTTTAGAGATAACGACAGTCAATACTGCAGGAAATACCAATACCCAAACTTTAACGTTTCAGAGATAAATCAATGGAGGGTAGTAATCTTTTAACCTTTTCATGTTTCAGTCTTTTATTTTTAAATAAATTTGTCTTCTAAAAATTAAAATCATTGGAATTTCATCCATCCATCGAAAGATCATCCATTCAGGAAATTAAAAAGTTTCAGGAGAGAAAACTTCAGGAGCTATTGGCTTATCTTGAAACTCATTCACCTTTTTATAAAAAACTATTCACAGAAAATGATATCCATATAAAGAATATCATCACCCTGGAAGATCTGCAGAAAATCCCTACGACAACAAAAAATGATTTACAACAGTATAATCATGACTTTTTCTGCATTCCTCCGGATAAAATTGTTGATTATAGCACAACTTCAGGAACACTGGGAGATCCGGTGACATTTGGATTGTCGGACAGTGATCTTGAGAGACTGGCTTATAATGAAGCCATCTCTTTTGCCTGTGCAGGAATTCAGAAAGGAGATGTGGTACAGATGATTACAACCATTGATAAACGCTTTATGGCTGGCCTTGCCTACTTTTTGGGTTTAAGAAAAATGGGGGCAAGCGTTGTGAGAATGGGACCGGGAATTCCGGAACTTCAATGGGATTCTATTTTTAGGTATCAGCCTAAATACCTGATTACTGTGCCTTCTTTTTTGCTGAAAATGATTGATTATGCCGAAAAACACGGCCTTGATTATAAAAACTCCAGTGTTTACGGTGCCGTCTGTATTGGAGAAAGCATCAAAAATCAGGATTTTACAGATAATATTCTTTCGCAGAAGATCAAAGAAAAATGGAATATCAATCTTTTTTCAACCTATGCATCTACCGAGATGAGCACTGCATTCACGGAATGTGAGTTTCAGATGGGCGGGCATCATCATCCTGAACTTATTATTACAGAAATCCTGGATGATCACGGAGATCCAGTGGGAGAAGGAGAAAGCGGTGAGCTTACAATTACAACGCTGGGAGTGGAAGCAATTCCTCTGTTGAGATTTAAAACAGGAGATATTGTAAAAGCTCATTATAAGCCTTGTCAGTGTGGAAGAAATACCATGAGATTGGGTCCTGTAGTAGGCAGAAAACAACAGATGATTAAATATAAAGGAACAACATTATATCCTCCGGCCATGAATGATATCCTGAATGATTTTAATGGTATTCTCTGTTATCAGATCGTTATTCAGGCTAATGAAATAGGACTTGATGAAATTATAATCAGGATAAGTACAGAAGAAAACAATGAAAACTTTGTACATGAAGTAAGGGATCACTTTCGGGCAAAACTCAGGGTAAGTCCTAAGATTGAAATGGTAGATTTTGAGATTTTGTCTAAAACTGTTTACCATCCAAATAGCAGGAAACCAATCACTTTTATTGATTTAAGATAAAAATAAAAACAAATATGAAAAAAATATTATTTCTGATCTTGATCGCCTTTTCTGCTTATCTGATGGCTCAGAGGGTCAAGGTCATTTCGGGAGATTATGACTTTTTAAAAGGACAAAAATTCATTAAAGTAGTTTTTAAATTTGAAGGAGTAACTTTTAACAGGAAAAAGATTACTGAAGAACAATATGTTGCTGAAAGAATGGCTGAGATAGAAAAGAGAAGTGGTAAAGATAAAGCTCAAAAATGGAAGGATGATTGGGAGTTTTCAAAAGCCAAAACCTTTCAGGATAAATTTCTGGCTTCCTGGAATAAAAATACAGATATTAAAGCGGCTACCAATTTCGAAATGACTGCATATACCTTAATAGTAGAACCTACGTGGATTTCTCAGGGCGTTTTTGTTGGAATAGGTAATATTCCAGCACAGATGAATTCTAAAATTACTTTTGTAGAAACTAATAATCGCGATAATGTTTTAATGGTAGTTGAAGGAATGAAAGCTACAGGAGATAATGTTGTCGGAATTCCAAATAACAATGACCGTATTGCTGAATGTTTTGCAAAAACGTCAAAGATGCTCGCTTTAAAGGTTGATTATTATACCAGAAAATAAAAACTAATAATTCTTCAGATTAAACTTACTATGAAAAATCTACTGTTGCTACTATTCATGGCAATTACAACTCCTTTGTTTGCACAAAGCAAATTAAATTATGAAAATGGAAATTTTGATTTTCTTAAAGATCAGAGCGATGTAATGTTCAGTATAAATTTGAAAATGTTACTTTTCAGGTAGATAACTATACCGAAGCACAATATCTTGAAAGAAGAAAGACAGAGACATTGGCTAAAGAAGGTGAGGATGCTTGGAAAGAGTGGAGTGGAAATTGGAATGAACATAGAGAATCTGTCTTTATACAAAGATTTATTGAAGGATTAAATGCTAAATCAAAGAAAATTAAGTTTGGAAAAGATTTAAAAACAAAATATACCCTACTTGTAGAAACAAAATGGGTGTATCCGGGATGGAGTGGTGGAATGATTATGCAGCCAGCTAAATTATCAACTGTGGTAACTTTTGTTGAAACTGAAAATCCAGCTAAAGTGATAGCCAAGATCCAAACTGATAAAATTGAAGGGGTGGGAAGTAAAGTTGATTATGGAATGGAGTATGGAAGAATATCAGCAGCTTATGAAAAAACAGGCAAGGAATTGGCAAAAGAGATTAAAAAAACTTTAAAATAAAACAAAAACAGTCTGAATTTCAGACCGTTTTATTATTGTTGATTTTGCTTTTCCTGTTTGATGAGGTTGGCAAGATTCTTAATTACTGTATCATGCTTTTTTACAAAAGGATTGTCTTTATTCCACACATATCCAGCCAATACTGCACATATCTTTTTCTTGACATCAGGGTTTTCCGGTTGGTGGAAGAATAATTCCTGAAGATTACCCGTATACCATTCCTTTACATAGGTGGTGAAAACATCTACACCATATAAGATATAATCTGTGTATTCTGTTTGCCAGTCAATTTTTTCTCCGTTGAGCTGTCTAAACGCTAATTTTGCAGCAAGCATTCCCGATTCTGTGGCAAAAGCCATTCCCGATGAGAAAACCGGGTCAAGAAACTCAGATGCATTACCCGTTAAAGCAAACCCATCTCCAAATAAACTTTTTACCGAACATGAATAATCTTTCAGATGTTTGGGCTCAAAGAGAAAATCTACTTCTCCAAAACGTTTTACGTAATAGTCAGATAGAGAAATTGCTTTTCTTAACGCCTCAGCAGGATCTCCGTTTTCAGACAACTTATCAATATATTCTGTAGGACCTACAATTCCTACACTTGTATTTCCGTTAGAAAAAGGAATGACCCAAAGCCATACCTCTGTTTCAATGATGTCGAAAGATATTAATGTTCCCTCTTCGCCCTCTTCTCTGTTGATATCCTTTACATGAGAAAAAATAGCAGAGTGGGGAGATAATTTTGAAGGCTTTTCAAGATCTAGTAAACGAGGAAGTACTCTTCCGTAACCGCTGGAATCAATAACAAACTTGGCGTGGATCTCTTTTGTCTTTCCATCCTTGGTTCTTACCGTTGTAATAGAATCCGTACCGTCAAATCTGATGGCTGTAACCTCGGTTTCAAACTCAAGGTCAATCCCTTTATTAATGACTTCCTGGGCCAGTGTATGATCAAAATCAGCTCTCGGAACCTGCCAGGTCCAATCCCAGCCTTCTCCGAATTTATCACTAAAATCAAAAATGCAGACCTCATCTCCACGCAGGAAACGTGCACCCAGTTTTTTTTCAAAACCCATTTTGTCTAATGCAGGGAAAAGTCCGGCTTCATCAAAGTGGTCCATTACCCTTGGAATTAGGCTTTCTCCTACTACCAATCTTGGGAATTTTGTCTTTTCAACCACCTTTACGTTGACATTATTCTTCTTAAGGTATGAAGAAGATACGCATCCGGAAGGTCCAGCTCCGATTACAAGAACGTCAACAAATTCTTTGCTCATCTTGATTTTTTATTTTAATAATAACTTCTATCTTTGCCGCAAAATTAGTGACAAATAATTAATATTTTACAAAATTATCAACTATTACTTTTGATTAATGAAAATAAATAACTTTTTAGGACTGAAAGATTTTCAAAAAATTATCATTGAAAATGAGAAAATTGAACTGGATGAATCACTTTTATCAAGAGTCGATACAAGCTTTCAGTTTTTAAAGGAATTTTCAAAAAATAAAGTAATATATGGAGTAAATACGGGGTTTGGTCCGATGGCTCAGTTTAAAATCAGTGATGAGGATACCCACCAGCTTCAGTATAATTTAATTAGAAGTCATTCTTCTGGATTAGGAAACCCTTTACCGGCACAGGAAGTGAAAGCCTGTATGCTGGCAAGGCTGAATACCTTATCTTTAGGGAATTCCGGAGTACATCAGTCTGTTATTTATCTTCTTCAGGAATTGATCAACAGAGATATTACCCCTTTGATTTTTGAACACGGTGGAGTAGGAGCAAGTGGCGATCTTGTTCAGCTGGCACACCTGGCTTTGGTACTTATTGGAGAAGGAGAAGTTTTTTACAAAGGAGAAAGAAAATCTACAAAGGATGTTTTTGCAATTGAAGGACTTGAGTCTATAAAAGTGGAGATCCGGGAAGGGCTTGCTTTAATGAACGGAACTTCTGTAATGTCCGGAATAGGGATTGTGAATGCCTATAAAGCAAATCAGCTGACCGATATTTCCATAAGGCTTTCCTGTGCAATTAATGAGATTGTTCAGGCTTATGACGATCATCTTTCGGAAGCTTTAAACGGTACAAAAAGACATTATGGTCAGCAGAAAGTGGCAGAAAGAATGCGTACACATCTTGCAGACAGTAAGCTGATCAGAAAAAGAGCAGACCATCTTTATACTCACTTTGAAGAACAGGAAAAAGTATTTAAGGAAAAAGTTCAGGAATATTATTCTTTAAGATGTGTTCCCCAGATATTAGGCCCAGTGCTGGATACATTGGAATATACAGAAAAAGTGCTTGAAAATGAGATCAATTCTGCCAATGATAACCCGATTATCAATGTTGAAGACCAGCATGTTTACCACGGTGGAAATTTTCATGGAGATTATATCTCTTTAGAAATGGATAAGCTTAAAATTGTGGTTACCAAGTTAACCATGCTTGCAGAAAGACAGCTGAACTATCTTTTAAATGCTAAGATCAACGAAATTTTGCCTCCTTTTGTAAATTTAGGTAAATTAGGTTTCAATTTCGGAATGCAGGGTGTACAGTTTACGGCAACCTCTACTACGGCAGAAAGTCAGATGCTGTCAAACCCTATGTATGTTCACAGTATTCCCAATAATAATGATAATCAGGATATTGTAAGTATGGGAACCAATGCAGCTGTGATCTGCAGAAAAGTAATTGAAAATGCATTTGAAGTTTTGGCGATAGAAGCAATTACTGTCGTTCAGGCAATTGAATACCTGGGCTTCCCGGATGAGGTTTCATCATCTACAAGAGTGCTTTATGATGAGATCAGAAAAATTATTCCTGCGTTCTCAGATGATATGGTGATGTATCCTTATTTAGAGAAAGTAAAGATGTATTTAAAAGCAATGTAATTATTAACGGTAATAAATTGTCTTTACATTTAGGAGTAAACTAACTAAAAAACTAAAACGAAATAAACACTAACGCATGAAATGTGCAATTGTAACAGGAGGCTCCAGAGGAATCGGGAGGGCAATCTGTATAAAACTGGCTGAAGAAAAAAAATATCATATACTGATCAACTATACCTCTAATGAGGCTGCAGCTAAGGAAACATTGGCCAAAGTGAAAGAGCTTGGTTCTACAGGAGAAATTCTTAAATTTGATGTAGGAAATGCGGAGGAAACACAGAGTGTCCTTACAGAATGGCAGGAAACAAATCCTTCTGCCATAGTAGAAGTGATTGTAAATAATGCAGGAATCACCAGAGACGGCCTGTTTATGTGGATGCCTAAAGAAGACTGGAACAGTGTAATCAATACAAGTTTAAACGGTTTCTTCCATGTGACGAACTTTTTTATCCAAAAACTGCTTCGTAACAAATACGGGAGAATCATTAATATGGTTTCGGTTTCCGGGGTAAAAGGAACAGCCGGACAGACCAATTATTCGGCAGCAAAAGGAGCTCTGGTAGGAGCTACAAAAGCGCTTGCCCAGGAAGTGGCGAAAAGAAATATTACAGTAAATGCTGTGGCACCGGGTTTCATCAAAACAGATATGACTCAGGATTTTAATGAAGATGAGCTTAAAGCGATGATTCCTGCAAACAGATTCGGAGAAGCAGAAGAAGTAGCTGATTTAGTAGCGTTTTTAGCTTCCCGAAAAGCTTCCTACATTACAGGAGAGATAATTAATATTAACGGAGGAATTTATTCATAAGATGGAAAATAGGGTTGTGATTACCGGAATGGGAATTTATTCCTGCATCGGGACGTCTTTAGAAGAGGTCAGGGAATCCCTATATCAAGGAAAATCCGGTATTGTTTTAGATGAAGACAGAAAAAATTTCGGTTTCAGATCAGGTCTTACGGGGGTGGTTCCAAAGCCAGATTTAAAGAATCTTCTTAACAGACGCCAGCGTGTAAGCATGGGAGAAGAAAGCGAATATGCTTATCTTGCAACCATTGATGCTTTGAAGCAGGCGAATCTTGACGAAGCTTTTTTAGATACCCATGAAGTTGGAATTTTATACGGAAATGACAGTGTATCCAAGGCGGTCGTTGATTCTATCGATATTGCCCGGGAAAAAAAAGATACCACATTGATGGGATCCGGAGCGATCTTTAAATCAATGAATTCAACAGTGACCATGAACCTTTCTACGATTTTCAAGTTGAAAGGAATTAATCTTACCATCAGCGCAGCCTGTGCAAGTGGGTCGCATTCTCTGGGATTGGCTTTTATGATGATCAGGAACGGTTTTCAGGATATGATCATCTGTGGGGGAGCGCAGGAAACCAATAAATATTCAATGGCAAGTTTTGACGGATTAGGAGTTTTCTCAACAAGAGAAGACGAGCCGGCAAAAGCCTCAAGACCTTTTGATACAGCGAGAGACGGTTTGATACCAAGTGGAGGTGCGGCTACTTTAATTGTAGAAAGCTTAGAATCAGCACAAAGAAGAGGTGCTCCTATCCTTGCTGAAATTATAGGCTACGGCTTTTCTTCAAATGGAGGGCATATCTCAACTCCTAATATTGACGGGCCGGCTTTAGCAATGGGGCGAGCTTTACAACAGTCCGGATTAACGGCTTCAGATATTGATTATATTAATGCTCATGCTACCTCCACGCCTATTGGAGATGCTAACGAAGCAAAGGCTATCTATGAGATTTTCGGAAGTGAAGTTCCCGTAAGCTCTACGAAATCTATGACAGGGCATGAATGCTGGATGGCAGGGGCAAGTGAAGTTATTTACTCTATTCTGATGATGCAGAATGATTTTGTAGCTCCCAATATTAACCTTGAAAATCCTGATAATGAAGCTCAAAAGATAAATTTAGTCTCCAAAACAAAAAATCAAAAAATTGATGTATTTTTGTCGAATTCTTTTGGGTTTGGGGGAACCAATTCTGCATTAATAGTTAAAAAATTTGATTAAAAACATGGAAAGGGAAAAAATAGTGGCCATCGTTAACGATTTTCTGGTAAATGAATTCGAGGTAGACGGAGACGAAATCAGTAATGAGGCCAATCTTAAAACTACATTAGGCTTAGACAGTTTAGATTATATCGATATGGTTGTTGTGATTGAATCCAATTTCGGAGTGAAATTAGGAGAAGCCGACTTCAAGAAAATGGTGACATTTGATGATTTTTATACAACCATTGAACATAAAATTACTGAAAAAAACGCTTAATTATTGAATAAATATTTATTAATTGAATGTATCAATGTATGCATACTGTGCATTTTTTAAATTAAAATAATTGTTACATTGGTATACCGTTACACCGGTAAATTGTATATATGAACAAATGGAAAGGTAAATCTAAAGGAACGGTATCAGGATACAGAATATTCGTTTGGTGTATTAGAAATATCGGAATCAGGAGTTCATATGTTGTTCTTTATTTTGTGGCTGCTTATTACTTTCTGTTCCAGAAAAAAAGCAACCGATACATCCTTTATTATTTTCAAAAAAGATTAAACTACGGATATGGTAAGGCTTTACGCTCCGTATTTCACAGCTATTTCACTTTCGGAAAAGTACTGATTGACAAAACAGCTATTTCTGCCGGATTAAGAGAAAAATACACCTATGAATTTGATGGGATTGAAAATCTCAGAAACCTTTTAGCCGCGAAAAAAGGAGGTGTTCTGATCAGTGCCCATATCGGTAATTTTGAAATTGCAGAACATTTTTTTGCAGATATAGATTTTGACTGCCAGATCAATCTGGTGACTACAGATCAGGAGGTTACCGTGATCAAAGAGTATCTGGAAAGTGTTGCCGTAAAAGAGAGTTCCATTAAATTTATTTATGTCAGAGAAGATATGTCGCATATCTTTGAGATTAATCAGGCATTATCAAATAATGAACTGATCTGCTTTACCGGCGACCGTTATTTTGAAGGATCCAAATACCTGGAAGCCGAATTGCTGGGGAAAAGTGCAAAATTTCCGGCAGGCCCTTTTCTTATTGCTTCCAGATTGGGAGTTCCTGTAGTATATGTGTATGTAATGAAAGAAAATAACCTTCATTATCATCTCTATGCAAGAACTGCCCAGAATATTAAAAACAGGGATTCTCAGGGGCTTTTACAATCTTATGTTCAAAATCTGGAGACCATGGTTAGAAAATATCCGCTCCAATGGTTTAATTATTTTGATTTTTGGGATGATGTTGATTAATTTTTCTATTTTTATCCCTGAAAACTAACAAAAACTGAAACCAATTAGATTAAAATCAGGATTAGCCTGTCTATTGATCTCTAAAGGACCGGAGGCAGATCATCTTTTGATGAACATTCTTAATTTCTAAATTAAAATACATTCTCCTTGAAGAAAGAATATGACATACTTGTAATCGGCAGCGGATTGGGAGGTCTTGTTTCGGCTCTTATTTTGGCGAAAGAAGGGCTTAAAGTATGTGTATTGGAGAAAAACAATCAGTACGGAGGCAATTTACAGACTTTTTCAAGGGATAAGCTCATCTTTGATACGGGAGTTCACTATTTGGGTGGGCTGTCAAAGGGACAAAATCTAAACACTTTTTTTTCCTATCTGGAAATTATGGATGATCTGGATCTCCAGCAAATGGATGAAGACGGATATGACAGAATCTCCTTTGGTGATGATCCTATTGAATATCCACATGCCCAAGGATATCAGAACTTTGTTGAGCAGTTATCGGTCTATTTTCCGAACGAAAGAGAAAATCTTGAAAATTACTGTGAAGAAATTCAATATGTATGCAGCCAGTTCCCAAGATATAATGTAGTGGGGAAAGATAGTTACAATGAAGAAATTCTGCATCTGAATACCCGAAGATTTATAGAATCAGTGACCTCAGATAAAAAACTGCAATCGGTGTTATTAGGCTCTAATTTCCTTTATGCCGGAGATTCTGACAATATTCCTTTTTATGTTCATGCTTTAACGGTAAACTCTTATATCCAGAGTGCTTACAAATGTGTAAAAGGGGGAAGTCAGATTTCAAAATTATTGATCAGGAAGCTTCGTCAGTATGGGGCGGAAGTTCATAAACATACCGAAGTAACCGGGTTTATTTTTGATGAAAATAATGTACTGACCTCAGTGAAAACCGCTCCAGGTAAAGAATACACAGCAAAAAAAATAATTTCAAATATTGAAATCCGCTCTACGATTAAATTAATAGGAGAAGAACGGTTAAAAAAATCTTTTCTCAACAGGGTTTTAAGCTGGCAGCCTGTTCCATCATGTTTCAGTGTATATCTGGTCTTAAAGCCACATACACTTCCGGATTTTAATTATAATATATACCATTATTCCTCAGGGGAACAGGTTTGGAGTGCCTTCCGTTACAGAAAAGAAGCATGGCCGGAAACCTATATGCTTTCGGCATCACCGTCCAGGAGCTATCCTGGGTTTGCAGAAAGCCTGACGGCTATTTCCTATATGGACTTTGATGAGGTTAAAGACTGGGAACACACATTCAATACAGTAGCTGATGATCACGAAAGAGGAGAACAGTATGAAAGGTTTAAGCTGGCAAAAGCAGAGAAAATGCTTGATGCCCTGGAAAAGAAAATTCCCAACCTTAAACAGGCTGTCAAAAAAATATATACTTCTTCACCGTTGTCTTATCGTGATTATATTGGTAGTTTTGAAGGAAATATGTATGGTTACATGAAAAACTCAGAAAACCCGCTTAAAACGATGGTTTCTCCACGCACTAAAATAGATAATCTGTTTCTTACAGGTCAGTCTGTAAATATGCACGGGATTTTAGGGGTAACTATCGGAGCTTTCAATACCTGCTCTGAAATTGTAGGCAAAGAAACGATAGACAGACATTTAAGTCAAATGATGTAATAAGAACCCAACGTGAAAAAAGCTGATACCAACCCTCTGTTCTATAAAAGACTTTTTCTGTATGCTCTTTTTTGTTGCATTCTGATCTCATGCGGAGTATCAAAATCTGTTCATCATCTTCCCGATGTAAAACAATATTCACTGGAAATTCCAAAAGTGAATATAATAAATGATACGACCTTTAGCTTTAAGCACAATTATCTGACTAAAAATAAGCAGCAGCTCTGGGAGCTTTATATAACAGGAAATCCGCTTCAGTTAGGGTATAATAATGGGGCTTTAACACAAAATCTTATGCAGAAGCAGGAGGCAATTTTCTTTTCGAAGGTGGAAGGATTTGTCCCTTCAAAATTCAGACAGAAGTTGTTGAGAGGCTTTTTAAAATGGTACAACAGAAAAATGTATCTTAATGTAAGAGAAGATTACCAGGCCGAATTGTATGGATTATCACAGTATTCCTCAGATCAATATGACTTTATTGCCCCAAAATATTTACGGAATCTTTACCTGCATGGAGCGCATGATATTGGACATGCTATGCAGGATCTGGCCATGGTTGGCTGCTCTTCACTGGCTGTCTGGAATGAAAATACAGAAGATGGAGATCTTCTGATAGGACGGAATTTTGATTTTTATGTAGGTGATGATTTTGCGAAAAATAAGCTGGTGGAATTTGTAGAACCGGAAGATGGAATTCCTTATATGTCAGTAAGCTGGCCGGGGATGATAGGAGTAGTCTCGGGGATGAATAAAGAAGGAATTACGGTGACCATCAATGCAGGGAAATCAAAAATTCCTTTAACAGCCAAAACCCCTATTTCTTTGGTGACGAGAGAGATCTTACAGTATGCAAAAAATATAGACGAAGCCGTTGATATTGCAAAAAAAAGAAAGGTTTTCGTTTCAGAATCCATTTTGGTCGGAAGTGCTCATGATAAAAAGGCAGTAATCATTGAAGTATCTCCCAAAAACTTTGGAGTTTACAGCGTACAAAATACAAGCAGGGTTCTTTGTACTAATCATTTTCAATCTGAGGCTTATAAAGATGATACAAAGAATCAGAAACATATTGAAGAAAGCCATTCAGAATATAGGTATGAAAAACTGCAGGAGCTTCTTCAGGAGGAAAAAAAACTTACTCCACAGAAAATGGCTTCCATTTTAAGAAACAGATCAGGGTTACATGGTGAAAGTATTGGCTATGGAAACGAAAAATCTCTGAATCAGTTGTTGGCACATCATGCAGTTATATTTTCTCCTCAGAAGAAATTGGTCTGGGTATCTTCAAATCCTTATCAGCTGGGAGAATTCGTATGTTATGATCTGAATACCATATTTTCAGATAAAGGATTACAGCATAGCGATTTTTCAACATCACAGCTCAATATTGGGAAGGATCCCTTTGTAGAATCTCAGGAGTTTAAAAACTATGAGGAATACAGAGTGTTGAATACAAAAATAAACGATGCGATTCAAAATCGTGAGCTTCTTACAGATAGCTATATTACCCGCTATCATTCTTTAAATCCCGATTTTTGGAAAGTATATTATATGGCTGGAAAATATTATTTTTACAGGAAAGAGTATGCAAAAGCAAAGACGGAATTTGAAAAAGCCCTGACAAAAGAAATTACAACAGTACCTGATAGGAAGGACACTGAGAAATTTCTGAAAAAAACTTTAAAGAAACTGAAATGATCCCTAAATATATAAAAGTCTTGTTCTGCATTCCCATTGTCATTATTCTGTGTTATTCTGTTTATCTTCTCTCAGTATATAGCTCCGTTCCGGAAATTATACCGATTCACAGCTATGGAGGAAGAAAAGATGAGTACGGGAGCAAAATATTTCTGTTTTTACCGGTAGTATTAAATTTGATCATTCTTATCTTTACCTGGTTGATTATCAGAAGACCGGATAAGATTAAATTTACCTTTGAGATCAATGAAAATGACCGTGAAAAAACCTATCATACCATCCAGATGATTTTAGTAATTCTTTCCATATTTGTCACAATCATGATGAGCCCTTTATCATTTTTCGATGTTGTTTATAAATAATTTATTTTGACTTAAATCATTATTATTTTATAAAAAATAGGATTTAAATACATTTTAATTAAGCTATTTACCTATTCTTTTGAAAACTATGTAACCTTTTTATGGTTTTCTCTACTAACTGGTGAAATAATTATAATAATACCAGTTAAAAGTAGAATCAATGAAAAAAATTCGACTTAGTGTTAAGTTTTTATTGCTTTGTTCTTTTTTTGGCTTTGGAGCACTTTCCGCTCAGAAGTATGAACAAGTAATAAAAGATTATGTTAATTCTGAAAAAGGCTCTTTCCAGAGAGTTGATGAAAAACTTAAAGTTTTTAAGATCATCAATGTAGATCCCTCTACAAGTTTGAAAGGTGATGTTGTAGGAATACAGCAGACCGTGAATGGGATTCCCGTATTTGGAAGCTCGGCAAACGTTTTGGTAAGAGAAGGAAAGGTATTGAGCTTTGCAGATACTTTTGTTAAAACAATTGCAGGGATCAGAGGAAGTGAAAGTTCTAAAAAAGATACTTTTATTGCGGAAACAGCTAAAAAGTTTAAAGGACTTGCTACTGTGAAAAATAGCGAAGGAAAAGAAGAGCCAATAAAGGCTAATGCGGTTTATTTTGCAAAAGGAGGGGATTTATTACTTGGGTATCAGTTTTATATTGAAGAAAAAGCGACAAGCAACGTATGGAATGTTGTTGTAAGCACAGAAGACGGTTCTGTTCTATACCAGGAGAATACAACCCTTTCCTGTGATTTCCATACAGATGCTTTTGAACAGCTTCCACAAAGCTTGTCTCAGACAGATTGGGCTACTCAGCCTGCAGGCGTTTCATTTAATAATGCAGTCGTTCAGCAACAACAAACCAATTTTGTGCTGGCTCCTGATAATGCGTCCTATAACGTATTTGCATTTCCTGTTGAGGCGCCTACTTTTGGAAGTAGAACACTGCTTACCAACCCTTGGGATCTGACAGCATCCCCTGAAGGATGGCATTCTGACGGAACCAATCATTATACCATTACAAGAGGTAATAATGCTTTTGCCTATACTGATGAATTGCATCTCAATACACCACAGTTTTCACCTGACGGAGGAGCTGCAAGAGCTTTTGATTTCCCGGTGGATGTTACGTTAATGCAACAAAATTATACCTCTGCAGCGGTTACAAATCTGTTTTACGTTAACAATAAAATGCATGATGTATTTTATAAGTTCGGATTTACAGAAACCGCAAGAAACTATCAAAAAAATAACTTTGGAAAAGGAGGTGCCGGAAATGATCCTGTCTTGGCTGAATCAAGAGATGGCAGTGGTCTGAATAATGCTAACTTTAATCCGGGAGTTGACGGAACCAGCGGAAGGATGCAGATGTATCTTTTTGTTCCCAATGGAGCAAGATATCTTTATTATAATGCCCCTACAAATTATGTAGCAAGAACACCGGCAGCTGGAACAGCTAATTTTGGTCCACAGCTTATCGGTGGAGCACCGGTAACCGGTGATTTAGCTCTTTCCGTACCGGCTGATGCCTGTACTGCTGTAACACCAGGAAGTCTTACTGGCAAAATAGCTGTAGTAAGTGCCGCAGGATGTAATTTTTCCAATAAAACAAAAAATCTTCAAGATGCGGGAGCAATAGGAGTTATACAGTATCATCCAAGCAGTGACCAGCCAATAGGTTTGGGAGGTGATGATAGTACCATTACAATTCCTACCATTATGGTTGGAAAATCAGAAGGACAGTTTTTAGTCAATGATTTGAATAATGGCATTGTAAGTAACGCTACATTGAAGACCGAGGCAGTCTATAAAGATGCAAGTTTAGATAATGGTATTATCAGTCATGAATATGGACATGGAATTTCTAACCGCCTTACAGGAACAGGAAGCTCTTGTTTATCTTATCCCACCTCCAATGAGCAAATGGGAGAGGGATGGTCTGATTTCTTTGCCTTGATGTTAACTACAAAGCCGGGGGATAATGCTTCTATAGCAAGAGGAGTGGGAACATTCTCTTCAGGAGAAACAACAACCGGAGCGGGGATAAGACCTGCCAAGTATTCTCCGGATTTTGCAGTTAATAACTATACCTACGGGCGTACCAATGGGATGAAGACTAATGGTAGTATCAATGGAACTGCTGTTACCGTACCGGATGTTCATAGTATTGGATTTATCTGGGCTTCCATGCTATGGGATCTTAACTGGAAATATGTTGAGAAATATGGATACAGCAGTGATGTTTTAGCGAATCCTAACAGTGGAAGTGCAAAAGTTCTTCAGCTGGTAATGGATGCCCTTAAATTACAGCAGTGTAATCCCACCTTTGCACAGGGAAGGGATGCTATTCTGGCAGCCGATCAGGCAACAACAAATGGGGAGAATAAATGTATGATCTGGAGTGCGTTTGCAAAAAGAGGGCTAGGTGTTAATGCATCGGCGGGCAACCTTAACGGATTAGTGATCGGTGCCAACCAGCCTTTACCGGATATCAATGATCAGGTAGAAGATTTTACAGTACCTGCAGAATGTGCCAACCTTGCGGTAAAAGAAGCTTCTGCTTCTAAGGGTATTTCTATTTATCCTAACCCGGTAAAAAGCGAATTTACCATACAGGTACCTGACGGAATGAATGCCTCAGGAATCACTACAGTGTCTATTTATGATTTTACAGGAAAATTGATGACTACGGAAAATATTAATCTTAATAAGCAGACTAAAATTAGTGCTGATAAGTTGATCAACGGAGTATATATTGTAAAAATCAAAAATAACACAATTGATTACTCGCAAAAGATTATTGTTTCAAAATAGAACATTAAAATATTATATGAATAGCCCTGAAATACTTTATTTCGGGGTTATTTCTTTTTAAGGCTCGGGATTCAGTTTGCTCAGAAAAAGGAAAGTGGTTATTCCTGCAATTACAGATAAGGTGGTGCTTAGGATAAGGCTCCCAATTACATACTGAAGGAGATTATTCCTGATCAGCTCAAAATTAAAGTCCTGGCTCAGGATATTACTGTCACCTTCCACAAATGGAGCGCCCAGAAATAAAGAGGCAGCAATGATAAAAGGAATAAAGGGAGGAAGACTCACATTGGAAGCGATGAATGCAAGAACCTTATTCAATTTGAAAAGAACCGATACGCTAATCACAAGAAGGGTCTGAAATCCCCAAAAAGGAGAAAGCCCGATGAAGACTCCCAGTGCAATGGAAAAAGCTTTGGTACGGTTGCTTCCGTCGCTTTCTAAGACATCTTCCTGGATGAACCTTTTAAAACTTTTTTTTTTGAAATTATTGATGAAGTTCCTCGGAATGATATAAAATAAAGTAATCGTCACCAGAATTGTATTCAGGATGCTGATTCTTGTGAAATCCCTGAAAGGCCTGAAATGGGAAACCCGCTCTGCAGGATCGTACAAAACTTTTATAGGGACATTCTTTACCGGAATATGTCTCCATGCGGTTCTTACAATGATCTCAATCTCAAATTCAAATTTAGGAGTAAAATATTTCTTTGGAATTTTGTGTAAAGGATAAAGCCTGTAGCCGGATTGGGTGTCTTCCAGCTTAATTCCGGTCTCAAACCAAAACCAAAAATTGGAAAAACGGTTTCCAAAACTGCTTTTCTTCGGAATACCGTCTTGAGACATATTTCGGTTTCCAATAAGAAGGACATCTTCCTTTTCCTGAAGAAGCGCTTCTACAAACACCGGAATATCATCCGGATAGTGCTGCCCGTCCGAGTCGATGGTGATAGCATAATGATAGCCTGATTCCTTAGCATTTCTAAAGCCTGTTTTTAAGGCGTTTCCCTTTCCTTTGTTCTCAGGTAAGGTAATCACAGTTATTTCAGGATATTGAGAAAGGATAAGTGGCGTAGAATCGGTAGAGCCGTCATTGACAATAATGATACTTCCGGTGTAGCTGAGAACGCCGTCAATTACCCTTTTCAGGGTTTTTTCATTATTATAGGTGGGTATTAAAATGCAGATCTTCTTTTTGGAAATTGCATTTTGTACTTCAGCAACGGACATGGTTTTATTTTAAAGTGGCTCTTTCGGCTCCGGTAATGGTTTTAGACTGCATCGCAAACCTTTTGATATAGTTTTTCAGGGCTGTATTCTGTTTGCTGTAATTATTCAGAAGGAAGGTTTTATCTTCTTTAAGACTTCCCCGGTATCCTACTATTTTTGGAATGTTTTCCTGAACGCTTAATCTGATCAGACGCAGTTCTGCATTATTAGGATTGCTTTTTATGATACTTTCAAGACTTGTAGCGCCTGTTTTTACCATAGATTTTCTGTTTCCTTTGGCCACCTTGGCTTCCATGATCTTAGCTGCTGCTTTGTATCCTAAAGTTACCGCATCAGAGCCGGATTGCTTTGCTGCAGTATCAATAAAAATTTGTGTATTGGCATTAGATTCGTTGGCTTTGGCATAGCTGTTTCTCACCGTTTCCAAATCAGACTGAAAGAAAAAAATAAATGCCGCTAAGAAAGATAAAATAAGTTTCATGATGGTATTTTTTTATAGCTTACAGACATTTTTAATGCAATAGTCTCGCCAAAAGAAGTGATGTTTTTTACTTTAACATCTTCTCCGTTTACATCAATATCCAGCTGAAGTTTCAGATCAGGCGTCTCAAAAGGATTGATAATTGCCATGAATTTAACGTTGGATGCTGTTTTTAAAAATAATTTTGAACCCACAAATTCTTCGGTAAGTTCTTTTACAATCTGCATCATACATACTCCTGGTGTAACCGGGTTTCCCGGAAAATGCCCCTTGAAAATATCATGATCTTTGTTTAAGCTGATATCAGCAATAAAACTTCCGTTTTCTGATTTTTCGTATGACTCTAATGTATAAAAATCTGTAAGAATGCTCTGCATGATCTTATTTTTTAAGATTAAAAGTATAATAAACTCCAGCCTGGAAAACAACATTAGCGTGTTTACCCTGGTAGTTGTTGATTGTGTGTAAAAAACCGTGTTTTACCCTGGCTTCCACTCCGAAATTTTTGGTGATATCATAGCCTGCTCCTGCTGTAATCCCTAAGTCGAAATCATAGGAAGCATCAAAATCTTTCTCTACAGCAATATCAATTGTAGGGCCAACCAATATATTGAAGTTTTTAAAATAAAATTTATTTATCAGCTGAGTTCCAAAATAGGAAATTTTATATTCATTTCTGTCATTTCTACCGGAACTTTCCACTTTTGCTCCCTGTCTTGAATAATTAAATTCAGGCTGCAGAGCATAAAATTTTGTTAATCTCACGTTTCCAAAGAATCCAATATAAAAGTCGGTGCGGTTACTGAATTGATAAGAAGCCTGTACTTCTTCATAAGAATGGGTATCTTCATTATAATACAGGTAATCCTGAACACCATTACCCTTGGTGAAATGTGAAAAATTAGCACCTCCTCTTACTCCCAGGCTAAATGTTACCTGTGCAGATGAAAAGGCAGCCCAAAAAATAAGAGCCAGGAAATATAGTTTTTTCATGTTTTAATTTGCTTCCGTATCGGTTATCTGTACCAGTTTTATATTGATCTTAAAATCTTTGTGCTGCAGATTTAAGCTGTCCGCGAAGATATGCTTTTTTGCCTCAAAAGTAAAATCGATTTTTTCCTTATTATTCCTGGTATAAATGACTCTTTTCAGTAAGCCGCTTTCTTTATTAAAAAATAAATAATAGCCTTTATGATCGGTTTTTGATAGATAAATTTTGGCATTTTCATTCTCAAAACTTTCACTGATAGGATATTGCTTTTTTAAAAGTTCCCGAAAGTCGTTTTTAAGAAAATTGATGACCATCTTTTTGTCGAGATCAGGAAGAACATAATTCAGTTTAAAATCATGTTGCGAAATCTCAAAATCAATAAGCTTATTTCCAAAATCTGAAGTTAATGCGACCCGGTGTGTCGTTTCATTGATTTTTTTGATGATCAGAATACCACTTACATGATTCTTATAAATGTCTATCTGACACTTGTATACATAATCTTGGGGAGAAGAAAAATAAAGGTTTTCAACCGTTTTCTTTGATTCAGAAACAGGTTTTACATCCGTAAGCTGATAAGACTTACAGGAAATAATCCCTATTGACATCAGGCTATAAACTAAACTCAGACGCAGGAATTGAAGCATTGATCTTGGTATTTTTGAAAACAATATGGGTAGTATCTCCTGAGGCTTCTGTCATATTAACTTGTGAAACTGTTGACTGGTTCTTCGGGAAATACAGTTCAATCTGCTTGATATACTTCAGAAGCTGGGATGTTTTTGGAATGAATTTCGCCATATTGTAGTTTCCGCTCTTAAAATAAGTTACGGTGAATTCAGGATCACTGAACATCGTTCCATTAGAGCTTCCTACAATAAGTTTATTGATCTTTTCAAACGTTTTGCTCTTTGCATCTACCGAAGACTTTTTCCCCTGATCATTGATAAATATCTTATTATTTTTAAAAACAATGCTGTATTGATAAGGTTTTGTATATTTCCAGCTCAGCATATTCGGCGCCTGTAATGACATTTTTCCGTTCGTCACGATGTTCTTGTCCAAAAAGTCCATTTTTTTGGTTTGGGTAAAATCGCTTTGCAGCGTTCTGATCTCTTTGGTTTCAGAAGAAACTTTAGAGACAAAAGCTTTTGCTTCAGCTCCGGACATTGCTGTATTTTGAGCCGAGAAAAGACCTGATATTAATAAAAATGCTCCGAAAGCAATGTTTTTAATCATTTTTCTTTGAATTTGTAATTGAATCAATGGTAAAAGCTGCATACTTTTTATCTTCCAAAAATACTAATAAATTAACCAGTACACGGTAAGTCTTCTCCGATGTATCATGGAGAAGGATGATACTTCCTTTTTTTAAGCCTTTCGTTATTCTTCTGTAAATTTTCTTTTCATTATCAATAACGGTATCTAAAGAGCGGACATTCCATCCTATACTTTTTTTATGGGTTCTTTTAATTGCTTTTGCAATATTTGGATTGGTAACCCCGAACGGTGGTCTGTACAGCTGCGTTTTTATATTCCCGACTCTGTATATCACTTCATCACATTTTTCAATCTCTTCAATCATTTTAGAGGCAGATAAAAAACCTGTTGTGCTAGAGTGAGTCAGCGTATGATTTCCAATGGTATGGCCTTCTTCAATAATTCTCTGAAAAGTTTCCGGGTATTTTTCAATCTGTTTTCCGATACAGAAAAAAGTAGCCTTTATCTGATGCTCCTTTAGTAAATCTAAAAATTGGGGTGTAAATTCCGTTGGCCCATCATCAAAAGTTAAAGCCACTTCCTGAGCTCTTGTCCGCTTATGGGTGATACTGTTGACGAAATATCCCAGTTCAATATGGAAAGAACCCCAAACAACTACTGCAGAAAAAGCCAGAAAACATGCTATATATACCCAAGAGCCTCCATGAAACGCATAAATAAAAACGTTACAGAAAAGGTAAAATAGAATGAAGAAATAGTGTTTCATCGTTCGTTGTTTAATAGTTTATTCGTTGTATGATAAGCAAATTTACGAATAACCTTTTGCTTTCACTTCAGTTAAGCTTTTTCCAGTAATACGAGACTATGATCAGAACCTGCCAGATGATTATATAAAAGTATGTTTTTTACTTCACTTTTTGTATTTCCGTTGATCATCATTACCTCCGGAATCTGCTGTTCTTTAAGAATATGACAGGCCAGAAAAGTTGAAAAACCACTGGCTGTATTGAATTCTCCACTCAGATGTTTGTAATAGAGTAAAGCTGAATCCGGAAATACATCCATTGCTTGTTTATAATAAGTATCTGAAGCTTCATCTCCACTAAAGCCTAAAATGACCACATCAATATGATTACCGGATAGATTGTTTTTAGCTAAAAAATCCTGAATAAAACCCTGAGTCTCATTCAATTCTAATGTATTGATGATCTGAATGTCGGTAAGCTTTGCATAAGAACTCTCTGTCTTATTTTTTCCTACCACAAAAAAACTGGCTCCTTCGCCCCAGATCACTCCATCCGTTGTAGAATGTAAATAATCAGCAGGAAGGTCTTTTTCTTTTTTAATGATATTGTGCAGACAGTAGAGTTCCATAGTTCTGCCGGTCTGTTCATCGGTAGAGCCCACCAGGATATTTTCAGCTTCTCCATCTTTGATCTGAAGCTGAGCATCCAGTAATGAAAACTCCAGTGATGAAGAGGTATTTACATAGGTGAAATTGTAAGCGTGACACTGCAGTGCCAGAGCAATTTGCCCTGAAACGGTATTGTGAGTAGACTGGATAAAAAATGTAGGTGTTAAAAACTCCTCATGGTTATCAATCACATTTTTCAAAAACTTTTCAGAATCCTGGGAGCATCCCATTCCGGTTCCTACAATAATGGCGTCAGGCATCGTAATTCCTGCCTCCTGTAAAGCATAATGTGAAGCTGCGGAACTCATTTTTACGGTTTTAGACATTCTCCTGATCATAGCAGGCGGAATGAATTCCTTGTAATTAGGTTCTATCGCTTTGAGCATTTGTACCGAACTTTCCGGGGCAAGATTCTGTAGGATATTTTCGTTTAAAGTGTCCTGAACAGATATGCAGGATGCACTGTTGATGTAAACGGAACTCATGATTTTGAGAATATTAAAGTGGAACAGTTTCCTCCAAATCCAAATGAATTGGAAAGCACATGATTGATATCCTTCTTTTTAAGTTCAGTGACAGGCGTTAAATCAAATTCTGCCATTTTCGTCGTAAAGTTCAGATTTGGAAAAATAAGACTGTTTTGCATGGCTAAGATTGAAAAAACAGCTTCAATCCCGGCTGCTGCTGCCAGGGTATGTCCTGTAAATGCTTTCGTGGAACTGAATTCAGGAACCTTGTTTTCGCCAAAGATTCTGATCATAGCAATTCCTTCCGATAAATCATTATTAGGAGTGGCGGTTCCATGAACGTTGATATAGTTTATATCTTCTTTGGCTAATCCTGAAACCTTAAGTGCCTGCTGCATGGCTAAAAATGCGCCCTGTCCGTTTTCTGAAGAAGCCGTCTGATGATGGGCATCATTAGCATTTCCATAACCGGAAAGGTAAGCAAGAACTTTCTTGTTTTCTTTTTTTACAATTTCTTCAGATTCAAGCACCAAAAAAGCGGCTGCCTCTCCTAAGTTTAACCCTTTTCTATCATTGTCAAAAGGAGTATTATAAGAATCTGTAAGGATCATCAGTGTATTGAATCCATTCAAAGTAAATTTCGAAAGAGAATCAGTGCCTCCAACAATAACGCGGTCTAAAACTCCGTTTTTAATCAGCTTGGCCCCCATCATAATGGCATTGGCTGCAGATGAACAGGCGGTACTAATAGTAGAAACCATGCCTTTCAATCCCAGATAACCCGCGATCGCCAATGAGGAATTTCCGGCATCATGAGCGTCAATATATTTTTGCTTTTCAGGGAAGTTTTCATAAGAGTAGAAATACTTTTCAGTGATATCCATCCCTCCTACACTGGTAGAAGAAATCAATCCGGTTCTGTATCCGTTGATCTCTGAAATTCCGGCACTTTCTACTGCTTCTTTTGCGGCAACCATTCCTAATAAAGAAGTTCTTGTTACATTATTGTCTTCATCAAGCTGAAGCTTTTGTATAAGTTCTTCATTAGATAATTTTACTTCACCCGTTTTAATGGCTCCGGCATGGCGGGTTTCAAACATCTGGATATCTGAAATTCCGTGTTTCCCGGATTGTAGTGAAATAAAATTTTCCTCCACATTGTTTCCAATAGAGGAAATGATGCCCATTCCTGTTATGGCAATTTTTTGGCTCATTTTATTAGGTAATGTAACAATGTATCAATGTAAGAGTTTCCCAATTATTGGTACATTGTTACACCATTAGATTGTTATATTAATTTATTTTGTTCTGTTGTTTTCGATGAATTGAGCCATGATTTCGATAGATTGGAAAATTTCCTTTCCTTTTTTAGGATCAGCTAATTTTATTCCGTAATCTTTATCAAGAAGGACGATGAGTTCCAAAGCATCGATAGAATCAAGTCCCAATCCGCCTCCGAATAATGGATCTGTATCTTTGATTTCCTCTACAGAAACATCTTCAAGGTTAAGAACTTCAATAATTTTGTGCTTCAATTCGGTTTTTAAGTTTTCCATAAAAAGTTTTAATTTAACAATGTACCAATATAACAGTTTACCAATGCATTAATGACTTATCATTACTACATTTTCAGATTGCCAGATGGTTACATTTTTTATAAGGTTAGCAAATATACAAAAGCTTTATAATTTTCCTGAAACAATTCCGCCCAGCCACATAATACTTTGTTTGCTTTTCCGGACCGGAGAATCTGTTCCGAATAATTGTTTAAAAAATTTTCATCAAATTCATCCAAAACAAAAAAAGCATTCTCCGTCTGCATTTTGTGTTTGATGCTGATTTCACCCACGCAAATATTGGGCAAGGTGTAAACAAATACAGCAGGACTTGGAAAATAGTTTTCCTGAGAATTAATGCTTTCCTGATATTTGAAATCAGTATCAAGACTGGATGATGTGTTGGCAAGAACCAAAGCGGTCCGGCTATGATCTCCGTCTTGCAATATCATTTCAGCAGCAAGGAAGGCCAGTTTGCTTAAACTGTCCATTTTGTGGAACTTGGGATAATTCAGCCCCAGATTTTTATAAGCTTCTTTTGCAAATTCAGGAAAAGAATGTGTTTCACTTTCAAAAACAACGTTTCCATCAACGGCTATTTTTGAATTTTCCAGGGTGCAGGTGGTTATTTTCTTCATCATATTCATTTTAACATTTTTCCAATACCACTGCTGCATTACATCCTCCAAATCCTGAAGCAGTTTTCAAAATATATTGAATGGTTGCAGTCTTATTTTCTCTGATAATATTAAGGAGTTGGGATACGCCCATTTCTTCAAAATTCTTAGACGGAAGCAATGTATTGTGGCGGGCACTCTCCATTGAAATAATGCTTTCCAGCAATCCGGAAGCTCCAAGACAATGTCCGTAAAAACCTTTCATGCTGTTTAACGGAGCATTTTGAAGTTCCATTCTGTTGAATGCAATAGCTTCCATTTCATCATTGTACAGGGTGGCCGTTCCATGAGCCGAGATAAAATCAATTTGCTCCGAAGAAACCTTTGCTTCTGTCATGGCATTTCTGATGCTGGCATACAGGCCGTCTCCGGTTCTTGAAGGTCCGGAAATATGATTGGCATCATTGACCGCGGAGTCACCTAAAACTTTAAATCTGAATTTCTCATTTTCAGAGGGAGAGAAGGTGATATATACCGCTGCCCCAGCTTCTCCGATATTTATTCCGTTCCGGTTTTTGTCATAAGGCTTACAGGGCTCTGTACCAAGGGCCTGGAAAGAATTAAAGCCCGAAATCACAAATTCTGTAATTTCATCTCCTGCGATCACAAAAGCGTCTTTATAGTATCCTGCCTGAATCATATTTTTGGCAACAGCAATAGCCATTACTCCGGAAACACAGGCATTGGAAACAACAATGGGTTTAGTTTTAAACCCAAAGAAATCTGCAATTTTCTGTGCTAACACAGCAAGGTAAGCACCTTCGGGTAAAACAGTCTGATTTTTTAATAAACTCACATTTCCTTTTGTGGTGGAAAGGATAAGTGCCGTGTTTGCTGTGACAGGATGGTTCTCTATCAAAGGTTTCAGGCTTAGAAGGATCATCTTCTCCAGCCTTGTGAAACTTTGATTTTCAAAGTTTTTACTGAATTCTTCGTTCAGCTTTTCAGAATCAATCATAGAGGCGTAAACAGCTTCCTGATTTTCTGTAATTTTATGCAGTGCTACTCCTGATTTCCCTTCTAACAGTGAACTCCAGTTGGAATTTACATTAAATCCAAGAGGAGTAACACAATTGTAATCTGTAATAAAAATTTCCTTCATCATGATAATCCCATTTTATCTTTCCAGCTTTGAAAAAACTCCGGATTGTAAAGACATAAATTTCCTTCGCTGTCCAGGAATACCTGGATGGTTTCTCCACTGCAAACCAGTTTGTCCTCCTGGTTGAAAAGCTCATATTTGTAGATCAGCTTGGCTGAAACTGTATTAATAAATGTAGTGACAATTCTGAAGGTCTCACCATATTTTAAAGGAAGAAAATGCTCACAGGTACTTTTTACAATAGGCGTTACAAATCCTGCCTTCTGAATATCAAGATATGTAAGGCCATGCTGACGGCCAAAGGCCTCTCTGCCATCTTCAAAATAAACAATATAATGACCATGCCAGACAATTCCCAGCGGATCTGTCTCATTGAACCGTACCCTTACTTCTTCGGTACAGGTTAATATGTTTTCTTTAGACTGCATTTTTTCTTTTCTTCCTATATTTTTTTCTTTCTGTGAGGTTCAGGAAACTCCTGATTTAAACATTATGGAGTTTTCTTTCGTAAAAAATCGATATGGATATGGTGGCAAGGTAAAATACAAATAAAAATACTAATTCTTTAGCAATTCCACCAATTCCGCTGTTCCTTAAGATAATGTCGTAATAAGCATTCAGCCCCCAGTTCATAGGAGAAAATTTGGCTACAGTCTGCATGAATTCAGGCATTAAAAATACAGGAACCCATATCCCTCCTATAGCGGCCAACACAACAACGGAAGTGGCTCCAAAAGGTGCCGACTGCTCCTGGGTATCCGCTATGGTACCCAGCAAAACACCAAATCCAATGGCTGCAAGCCCTGAAAACAAGGTTACCGTAATAAGTTGAAACATTTTTCCGGAAACATCAAATGCCGGAAGATCCATATAAGGGAAAAGATAGATTCCTACTGCTGCCATCAGTAAAAACTGGATGATGCAAATGATAAGATAGGTAAATGTTTTTCCTAAAATATGAACGAAATAGGGAGTAGGGCTTATTCTTGCCCGCACGCTGGTTCCCTGGCTCTTTTCTTTTACCAGATTGATAGATAGCGGAACAACAATGAAAAAGATAGCAAAAAGGGCCCATGCAGGAACGTTATGCTGAACGGAATTCGGCATCACATCCATTTTTCCTTTCTTAGGGGTGATCTCTTTAAAACTGATCAGATTTTTATTCTCGCTGAGGTTCTCTGTTGTTCCCAGCTGCTCCTGGAATGCTTTATAAATTTTTTTATTCTCGATTTCAAAAACCATCTTATTGACAGAATTTATGACAGAATTTTTGAATCCTGCATTGGTAGCAGGATCAAAGTATAAGTGAATTTCTTTTGTTTTTGAATCCGGTTTTCTGACTGCTGCAGAATCTGTTTCCAATCCAAATGAACTTACTATCGTCTGAACTTTTGAATCAATATTGGAATTGAGATCTTTCGTCAGATTTTCAGGAATGATAATGGCCATCTGATAATCTCCTGAGAAAACTGCTTTCTGAGCAGACTTTTCGTTGAAATTGGTCAGTAGCAGGAATGTCTTGCTGTTTTCCAGTTCCCCTTTTATACTTTTGGAAACCTCTGACTTGTCATTGTCAATAAAAATAATCGGGATTTTTGAGCCTTCAAGGTTTTTAAAGGTAGAATCCTGAATCAGGGTAATGGTAACAATTAAAAGTAACGGCATCACAAAAATGATGACTATTCCTCCGATATCTCTTTTCAGAAGAAGAATTTCCTTAATAAAGCTTCTCCACAGTTTATACAACAACATCTCTTAATTCTTTTCCGGTTAATGAAATGAAAACATCCTCCAGGTTTTCGGCGTGAGCAATCTGAGAAACCAGCTCTTCAGGGGTTCCTACAGCATGAATTTTTCCTTTATCAATGATGGCAATTTTCGTACAGAATTCTTCGGCCTCGGAAAGGTGATGTGAAGTATAAATGATACAAGTCCCATTTTTATTCAGTTCCTGAAGAAAATCAATAATCACTTTTTTGGACTGAACATCAACTCCTACCGTAGGTTCATCCAAAAATAAAACTTTCGGGTTATGAAGTGTTCCTGCGATGAGGTTACAACGGCGTTTCATTCCTCCGGAAAATTGTCCCACCTGTTTATCGGCAAACTTTGAAAGCCCCATCATTTCCAGGGATTCATCAATAGTTTTGAGGAGCTGTTTATGTTTTAATCCATACAGGCTTCCGAAAAACATGAGATTTTCTCTTGCCGTAAGCGTAGGATAAAGTGCATATTCCTGAGGGACAATACCAATGATCTGTCTGATTTTAAAATTATCCTTCTGGGGAGACAGCCCATTGATCAGGAATTTCCCGGAAGTGGGCTTGATAAGTCCAGAGAGCATGGAAATAAGGGTGGTTTTACCGGCTCCGTTAGGTCCAAGAATTCCGTAGATTTCATTTTTGTCAATATTCAACGTGATATCATTGACAGAAAATTCATCAGAATTTTTGTATTTTTTATATAGATTTTTAACCTCAATCATATTTTCTGCCATATCAGATTGCTTTTCTCAGTTTTTTATAGAAAGCTTCTTCGAGATCTGCAATATGAAGCATTGTTTTTGAAAGTTCATTGTAGATATTGCTTTTTGAATTTCTGTTTTTATACACTCTGGCAATGTCTACAGCAAAATCTCTCCAAAGGTCACCAATAGCTGTAATTTCCTGTGACAGTTCTTTTAACTGTTCATTTTTGAGGATTACTGCCGCTTCCTGAAGAAAGGCTCCGTAAATAAATCTGAAGCCACCTCCGCCGGTCCCTATTTCTTCCTGCATTCTGATCAGCTGCCCCAGATAGTGGTTGGTTACCTTTGTGCCTTTCTTTTCTGCCCATTTAGGGATGCTTTTGGCTACCCATCTCATGGCTCTCACACCAATAAGCGGTACCGGTGCCAGCATATTTTTACAGGTATCTTTGATTCCTTTCTTTATAGCTTCTTCAAGATTGATATTTTGAGGAACATAGACAGGATAATACATATGTCCTTTTGGGGGAAGGGCTCCTTTGGCATATCTTACTTTTTCCAGTTCGGCTTCCGAAAGTGAGGTGACATAATCCATGACAGGATCACTGATCAGGAATTTTCCGTCTTCTTTACCATATACCACAAGGTTGTGGGCATTGAAGTGAAATTTATATTCTTCAGGGAAATATGTAAGGTTGAAAACTCCTACCTGTAGCCCTGTAGGGATATTGTGCTCAAGATTTCTTTCCAGTGCTTTTTGAGCGTCCTGAGGATTGGAAAATTTCTCTCTCTTGATTTTAATTCCCAATCTTTTGGCTGCTTTGCTAAAAATAGCACCGGGCATCGGACGATAGCTGAAGCCAGGCGCAAAATTCACCTTTAAAAAGGGAAGATAGACGAAAAATAATCCGGAACCTATTCCGAAGATCATAGGCTCACTTAGTTTCAGTCCTTTATTAAGCAGTAGATTAGAAGCAACACCGTTTTCGCAATGCGCAGTCTGATGGTGTTCAAAGTTTAATTTCATTTGCAGCTTTTATCTTTTTCATTGGTTCAATGGAATTTTGCATAGAATGCTTCCATTTATTTCCCATCGAAGTTTTTTAATTCATCCACTGAAATTCCAAATGCATCAGCATATTTTTTCAGTGCAGTTTCGCTTAGTGTTGTAAATATTCTGGGCTTAAAATGTCTTTTCACCCTCCATTGCCACATTCCTACATAAGAGGCAAGTACTCCAAGATCCATTTTATTCAGCTCCATAAAATAAACGATAGGACTTACAGTTTTATTGGTAACGTTTTGCTTGGCTTCCTCAATTCTTTCATAAATGAGCTCCATAGATTCATCCAAAGCAGCTTTCTTTGCATCCCAGCCTGTGCTGTTTGCTGTAGTATAGTTGTTATTTTCGTCCGTTACATACAGTACTTCTGTCATGTTGGCGGATTTCAGGTTGCTTTCGTCTTGAGGTAGGTCTTGTTTTTTCATCTAAATAATACTATTTTTTAGATTCCAGATGAAAAATAGTTCACCTGTTTTGATTTTTTTAATCAGTTGGCTAAAATAGTGAAAATACATTATATGTAAATCATATTAAATTTTGAGGAGTTATTGTCGTGGAGTATAGTTATATGGAAGGATAATTTTGAGTTTTTATCAAGTTTGATCGAATATGTTTTTAGCTTTTACTATTATTTTAATTTAAACATAACTCATCGGAAAGAATATCATCCTAACCTTCAATAGGCTTTTATTATTTGTCTTGTAATGGATTTGCTGTAACAAGTGTATTGTATTGTGAGACTAATGTTTTTGAGAAATCTGATTATAAAAATTAATTGTTAACTACCAACTATGAAGAAATTTTTTATTTCTGTTTCGCTTTTCTGCATGTTAAGTGCAATGGCACAGAAATTCGAGACACAAAAACTTACGGATGCCCAAGGGTATACCTATGAAACGGTAAAGAATGATCAGGCCGGTGTAAGAGTATATACTTTGAAAAACGGACTGAAGGTTTATCTTGCAAAAAATGAAGATGCTCCGAGAATTCAAACCTATATTCCTGTAAGAACAGGATCTAATAATGACCCAGGTGATAATACAGGATTAGCCCACTACCTTGAGCATATGGTCTTCAAGGGTACATCCAATCTGGGAACTCAGGACTGGGCAAAGGAAAAGGCTTTGCTACAGCAAATTTCCGATCTTTATGAGCAGCATAAAGCTGAAAAAGATCCTGCAAAGAAGAAAGAACTTTACAAAAAGATAGATGAGGTATCTCAGGAGGCTTCAAAATATGCCATTGCCAATGAATATGACAAGGCAATCTCTTCACTGGGAGCAACAGGAACCAATGCCCATACGTGGCTGGATGAAACGGTTTATAAAAACAATATCCCATCCAACGAACTTGAAAAATGGCTGAGAGTAGAAAAAGAGCGTTTTTCAGAATTGGTACTGCGTCTTTTCCATACAGAGCTTGAAGCGGTGTATGAAGAGTACAACAGAGCTCAGGATAATGACGGACGTCTTGTAAACTATGCTTTAATGGAAGCTCTTTTCCCTAAACACCCGAACGGGCAGCAGACAACGATTGGAACTTCAGAACACTTAAAGAGCCCTTCAATGGTAGCAATTCATAAGTATTTTGATACCTATTATGTTCCTAATAATATGGCTGTCGTATTGGTGGGAGATATTGACTTTGACAAAACTATAAAATTAGTTGATCAATATTTTGGTGCTTTCAAATACAAAGACCTTCCGATGAAAAAGATGGTAACAGAAGAGCCTATGACAAAAGTGGTTTCCAGAGCTGTAAAAAGTCCGTCTACACAAAGAATGACCATGGCATGGAGAACAGATTCTTATGGAAGTCAGGAAGCAAGATTGGCAGATGTTGTTGCAGAGATCTTAAGTAATAATGGTGATGCCGGATTAATTGACCTTAATATTAATCAAAAGCAAAAGACCCTTGGAGCAGGTGCCTACGAATCACCGTTCAAAATGTATGGTCTGTTTGCGTTGACCGTAACTCCTAAAGAAGGGCAAAGTTTTGACGAAGCTAAAAAGTTATTGCTTGATCAGCTGGATCTTGTGAAAAAGGGACAATTTCCGGACTGGATATTCAAAGCTATTATAAATGATAAGAAAGTTCAGCGTATGAAAGGCTGGGAAACGGCAGACGGGTTAGCTACAGAACTTTACGATTCTTACATTAAGGGAAGAACATGGGAACAGGAACTTGATGAGATCAATCAGTATGAGAAGATCACAAAAGCTGATGTGGTAAAGTTTGCCAATGAATTCTTTAAAGATAATTACGTAGTCGTTTATAAAGAAAAAGGAGTCAATGATAAGCTTGTAAGGGTAGAAAACCCGGGAATTACTCCCATTAAACTGAACAGAGATGTTCAGTCTCCTTTTCTTAAAGGTATTTTAAGCACAAAAGTAGCTGAAATCAAGCCTGAGTTTATTGATTATAAAACAGCGATTCAAAACTCACAAGTGAAAGATAAGACGGTAAGTTTTGTAAAAAATAAGTATAATGAAATTGCCCAGGTAAGTTATGTTTTTCCTTTCGGAACGGATAATGATAAAGAACTTTCTATTGCAGGATCTGTTTTTGGATATCTGGGTACAGACAAATATACTCCCGAGCAGTTAAAAGAAGAATTCTATAAATTGGGAATCAGCAACAGCATCAGAACTTCCAACGATCAAATGATCGTTACCCTGACCGGTCTTGAGAGCAATATGAAGAAAGGGGTAGAGCTGATGAATCACTGGATGACGAATGTAAAAGCAGATAAAGCAATATACAGTCAAACCGTAAAAACGATCCTGGAGGCCAGAGCTGCAGGGAAGAAAGATAAAGGGAGAATCATGGCTGCTCTTTCGAATTATGCCAAGTATGGTAAGGATTCAAGAATGACGGATATTGTGTCTAAAGAGCGTCTTGAGAGCATAGATGTTACGGAGCTTATCAAAAAGATTAAAACACTGAACCAGTATCCTTATCAGATATTCCTTTACGGACAGGATCAGTCGGGGATGGAGAAAGCGGTTAAGCCTTATGTTGTGAATGCAAGCCTTCAGCCTGCAAAAGCTAAAGAATATGCAGAACCTGCCACAACGGGAAAGGTGTATTTTACCAATTATGATATGGTGCAGATGGAGATGGCGAAAGTGGCAAAAGGAAGTACGGTAAACCTTAGCAATTTTGGAAAATCAAATGTTTTCAACGAATACTTCGGAAGAGGCCTTTCCTCAATTGTTTTCCAGGAGATCAGAGAAAGTAAGTCTTTAGCCTATTCAGCCTATGTTTCTTATGGTAATGCATCAGAAAAAGGACATGCAAATTATGTTACCAATTATATAGGAACACAGTCTAATAAGCTTCCTTTGGCGGTAAGTGCAATGAACGATCTGATGGTAGAATTACCACAAATCCCAACACAGTTTGATAATGCAAGAGGTTCCGCACTGAAGCAGATTGCTTCCAACAGAGTAAACAGAACGAATATCTTCTTTAGCCAGCTTGCACTGAAAAAACTGGGTATTGATTATGATATCAGAAAAGATACTTATGCAGAAATCCAGGGGCTTACATTGCCTCAGCTTACAGGATTCTACAATACAGAAGTGAAACCTGTACAATACAATACGGCAATCATCGGTAAGAAAGAAAACCTGAATATGGAATCGATCAACAAAATGGGTGAATTCCAGGAAGTGTCTCTTGAAGAGATCTTCGGATATTAATCTTTTGGATCATATAGTCAAAGGTGAGGCAGGAATGTCTCACTTTTTTATTGTTCATATGAGCTTGTTTGTGATGATGCATGTTCCACGGATTTGTATAATGTTTCACGTGAAATACATCCGTATGATATTTTTTTTATCAAAGCCTGGAGTGACTTTTTTATCATGTAATTATTTGAAATGTAGTGTTTTGTGATTTTGTTCAGGAAGGGCTGTTGCCTTTATAACTCCGTATTTTTCAGATTTTAATGACAATTTTATTAGATTGTAACAAAATATATTACCGCTGAATTATAAGTCTGACTGTTATGAAAGAGATTAAGCATTGTGCTGTTAATAAAAAACAAAAGCTGTAACGTTGAGGTACAGCTTTTCCTATTGTATTTGGAATTAATATTACGATTTTACTTCCTGGATAAAAAGGTTGATATCAGCTCTGATTAATAATTCATCATGATTGAACGTTTCGCAGAAGATGTGGCAAATGTTTTCAAACTGGGAAACAAGCGAAGCTTTTGAAATGATTTTATCTCCCACTTTCGGAAGGGCAAAAACCTCAATTTTTTTGATATTGGTAATAAAACCGATCACTTTCGTATCTGCTTCAGGATTTTCGAAAAAACTCTGTCCAAGAATGGAAGAACAGGTTTGTGCCAGATTTTCAATCAGCCCGGCTTCAACGAATTCATTGTTATGAACAAAGATATTCTCTTCTTTTATTTCAAAGGAAGTCACAACTTTTTCTTTGGTTAATTCCAAGATATGGTCAGCCATCAACATCGGTTCACGATGAGGCAGAAAGTTGTGTATATTGATCATTTGGTCTTCCCTGATTTCCATTAGAATTATTTTACAGCAGTTTTCATTTGAGATTTTGCAATCACATCACCATTTAATCTGGTGACGATATCTACAAGTGTTACTCCCATTACTTCATTAAGAATGGTAACTTCTGAGATAAGACGATCTCCGGTTTTAGGAAGTACCTCCGCTTCAAAAGATTTTATAGCTCCAATATATCCTGTAGGAGCTTCTTTCCCCAGCAGGAAATATTTATAACCTGTGTGTAATGCAACACTTTGTGCCTGATGTTCTATCATACCTGAAGCCTGAAAAATTCCGTTCTGAACAAAGAGGTTGTCTTCTTTTATTTCAAATCCGGAAATCAGATGCTTTTCAGAGTATTCTGTAAGCTCATGTACCATTACAAAAGGAAATCTTTGAGGAATAAGGCTTTCTACAAAATCTTTATCGGATGTTGGCAGTCTGTTCTCCATTAGCAAACAGTTAATAAGGCGCAAGAATAAGCAAATCTTCCACTTTCAGGAACACAAAGAAGTACTTTCTCTCCTTTTTTCAGTTTGCCGGAATTCATGATTTCTTCTAATGCAATAAAAATAGAACCTGCACCAATATTTCCGACATCAGAAAGATTGTAGAACCATTTCTCCCAAGGGAAATCCATTCCTTTTTTAGCAAACTCATCTTTTAAGCCCTCTTTAAAATAACCTGAAGAAATATGAGCCAAAACATGGTCTATTTTTTCAGGATCCAAATTATGTTTGTCAAAAGATGATCTTAAACTTTCTGCTCCTTTTACCAGAATATATTTATCAAGGATTTTAGTATCCTGTTTTAAGGCAAAGATAGATTGCTTTAACCATTCATCAGATGAATAGTCTGCCCATGATTGTAAACTTCCGTCTTCCTGCTTTTCGCATCCGGCATACATACATGCTTCAATTTCATGAGCATAAGAGTAGAAATCAATAAAATCTATTTTTAAAGAGATCTGATTTTCCCGGGGTTTATTTTCTAACAGGAAAGAACCTGCTCCATCAGAAAGCATCCATCTCAGGAACTCCCTTTTGAAAGCAATAATAGGTCTTTCTTCCAGTAATTTTAAATTCTCAGCTTCATGGTTGAATTTATCAGCAGTCATCCATGCAGACATTCTCTCAGAACCCGCACATACAGCGCTTTCGTGTACACCGGCTTTTACAGCAAGAAATCCGTAGTTAAGGGCATTCATCCCGGAATTACAAAGACCTGTAGCGGTATTAATCTCGATAGATTTTCCGATATTCAGCTCCCCATGAACCATAGAAGCGTGTGAAGGCTGTATCTGGTCCGGAGAAGTTGTTCCTACAGATAATAATTTCATATCCTGCTTTTTGAAATTTTCATCAAAAAGACCTTCGATTGCCTTTGCTGTAATCTGCGCATTGGTGTGCGTAGAATTCCCTTCTTTATCTAAAGCGTAATATCTTGTTGTGATTTTATTATTTCTTAAAATAAGTGTTCTTGCTTTAGAAGGCGCATCATTGATCAGACCAAGATAGGTCTCCATTTCATCATTCGATACCGGCTCATTGGGTAAGTATGTTGATGCTTTTGTTATAAATACGTCGTACATTCTATTTTAAATTAATTCCTTGTAAATATCTTTTTTGTTTTTGTCTTTTAAACCAAAATATGGGGGTTGTAAGCAGATGTAAAACCAAAACGATTGGTGAGATAATCCATATCGCTGCCATCAAATATACCTTAAAGAATTTTATCAGCAATGGACGTTTCTCTTTTTTCTTTATAATCAGATTGGACCAAACGGTGAAAATTTTATTTCCTACCTTTTCTACCCGTACCAGAAACGGACGGATCTCAACGGCTCCGTTTTTTACCAGATCTGGCTGTAAATTCTCCAGATCATTATCTTTAAAATGCTTTTTAATGATTTCTCCATACTTCACAGATCCTGTAATCTCTTCATCAGAAATACCGGCTGCAGGAAGTATTCCCGACTTTTCTTTCTGCCCTGTAGTCAGCCATCGTAAGATCGTTAGTACACTGGTATAATTGTCATGTCTGTCTACCAGGGCTATATTTCCAACAAGGTTGGCTTTTAAGTCTTTTAAATAGACCTTAAGTTTCTCCTGGGAAAGCATCCACATATTTCTTGTCCCGGAAATGGTAACAACAGGGGTGTCTTTAAGAATTTTCTCTGCATACCCACTTTTCAGGAATGAAATAATAGGAATAGATGGCGTTAAATACCATACCTGATAACCAAACAGGATGAGGTCATACTTTGTATTCAGTACCTCTTCCGATGGAGGGAGTATTTCTTTAGGGATCTGAAGATAAGACTCCGGGAAGGTATTGAAAAAAACATCACCTGGCCAGGGAAAAGGAAAATCTTCCTTCAGCTGAATGTTGTAATAGGTAACATGATATTCTTCCTTCTGAGCTTCAAAAGGTCTGGCAATATTTCTCACAATATCTTCCAGTTGGCCGGTTTGTGAATAATATATTACAAGTATGTTTTTTTTCATTACTATTTTTTAACGGTTACAAAAATATGTTTTTCATATTTATTATTCAGCCTTAAATACTTTTAATGAGTCAGAACTGAATTTTAATGTATAATTTTCGTTTTTAAATGATGCATTATTTGCATTAACAAAAATGATAATTTCCGGAAGAACCTGAATGGTGTTCACGGAAAAGCTGTCGTCTGAAACAAGAAGGATATCTATTTTTTTATTGACTTCTGAAAGATCTTGTATATAGTGAAGCTTCCTGCTTTTCACCAGATAAGTTTGAGAGGCAACTTCTCTTTTTTCACTGTTTTTAATGAATGAAAAGATTTTTCTGCTTGCCTGATAAAGCACCAGTAAAGCATCTTTTTGCCCAAAATCATTTGCTATATGCAGAATATTGGCGTCTTTAGGAATGTGTTTATTGAGTTCAAAATAAACAGATTTATAGGTGTTGAAATCTTTTTTTACTTCTTGTACCACATCAGTGTTCTTATATAAGTAGCTTAGGAACAATTTCTTTTTAAAATAATTCTCATCCTCAAGTTCTTCTCTCAGCCTGGCAAATTCATCCCTGAAATAGGCATTGATCTTTTTTGTTCTTTCAGAATAGTTAGTCCCAAAGCTTGTATCATCTTTGCTGATTCTGTTTCCTACTTTTACAGTAATACTTCCGTCATAAATAATAAAATCTCCTTTCGGCAATACTTCAGAATTCCCATGAATATAAAGAGGCAGAATATCTAAGCCAAACTGCTCAGCAAGATAGAATGCTCCTTTGTGGAACCTTTTGACATCATGAGTATAAGAGCGTTCTGCTTCAGGAAAAACAACAAGGGAATATCCCTGGTTAACCTTTTCCTTCAGTTTATCCATTCCATTTTCAATACCCTGTGAAACGGGGTAGAAACCTAATGCTTTTACCAGCTTTCCAAATACAGGAGATTCATATACCCAGTCATTGACCAGGTAAATGATTTTGTGAGTAGCCATAGCAATAGCCAGAGTGTCTAAAAATGAAGTATGATTGGCAATGATCACTGCCGGTTTGCTAAAATCCTCAGAAGTATTTCTGATGACTTTCTTCCTGACAAAGGGATTTGAATAAAGTACCGACGTTAAAAAACGGGCTAAGATCAGTTTTATAATATCCAATGTTTTTCCTTTAGCATTTTTAACGAAAAAACTTCCGAAGGCTGAAAATAGCAATCCTCCCAATCCATAATATAAAAATGATAAAAATGAATTAAGAAATAGCCTGAATGTAATAGGAGAAAGCCCCTTTTTTGCTCTGTTGGTAATTAAGAACCTAAACCAGAACGGATATAATGTTGAGGTAATGATAATCACGGAGAACATCCCGATTAAAGCAACCAGTGCTAAAGAATGTAGTGCCGGATGCTTGGCAAAGATCAGGGATCCAATGGAAAGTATCGTAGTGAAAACTGCCAGGATAATGGACGTTCTGTAGGTTGGAAGTTCGTTTTTTCCTGTAGTATGCTCTTTTTGCATGGCCTGTGTAAGGAAAATACTAAAATCATCACCTACTCCAAAGACTAATGTACATACTACTGTACTGAAGATATTGAGTTCCAGACCTAGAAAATAAAGGATTCCTGCTGTAACAATTCCGGTTAAAACAATTGGAAACATGGTAAGAATAGTCAGCTCAAAATTTCTGAAGAAAATAATAATGGTTAAAACGATGGCTAAAAGAGAATAGTTGATTAAAGTACTGAAGTCTCTTTTCAATAAACCAAGGAAATTTTCATTCATTTGCTGGCGGTCAATAGCGAGAGCATCATGTTTCTTTTCAATATCTTTAATGAAAGTATCTCTTTTGTTTTCGTCAACCTTTACAATATTTGAAACTGTGTAAAAACCGTTTTCGTGGCTTAAGAATTCTGAAATCTGTAATGCCTTTACCCTTTCATAGTCCTTCAATGTTAAAACTGCGTATTTTTTATGTAAAACATCATTAAAATGATCAAAAGCCGAACTGTTGAAACCAAATTTATTTCCGTTGCTGATCAGCTCTGCAACGGTGTTATTCTTTTTGTTGGTATCCCAGAAACGTTCCCATTCGGCCAATTTCTTTTGTTGATCTTTTTCGGAAAGTACAATATTACCAATTGAATTGTAGCTTAAAATTTTTCCATCTTTTTTCTCTTTTTCAAGAAATTGGCTCAACTTTGAGTTCCGGGCCAATGCTTCTTCTTCGGAATTTCCGTACGAGATGGTGTATATCGACTTTGAAGTGATGTCTGAAAGCTTCTGGAGTTTAGCCTCACTTATTTTCAGCTCTTTGGGAATGTAATTCAGATCACCAATATCTTCATTGAAGCCTACATGCCTGAAGCCAAATAAACAGGCAAGAATAATTAAAGAACAGCCAATAAGTAGAGGTTTGTTTTTTTCATAAGGATATGAACCAATCCGGTCTATGAAATTTGTATTGTGCTTTTCCGATGTTTTTTTAGGCTTATAAAGCTGAGGTACGATGATCAATGCACTGATAGACGATAGAATAACAGTGATAGCTGCAAAAAGACCGAGGTCCTTCAATGCTTCAGAGCGTACAAAAACCAGACATAAAAAAGAAACAGCCGTTGTTGCGCTGCTAAGGATGATGGGCTGTGTAATATCCTTGTAAAGCTCTTCAATATTATTGTTGTGCTTATAATGAGTGAGGATATGCAAGGCATAATCTATGGTGATTCCAATGAGAATAGCTCCTACACTTAATGAGATGGCTGAGATTTTATCCTTAATAAAATACAGTATCAATAGGGCGAGCAGCACAGAAAATACAGTGGGTAGAAAAACAATAACAGGGGTGAAGAAATTTCTGAAATAATAGATCAAAAGGACCAACAGCACCGTCATTGAAATGATAACCGTATTCTGAATATCTTTTTTGATTTGCTGGGCATTGGCAACAGCAATAACCGGTGACCCGAAATAACTGATTTCAGTTTTGCCTTTGAACTGTTTGTTAATATTTTCCCTTATCGTATTAAGCTGGTTCACAAAAGCTTCATTGCCCTTGGTGTCATTGCTTTTGTTTTTCGGATCAATAAATAATAAGAGGTTCTTGCCATCTTTGGTAACGATAAAGCTGTCTTCAAGTTTGAAATCTTTACTGATGTTTAAAGCATTCAGTTTTTTGATCCCCAAAAAAGTAAGTCCCAAAGGATCTTTTTTAATGAATTCTTTGGTAACAAGACTTGTAGGAGAAACTAATGATATATAATTGTTCTCCACCTGCCTCGCAATACTGTCTTTCTGAAGTTTCTGTCCGATTTCTTTATAATCGTTCTCATTCAGAAACAGAGGAAGGTTCTGATTGACAAAATCAAATGTTTCTGAAATTTCATTGTCATTTACTTTGCCCTGAACCGAGCCAATGTATTTTTGTAAAGGGTCAATTTTCTGTAGAAAGATATCTGCCGTTTCAGAAAGCTGAAAGCTGTCTTCACCGGATTTATTCTCTATAATAACAATAATCTTATCTGAAAAGTTAAGTTGTTTAAGAACTTTGGCCGTAAGGTCAGATTTTTCATTTTTAGGGATAATCTGATTAATGTCTTCTTCAAAGTTAATTTTTGAAGCGGAAAAAATACACAAAGCCGCGATTCCTAATGCACTCAATACAGCAATAGTTTTGTTTTTAGAAATCAGATAATATAAAAATATGAAAAAACGATGCATTATATTTAAAAGTCAGTCTGCAAATTTAAATTTTTAAGTATTAGTTCAAAATAATTGAGGGATAAGTTTTGTCTGAAAATCAATAAAATATTCTAGGCAGAATGAAAAAATATTCTACTTTTGCAAAAGTTCCCCTTTAATGAAATGTATTTTAAACCACAATTATTATTAAAAAATAAGAATCTGTTTTAGATATGTTGGAAAAAAATGATGAAAAAATAAACGGATTTCTATTTGTGATAGTACTTCCGCTTCTGCTGTTTGCCATGTCCTATTATGGATTTGAATCTTCCTACACCAGGTTGAAAACATCAGAAAAAACTCCGGAATTTTTATTCTCCTCTGTATATGCGTATAGGGTGATTCCTAATTATCTCAGTGTGCAGATGACAGACATAGTGTATTACCTGATCAATGGGCCTTTTTCGTTCTTTAAGGATTTCCTGTCTAAGAACGGGACACCATTTTATCATGGTCTTTTTCTGATGAACAGTTTTTTCTTTATCCTCTGTTCGGTTCTTATTAATAAAATGCTTCAGTTTAAAACGTTGTTTTCTGACGTTAATGTAAGGAGAGTCATTCATTTACTTTCAGTTTTTTTTATCGTTATCACTCAGTATGCTCCCACAAATTGTGATACCATTGCTTTATTTTGCTACTTATCAGGCGTTTTTCTTACGCTGAAATATCTGCACACCCAGCAAAAGGTATATTATGGGATTTTAATTGTCCTGATTATTATTTCTACATTCGTAAGGGAAACAGCATGTCTTAATATTGCTTTTTTTGCAGCGGTTTTCTTTAATGTGAAAAATATTCAGGAAAAAAATTACCGGTTTATATGGATAATAATTCCTTTGGTTGTTGCTTTTCTAATTCCATATCTTGGATTAAGAAAGTTTATGACAACAGAAGAAACAACCTTTGTGGAAGGTTTTTATATAGACAGAAACTTTTCAAGTCCGTTTAATTTAGCGGGATTGATTTTTGCAGTCGTAGTTCTTTATTTTATATATAAGCTTTGTATTGATAAAGAAAACAGGTTGGTATTTGGCAAATATCTTTTCTTTTCACTGCCTTATCTTATTATGATTACCTTAGTCGGATTGTTTTGGGAAGTGAGACTCTTTCTTCCTTTAATTCTAACCGGGATTATCATAGCGTTTCACCAGTTTAAAAAACAGCAGAGATTCAATTAGTATGAGTTTATTACATCCATATTATATTATTGCAATTATATATATGCTGTTCTTCAGTGTTCAGGAGGTATATGGTAAAAAAGTAGATAAAAAATGGTTTTGGTTCCTGGGTATTTATCTGATTATCATTGCAGGGCTTCGTGATAGTGTAGGTCCGGATTATGGTAGTTACCGTGGTATTTATATTTATTCCGATACCAAAAGCTATTACAGTATCTTTATGAAGATGCTCCATATGACGGGGCCGGATACCCTGGACGTAGAGTGGCTCTATACCTTGATTAATAAGATATTGCTTAACGTATTTAATGCCCCTTTTTATATTGTTACCCTTGTTATAGCCATTTTTGCAATAAGCTTTAAGATAAAATATACAGAAGACAATACTTTTTATCCTTTTACCTTTACCCTCTTCATGTTTATTCCCAACTTCTTCATCGGAGAAAGTGGGCAGATAAGACAAAACCTGGGTACCTTTATTGTTTATTTTGCTATACGCTATATCAAAGAAAGAAAACTGTGGCATTATCTGTTTTTTATATTCTTAGGATCAGGAATTCACAGTGTATGTTATCTGTTTTTACCCATGTATTGGCTGGCCCGCATTCCTTTGAATAAGACCGTTATGCTGATTATGATTATAGGCTCTGTCTTTCTGTCACCATTTGAAGTCTATAAGGTTTTTGGAAGCTTTTTAAGTGGTATGGCTGAAGACAGTACACTGGTTGAAGGGTTTAATGGGTATGTGGAAGAAACTGCACAGAGATTGAATGGTGGCTTTGGGATCCCTGAGGCAATGATGGTAATTCTGACTTTTTTCCTTTTTGCTTTTGATACCAAGATGAAGGAACTCTATCCTTATTATGAATACCACCGGAATTATGCTGTGGTAGGAATATGTTTCTACTTTATTTTCAGGAATAATCCTATATTTTCATCCCGTCTTGCAGGAGCATTTATCGGATTTTCATATATCATAATTCCTAATGCAATGTATGTGGTCTCGGCCAGGGTTAAAAATATGGTCTATGCATTTATTATTACTTTGGTAGTATTCAATTTTGTCGTTTTTGCTTCCTTTAATAATATAAAAGCAGGAAGGTTCTCAATAGATTTATATAAAAACCATATTCTTCCTTAGAAAATATTTCAAAATTAAAAAACAAAAGACAGCTCTTAGTGAGTTGTCTTTTTTGCAATACAATGACATGGATGCCAGTTATATTTCAGTTTTTACGTGAATGATGAGTTTTTAGTGGTAATGAATTTATTTTTAATTATTTACATTTTAATTCAGATATGGTATGTTTATTTATAAATTAAATATGTTTTTTTTGAGCATAGGCTTAAAAGTTGTATTTCTGATAATACACACAAATCCAGAATATGAAACGTTTAGTTAAAAAATTAGCAGCAATTTTTTGCTTAGTGTCGATTGGTCTCTGTTTTAAAGGTAACATAATTTCCATAGAGGGTTTTTCCTCAGTTGGTTATAAAGTAAACGTTTTGACTGCAAAAGAGTTGGATTCGTTGAATAAACCTCAAAATAATCTACGTTATACTATCATTCCAGACTGGAAAAAGGCGCCCAACAGTTATTTTTTTGATCCCGGCCAAAGTAGCGAAGGCCTGTTTGTTCCGGTAAGAAAGGCTTATGCTATGTGGGAAGGAGATCCTTATATTAATGGCAATGGGATACCTGCAGGAACAGTAACGGCAGATGTACTTTGGGAAGATGTACATGGTTTAATTAAATCCGGGACGGGCTATGCCTTAGAGATTTCGGGATCAGGGCAGGATGCAAAAATAAAAGTTCCTGTTAATAAGACTAAAAAAGGAAATGCGGTGATTGCTTTCAGAGTGAATGGAGAAATCTACTGGAGCTGGCATATCTGGGTCACCGACGATCCTTCCAATGGTTCATCCTATAAAAGTTTTGAGAATGTTAAAAGGCTAAGGTCAGACGGAACTATTGAGTCTATTCCTGATTTCGAATGGAAATGGATGGACAGAAACCTGGGAGCCCTTACCAGTTCCATTACAGCATCAGACTGGAATAGAAGTAACGGATTGCTTTATCAGTGGGGAAGAAAAGATCCTATTCCACCTTTGGTAACAAGAGGTAACGATTTTTATGAAGCATCAGGATCTGTAGGAAGGATAAGACACAGAGGTGCAAAGAACTTTACCAACGCGATAAGTATTGATGACCTTACAAAGGTAGTGTTGCTTTCTGCAGCAGAGATAACCAATAATATAAGGCTTTCTGTAAAAAATCCTTTGAGCCTGATTTATGTTAATAAAAATGATAACTCTGGGCAGGCCTATTACAATAATAATGTCAATCTTCCTGTCAACTGGTTTGGAAGAACTGCTGATTTACCAGATAACAGACTCTCCGAGCTTAATCTTTGGTCTGATAATTCGCAGGGAAAAATTGCTGCGGGATATAATAATGACAGCAGTGCAAAGCCATATAGAGATAAATCCGCATATGATCCCTGCCCCAATGGCTGGCGTGTTCCATCCATGCTTGTAGCTAATCTTGGATCTTCATCTTATATAGATGATATCCGGATAGATTTTTCACCTTTTGGGGTTAAGACCAGTATGGGAAAAAATGTTTTTGAAGCTAATAAATACCATATTATAAAACCAACAGATGCAGGCGTTCCGGCGTTCATGACAGGTTTTAAGATTTACCCGAACTGGGGATTTGATCTCTCCAGTGTTAACGGCTATGATATGGGAGTATTTCCGGGGACCGGACAGCTTATCAGGAATGCTCATTTAGGGCAATATAGCGATCAGCATCATACTGCGTTATGGACGGCTACTATGACGAGGCATTTTGATGCATCTCCCTCAGTTGGTGTAAGGGGATTAACTATGATTCCGGATAAAGGGCAGCCGGATATACCGGATCCAAATTATCCCAATATCCATGGTAGGTATTTTTATATGCCAATGTCCGGAATGTATACCTCAGATGCCAACGGATGCAGATGCATAAAAGACCCATTGTATAAGGTTAATGATTATGATTTCCCAACGGAATATATACCTGCTGCTGTAACAGATTATAAAGAAGGAATCAACAACCCCAATACCTATCTGGCGACTAAAAGCACACAGCCCTATACTGTGGAAATTCCTGTCAGTAAGGCATTTTCTGTTCAAAGCCAGTTGCTTAATAATCAAAATATACTAATTCCCTCAAATTTCAATAATCTGAAAGCCAATGTCCTGTGGACTACCAATGTCAACCTCATAAACAAAGTTTCCCTGGTGAATCCATCCCCATCTGCATTACAGGATATCAGGTATTCCCGGATATCTGTAGAGATACGGCCTAACCAAAGCGGAAATGCCGTTGTTACGCTACATAACGGAAGCATTACAAACCCTGTATACTGGAGCTGGCATATTTGGATTACAGATACTCCTGTAGTTTCCTATGCCTATACAACAGAACTTCCGGTAAAAGAAGCCGTGAATTATGTAAATTATGTGAATAAAGCAGACGTCGTACTAATGACCGAGTTTCTGGACAGAAATATAGGAGCCTTATCTGCTTTTCCAAATGTTGGAAATCCATTAGCTCCTACTGCTGCTGAGCTTGCAGAGATAAGAGCTTCTACCGGATTGCATTATCAATGGGGAAGGAAAGATCCTATTCCTACCTTTCAGTATGCAGATAACCGGGCTTCTTTCAATGTGTTTTTGGGGAAAGTTCAGGAGAATGGTACCGTTTCATATACTACGCTTTCAGCTGCAGCCTATAATAACCTTTCGGCAGGATATATAGTTCCTTATGATACGTATGCTTCTGCTTCGGGTGTTCAGGGAATAGATAAACCGGTTGATAAAGTGAATAAAATAATGGCTTACTCAGTGCGGAATCCTTTGGTTTTTATGGTCCCGAGTACCTTTTCACCATTTAACAGTTCGGCTCCCAATTATACCAATGGAACAGACTGGATAGCTAATGAGCCAAACCTTGCCCCGGACAGATGGGGAAGAGGAGGAGGAAAGTCCCCTTTCGATCCTTGCCCTGACGGATGGAGAATCCCGGATCTTACCAGTGTGGCACTCGTTTCCGGACAGGATTTTGGACAAACCCCATGGTATAAAAAAGATAAAAATATAGCCACTTCTTATAGTATTGCTGCTGATTATAAGGGGATTCGCGTGAGAAACCCGTCTACAGCTTATACTATAGGGTATCAGTTTTCGGATAAGACATATACCATTGGAAATTACCCCGATTCTGGTTCCCGTGCATTCAGAAATGTTGTAGGAAACCAGTCTCCACAAGGAACTTTTAATGTAGTGAATTTTCAATATCCGGGAATATGGACCGATGCACTGGCTTCGAATTATCTGGGAAGAGCCGTTAATATATTGTTTGATGCAGCTTCTACAGCCAATCGCCTGATAGTCTTTCATGATAATAATGATCCGTATTTTGGAATGGGCTGCCGCTGTGTAAGAGTTAAATATAATGCTTTTGGAAAAGAAGAAGGGCCCGCTTCAAAATTTGTGATCAGTGCACTGCGAAATGGGATTATAACCTCTGTAGCTTTCAATAATACAGAACTTAAAACAGAAACCAAGCATATTTCAGTATTTCCCAATCCTTTTAAAGATACTCTTTATCTCAAGGAGTCAGAAAATAAGGAATATAACTATGAAGTATATGATGTTTCCGGAAGGCTTGTGAAATCGGGAATATTTGAAAATAAACAAACGGATCTTTCTTCTTTAGTTCCGGGAGGGTATTTAATAAGAATAAATAATTCTGAAGCAGTGGTGAAAATTATAAAAAGATAAATCTGCTGGAATAATGCTTAAAAAGGCAGAATACATGAGTTTATTCTGCTTTTTTTGAACAATACATATTTTCTGTGTCTATTACAGTTGGTGAAAAATTCTATATCCCTTAAGATTGATAAGTGGTTAACATGCTAAAACATACAATATAAAGGACTTGATTGGGCTGAAGAGGGTTGTCATAATACGCTCTTAAGAAATCTAATTGTCAAATTAAACGAATAGAACAAAAAGTATATAATAAAAAAGCTTTACTTTTGCAAAAAATTTTTAGAATGTCGAAAAATTTAGTAATCGTCGAGTCCCCGGCAAAAGCAAAAACTATTCAGAAATATTTAGGAAAGGATTTTGAAGTGAAATCCAGCTTCGGTCATATCCGGGATTTGCCTAAAAAAGGGATGGGAATAGATCTTGCCACATTCAGTCCAGATTACGAAGTTTCTGCAGACAAAAAGAAATTGGTAACAGAACTAAAAGCTGCAGTAAAGAAGGCCGAAATGGTTTGGCTGGCTTCCGATGAAGACCGTGAGGGGGAAGCTATTGCCTGGCACTTAGCAGATGAGTTGAAACTGAAGCCTGAAAACAGAAAAAGAATTGTTTTCCATGAGATTACTAAAAATGCCATTCTAAAAGCAATTGAAAACCCAAGAGATATTGACCAAAATCTGGTCAATGCTCAGCAGGCAAGAAGAGTATTGGATAGGATTGTAGGTTTTGAAATGTCTCCCGTTTTATGGAAGAAAGTAAAACCAGGGCTATCTGCAGGAAGAGTTCAGTCTGTAGCGGTAAGGTTAATTGTTGAAAGAGAAAAAGAAATCCGTGAGTTTGTACCAAAAGCAAGCTTTAAGCTGGATGGGATCTTCCTGAATAATGCAGAACAGGAAATTGCTGCCAAGCTGAAAAAAGATTTTGAAAAAGAACAGGACGCAGAAAAATTTCTTGAGCAGGCAAAAACTACAGAATTCAAAGTACTGAATGTGGAAACAAAACCTGGTACACGCTCTGCATCTGCTCCGTTTACCACTTCTACATTACAACAGGAAGCTTCTTCACGATTGGGATATAATGTGACCAATACCATGCGTCTGGCACAGAGATTATACGAAGAAGGATACATTACCTATATGAGAACCGACTCGGTAAATCTTTCCCAGGAAGCTATTGAAGGAGCCAAAAAGCAAATCATATCAGAATACGGAACAGAATATTCTTCTCCGAGAAATTACACTACAAAGTCGGCATCGGCACAGGAAGCTCATGAAGCGATCCGTCCTACAGATTTTGGAGTGAAAAGTATAGGAGATGCTCAGTTGAGTAAACTATATCAGTTGATTTACAGAAGAACATTGGCTTCTCAGATGTCCAATGCTAAAATTGAAAAAACTGTCATTGAAATTGGAAATGCATCTTTGCCACATCATTTTGAAGCACAGGGTGAGGTTATTATTTTTGATGGTTTCCTGAAAGCTTATGGTATTGTAAAGACGGAAGATGAAGATGATGAGAGCAACGAAAAGCTATTGCCAAAAGTAAAAGTTGGTGAGATATTAAACTATAAAAGCATTACTGCTACAGAAAAGTTTACAAGACCAAGTGCAAGATATACTGAAGCCGGGTTAGTAAGAAAACTTGAAGAATTAGGGATTGGAAGACCTTCTACATACGCTCCTACTATTCAGACTATCCAAAATAGAGAATATGTAGACAAGCGGGAGATTGAGCCGCAAACCCGTGAAGTGATTAAGATGTCTTTGGTAAAAGATAAAATCAAAAAGGTAGTTCTTGACGAGAAATTTGGTGGAGATAAAAATAAATTCATTCCTACAGATATAGGAGAAGTTGTGAATGATTTCCTAACAGATAATTTTAAAGAAATCTTAGACTATGGTTTCACAGCAAGAGTAGAAGAGAGTTTTGATGAAATTGCAAGTGGTGACCAAAAGTGGAAAGAAATGATGACCAATTTCTACTCAAAATTCCATCCAAGAATTGAAGATGTAGAAGAGAATGCTGACCGTGCAACGGGAGATAGGTTATTAGGGGTAGATCCTAAAACAGGTAAAAATGTTCACGCCAGAATTGGAAGATTTGGGGCTATGATCCAGATTGGAGAAACCGATGATGAAGAAAAACCAATCTTTGCTTCATTAATGACCGGGCAGAATATAGCTACAATTACTTTTGAAGAAGCTATAGAATTATTCAAATTACCTTTTGACTTAAATGAATTTGAAGGGCATGCCGTTTCTGTAGGAGTAGGAAGATTTGGGCCTTATGTAAAATGGGGTGATACTTTCATCAGTATCCCTAAAGGTGAAGATCCTTTATCTGTGAGCCAGAGCCGTGCAGAGGAAATTATCAACGAAAAGAAAAAAGCCGATGCGCCAATTGCCACTTATAAAGGCGAACCGGTAACCAAAGGTGCAGGAAGATTCGGTCCGTTTATCAAATACAAAGATATTTTTATCAATGTTCCGAAGAAATATAATTTTGACAACCTTTCCCAAAGTGATATCAATGAACTGATTGATGCTAAGTTGGAAAAAGAAGCAAACCGTTATATCCAGCAGTGGGAAAAAGAAAAAATCTCTATTGAGAACGGAAGATGGGGACCTTTCATCAAATTTGGAAAAGCAATGTTTAAAATTCCAAAGAAAAATGATGATACAAAATATGATGCAGAAGAATTGAAGGATGTTTCTTTGGATGAAGTGAAAAAATGGATTACCGATCAGGATAAAAATGCCTTTGCAGAAAAGAAAAAGCCTGCTGCCAAAAAAACTGCTGCTGTAAAGAAAACGGCAACAGCTAAAAAGCCAGCTGCCAAAAAAAAGTAATATTAAAATAATAATACAAAGCCGTTAACAAATAGTGTTACCGGCTTTTTTTATTAATAAATGCAGTGTAGAGGTAAGGAGTTGCTGTGGTTTTTTTTGTATGTTTGTTATATAAAGCAATTAGTAAATTATCACCTTATCAAATTTTTTTAATTAATATGGATTTTGGAGACTTTATCATTTCACCAAGAAATTTCAAAACAGAAACCTGGCAGATTGGAAGTCGGATTACAAAAGATATAAAAGAGGACAGTATTGTACTTTTATTTGTATCGGATTACAGAGGAGCAGGCGGTGAAGCGGAAGTACAGGACTTTACAGCAGTCAGAAAGGAATTCTATAAGCTTTCTCAGCTTGATTTTGAAATCCCTATTGTAGATCTTGGAGATTTGGTCTCAGGGAAATCTGTTCAGGATACCCATTATATTTTGCAGGAAGTTTTGTCGGCCTGTCATTATAAAAGAGCTGTTCCGGTAATTATTGGAGGTTCCAACGACTTTGCCTATTCCTTATTTTCAGCATTAAATTTTCATCAGAAAAGTCTCAATTTTACTCAGATCAGTAATATGATCTCTCTTAAGCAGGGGGAAGAAATTAATGAGCATACTTTTTTAAGCAAAATTTTTGGAGCCAAGAATTTTTCTATTAAAAATTATCACCATTTAGGATACCAGAAACATTTAAATGAAATAGACTCTGTCCGATTGATTAAGGAAGTAGAGTTTGATATTGTCCGTTTGGCTGAAATGATGAATTCTACTGAGAAAACAGAACCTTTCTTCAGAAGAGCAGATCTTGTAACAGTAAATTGCGATGCTATTGAAAGTTTCAGTGAGCCTTTTTCTATGAATCCTCAGGTGAATGGGTTGAACAGAAGAGAGATTTGTGCCTATATGAAAGAAATAGGACTGAGTGAACATCTGAAATCTGTAGGAATCTTTAATTATAATATCTATTCTGAAAATCAACTGAATCACCAGCTATTAGCTCAAATGCTCTGGTACCTCGCAGAAGGTATTAATATTCAAAGGTCTCATCCGAAAGAAAGACACTACGAAATATTCTATGTGTTGGTTGACGACAGACAGTACACTTTCAAACGGGATACTTTCAGTAACCTGTGGTATTTTGGCGAAGACGAGGATATAGAAAACTGTATTCCGTGCTCCCGAAAAGATTTTGATGATGCCAAAAAGGGCTGGTTGAATGCAAGGCTGACGAAAATTTAATGTATGATAAATAGCCTTTCAAAAGTTTCAATCATTGTTCCTGTATATAATGTCGAAAAGTATTTGGCAAAATGTCTTGACTCTTTGGTTAATCAGACTCTTCAAAATATTGAAATTCTTGTTGTGAATGATGGCAGTACAGACCGTTCTGAAGATATCATTAAAGAATATTCTCAAAAATATCCCGAGAAAATTAAAGCTTTCACCAAAGAAAATGGTGGGTTAAGTGATGCCCGGAACTTCGGAATTGACAGAGCTACGGGTGATTATATCGGGTTTGTAGACAGTGATGACTATGTTACAGAAAAAATGTTTGAAGAAATGCTTCTGCTGGCGGAAAAACATCAGACTCAAATGGTGATCTGCAATATTCAAAAGGTGGATCAACATGGAGCAATTACCCAGAAACTTACTCAAATGCCTAATATGCCTGAGAAAATAGACCTTGAAAAAAACTTCTCTGTCTTTTCTGATATCAGCTATTTTGCCTGTAACAAATTGTTTAAAAAAGAACTCTTTCATCAGAAAAGATTTAAGAAAGGAGTACATTTTGAAGATATTCAGCTTATTCCACAGTTGCTGCTGGAATGCAGTACTATTGCTCAGACTCAGAATTACCATTATCAGTACCTTGAACGTACGGACTCCATTACAAAGACCCATACTGAAAAAGGACTTGATATGCTGAAAGCAGTAGCAGATGTTGAAAATACTTTTAATGAATCCCAGTACACCCATAAAAGAAAAGAACTGAAAAATTTTCAGATTTTTGAAGGAGTGTACTCGTTTCTGGCGTATCTCGCATTCGTTAAAAAAGATGAAGTGTTTTATGAAATGGCTGAACAACTGGATTTTTTCATAAAAAAAAGACATATAAAAATTCAAGATATATTGAACTATAATCGTTTTGGTAAGAATTATCTTTTATCTTTGCCAGTGAAAAAAAAGATTTTTTATCTGTTATTTTTTGCAGGGCAGAAGAAACTGATAAGAAAATTAATGTAAACACAAGTGTAAGTACTATTGTTTCGGATAATAGCATTATGATGTAGATGATTCGTTATATCTATGTGATGATTTTTCAAACGAGGCATGTGTAACTGAATAAGAAAAAAAATGAAAAATTTTGAATTGTTCTTAAGCGGATCGGGAATACCTATTTTCTATGTGAAGATAGGGTTGGGTTTTATATTTTCCTTTTTAATCACTTTTTTTTCTATACCTACCATTGTAAAGATTTCAAGAAGAAAGAATCTGATGGATGAGCCTGGAATAAGAAGCTCACACCTCAGAAAAATTCCCAACCTTGGAGGTATAGCTATCTTCTATTCCATAGGAATCTGTGCTTCTATTTTTGCCTACGAGCTGTTTGATCTCTATAAGTTCTTATTTGCATCATTAATTATCCTGCTATATGTAGGAGTAATGGATGATATTGTGGTAATGAGAGCGTATAAAAAACTTGTAGCACAGATCATAGTATCTTCATTAGTGGTTATCGGCTCAGATATCAGAATCAGAAGTCTGTTTGGAATATTTGGAGTATATGAACTGAGTTACTTCATAAGTGTTGTATTTAGTATTATTACTTTCATTATTCTTATCAATGCCTTTAATCTGATAGATGGTATAGATGGGCTTGCGGGCGGATATTCCGTGATTTGCAGTGCCTTGTTCGGAATAAGCTATTACAGATTGGGGGAATACAATTATCCACTAGTTATTTTATCTGTTGTCATTATAGGAACTGTTTTGGCATTTCTGTATTATAATCTGTCAAACTATAGGACCAACAAAGTATTTATGGGGGATACAGGCTCCATGCTGCTGGGCTTTTTACTGGCATTTACTTCCATTTGTTTTATTGATATTTTTATTGATAAAAAACTGGCAGATGTACCAAGATACCACTTACAATCAGCACCTGTTGTGGCTGTTGCTATTTTGATCCTGCCTATTGTAGATACGTTAAATGTAATTATGATAAGGCTTTACAATAAAAAGTCACCCTTTGATGCAGATAAAAACCATATCCACCATAAGCTGCTGAAACTTGACCTTACCCACAGGAGATCATCCTTCTATATCATTCTTTACTATCTGATGATTGTAGGAATTGCCTATTATTTAAGACATATGAATGTAAATCTACTGCTATTGGTTATTATTTCATTGGGCTTTTTGGGAGCTTATTTACCGGATTTATTGTATCGGTTAAGAAATAACAAAAATTAACAATTTAATCTTTACTTTTGTAAACATATTTTAACATGATGAAGAACTTTAAGTATTTATTTTTAATATTACCCTTTTTAATTACTTCCTGCATCACAACAAAGGATGTGCGATATTTACAGCCAAGTGAGAGTCTTGTCATAAACGAAGAAGGTCTTGTTCCCTACAATATCCCTGTTTATAGGATTACTAAAAATGATATCCTCAATTTAAACATCGTTACCACCCCTAAAGGAGATGCTGCCCAGTTTTATTCTGCCTATAATGCATCCGGAGGAGTAGGTATTCCCGTTTTGAATAATGCCAGTTCCGGAGCAGGAAGAGCCAGCGGAGGAACTGGAGAAGGTTCCAGTTTTGGAGGAAATACAAGCTTTTATTTTAACGGTTTGAAAGTAGATTCTAATGGAGATATCAATGTTTTTGGAGTAGGCTATATAAAAGCTGAAGGAAGAACATTGGATGATATAAGCAAAGAAATTCAAGGAAAAGTAAATGAAAACTTTCAGGATGGTAAATCTGAAGTAAGATTAAATACGAACGGAATTACCTATTATATTCTTGGAGATGTAGAAACTACCGGTATTTCAGGGGAAAAAGTGGCTCATAAAAATACAATGACCATTACCGAAGCCTTAGCTATAAATGGTGGACTGAACAGAACAATTGACCGGAAAAATGTTGTAATTCATAGAAAATTACCGGAAGGAATTAAAATTGCTAAAATAGACCTTACCCGGGAAGATCTTATGAATTCCCCTTTTTATTATGTGCAGAACGGAGATGAAATTTATCTTAACACCAGAAAGAAAAGCCTGAACGGATTCGGAAAAGATCCTATTCAGACCTTACTTACCAGTGTGACGGCAATTACAACGGCACTTACTTTATATACAATCCTACAAAAACTTTAATCCTATGATTCCAGGAAAAGACAATACAGTAGGGAAAAATGACTCCTCAAAAGAAAAGTATGGGGTGTTTGCATTATTTGATATTGAACATTTTGTAAGAAGAGTACTTAAAAACTGGTATTGGTTTGTGCTTATGCTGTTTATTGGATATGCCGTTTCTTGGGTATACAGTAAATATTATGCACAGAATATATTTGCCTCAGATATTTCTTTAAGTACCTCAAACAATACTGCCAGCTTTTTACAGCCCACTCAGGCAAGTCAGTCTATTAATTTTATCTGGGGACAAAATGGCAATCAGGATGGAATATTTTTAAAGAAGATGCTTTTATCGAGATCTCACAACGAGTTTCTGGTAAAAGAACTGGATCTTTTTGTTAATTATTCTACCAAAGGACTTATAAAGTCTACCTATTTGGATAAGGATGACTCTCCTGTATTTCTTGAAATTGATAAAAAACATCTTCAGCAGACCCATTACCCAATTACACTAATCCCAAAAGGAAATGGAACATATGAGGTAGTTCTTCCGGAAGAAGGAGAATCTACCAACTTATACAGCTACGAAGCAGAAAACTTTCAGGCCATTAGACCTTATACCAGACCTGCTAATAAGATTATTAGGATAAATGAATGGTATAATTCTCCTAACTTAAGATTTAAGCTGGTTCAAAACTCGGTAACTCCTAAAATAAAGTTTGAGAATATTATTATTAATCTGAATACTGTCAATGAAAGTGTTAATGATATTGTTTCTACAATTTCTGTAGATTTCGATAAGGAGATCAGTACGATAATGGTTATTGTAAAAAAAGGGTACAACCTGAACAGTACAGTAAACTTTCTTAATAAATCTGTAGCTGAACTTCAAAAGAAAAGACTCGCTGATAAAAATATAGTAAATAAAAACACGGAAATTTATCTGCAGGGAAATTTAAGTAATATAAGAAAGAAGTTAGATTCCAGTGCTTCAGTGCTGAATTATTTAAAAACATCAGAGAAACTTTATAATATTAAAGACAGGGATGAGAAGTCTCTGGATAAGATAAAAGAACTTGAAGCACGAAAGGCTGATCTGGTAAGTAAAATAAGTTCACTGAATACGATTAAGAATACCCTTCAGTCTCAGGATTTCGACAAAATGATCGGAACGAACGCTGCAGGCTTCGAAGATGGTATGTTCTCTGCATCGGTTACCGAATTGAAGGCTTTGTATGCCAAAAGATCAGAAATGGCTTTGATTTATAAAGCGAATTCTGAACCCATGAAAGAAATTAACAGGCTTATTAATGAGTCAAGAATGGGTGCTTCAAATAGTCTGAGAAATTATTATACTAAATATTATGATGAGATCAATAAAATTGATCGGGAAGTCTCGGACGCCAATTCAGACCTTGCTTTATATCCTGAAAAAGAAAGAAAATATCTGGATGCAGAACGCGGGTATAATATGATAGAATCTACATATAACAGTCTTTTAGGAAGGCAGAATGATACCCAGATGAGAATGGCAACCAATCAGTCTGATATCACGGTTATTGACCCTGCCAAAAATTTAGGGCAAAACCCTATCGCACCTAATATAAAGCTGGCCAAGATTATTATTATGTTGGGAATGTTACTCCTTCCTTTCTTATTTATTTTAATCGGAGAACTTCTTGACAATAAAGTTAGAAATATCAAAGAACTATTAAGTGCAACAAAAATTCCGCTACTAGGTGTTATAGGAAACAACAATAACGAAAATATGCTTACTGTTTTGGAACAACCAAAGTCATCTGTTTCAGAGGCATTTAGAGGAATAAGAGCGAGTATTAGATTCTTAATGAATAACGATAATGAAGAAGAAAAAGGAAAAGTAATACTGGTGACTTCTTCCATTGGTGGAGAAGGAAAAACCTACGTTTCTATCAATTTAGCTTCTGTGATTGGATTGAGTGATAAGAAAGCAATTCTGTTAGGGATGGACCTTAGAAAACCAAAGATCTTTGGAGATTTTAAAATTGATAATAAATATGGTATTTCAAATTATCTGACAGGAGAAGTAGAAATAGACCAGATTGTTAATAAAACCAGAATTCCGAATTTAGATGTAGCAACCTCTGGACCTATCCCGCCAAATCCTTCTGAACTTTTAATGAGCCAGAGAAACATTAAGTTTTTGGAAGAGCTAAAAGAAAAATATGACTTCATTATTATAGATTCTCCGCCAGTAGGTCTGGTAGCAGATTCTTATGAATTAATGAAATACTCTGATGCCAATATCTATGTCGTTCGTCATGAGTATACTGAGAAATATATGCTTAAAATGATTACTGATAAGTACCATAATAATGAAATTAATCATTTAGGACTTATTTATAATGATTATAACACAAAACAAGGTTACGGTTATGGCTATGGCTACGGTTATGGCTATGGTTACGGTTATTTTGATGAAGATAAAAATTATAAAGAACCATTACTAATCAGGATAAGGAATAAAGTACAGACAATGTTTAATAAAAAATAGAGCTTTAAACCCTCATATAATGGGGGTTTTTCTATATATTATGTATTTTCAATCTGTGAAAAAAAGAATATTTTTGCCACTTTATCGTTTACTTTATAACAAATTATGTTTTTTTGTTTATTTTTAACTAAACATTAAGATTATCATTAATATAAAAATGTTTTATATTTGCAAAAATTAAATTTTAAAATAACCATAAATCCATATTCTTTTATGAATAAAAAATTATTGTTTAGCTTCCTTGCTCTCCTTGGAGTAGTAAGTGTTAAGGCACAAAGAAACGAATTGGGAGTTCGTCTAGGTATGAGTAACCTAGTGGGAGATGTAGGAAGTACGAATTATATTTTACAAAAGCCGTTGGATTTAAATAAAGTTTCAGATTGGGGATTCCCATTTTATGGAGGATTATTATATAGATTTAATTTTAATCCGCACCAGACTGTTAGATTGGATTTAGGGTATAACCAGATTCAGTTTAGCGACAAGGTTGCGAAAGAAGAATACAGAAAAAATAGAAACTCATTTGGAAAGAATAATGTGTATGAAGCAAGCTTAATGTTTGAATACAACTTTTTTCCAATAAATAACGAGCAGATAAGCATGGTAAGTCCATATATTTTCGGAGGTATCGGAGCTTTAATGTTTGATGCTCCCAAGGCTACTCTTATAAATGATTTCAGAAGAGATGCTGATGGGGTAGCACAAGCGCCTATCAATGAATTGGACTTTAAAACTTCCACCGAGTATTCATTAGGAAAAAAAGTGACAATGCATATTCCTTTTGGTGTTGGTTTGAAATATAAATTTAACCATTCATGGGCTATATTTGCAGAAGCAACATTTAGATATACATTGACAGACCAGCTGGATCACAGCAAAGTTCTGCCTAAAGATATCAAAGCTTCTTATAATGCAGATATTTTAGACCCTACCACCGGAGGTTCATTATTGCAGTCAGGAAACTATTATGCTGTTGCTAAAGAAAGAGAAGAGGAGTTTATTAAAAAAAGAAATATTGGAGATGATAAATCTAATGATTGGATGAATACTTTCAGTTTAGGACTGACGTTTTCATTCGGAAGACCTCCATGTTATTGTGAGTAATTAATATGTCGTTGATTAAAGATAAAATAAATTCTGAGAATTTACCGAAACACGTGGCTATCATTATGGATGGCAATGGAAGATGGGCAAAATCTCGTGGTGAAGAAAGAACTTTCGGCCACAAAAATGCCATTAATGCTGTAAGAAATGCCATTAATGCATGTAATGAGATCAATATTCCCTATTTAACTCTTTATACGTTCTCTTCAGAAAACTGGAGCCGTCCTACTGAAGAAGTAAATAGCCTTATGAATCTATTGGTAGAGACTCTACTGCTTGAGGCAGAAGAGATCTTCAGTAAAGGATTAAGGATGCATGTTATAGGGAATATAGAGAAACTGCCTCCATTAGTAAGAGAACAATTGCTGCGTGTGGTAGAACTTACAAAAGAAAACACAAAAGGAAACTTAGTATTGGCTATAAGCTATGGCTCACAAAACGAAATTTTGAATGCCATAAAAAATATAAGTTCTGATGTAAAAGAAGGAAAAATAGAGGTAGAGAATATTGATGAAAATTTATTCGAAAACTATCTGTATACAAAAGACTTTCCTCCTGTAGATTTGCTGATAAGAACCAGTGGAGAAATAAGAATAAGTAATTTTCTTCTTTGGCAGATTGCCTATGCAGAATTACAATTTTTAAATGTTCTATGGCCGGATTTTACCAAAGATATCTTCTTTCAGTGTATTGTAGATTACCAAAACAAAGAAAGAAGATACGGATTAACCGGTGAGCAACTAACAGGCCAATAAAATTTTAAGAAAAGAAAGACTCGATAAAATGAAGTTTAGACTATTACCCATCATTATGTTTGCTGCTTCTGCGCATTTTTATGGACAAGTAACTCCACAGGATAGCACAAAAGTAAACAATGCTGTGCATGCAGAAAGTGAAGTAGGTACTTATACACTTAAAGACATTGTTGTAGATGGGGTAAAAAAATATACACCAGCTCAAATCTTACGATTTACAGGATTATCCAAAGGAGAAAGTGTAGACATTCCAGGACAAAAAATCAGCAATGCTGTTAAAAAGCTATGGGATACACAATCTTTTTCCGAAGTGGAAGTTTATGTTCAAAGTATTGAAGGGCAAACTGTAATTCTTAGATTCTATCTGGAAGACCTTAAAGAACTTGGAGAAGTAAAATTCAAAGGGAAAGGAATAGGTAAATCTAAAAGTGAAAAACTTGCTAAAGATAACAATCTGAAGCCGGGAACAAAGATTACTCAGAACTTAATCTCAAGCCTTAAGACAAACATTCCGAAAGACTACATTAAAAAAGGTTTTGCTGATGCTAAAATCAATATTGAAGATAAAGTTAATGCAGGAGATCCTGCGTTAGTAGACTGGACGATCAATGTGGATAAAGGTAAGAGAATAAAAATTGACCATATTGAATTTGAAGGCAACGAAAGTATTACAGACAGTAAACTTAGAAATAAAGCCTTCAAAGAAACAAAACAAAAACGTTTTGGTATCGGTGGAATTTTGAAATCTTCAAAATTCATCGAAGATAAATACCAGGAAGACAAACGTGGACTGATCAATTATTATAACTCCTTAGGATACAGAGATGCGAAAATTGTTTCAGATTCTGTATGGAGAAATAAGAGAAATAATTACGAAATCAATGTAAAGTTGAATGAAGGTAAAAAGTATTATATCGGGGATGTTACATTCACCGGAAATACCGTATACCCTACAGATTACTTACAGAGATTATTAGGATATAAGAAGGGAGATATTTACGATGCCGTAGGATTCAACAAAAAAGTTGGAGAAGATGGTGGTAAAGAAGATGATTCAGATATTAAATCTGTATACATGAATAATGGGTACCTTTTTTCCAATGTAACACCAATAGAAAAGTCCGTAACAGGAAATGCCGTTAATCTTGAAATAAGAATTAATGAAGGAGAACAGGCGACATGGAATAAAGTAACATGGCAAGGAAATACGACAACCCATGACCACGTTATCCTAAGAGCTTTAAGAACAAGACCTGGAGATCTTTTCAAAAAGACAGAAATTAAAAGAACTTATTTTGATCTTGCCGGGATGTCTTTCTTTGATCCACAACAGATCGGACAGGACATTCAGCCAAATCAGATAGATAATACAGTAGATGTTAACTGGAAGCTTGTAGAAAAAGGATCTTCTCAGGTTCAGCTGCAGGCCGGATATGGGGGCAACAGCTTTATCGGTACTTTAGGACTGACGTTTAATAACTTCTCTCTAAAGAATTTCCTTAAATTTAAAGACTTTAAACCAGTACCTCAGGGGGACGGACAGACATTATCTATCCAAATGCAGGCAGGGCAGTATTTCCAAAACTATGGTATTTCATTTACTGAACCATGGTTATTCGGAACAAGACCAACTGCACTTTCTGTAAGTTTAAATAACTCAAGAGTAAAATATAGTGATGCTGTTGGAGGCTCACAGAAATTAAATATCTTCTCGGCAACTGTCGGATTAAACAGATATTTGAACTGGCCTGATGATTACTTCTCATTGTATACAGGTATTCAGTTCCAAAAGTATAACTTCAGTAATTATCCTTTCCAGTTTGGAGATACTACAGAATATTATGGAGATGCTAATAACTTTAGTATCAATGTAGGTTTGAGCAGAAATTCAGCGGGTATTGACCCTATTTTCCCTACAATGGGTTCTAATATCGAGCTTTCTGCAAAACTGACCCCTCCATATTCATTGTTTGGTAATAAAGATTATTCTACAATGGCTGCTATCGATAAATATAAGTGGATGGAATTCTATAAAATTAAATTCAAGGCAGATGTATATAATGAAATTGCCGGGAAGTTGGTTTTAAGGTCTTCTGCTGAAATGGGTTTCATGGATGGCTACAACAGTAATTTAGGAGCTCCGCCATTTGAAAGATTTTATATGGGAGGAACCGGTCTTTTCGGAGGTAGATATGACGGTAGAGAATTAATCCCTTTAAGAGGATATGAAAATGCCTCTACCTATGGAGGAGATGCTTCTCAGGGAGATATTACTCCAAAAGGAGGCGGAACCATCTATAACAGATTTACCTTAGAGCTAAGATATCCGATTTCAATGAATCAGACAGCTAAGATTTACGCATTGACGTTTGCTGAAGGAGGTAATGTCTGGAATTCTTGGGGAAATTATAACCCTTTCCAGCTGAAGAGATCAGTAGGAATAGGGGTAAGGGTTTATATGGGAGCATTTGGATTAATTGGATTTGACTTCGCTTATGGATTTGATAAGACAATTTCCGGAACAGAACCATCAGGATGGAAGACTCACTTCTTGATGAACCAATCATTATAATTATAGATATGAAAAACTTTAAAGTAACTTTCACATTCGTATTGCTTTTATTGTTCGGGTTTAATAATGCCCAGAAAATAGGAGTGGTGGATACTGATTATATTTTAAATAAATTACCTCAGTATAAAGAAGCCGAAGCAAGATTAAACTCACAGATCGATACTTGGCAGTCAGAACTTCAGAATCTGCAATCAGAGTATGAAAGAAAGAAATCTGCATTTGAAAGTGAAAAAGTATTATTGATAGGAGATCAGTTAAAGCTAAGAGAAAAAGAAGTAGTAGATCTTGATAAGAATGTTAAAACAACTACCAGTCTTCGTTTTGGAGCCAATGGTGAAATTACAAAACTGAGAACAAATCTTGTTTTACCGTTTCAGGATCAGATATGGAATGCCATTAAAACAATGTCTGAGAAAAATGGTTTGGGCATAGTTCTTGATAAAAGCAATAACATTAGTGTTATTTTTCTCCAGAAAAAATATGATTTTACAGACAAGGTCTTAGACATTTTGTTGAAAGGTACAGATAAGAAAGAAAAATCGAATAGCAAAAATAAAAAGTAATTATCAAATTAACTTTTGCTTAAATTTAAAGTCTAAAAACAAATTAAATTATTTATTATACCAGTTATGAAAAAATTAAGTGTATTATTTGCAGCAGTAATGATGGTTGTATCGGTAGGTATGGCAAAAGCTCAAAAAATTGCTACTTTAGATGTGATGGGAGTTCTTAATGCAATGCCTGAAAAGAAAAAAGCAGATGCTGATATCAAAACATTCTTAGATACTAAACAAGCTGAGATTAAGAAAAAAGCTGATGCAGGACAGGTAAAACTAAAGCAGTATACTGAAGAAGCGCCTAAGAAAACTGCAGAAGAAAACAAAGCTAGAGAAGGTGAATTACAAAAAATTCAGGAAGAAATAGCTCAAATGCAGGACAAAGCTCAAAAAGATCTACAGGCAAAACAAGATGTTGCTTTCGCACCTATTGAGAAAAAACTAAACGATGCAGTAGAAAAAGTAGCTAAAGCTAGTGGATATGATTATATCATGGATGCAAATTCGGCAGCATTTGTTTACAAAGCAGGACCAGATGCTACTGCAGCTGTAAAGAAAGAATTGGGAATTCAATAATTTCTGCGAATTAACAAAGATTTATAAAACTAACCGCCTCTTTTAGAGGTGGTTTTTTTATTTTTGCGGAATGGAAAAAGAAGTATCAACCACGGTTAAAGTTAGATTTAGTGATTGTGACCCGATCGGACATTTGAATAATGTAAAATATCTGGACTATATGTTCAATGCAAGAGAGGATCATGTAGAAACATTTTATGGATTTACCTATGAGGAATATACTAAACAGACTGGCTGTACTTGGATCGCAATTCAAAATGAAATTGCCTATTTAAAAGAAGTAAGATACAATACCCAGGTCGTAATAAGCAGTAAAACAATAGAAATACAGGATAGGACAGCCAAGGTAGAAATTCTGATGAAAAGCTTGGACGAAAAGACTGTTCATGCAGTGCTTTGGGTAACGGTTATTTATTTCAATATTAAAACCAGAAAGTCGGAAATTCATCCTGAAGATATCAAAGAGACATTCCATAAGTTTTATGTAGATTTAGAACAGAAAGACTTTCAGCCAAGAGTTAAATTCCTGAGATCTCAAAACGCAAGAAACTCTTAAAGTTGAAAGCCAATCTTTATCAATTTAAAATAATAATATAAATGAAGAAAATACTAGTAATAGGAAGCAATGGACAGTTAGGAAACTGCATTAGAAAAATTGCTCCCGATTTTGAAAATACATATGAATTCTTATTTACAGATTCAAAAACCTTAGATATTACAAACGAAGAGCAGGTTAATGACTTTTTTTACGATAACAAGCCAGATTATTGCATCAACGCTTCAGCTTATACAGCTGTAGACCTGGCAGAAAAAGAGAAAGAAAAAGCATTTGCCGTAAATGCTGAAGGAGTTGCCCATCTTGCTCAGGCTTGTACAGACTATAAAAGTATCCTAATTCATGTCTCTACAGACTATGTCTTTGATGGAGATACAAACCTTGCCTATTCAGAAGATGATTTTACAAGTCCTATAGGAGTATATGGACAATCAAAAAGAAAAGGAGAAGAGCTTGCTTTGGAAATTAATCCCCAAACTATTATTTTAAGAACGTCATGGTTGTATTCTGAGTTTAATAAAAACTTTGTTAAGACTATGCTGAATCTATTCTCTCAAAAAGAAGAGCTGGGAATAGTTGCCGATCAGTTCGGGCAGCCAACCAATGCCAATGATCTTGCTGAAGCAATAATGAGCATTATTGAATCTCCGGTAAAAACGTTTGGTATTTTCCACTTTTCAAACTATCCGGAAACAACATGGTTTGAATTTGCTAAAAAAATTGCTGAGTTTTCAAAATCGTCAGTAAAACTAAATCCTCTGACAACAGAGCAATATCCAACCCCGGCAAAACGACCGGTCAGAAGTACCATGTCATTAGATAAAATAGAAGAGATCTACAATATAGAAGCTAAACATTGGGAAAATAGCCTGGAAGAATGTGTAAGCATACTTTCACAACAATAATTATACAGCATATGAAAAATTTAGCAATCGTCTTTTCAGTATTATGCTTCCAGTTTTGGAATGCACAAAATGTTTACCTGATTAAAGTAGAAAAAACAAATGATAACCAGGATAAATTTCTATACAGGAAAGATGATACCATATCAGAAACAATTTATCTGGGAGAAATAGAAGTTCAGGGATTTTCAAAAGATGACGCTGGAATTTTTTCATTAGTATATAAAAAAGCAAAAGAAATCGGAGCCAATACATTTGCACTAAAACCATTTGAAAATGTCGATGGAACTCCCCAGCCCTTTAATGTAGCAAACTATAAAATCGGACTCTATTATACACCCAAAGAAAAATTAGTAGGAAAGGACGGTATGGTATATGTATTTGCCTCTTCAGAAAAAGCACAGAAAATAAGCGTTAATCAGAAAGACTATACCTTACAGCCCCGAACATTTATAAAAGTAAAAATTGTTCCCGGAGAAATCTATACTGTTTCAACAAAAAAACTTTTAGGCTCTACTATAAAAGTTCAGCCAAAAGATAATAAGGATAATATGTATTTTCAGATTTCATCTTTGAAAGTTAAATCAGATACTTCCGGAAATGGTGGCTTGAATCTTAAATCCGGAGATGTTCATGGTTTGGAGAAATCCTATGCCGAGTTTCTGAGCCTTATCTATAAAGATGATACACCATTAAAATAAGGATATCCTATTTTATTCCTGTTTCTAAATACCAGATGCCCAAAATTTATATTTTGTTTAAAATTTTTTCACCTTACGTTCCAGCGTGTTAAGATAAAAAATGAACGGAATATGAATTTATTGTTACATAAACTTGTTTGGTATAGGTAAGTTGGCTTACCTTTGCCGCACTGAAAAACGAAAGAAGATCAGTAAGCGCAGAAGGGCTTTTAGATAAGC
>NZ_JALCZD010000009.1:0-204457 GCF_024586945.1 Chryseobacterium sp. WG14
GCTTATTGCTTATTGCTTATTGCTTATTGCTTATTGCTTATTGCTTATTGCTTATTGCTTATTGCTTATTGCTTATTGCTTATTGCTTATTGCTTATTGCTTATTGCTTATTGCTTATGCAAAGTTAAAATAAAAAACATTAATGCAACATTATTGCGTTAAAGTTTTTTTACATTAATTCAAATCATATATTAATACTCTTTTTTCACTTCTTCAATCTCTTTCCTAAGCCTATTGTTAATATTAATTTTAGCACTCTTAAAACTGAATATCCTGGTCCCTTCCTCCCGTGCATAAGGGTTAGTAATAGAGTCTAAAATTTTGGAATGTACAAAATAAGGACTGGTATCTTTCAGCTCTTCCATTCCCTCCGAATAATCTTTAACTCTAATGAGATTGTCATATTTTTTGCTGAAATCGAACCAGTTGATATAATCCGCATTGAACGAAACTGCTTTTATCCCGGCTTTTGAATAATAATTAATAGCTCCTGCCTGACCGTAATTATCACATAAAACCAAGGTATTTCCAGTTTTTGACAGCTTAGTATATTCCTGGTCAACTTTTTGAGCCAGCTCTCTCCATCCCTGCATGTCAGCAAAATCCTGGGGCAAAGAGTGATCCTTTCCATCTTCCCATCGAAGCAATCCGAATTTCTTATACCATTCCGGATGTTGAACGATCGCTTCAGGACTTTTGTTTGGAAATGCAAGATAATATACGGGCAAAAAAAGCAGGGTAGGGAGCAGAATGCAAATAGGTTTTAAAAACTTCTTCCATCCATTTTGGAGAATTATCCCGAGATAAACAGCTCCAAAAGCAATATAAACAGGGTAAAGCCCTATTGCATAATAATCTTTTGCTCTGAAAAACATGAATAATGCAATGGTGACCACATATCCCCAGAAGAAAAACCTCAATTTTCTGAAAGACCGTTCAAACACTAGTGCATATAAACCGGCTATGATCACAAAAGTAACTCCTATGAAAAACAGCGCCTGAGCCCTTAGAAAATCAAACCTGTTTACATTCACCAATTGATTTTCAGAAAGTGCTTTCATATGATGAATTACCGGAAAGTTATTGTGATACTGCCAAAGTAAATTAGGAAGAATAAGAATTAAAGTTAAAATTCCAGCCCAGTATACATGTGGATTTCTGAAAATTTTCCTTTGGTCTGTAATCAAAAGCGCCGGAATAAATCCTAAGGCTAAGAATGCTATATTGTATTTATTCAAAACTCCTATTCCAAATACCAATCCACCCCAATAAAGCCATTGCACCTTTTCTGTATTGACATATTTTATCAGAATATAAAAAAACAAGGTCCATAACAGTACTTCTAAAGAATTGGGTTGAAAAAGCATATTTAAACGAAGAAGTACTGACAGTAAAATTCCCAGACCTGCTAATATCTGAGCAAACATGCTTCCTTTTAATTCTTCTATAATTTTCCAGACCACCACGATTGTTAATGCTCCAAATAAAGTCGGAAAAAATCTGACCCAAAATAGGGATCCTCCCAATATTTTGATAAGCCATGCAAACCATGAACTGACAGGAGGAACAGAGAGGTAGCCCCAGGCAAGATGATTCCCCTGATCAAGATGTAAATATTCATCACGCTGCAAGTCATACTCCGGGCTTACCAGAACGTATTGAAGAATAAATTTTGCAATGATAAAAAGGAAGAGTACCCAATAACTTTTTTTCATGGTTGGCTGTTTAGAATTAAAGGTAAGACATTTTACATATTGCTTTTATTACATCAGCTGCTTATATGCCAGAGGGAATAAAAAATCCCGAAGAAGTCTCCGGGATTTAACAGCTAAATGTATAGTGTCAGTTTATTATTTTTGTTTTGACTTTAATTCTTCTTTATCCTTGTCTGATGGATTCCAAACTTTCACTTCTGAATCTTTTGTGATATTTGATCCAGGAAGAACCTGAACGTTAATTCCATCACTTGCTCCAAGTTTTAAGTAGGTCTTTTTAAACTTTCCGTCTTTTTGTTTTACTTCTACAAAAGGAACATCTTTCCCTTGTTTCTTTTCATACTGAACTAAAGATTCGTCCAATAGCAAAGCGTTTTTCTGAGAGCTCAATACAATTTCTCCGTTAGCAGAGAAACCGGCTCTGATGTATTCATTATTAGGATTTGTTACATCTCCTTCTACCGGAAATTTAATAGTTCCTGCATTATCTTTTCCTTTGGGAGCAATCATGGTAAGCTTTCCTGGAAATGTTTTATTCTGTAATGCACCGATTACGATATTCATATCCATTCCTTCTTTTAGTTTTCCTGCCTGAGCTTCGTCAATTTCCCCTTTAAAGATCAGAGAGTTCAAATCTGCTACAGAACAGATAGTTGTTCCTGCATTAAAGTTATTGGCTTCAATTACCTGGCTTCCTACTTTTACAGGAACCTCAAGAACAGTTCCTGAAGTTTTGGAACGGATCTGCGTCGTAGCCAATCCTTGTCCCTGAAGTTCAGGGGTAGCACCCGTTTTGGCAATCTGCAGTCTTTTTTGAGCGGTATTAAGCTGTTGTTGAGCATTTTTAAGAGACTGCTGCTGAGAAAACAATTGCTGCTGGGAATTAAGATATTCCTGCTTGGAAGCAACTCCTTGTTTATACAGTTTCTCCTGCATATCAAATTGCTTCTGCATATTACTTACATTCAGCTGAGAGTTACCGATCTGAAGCTGTGCATTCTGAACTTCCTGCTGTGCTGCATTCACTTCAGAAATACTAGGAACAATTCTCACGGTAGCAATTAACTGCCCTGCTTCCACTTTATCTCCTTCTTTCACTAAAATTTTATCGATAATCCCGGCAATATTGGGCTTAATTTCAACTTCTTCTTTTGGAGTAATTTTTCCGGTAGCCATCACTTTATCATCCATATTCTGGACAGAAGGCTTACGGGTCAGAAAGGCCTCACTCTCTTTAGAGTTTGATTTTACAAGATAGCCAATCCCAGAGAACAATGCCACTGCAAATAAAAGCCCTAACACAATATAAATGGCTTTTTTCCAAGTGAATTTCTTTTTCATATGTATAGTTTATTTTTTACTTTAAAATTGAATAATTTAGAAATTAAAAGATGGATCCTGTATGCTTATGGTCGGATTACTGCAATTTCAAATCTTCAAATTATTTATTTTTCTAATTATTTTATTATTCTGATCGTAATGCTTCAATTGGTCTTATCTTTACCGCTCTCTGTGCCGGTATCATTCCGATAATCAATCCTAAAATCACCATGACTGCCATGGCTGCAAATACATTTCCGTAATTTACCGTTGGGTTATAGAAAGGAAAAGAATCCTGTCCTTGTGTAACCGCATTTAAAATCATCAGCACAAAGATCCCAAACATAAAACCCAGAAGCCCGGACGAGAGTGTAATCACAACACTTTCCAGCAAAATCTGATTCCTTACTTCAGCGGGCTTTGCTCCTAACGCTCTTCTGATCCCTATCTCTTTTGTTCTTTCTTTTACCGTGATCAGCAGGATATTTGAAATGGCAATTACCCCGGCAAGAATCGTCAATGTTCCCACGATAATTGTTAAAAGCTGCATTCCTGTAAGAAAGCCTGTTAGTTTTTTAAATTCCTTTCCTAAGTTGAAACTTCCAAAAGCATTGGTATCTTCAGGAGAAACTTTATTCTTGGATTTTAAAACCTGCTTTGCATGTTCCTCCACGTCATTTACGTTTGCATTGGGCTTACTGACAATAGCGAACATATCAATCTGTTCTCCGGCATTATACATTTTGGTATAAGTAGAAAGTGGAATAAAAGCCGTTTGATCATTTTCAAAACCTCCTCCTTTTTTCACTCTGAAAACACCTATTACATTAAAGAATATTCCTTTTATATTAATGGATTTTCCAATCGGGTTTTCTTTCTTCTTAGCCTCAAAAAAATTTTTATAGATTTCTTCTCCGATAACCACTACATTTTTATTTCCTGAAACGTCTGCATCATTGATATATCTTCCGAAAATAAGTTTCTTCTCTGAAATTTTATTCCCTACAGAATAATCTCCGGTAAGAGAGTACGTACTGCTTTTACCATTTCTCGACATCGACTCTCCGGGTGTTCCGGTAAAGCTCCCTCTGGAATTCTGAGGTGATATATAATCAATCTCTGTGAGTTTTCTTTTCAGCATATCCATATCGGATAAATTGAGATGTACCTCTCTTCCCTTAGGAAATCCCTCATAAGGAATAGACGTTTTCTGCGCCCACAGAAAAATAGAGTTGGTAGCAAACCCTGAAAATAATTTATCAAAACCATTCTCCATTCCTTTGGCTGCTCCAAGAAGACTTACATACAAAAACATCCCCCATCCTACTCCAATCATGGTAAGAAATGTCCGAAGCTTATTATTCCTCAATGAATAATAGATCTCCTGCCAAGTGTCTTTTTTAAATATGATATTCACTTCTTCTTAGTTATAAATTATTACTATTTGTAAAAGGGTAAAAGGTACAACCGTTCATCATTACCCTATTTCAAATTGCTGTTATTCTGTTCTTAATGCTTCTATCGGTTTAATCCTTGAAGCTCTGTATGCAGGAACAAATCCGGCAATCAATCCGGAAAAGACCAATGCTACAAATGCCATTACTATCGTTCCCCATCCTACACTCGGACTTTTGATAAAGAACTCTTCAAGGCTGTCTCCAAGCAGGTTTAACGTCAAAACCCCTACTGCCACTCCTACAAAACCTGAAACCACTGTAATAACAACGCTTTCCTGTACAATCAACCCGACAATACCTCCAGGCTTGGCACCAATGGCTTTCCGCACGCCTATTTCTTTAGTTCTCTCTTTTACGATGTACACCATGATATTACTGATCCCGATAATTCCCGCCAGTAAGGTTCCCATCCCGATAAATCCTACAATAGCCGTAAGAACCGCCATAAATGTGAATGTATCATTCATATTCTTGGCATTATTCCAGATACGGACTCCGTTTTCATCATCAGGAGAGACATTTTTTCTCGATTTTAATTTATCTTTCAGTTCATCTCCATATTTAATAGCCTGCTCGGGAGTGAGCTTATCACTATAGGTAATAAAGGCTGTATTTACAGTATCAGAACCTTTTTTCATTTGTTGCAGGGTTGTTATTGGCACAGTGATGTGTCTTTCATCCCGGTCTCCTCCATCATCGGAAAAAACACCCACTACTTTAAACATGGTTCCATTAATATCCAGCTCTTTTCCTACTGAGCTTCCATTTTTAATTAAATCTCTTTGAACCATTCTTCCAATGACTGCTACATTCTGTTTTCTTTGAAGGTCAAAGGAATTAATATAGCGACCATCGATAATCTTTCTGTTTTCAATAATCTGTTCTCCGGGTTCTGCCCCATGTATCTGATAAAGTCCGCTTTCCTTCCCATATTTTACCATTAAATTGGCTGCATATCTGGCTGTGGAAGCACCTACTTTTTCCTTATCTGTATTGATTAGAAAATCATAGTCGTCATTATTCATGGTAACGTTCCTGTCCGACTGTAATCCCTTATAGGCTAAAGTGGTTTTTCCTGTATAAATCGTAATCAGGTTTTTGGCATCTCCTGCAAACCCTTCAGAGAAAGCGTTTTGAAGTCCTTTCCCGATTCCAAACAATACAATGAAAATAAATAACCCCAAGGCCACAGTAAATCCGGAAAGTACCGTCCGAAGTACGTTACTGCGGATAGAACTGAATATTTCCTGCCAACGATCTAGATCAAACATTTTTTATTAGTATTAAAAGATTGAAAATTTACGATTGTTAAATTTTCAAATTATCTCATTTTCAAATTCTCAAATTAACTTATCTACAGTACAAGCTGCTTAATAAATTCATCACTTTCAATAATACCATCTTTCAGTATTACGTTTCGTTTCGTTTGGGCAGCCACATCAGGTTCATGAGTCACCACAATGATTGTCTTTCCTTCATTGTTAATATCCTGAAGAAGCTTCATAATATCATGAGTAGTCTTTGAATCCAATGCTCCCGTAGGTTCATCCGCCAATACTACTTTGGGATTTGTAATAAGGGCTCTGGCAATAGCAACTCTCTGTTTCTGTCCTCCTGAAAGTTCATTGGGAAGGTGATTGGCCCACTGCGCCAACCCTACTTTCTCCAAATACTCCATTGCTTTCTGATTACGCTCTTTTCTGGGTACATTCTGATAATACAAAGGAAGAGCTACATTCTCCAAAGCAGTCTTATAACTGATCAAATTGAAGGACTGGAAAACAAAACCCAAGAATTTACTTCTGTATTCGGCCGCTTTTATTTCAGATAAATGCTCAATGGGTACTCCATCAAGATCATATATTCCTGAATCCTTTTCATCCAGAATACCAATAATATTAAGAAGTGTAGATTTTCCGGAACCGGAACTTCCCATAATAGATACAAACTCACCTTCTGAAATATTCAGATTGATCCCTTTAAGGACATGAAGCTTGCTTTTTCCTGTATCGTATGACTTATGTAAATCCTGAATTACTAACATTAAGTGATGTATGTTTTATATCCAATAAGTAGATGATAATTTCAAATTGTTACAAGAATAAAAATTTATTCAAATATTTTTTTGTTTAACAAAATACACCTCTATTAAAAGCACTTTACAACAAATTGTTTAATCGTAACTTTAGTTTTCCATCCATTTATCCTCAATATTGCTGCTTAGCCTATTATCCGTGCTGGTTTCATGTAAATGTGGAAAACTTTTACAGCTAAAAGTCAGTCAATTAGTATTTACCCCTTTCAAAATCAGTTCTTTTTTTCGAACTTTGTAGTTAGATTCTGATCAGAAACACAAACATAGTTTGTGAATAAGTTTAATTCACAAACAACACATAAACAAAAAGTTAAATGTTTTCTGAACGTTATCCACATACATCTGAATTATTTAATTATAAAGATATTTAATATGGGAATTTTTGATAAAAGAGTAAGTTATAAGCCATTTGAATACCCTGAGGTTCTTCAATTTGTAGAAGCTATCAACAAATCGTTCTGGGTACATTCGGAAGTGGATTTTACTGCAGATGTTCAGGATTTTCATTCGCAGTTGGAACCCAATGAAAAGCATGCTGTAAAAAATGCGCTTTTAGCCATTGCACAGATCGAGGTGTCTGTAAAGACATTCTGGGGAAACCTATACAACCACATGCCAAAACCGGAACTGAATGGTTTGGGAGCTACTTTTGCAGAATGCGAATTTCGTCATTCCGAAGCATATTCCCGTTTATTGGAGGTGTTAGGATATAATGAAGAATTTTCAACGGTAATAGAAATTCCTGCCGTGAAAAAGAGAATTGATTTCTTATCAAATGTTCTTAAGCATGCCAATTCTACGACACCAAAAGAATATGTTTCTTCTCTTTTATTATTCAGTATTTTAATTGAAAATGTATCCCTGTTTTCTCAGTTTGCCATCATCCTTTCTTTCACAAGGTTCAAAGGGTACATGAAAAATGTATCTAATATCATTGCCTGGACTTCAGTAGATGAGCAGATTCATGCCAATGCAGGAATTTATCTGATCAATAAGATCCGTGAGGAACAACCTAATCTATTGACTGATTCTGACATTGAAGACATCTACACCCTGGTAGACCAATCCATAGAACTGGAAGGTGAAATCCTGGATTGGATCTTTGAATTAGGAGAGTTGACAGTTTTCTCAAGAGAAGACCTTCTGAACTTTATGAAATATCGTGTTGATGACAGCTTAAAGAAAATCAATATGGAAACCCGTTATAATATTTCTCCGGAGCAATACCGCCCTATGAAATGGTTTGAAGAAGAGGTTTTCGCTAACTCTATGGATGATTTCTTTGCCAAGAGGCCTGTAGATTATACAAAACACGATAAGAGTATTACAGCAAACGATTTGTTTTAAATGATATAAAGCGCGAGCGAAGCGAGCGCCAAAGCAGATCCTATTAGAATAAATTATTTATTTCAATTACAGCCAATTAATTCAACAAGCACAAATATAAAAGATGATTAACGTAATAGTAAGTTACACGGTAAAATCTGAATTTGTTCCTACAAATAAAGCTAATATTCAAAAGTTTTTGAATGATTTTAAAAATCTGGATCAATCAACCTTTGAATATAAGGTCTTTGTAAAAGAAGACGGTGTTACTTTTTTACATTATTCAAACTACATCAATGAGGAAGTACAGCATGAAGTTTTGAATATACCTTCTTTTAAAGAGTTTCAGAAATTAAGAGATGAGAGCGGGCTGAATGGTTCCCACAAAGTAGAAATTTTACAATCAATAATATAAATACAACAAAATTCCGGAGTGATTACCACACTTCGGAATTCGAAAATATAACATCTATGGAAGAACAAAATTCAAATATATGGTGGCTCAATGAAGAGTCTGAGCAAATGCTGAACAGAGGATATCTGTTGAAAGGAGAAACAGTAGATGGAGCCATCGACAGAATCACCACTGCTGCTGCAAAAAAATTATATAAGCCGGAACTACAGCCTGCTTTTAAGGAAATGATCACCAAAGGATGGATCAGCTTCTCTTCCCCGGTATGGGCTAATATGGGAACACAGAGAGGTCTTCCTATCTCATGTTTCAATGTTCATATCCCGGATAGTATTGAAGGGATTACTCACAAAATGGGTGAGGTTATTATGCAGACAAAAATTGGAGGTGGAACTTCCGGATATTTTGGAGAACTTCGTAACAGAGGTACTGCAGTAACAGATAATGGAAAATCTTCAGGAGCCGTTTCTTTCATGAAATTGTTTGATACCGCAATGGATGTTGTTTCTCAGGGAGGCGTAAGAAGAGGTGCTTTTGCAGCTTATCTGGACATCGACCATGGAGATATTGAAGAATTTTTATCCATTAAAGATATCGGAAGCCCTATTCAGAATTTATTTACCGGAGTTTGTGTACCTGACTACTGGATGCAGGATATGATTGACGGTGATATGGAAAAACGTAAAGTTTGGGCAAGAGTATTAGAAAGCCGTCAGCAGAAAGGTCTTCCTTATATTTTCTTTACAGATAACGTAAACAGAAACAAACCTCAGGTTTACAAAGATCAGGGAATGACCGTTAATGCAAGTAATCTTTGTTCGGAAATTATGCTTCCATCTACAAGAGAAGAATCATTCATCTGCTGTTTATCATCAATGAATCTGGAGCTGTATGATGAATGGAAAGATACTGATGCTGTAAAGCTGGCTGTCTATTTCCTTGATGCTGTTTTATCAGAATTCATCGAAAAAACTGAAGGAAATTATTACCTGCAGGGAGCAAGAAACTTCGCACTGCGTCATAGAGCGCTTGGATTAGGGGTATTAGGATACCACTCTTATTTACAGAAAAACATGATTCCGTTTGAAAGTTTTGAGGCCACTCAATTCAATGCAAGAGCTTTCAAACATATCAAAGAACAGGCTGAGCAGGCTTCAAGAGAACTGGCCAATATTTATGGTGAACCGGAATTATTGAAAGGATACGGACTGAGAAATACCACTACAATGGCCATTGCTCCTACCACTTCAAGTTCGGCCATCTTAGGACAAACATCTCCGGGAATTGAGCCTTTTGCTTCTAATTATTATAAAGCAGGTCTGGCTAAAGGAAACTTTATGCGTAAGAACAAATATCTTGCTAAATTATTGGAAGAAAAAGGACTGGACAATGAAGAAACCTGGAGAACAATCATGCTGAACCATGGTTCTGTACAGCATTTATCTGAATTAACTGACGAAGAAAAAGCTGTATTCAAAACATTCAAGGAAATTTCTCCTATGGAAATTATTTCTCAGGCTGCACAGAGACAACAATATATCGACCAGGCACAATCATTGAATCTTCAGATTCCTTCCACAATGCCTGTAAAAGACGTTAACTATCTGTATATAGAAGCATGGAAGAAAGGAGTGAAAACACTTTACTACCAAAGAAGTTCTTCTGTTTCAAAAGAAATGATGGTTAATTTCGTAACGTGCTCTGCTTGTGAAGCATAAATCCAAATAATAAACACGTCATATCAACGAAAGCACGCCAAAGGGCGTGCTTTTATATTTTCTGGCATCACAGTATTTATAAGTGATTTTTATATTGCATAAGTCACGATGATTAATTTCAACAGAAAAAAAGCGTAGGGATTCTAAAAAAATATTGGATATTGCTATAAAAAAAACCATGAAAAATAATGTATACCTCAATGCTATAAAAAATTATGTTTTAATCCTTTTGTGTATATATTGTATTTCCTGCCAAGGCCAGGAATATGATAAGGATATTCTGAACTTAAAAAAGATTGACCTGGGATTAAATGCTGAGCGTTTTTATAAGAACTCCATGAAGAGAGAAAATATTAAGCTTTTAAGCGGAAAACAATATGTTGAAAAAGATACCATTACCGAATATGACAACACATGGAATGGGGACCGGAATAAAATTTTTGCGATACAATATCGCGTAGTGGGGTATTCTCCTGAAGATGTTGTTGCCCAATTTGACAACATCCATTTTTCAAGACTAGAATCACTTGTTGATGATAAAGGAAATCTCATGCTCATCAATGCCGTTACGCAGGCTTCCAAAGATGACATCCTTAAATTCATTGCTGCCCTGAAAAAAGAATATCAGGATCCCGAACTAACAGAAGACTCATCCGGATATACCCATAGTCAGGTTTTTACCTGGAGAGATAAAGACAGAATCATTAAATTATCAACCAATAGCCGTTTAGATTTTTCCAATCCTCACCATATCGTAAGTGAAGCTGACAAAAAAGAAATTGAAGAAATAGAAAAGAGCAGACTTTCAGAATCTACACTTTTTATCTGCAATTCAACTTATGAGAAAAAGCTTTTAGGGAATCTTCATTCCGGAAACTGGATGAATTTTAAATAGATCCGACAGGCATAGATATTTTTCTATACAAAAGAATAATATCATATTTATTTTTTAAATTTATTAAAATTGTTAATAAAATCACATCTAAAAAATCAAATTTAGCATATAAATAATAAAAACACATTAAAAAATACTAATAATCAATCTATTGAAAAAGGGCTATTTTAGCAGCCACATGAATGGATAGTCATAAAATCTAATACCATTAAAAACTCAATTATGAAAAAAATATTATTTACTTTATTAGTAAGCTGTTTTTCTGTGGCTTACACTCAGACACTCAACTTTTCTGATGTAAAATTCAAAGCCCTTCTTCTAAGTGCTAATTCTACCAATCAGATAGCAAAAGATTTCAATGGAAACGCTATCGCAGTAGACCAAAATGGAGATGGGGAAATTCAGCTTTCGGAAGCCCAGCGGGTAAAAATCCTGGATATAAAAGTAGATGCTGAGCAGATGTATATTGATCCTGCCGGAGACCGATATGATCCTAACAATATAAACTCTGCCTATTACAACAGCCATCTTCCTGACGGTATTTCAGATGCCTTACTTTTCTCCAATCTTGAAGAACTTTACTTTTGGAATACCAGAAACGCCAATATCAGCTTTATCAATAACACCAAAATAAAAAAAGTACAGGGAAGACCTTTCTACTATGACCTCTCCCAATCCGGACAATATACAGCTGCTCCTATTAATCTTTCATTTGACAACTGCCCGGGCATCAACAATATTACAGATGTCATCGCCTACCAGGCTACAGGTAATCCGTGGTATTCTCCTGAAAACAGTTTAACCCTAAAAAACTGTCAACAGATCAACAGCAATGCGGTAATTGATTCAGCCGAGCTTATGGAACTTCATATTCAGAACTCAAGTATTACCAGTTTAACTTTTAATTCTTGTAAGTTTTTATCAAAAATTTCGGTTCCTAATCTAAATACTTTAACAAAGATATCTGTATTGGGTGATAACGGAACATTTTTCTCCGGTAACAGTCAGGATATCGAACTGATTGCCAACAACTGTACTAATTTGCAGGAAATCATAGCAGACACCGATCACTATTCTTCAACCGGAGCCTATTTTTCTGCAGTAAACCTGAATGGCAGTACTTCGTTAAAAAAAATAAAAGGACTGAATGCTCCCACTATTAATTTTAGTACAGCAGGGCTTGTTAATCTGGAAGAATTAGATTGCTCTTTCTACAACAGATACGGATACAATACTACATCCGGTATTTATTTTGGGAATGTAAATGCATTGAACCTTGCAGGTCTTCCAAAACTTAAAATACTAAAGGCTTTTAATCAGAAAATATCCAATAATGTCAACTTCAGTGCTGCACAAGCTTTGGAAAATATTGATATCACCAACTCATGTGGCTATATGAATACCGTGAATGTTAGTAATCTTGCAAATCTTACCACTTTAAAAACCGGCAGAACCGAGACAGTAAATACTCAAGGTAACGATGACCTACAAAAAATTACTGCTAAAAACTGTACCTCATTAGCCAATTTCATTTTTAGTGGTAACAGTCATTTAAAAGAATTGGATATACAGAACTGTACTGCTATACAAAAAATAGCGATCGGTTATTATGTACTAGAAAGAGATGGTGTTTTTCCTGAATTAAATTCAATTAATTTATTACAGTGTACTGGTATTAAAGAAATTACTATTCACAATACACAAATAAATACCTTCAATACATCACAATGCTCTGCTTTAAAAACATTAGAGCTTAAAGAAGACAACTTACTATCTTCTATTGATATTTCTAACAATTTTAACTTGGAATCCATTACTTTACAGTCATTAGCTTTAATTTCACAAGTGAATACTTTAAATAATATTAAGCTAAAAACTGCATTTATCAGCAATAGCCCTCAAATAACACAACTGAATTTTTCTACTGCAACAAATTTCGAAGGACTTTCACTTTGGAATATGCCAAACCTCACTTATGTTAATATAAGAAATGGATCTATAGAGGAATTTCATGATTACAATGGCTATAACATTAATCTCCAGATGTGTGTCGACGATGCCCAATTAAGCGATCTGCAATCAATGTATCCTGATATTACATTTACAGCAAACTGTGGAAGCTTTCTTCAAAACAGAAATGTAAAAACTAATATAAAATCTTTCAAAGTTTCCCCAAATCCCGTAAAGGATATCCTGCAGGTTAATTCTGACTCTGTTATAAAAAACATAAAAATAATTGATACTCAGTCAAGGATTATCTTCAACCAGGATTTTAATCAGGAACTTATAAAAATTGATCTTTCAAGCTATCCTAGCTCTGTTTATATCATGAAAATAACTACTGATAAAGGGCAAGTAACGGAGAAGATTATAAAAAGATAATCTTCTTCAAAACACATATTCTTTACCAAAAATCATAGAACGTTCTATGATTTTTTTGATTTATATTTGTGTATATTGTTTAATACCATAAAACGAGATATATGAAATTCGGACAAGTAGAAGACCCTTCAAAAATAGATTTTACCCTTCCCAAAGATCATTCTAAAACTAAAGAAATTTTAAATCTTAATAAAAAAGGGTTTGAAAACCTATCTATTGGATGCGCCAAATGGAATAAGACCGACCTTAAAGGGTTTTATCCTAAAGGAACAAAGGATGAGCTGACCTATTATGCCACTCAATTTAATTCTATTGAACTGAATGCTACATTTTACGGAATGCCTACTCCGGATCAGGTGAAAACATGGAAAGAAAAAACACCTGAAAATTTTAAGTTCTTTCCTAAAATCACCAATACAGTTTCCCACTTCCGAAGACTTATCGACGTGACGGATCCTGTAACTCATTTCGCTTCTGCCGTCATGAATTTTGATGAAAAATTAGGAATGGCTTTTCTTCAGCTTCATGACAATTTTAAACCTAAAGATTATGACAGGCTGGAAAAATTTGTAAAAGAATGGCCAAAAGAAGTTCCTCTGGCTATAGAGCTTAGAAATACGGAATGGTTTACTGACGAAGAGATCCTCAATACTACCTGTGAGCTCTTTGAAGCCCATAACATCACCAACATCATTGTAGATACTGCGGGAAGAAGAGATATGCTCCATATGCGCCTTACTACTCCCAATGCATTTATCCGTTATGTAGGAGCCAACGCAGAGAGTGATTATGAAAGATTGGACGATTGGTTACAGCATCTGACAAAATGGAAAAAAGAAGGCTTACAAAATCTTTATTTCTTTGTACATCAAAATATAGAAAAAGCTTCTCCCCTGCTGTCTGCTTACTTCATTAAAAAAATCAATGAAGAATGGAAAACTGATATTCATATTCCTCAGATGGCCACTGAAAATACGGGAACATTATTTTAATCCGAACAGATTACTGTCAAATAATAATATACTCATTCACAAAAGCTTATACAGAACAATTCCAATTTATCACTTAAAATTCAATTCCTGGTGATAAAAGTCTTTTCGTATCATAAATTTTTATACTTTAGTGAACTAATATATTTCACACAATAGTGTAAACTTAAAAAAACGAGATAATGGAAAAGGAAATCTGTAGAATCAACATCACTACCAACTGGTTGGGTGATGAATATATTTTTTATGAAAATGGTACCATAAAAAGAATATATGATAACCATAGCATGAGCTCAAATGTTACCGAATGGCTGGAGCCCGGACAAATAAGCAAGCTGAGCAAAGATAGATTAGTCAAAAGCTGCCCCGAAGAACTCAAAGAGCAGGTGATGCATATTCTGGATTATCCTTAATATAAAGTATAAAAAATGAGTAATAAACGTTTATTACTCATTTTTTTATTTAGTGTGATTTATTTTTTCTCAGAAGCAATACCAGGTTAAGGAATAAAAGCAGAAAATCTAATGAGATCCAGATTCCCAGTTTGGTATTTTCATAGTTGTAGGCATCCACCTGCTTTTTTGCAGCTTCGGAAAGCTTTACACTTTGATTGATATAATTTTGTACCTCTACAATCTGATCAATATTCTTATTGGGAACGGAATGCTGAGAAAAGTAAACCAGGTTCTTTTTTCCCAAATATCCTACAATCCAATATTCATCAGATTTATCCATTTTAAGATATTCTATCCTGTAGTATTCCGGGCGGATTTTTCCAATGTGCTTGGGTTCCAGCAGTATGTTTGACTGTTCCTTGCTGACATTGATCAGGTAAAAATCCAGGGCCTGGGGAAGCTTATTAACAACCTGAAGTCCCACTGAATTGTCTACAAATGCCACAGCACTTTTTTTGATAAACCAATAGGCAAAAAAAGAAATTGAAAAAACAACGGTGAGAATACGGAACAGCTTTGCCCATTTTGCCACCTTTCCTGATTTTACTTTATAAAAAACCAAAGAAAGTACACAAGCCCAAAAGATAACAAAAATGATAAATTCCATACTGCAAAGATACTGATTTCAGAATTTTCAGGAGAATCTTAATCTACATTCCATTCTTTATAGAACTGGTCAAGGAAGTTCAGCATATAACTATGCCTTTCTTCAGCCAGTTTTTTCCCGGTCTCCGTATTCATCAACTCTTTCAGAAGCAATAATTTTTCATAAAAATGATTAATGGTTGTACCATTTGATTTTTTATACTCTTCTTTGGACATATGTAAGCTAGGCTTAATCTCAGGATCATACATCAGATTATTTTTGAACCCGCCGAAGTTAAATGTTCTGGCAATCCCAATAGCTCCAATAGCATCGATACGGTCTGCATCCTGAACTATTTTAAGCTCTATGGAAAGATCTACAGAGGCATTACCCCTATTTTTAAATGATATATGCTCAATAACAAAAAGAACCTTTCCTATCGTCTCCTCAGAAACATTTTGCCCTGTAAGAAATTCTCTGGATATTTTAGGAGCTATCGTCTCATCTCCATTATGAAATTTGGGATCTGCAATATCATGAAGAAGTGCCGAAAGCTCTACCACTTCCTGATCACAGGTTTCTGTTTCTGCAATCTTTCTGGACAGCTTCCAAACTCTTTCAATATGGAACCAGTCGTGTCCGGCTTCTGCCCCGATTAATTTTTCTTTTACAAATTCTACGGTCTTGTCAATTGTACTTTTCATTTATCTATCAGTTCATTTAAAATAATATCCCAAAGTTTTTTATTATAATTTCTAAAAAAATTAACATGTCCTATTTCTTTTTTATCAGATTCGGAAGTTTTTACAAGTCTATAGGTGGGTGTAAGGTTAGGATAAGTATCATTTAATAAACTTAATACTCCTTTCTCGGTTAACCATACATCATCTTCCGCCCTGACTACGAATACTTTCTGTTTTAAATTTTTAGAATAGTCATCAATTTTTTCCAACAGTTTGTTGGTTGATTTCTTGTTTAAAATTAAGGTTCTCCAGTCATATGCACAATCTTTTGGCAGACTTTCTCCAAGCCCAAACCAATGTGCCGGAAAATACCCTAATACTGAGGTGGTTAAGGGCTGAACAATTCCAAAGCCAAGATAAGCTTCAATTTTTGTTCTTTTTTTAAGGTTTCCCACAAAAGCATTTTGAGTTCCAACAAAAATAAATTCTTCAAAAATCTCAGAATCTTTATTCATCCCCAGAATTAATGCCCCTACAGAATGTCCCAGACAGTATTTTCTGTATTCAGAGAATTTCACCTTGATATAACGGGTGAGCTCTTGGTAGTCCTTTGAGCCCCAAAGCCTCATAGAGCCATGAAAACCTTTCATATTCTCCGGTTTGGAAAGCCCAATTCCCCTATAATCATAAGTGATCACTGTGAATCCCTGCTCGGAAAAATATTGGGCAAATGAAAAGTATACCTGTTGTTTAACCCCTGTTGCAGAATTAATAAGCAGTAATTTTCCATTGCTTTTTTCAGGTTTAAAAAGGTGTGCCGTTAAAGAAACATGATCCTCTGTGGTAAGTATTAGTTTTTCCATAGTATAAAAGAAAAAATCCACTATAAAAGTGGACATTTTCATTATATTTTTATGTTAAGTTTTTAAGTTTTGATATGCCTTAAATAATTTTAAGAAAAGAATTCCGACATCTTAGGTAATCCTGTCTGTGAACCTTTACCCCCTGAGACTCTTGCTGAAACCTCATTTCCAAATTTCACGCAGTCTTCAATAGTATTCCCGTGGCACAATGCTATAGCAAACCCTGAAGTAAATGCATCTCCCATTCCCATCTTATAAACAGTCTTATCTTTATCATTCCTGAAATATTTCATCTCCGTACCGTCGAAATAAATAGTAGAATTCGTATCATCTCTTACAAATACTTTATTGAAGTATTTTTTAAGGACTTCTTCCCTTTTCTCTTCGCCAAAAATAATATAAAGTTCATTGCTTTTTGCTACAATAAAGTCAACATTTTCAATAATCGCTTCATTTACAGGCATTGCAGGAGAAGCATAAAGCCCTACTTTTTTGCCATATTTTTTCGCTTTTTTTACCGTGTATTCTACAACTTCTATAGAAACCTCAAGCTGTACAAGAACAAGATCAGCACTGTGGAAATACCGGTCTGCTTCATCTATATGAGCTTTATTAAGATATTTATTGGCTGCCGGAACCACTACAATAGCAGCATTTCCGTTACAGGTTGTTACATAAGCTGTCCCTGTGGATTCTTTGTCTGTCTCATGAACAAAACCTACATTCACATTTTCACTCACAAGGTTTCTCATGATTTGCTGACCCAGTGGATCCATTCCTACACAACCTATAAAATAAACACTTGCTCCAAGCCTCGCTGTTCCTACTGCCTGGTTGGCTCCTTTCCCTCCAAAATAGCTGTCTGAATTAACGGCTAAAACGGTTTCATTAGGTAAAGGAAGCTTTTCGGTTTCTAAAACCAAATCTATTGATGAGCTGCCTACAACAATAATTCTGGGTTGTTCTGAGGAGAATTTCATTGTGCTTTATATTAGTTTTAACATTTATATCTGGTGAAAATCAGTGATCCAAAAGTAACTATTTTTATTAACTTATTTCAATAAATTCAGTAATTATCTTTACGGGCTGCTGATCTTTATCATAAGCAATATAACTGGCATAAAAACCTTCACCATATCCGGTTTCAAAGGCAAATATAGTTCCAGGATGTTCATCGGACGGCTTTAAGAAAGCATACTGGTCTATCGCGCCGTTCTCATCAAAGAAATAATCATGGAAAAATTCTTCATAGATTCCCATAAAGTCTCCACCTTTCTTCTGATATAGCTTTTGTTCCAAATCATTAAGACTGGCCTGGGTATCCACATCCATCAGACAACCCATTCCACTTTCTACAGGATATCCAAAAACCTCTCCTTCTGCAAGATCCTTGATATTCTGTCCTGCTGTAGTAGCCAGTTTCCAATCTGCAATAGCAGAATTACTGAATATGATTTCAGCATACGCTACACAATTACTCTCTCTTTCTTTGTGTAACATCACTGAGAAATTTCCTTTGGGAAATTCTGTGGTAAAAGGAAGCATATCATTTGTGATTAGGGGATCACAAGCTATCAGTTTTCCACTGGAAAGGTAAATTTTTCCAACTTCAAAACTTTCCAACAAAGGACTTTCTACAAAGTCTTTTGAGAATAGTTTCTGTATGTTTTCTATATGTTTCATGTTATTTATTACTTGTTTTCAATGTGTAGCTGAAACCGAAAATAATTCATTCAACTGATCCAATGACCATTTGTAATGTTTCTTTTTCTTTCTACTCTAGCCTTCCACTTTCTTTTAAGGTACAACTGCCTGATTTCTATCATTAATACATAAAAGAAGACGAGATTAACTGGTCTTCTTTTATAGATATAGTTTTCAGGGAATTTCCTTGATTACTTACAAACTTTTCAGTTTCTCTTCCAAAATGGCAATTTTATCCTGAGCGTCTTTTTGTTTTTTACGCTCAACTTCTACCACTTCCGGTTTGGCATTAGCCACAAACTTTTCATTGGAAAGTTTCTTTTCAACTGAAATTAAAAACCCTTTTAAATATTTTACTTCTTCTTCAGTTTTAGCTTTTTCTTCTCCCAGATCTAAGTTTTCACTTAAAGGAATAGACACTTCTGTTGCTCCTACCAGGAAGGTAAAACTTGGCTTATCTGTTTTCAATCCAAAATGGATCTCCGAAATATTAGCTAATTTTTTTACCACATTATCATTGGCAAATTCAGAAGCATTTGTAAATATTTCAACTTCTTCTCTTGGAGAAATCCCTTTAGTCTGACGATAATTTCTAACTCCTGAAATCAGTTCTTTTGCAATTTCAAAGTTTCTGATTATTTCTTCATTAAAGATATCTGCATTTTTCTGCTGAGCAATAACAAGAGCTTCTTCCATACTTCTTTCCGAAATCAACTGCCAGATTTCTTCTGACTGGAAAGGCATGAACGGATGAAGCAACTTCATTAATTCTTCAAAGAAAACAATTGTTCTGTCATATACTTCTTTAGAAATCCCTTCTCCATAGTTAGGCTTAATAGCTTCAAGATACCATCCGCAAAAATCATCCCAAATTAATTTATAGATCAAATGCAGGGCATCAGAGATCCTGAATTTATCAAACTGATCATTAATTTCAACAATTGTTTTGTTTAATTTGTTTTCAAACCATTCAATAGCCTGGTGATCTGTAGCTATTGCTGGCTTATCTTCATGCTTCCATCCCTGAATCAAACGGAAGGCACTCCATATTTTTGTCATGAAATTTCTTCCCTGAAGCATTAAATCTTCGTCGAAAAGAAGGTCATTTCCTGCTGCTGAGCTCAATAGGATTCCTACACGAACACCATCAGCACCATATTTATCCATGAGTTCAAGTGGATCCGGAGAGTTTCCTAAAGATTTTGACATCTTTCTTCTCTGCTTATCTCTTACAATTCCTGTGAAATAAACATTTTTAAAAGGAACTTCTTTTCTGTACTCCAACCCAGCCATGATCATTCTTGCCACCCAGAAGAAAATAATATCCGGACCGGTAACCAGATCAGATGTCGGGTAATAATAATTAATATCTTTATTGTCAGGATCAATCAATCCATCGAATACAGATATCGGCCACAGCCATGATGAGAACCAGGTATCTAATGCATCATCATCCTGCTTAAGGCTTTCTGCGGTCAGCTCCTGATTTCCTGTTTTTTGTTTTGCCAGTTCTAAGGCTTCTTCTTTAGTTTCAGCGACTACAAAATCTTCATCTCCTGTACCATAATAATAAGCAGGGATCTGCTGTCCCCACCAAAGCTGACGGGAGATGTTCCAGTCACGGATGTTTTCCATCCAGTGTTTATAGGTGTTTTTAAACTTTTCAGGATAAAATTTTACCTCATCATCCATTACCACATCCAAAGCAGGTTTAGCAATGTCGGACATTTTAAGGAACCACTGTACTGAAATTTTAGGCTCAATAACAGCCCCTGTTCTTTCTGATGTTCCTACTTTATTCACATAATCTTCTGCTTTTAACAAAAGATCCTTTTCTTCTAATTCTTTGGCGATCTGCTTTCTTACTTCAAATCTGTTTTTCCCCGCATAATGAAGACCGTGCTCATTAAGATTTCCGTCATCATCCAGAGCATCAATCATTTTCAGCTGATGTTTCTGACCGATCTCATAGTCATTGGTATCGTGTGCAGGCGTAATTTTTAATGCTCCCGTACCGAATTCAATATCTACATATTCATCTTCAATAATCGGAACGACGCTATTTACAATCGGAACAATTACATTTTTACCTTTCAGATGAGCGTATCTCTCATCATTAGGGTTAATACATACAGCAGTATCTCCGAAAATAGTTTCAGGACGGGTGGTAGCTACTGAAAGAAATTCTTCAGAGCCTTCGATTTTATATTTAAGGAAATAAAGCTTCCCGTTCTGTTCTTTAAATATGACCTCTTCATCTGAGATATTGGTTTTTGCTTCCGGATCCCAGTTTACCATTCTGTAGCCTCTGTAGATTAATCCTTTATTATAAAGATCTACAAAGCTTTTAATCACCTGTTGTGAAAGTTTGTCTTCCAAGGTAAAACGGGTTCTGTCCCAATCGCATGAACATCCTAATTTTTTTAGCTGCTCAAGGATGGTTCCTCCATATTTATTCGTCCATTCCCAGGCATGCTCCAGGAATTGTTCACGGGTAATATCTGACTTACTGATTCCTTCAGACTTCAGTTTAGCAACAACTTTAGCTTCGGTAGCAATGGAAGCGTGGTCTGTTCCCGGAATCCAACAAGCATTAAATCCACGCATTCTTGCACGACGGACCAGAACATCTTGAATGGTATTGTTCAGCATATGTCCCATGTGTAATATCCCCGTAACGTTTGGCGGAGGTATTACCACAGTATATGGAGGTTTCTCATTAGGTTCTGAGTGGAAATACTTATTTTCCAACCAGTAATTGTACCATTTTTGTTCTGTTTCCTGTGGATTGTACTTTTCTGAAATCTGCATAAATTCTATTTCTTTGGCTTGCAATTTGCAAAAATAGTCTAAAGAAAAAAATTTTTAAGCATGAATTAAAATAATTTTTAACTTTGTTTCACAAAATTTATCTAACAAACATATTAACATTCAAGAATATGAAGAAATTAATTGCAGGAATTGCTTTATTCGGAACATTTGCTCTGGCATCTGCACAAACTATTACATTTGATAAAACTACTTTCGACTACGGTACTATTAAGCCTAATGCTGATGGGACAAGGTTTTTTACAGTAACAAACACTGGGGATAAGCCTTTGATCATTTCAAATGTAAAACCTTCTTGCGGGTGTACAACTCCGGAATTCAGCCAGGATCCTATCATGCCAGGAAAATCTGCTAAGATCAAAGTTGGATACAACACAGCTCTTAACGGAGGATTCAACAAAATGATTGAAGTTTTCTCTAATGACCCTGCCAACAGCAGAAGTGTAATTTACATTAAAGGTAATGTAGATGCTAACGCCCCTGAAGCAAAAGTATTAACTCCTGCTGAGCAGAAAGAAGCTGCAAAAGCTGAGAAAAAAGCTGCAAAACTAGCTAAGAAAGCTGCAGTGAAGTAAATTCTACTTAAAAAATAAAAGAACCGTCTCCCTGGAGGCGGTTTTTTTATTACATTTATATTTAATGGTTGATGGCTGATGGCTGATGGCTGATGGCTGATGGCTGATGGCTAGCAAAGATCTTTTAATCTTTTAATCTTTTAATCTTTATAATATATGGACACCAATTTCTCAGATGACTTTCAGGTAAAGGGCACATTCTCAATAAAAAAAACGCCAACATCTTATAAGGGAAAACTTACCAAAGAAGAAGGGGCGCAATTGTTAATTAAAGAAAAAGAAAAGCTTCGCGAACTGCAGGAAAAGCTATATGCAGATGGCAGCCAGTCTCTGCTTGTTGTATTGCAGGCAATGGATGCTGCCGGGAAAGACAGTATGATAGAACATGTTTTTGGAGGCGTAAACCCACAAGGCTGTAATGTAACCAGTTTTAAAACGCCAAGTTCCCGGGAATATTCCCATGATTTTTTATGGAGGCATTATCTGGCTCTACCTCAGAAAGGAATGATTGGAATTTTCAACCGTTCACATTATGAAAGTGTCCTGGTATGTAAAGTACATCCTGAATATAACCTAAGTGAGAAAACCTGGTCTTCGGTAAAAGATTTTGATACTAAGTTCTGGGAAAACCGATATGAAAGCATCAGAAATTTCGAAAAGCATCTTTCGCAAAACGGAACAACCATTATTAAGATCTTTCTGAATGTGTCTAAAGATGAGCAGAAGAAAAGGTTACTGGACAGAATTAATGAACAGGAAAAAAACTGGAAATTTTCTACCGGAGACCTTCCGGAAAGAGTGCTATTTGATCAGTATATGGAAGCTTACGAGACAGCCATCAATGAAACTTCCAAGGATCACGCTCCATGGTATGTACTTCCTGCCGACAATAAATGGTTTGCCAGAGTGGCCGCTATACAGATCATCATTGATACTCTTGAAAAGATGAATTTGAAATATCCGGAACTTTCTGAAAAAAACAAGCAGAGTCTTATAGATTCTAAAAACATTCTTGAGAACGAATAATTATTTAATAAAATCAATTATTTTATATAATATTTTTAATATAAATACATAATAATGTGAATAATTTTCTATTTATATTATTTTTTTTATATTCATTATTATAATTTTGCACCTATATCATTAAAACTTAACTATGAAAAAACAGCTCTTGCCATCAGCCTTTATTCTCTTAGGTGTCCCGTCCTAAAATAAGTCGGTTTTCTGTCAACTTATTTTAGGACGGGACAAAATTAAAAAAATAAGCGGAGAAAAATCTCCGCTTATTTTTTTATACTATGAGTATCTTCAATATAAGAAAAATACGAGAAAATCTATAAGCCGGATTTTGTGCTTCCGAAGAAGTGCCTGTTATTTATCTACGTCTTACATTACTGCAAGACTTGAGCTGATTACCCCTCGGCTTTCAGGACGAGCCGCCCCTATTTCCATTACTGAAAAGAACCGATATACTTACCATTGCACCGCAAAGAGTTTACCTGGTTTCACTACAGCCGAACTGTACCTGCTTTCTGTTGCACTTGTCCTACCCTCACGGGTGACGGATGTTATCCGCTTTGCTGCTCTATGGTGTCCGGACTTTCCTACCCTTGCCGAAACAAGAATCAACAGGCCGATTTTCTCGCGGATGCAAAGATACATAAATTTAAGGAAGGCTGAAAAACTGAGTAGATAAATAAGTTAATCGCCTTTTTAAGTATTTGCCCAATATAATTCTTCATCTATTAACACATTATTATTATCTTCGTGGCATTATACATCTATGAATTCCAGGGAAAAAGAATTTGCGCAGCTTATTAAAGATAATCAGGGTCTGATTATTAAGGTATCTCGCTTATATACTAATTCTCTTGAAGATGAAGAAGATCTCTTCCAGGAAATCGTTTTACAGCTTTGGAGAAGTTATGATTCTTTTAAAGGAAATTCCAAAATTTCGACGTGGATGTATCGTGTAGCGCTTAATACAGCCATTACTCTTTTCAGAAAAAAAAGCAAAAGCCTTCCTACGAATGAACTGGACATCAACCACAGAGACTTTGTGGAAGATGATGATGAAAAACAACAACAGATTTCGCTTTTGTATACTGTAATCAAGACTCTTCCTAATATAGAAAGAGCCATTGTCATGATGTATCTTGACGATCTGCCTTACAAGGATATTGCAGAAAACCTCGGAATTACCGAAGTCAATGCACGTGTGAAAATGAACAGATTAAAGAAAACCCTTAAAGAACAGATGGAAAAATATGCCTGAATTTGATTTAGATAGCTTTAAGAAAACATGGCAGGAACAGCCTGTGCAGCCAAAATATGACAACACTGAAATCCTTCAGATGTTGAATAGAAAATCACGCAATTATATAAAGTATATTTTCTGGATCAGTGTTGTAGAATTCCTGTTTTTCTCTGTCTTAGGTCTGTTTTATTTCTTTCAGGAAGAAGAATCAGACAGCTTCCGTAATGTATTGGAAAGACTGGGCGCACAGGGAGCACCTGAAGTAGAAGATAATTTTGGCCACGTTTATTTAGCTATAAAGATTTTAAGCCTGCTCATCACTGCATATTTTGTATTGAAATTCTATCAGAACTACCGTAAAATAAAGATTGAAGAAAATCTTAAAGGACTTATTACGAAAATTATTAAATTCAAGAAAACTGTGAATGCATTTATTCTTATCAGTATTGTTCTTCTGGTAGCTTTTACCTTTGTATTAATTGCTTTTATATTTTATACTTTAAACTCTCAGAATATACAGCCTACCAATTCTAATCTCACCATCATTATCGTTGGAATTGTAGTGAGTACACTTCTTGCCGTATCAATGATCTGGTTTTATTACAAATTGGTGTATGGAAGTATCATTAAAAAGCTAGACAAAAATCTGGACCAGCTGAAAAGAATAGATTCCGAGGAAAATTAATACGGCCAGCCCATAGTTAAAGATATATTTGTTAAATTTATTTAACCAAATCTTATACTATGCCATTATCTTATGTCTACGGAGCTTCTGAAATTCCGTTATTAGGACAAACTATCGGAGGAAATCTTAAAAATACAGTTGAAAAATACCCCAACCAGGAAGCATTAGTCTGTGTTCATCAGAATTACAGAGCCACTTATCAGGAATTTTATAATCAGACAACCGCCATTGCAAAAGCCCTATTATTTTTAGGAGCAAAATCCGGAGACCGGATCGGGATATGGTCTGCTAATAGATATGAATGGGTACTTTTACAATATGCTACTGCCAGGATAGGAACCATTTTAGTCAACATCAACCCTGCCTATAGAACCCATGAACTTACCTATGTTCTCAACCAGTCTGAGGTTCGCTTTATTTTTTCTTCATTAAGCTTTAAGTCCAGTAATTATAAGGAAATGGTAGAGTATGCAAAAGAAGTATGCCCCAGCCTTGAACATGAAATTTTCTTTGACGAAAACTGGGATGATTTTGTGAATAACGGACAGAATATTTCAGATGAGGTCCTTCACAGCTTTGAGGAACATGTACAGTTTGACGATCCTGTTAATATTCAGTATACCTCAGGTACTACGGGATTTCCAAAAGGAGTCACGTTATCCCACCATAATATTTTAAATAATGGATACTTTATTGGAATAAGGTTGAGATACACAGAAAAAGACCGGGTCTGTATTCCCGTTCCTTTCTATCACTGTTTTGGAATGGTTATCGGAAACATATGCTGTACTGCCCACGGAGCCTGTATGGTTATTCCTAATGACAGTTTTGATCCCGATAAGACCTTAAAAACGGTTTCTGATGAAAAATGTACCTCATTATATGGTGTCCCTACTATGTTTATTGCAGAACTGGCCGTTAAAGATTTTGATACTTATAATTTTTCAAGTTTAAGAACCGGTGTTATGGCAGGATCTGTCTGTCCGCCGGAAATCATGAAAAAAGTTGAAAACCTTATGAACATCAAAGAAATGAGCATCTGTTACGGAATGACGGAAACTTCTCCTGTTTCCACTCAGACGCTGATAGGAACTCCTTTGGAAAAGCAGATCAGTACAGTAGGAACAGTGCAGGATCATTTGGAAATAAAAATCGTTGACGAAAATGGAAGAATACTAAAACGGGGAGAACATGGTGAGCTATGTACCAGAGGCTATTCCGTCATGTTAAAATACTGGAATGATCCTGAAAATACAAAAAAGGTACTGGATAACGCCCGATGGATGCACACGGGAGATATGGCCGTAATGGATAAGGACGGATACATTACGATTTCAGGAAGAATCAAAGATCTTATTATCAGGGGTGGAGAAAATATTTCACCAAAGGAAATTGAAGATTTCCTATATACCTACACTCATATTCTTGATGTTCAAATCATTGGCGTACCCAGTGAAAAATTTGGAGAAGAAATAATGGCGTGGGTCAAGGTGAGAAAAGGTTTTACAATCACAGAAGAAGAGCTGTTGGATTATTGCAAAGGAAAAATTGCACATTATAAAGTCCCAAAGTATTGGAAATTTGTAGATGAATTCCCAATGACCATTTCCGGAAAGGTAAGAAAAGTAGAAATGAGAGAGATTTCTATGAAGGAATTAGGAATGGAAAATTCAAGAAATTCGTAAAAAATCTGGAATCACCCACTGTAAAGGAAAAAAAGGAAAAAAAAGCGTTCCTTTTTTTTATGAAAAAATTTATAAAAAAGCGGAATGGGTTCATCATTTAATTGGTGAACTTTATTTTTTTTGAAAAAATTTTTCATTCATCAGGTTTTTATATAAAAAGTTAGAATTATTTAAGACACTTTTTAGTGAAAAGCTCTTAAACAAGGGATTTACAGCCACTATAAAACTTATTAAACATTCAATGTCTGTTTTTGATATTTAATGTGAATATATTATCTATTTTAAGGAAAATACATACATATGATAAACAAAATTTGTTTTTTTCTCCTTTCCAATTGAGTAGTGTAGAATAAAATCCTATATTTAGACCAGACAAAAAAACTAATAATGAAGATCGGACTGGCAATTTGTGCTTTACTGCTTACGATAAGTATATGTGCACAAAAAATTTCAGGAACTGTCAAAAATGAAAACAAGGAAGTTATTTCTTACTGTTCAATAAGCTTTGGGAATGAAAACATAAGTACTATTACCGATAGTAATGGTAACTATTCTTTAGAAATTCCTCAAAATGCCAATAAAAATGACGAGATCATTTTTGAATCCAATGGCTATGAAAGTAAAAACCTGAGCATAAACGAAATAACTCAAAACTCCAATATTATATTAAACAAGAGAGTATATGCTATCCAGGAAATTAATGTAAGCGGAAAAAAGACCAAAAGAGAAACCATAGGTGCAGAAAAAAGACCTATGCTTACCTTCTCTAAAATGTTTGATAAAAACAAACCTACCGTTGAACAGGGGCAGATATTTGATATCTATAACTGGACAAAGCTTAACAGCTATAACTTTTATATTATTCCAAGCTCCAGGTTCAAAGAAATAACTTTAAAGCTCAACATATATAGTGTTAAAGATGGATTGCCTTATCAAAGTCTCCTTAATGAAAATATTATATATAAGACCGGCACAACAGGTTGGCAGAATATCGATCTGCAACAATACAGACTGATTTATACAGATTCAGATAAATTGGCTATTACCCTGCAGCTTGTAGATTATATACAGGATGATACTATTGATTTCGTCTTTGGAATCTCTGCTAAAAAAACCTTATCCAATAATCTGCTTTATCGTTATCAGAGCCAGGGAAAATGGGAGGCCAGTAAAGGAAGTTTTATTTCAAATATCGATATTAATTATAATAAAGATCAACGCGAGAAGATCAGTACGGCGAAGAATCAGAATAAAGCGGTCTCTAAAAGTACTGAATAAAGAACTCTTCTAACTTTATACGGATAATTACTGTAATGTAATGCACGATGTTCTTTTGGAGCAGTATATCGTTATATTTTTAAACCAATGAGCTGATCTTTCAGTTAAACATTGATAAACAAGGTATTATATAATAAATACATATAAAAAAGCGGAAACCGAAAAGCTAACGAGTAGGTAAATTATTTAATTTTTTTTAACCATGAGCAAAAAGCTTACAAAAAAGTTAACTCTTAAAAAAGAGAAGTTATCTCAATTAAACTCTGACGAAATGAAATCAGTAAAAGCTGGAAAAGAGGCAGTATTATCTATTTTCGATTGTACACACTGGACGTGTACAGCTGGAAGCAGCAGATCTACAAACCTTTGCGTTTGTACTGAAATCTAATACTTCACAAAAGTACTAAAGCTACTCCTCCGGGAGTAGCTACTTTTTAATAACTAGTTATGGCAAATAAATTAAAAATAGGGCTTTTGGAATTTGGTATACGAGAGAATTCTCTTAATAATTCTAAAAAATCATTGTACGATATCATTGAATATGCAACCCGAGCAGACGAGCTTGGTTTTTCGAGGTTCTGGGTTACTGAAAATTATTTTTCAAAAGCACATGACATGGCCTGGTCTACTCCTGAAATGCTTCTACCCATACTATTGGGATTAACGGATAAGATAAAGATAGGGATTGCTGGGGTTATTATGCCATTACAAAGTCCATTCAGAGTAGCTCATAATTATAAACTATTATCCAGCCTATATCCTAAGAGGCTAGATCTTGGTTTTGTAAAAGGGCTGGTAGGAGAATATGATCTTCAATACTTTAACGTAGACGTTGATAAAGACAGTTATTTTTCCTCATTTCTTCCGAAGCTGGAATCTACATTACGGTTTCTGAGAGAAGAAAATGAACTGTTGAAAGAAAATTTAATTATCCCGCCTTACAAGGGAAATATTCCTGATGTATGGTATATGGGATCTTCACATTCGGGGTTGAAAGTAGCACTGCAACATGACCTCAATTTTGCAAGATCTATATTTCATGGAGAATCCAACAAGGATTATCTTAAAGAAGAGCTGCAAAACTTCAGAACAGAATACAAAGCAAAACATGGCAAAGATCCGGCTATGGTATTAACGTTTTCCGGATGCTGCCATAAAACCAAACAAAAAGCATTAAAAGTAGCAAAAAGCAGTACTAATGGTGCCATAGACAATATAAGCCTTATTGGTGACGGAAGCTTTTTTCAGGAAAAATTGCTGGAATTTAAAGAACTGTACGGATACAATGAATTTATGTTCAATAATGTTTCCAGAACACACAAAGATTCTCTAACAGCTATCGAAATATTAAGCCAATATGTATAAAGATAAAATTGATTTTTTTTTAAGCGAGATTTCAAAAAAATGTATTGAAGATAAAGGAGACAATATCACGTTCAGTCTGGGGAGCAATTACTACTCCTTATTCTATAATAATGATATAGAAATTGAAAAAATTGAAAGTCTGATAGATCTGGCTTCTGAAGATACTTATTATTCTTTTGCCAGCGGGAGTTTAGCGGTGATCTATTTTATGAGGCTCCTGCATACTTCCAATATCATTACAGATGAGGATATTGATGCCATAGAAGAAGATTCTATAGAATTCTTTTTAGAATTGATTCCCATCTATGCAGGCAAAAAAGAGTATGATTTATTTACAGGGCTGATCGGATTAGGTCTTTACTTTCTGGAAATCCAGAAATTCGATACAGTTGCAAAAATAGTGTCTTATATTGACCATTTAAAACATGAACACAACAAATCCATTTTCTGGGTTGACAATATAACAAAAGAAGAAAATATCTGCGATCTGGGCCTTGCCCATGGTCTTCCTTCTATCATATCCTTTTTAACGGAATGCTATCATAAAGGCTGTGAAAAAGAAACCTGTAAAAGACTGATTCAGGGAGCGGTTAATTTTCTTACTGAACTGTATGAGGAGAATAAAGATTCTCAGCATATTTTCCCTTCAAAAATTAATGTCGTTACCCGCAAAAAACAGCTGTCAAACAGGCTGGCGTGGTGCTATGGTGATTTAGGTATTGCGATAGGTATATGGAAAGCTTATACTGTTTTACAGGATGAAGACCTGAGAGCAATGAGTCTTTCTATTATTTTAAATTCATCAAAAATCAGACTGGATAACGCCGGGGTTTTTTACAGTCACAAAAATGATTGTATAGACACTGGGATCTGTCACGGATCATCGGGAATTTCACATATTTTCAATAAGTTTTACAGAGTATGTAAGCGGGAAGAGCTTAAAGAAGCACATGATTACTGGATGGCTATTACTCTTCAGCAACTGGGCAAAGGAACCAAGTTTCCTTATGATCTGAAAAATGATGAATGGGTAGAGCATACCGGGTTACTGGAAGGAATTTCAGGAGTAGGAATGGTATTACTGGATTATCAGTATCCCGAGAAAGCTAAGGATTGGGATAAAATTTATTTAATGAACATAGAATGAAATACAACGACATAGAAAAGCTGAACTTTTACCTATTGAGGACTCCTCTTTTTCCACAAAAAAGTATTGATACATGGGAAGAAGACATCAATAGTGAAAACTTTCGTAAGGCGATTTATTTATCTTCACCGGATCTCTATGAGCAGCTTGTCAATTGGGATGAAAAAAAACTTTCGAAAGAAAAAGCAGATAAAATAAAAAAATCTTTGCTGAAATACTGGCTTAGGATACATTTCAGAACCATTCCCTTTGGGACCAATGCAGGAGTAAGCATGGGACAATGGGATAATGATACTCTTATCACACTGGATAAAAGTCAGGATAAGATTTATGCACGATTGGATATGCAGCTGATGCATGATATCATTACAGAACTGGAACAAAAAATGTTTGTAAGACAGATCTGTAAGTTCTACACCAATAATACCATATACAATACCAAAAACAAATACCGCTATATTGAGTCTTCCGCCAATAGCGGAGGATTGAAATATGAAGTTATTTCCACAGAGAAAAATAAGTACCTGAATTCTATTATAAAAGCCTGTACTAACGGGTTGGAGTTATCATCGATCATAGAAATACTGATAAAGCAGGATATTTCTTATGAAGACAGTTTTGATTATATCAATGAACTAATAGATTCCAAAATTCTTGTCAGTGAACTTTCACCAAAAGTTACTGACAAGAATTTCCAGGATTTTATCTATCAGTTTTTAAAAGAACTGAAAATTCTTGCAACTGAAGAAAATAATGCTGATATAGCTTTTATTCACCATATCATTAGCATATTTGAAATTGTTCAAAAAATAAATATAACCAATGACATTGATGATGCTGTTGAGAAAATCACTCAAATTTTAACCGAAACAGGCATTAAAAGCTATAAAAAAAATATTATTCAGACAGACCTTCTAAAAGGTAAGGCATCCAACACACTGAACAATACTATTTTTAAAGATTTCAAAAAAGTACTTTCCACAGTTTTTAAAATTGGGGCACCGGATACGATTGATGCCCTGGAGAGTTTTAAAAATGTATTTCTTGAAAGATATGATCAGCAGGAAATTCCTTTATTGTTAGCACTTGATCCATTGTCAGGGATCAATTATCCTATACATTCGGATAATGATGTTTCGGATTTGATTGGAGGCATCCAGTTCAAGTCTCAAAATAACTCCAATATTATTCAGGGATCTGTAAAATGGAATCAGTTTTTGGGTGAAAAATTAATTAATGCCATCAAGAACAACGAAGATAAAATTATAATCACTCAAGATGAGGTAGCTCCCTTTTCAGAAGAGAATAAGAACATTCCTTTTTCAATGTCTTCTCTTGTACAGGTATATCAGGACCAGAAAGGGCAACCTGTCATTTTCCATAAATTTAGTGACGGGCCTTCATCCTCTACTTATCTGGGGCGTTTCTGTCATTTGGATAATGAGCTGGAAGAATCGGTAAAACAGGCTTTGCAACAGGAGGAAAACTTCTTTGAAAATCAGATTATTGCTGAAGTTGTGCATAATCCACAACCAAGGGTAGGCAATATTCTACTCAGACCCCATTTGAGAAACTATGAAATTCCGATCCTTAATCTCCAGCATTCAGACAGTGAGCCTATCTATCTGAATGACCTTATGATTTCTATCAAGAACAACAGGGTTGTCCTTCGTTCCAAAAAGTACAATAAAGAGGTCATTCCAAGTCTTTCATCTGCCCATAATTATAGTTTACATAAAGTACCGCTGTATCATTTCTTATGTGATCTTCAGTATCAGAATATCACCCCGTCTTATAACTGGAATTGGGGAATGTTCAGCAATTATGACTATTTACCCCGAATAATGGTTAATAACGTTATATTGTCAAGAACATCATGGCAACTGTCATATGAGAAAATATTCAATGGAAAACAGGCTTCAGTGAATATGCTCCGAGACCATCTGAAAGAAAGGAATATTCCAGAAATCTTCACCTTCTCAGAGAGGGATATGGAACTTCCTGTTTTCATGAACAATACACTTTCTCTGGAAATTTTACTGGATCATCTTGTGAAGGAGAAGAAAATAAGGGTTTTCGAAAACCTTGCCAATCAATATGAAAGTGTAGCCAAAGATGCGGAAGGAAACATCCATAGCAATGAGATTGTCATTCCATGGCATAACCTGAGCAGTAAGAAAAACAAAGAGCTTTCTCTTTTTTCTGTTAAAAATACAATTACCAGAAATTTTATTCCGGGAAGCGAATGGCTTTTCTATAAAATCTATAGCAGTACCAAGGTTTCGGATCAGATCATTAAAGATTCCATCTATAAATTTGCCAGTGGGCTCATTAAAAAAGGGATTATAAAAAAATGGTTTTTCATCCGTTACAGCGATCCGGACCATCATATCAGAATAAGATTTCTGACAACATCATCGGATCATAATATTTCCAATCAGATCTATCAATTGCTTGATAAATATCTGACACAAGAGATGATTATCCATAAAATTGTTCTGGACACCTACAATAGAGAGATTGAACGATATGGAGAGTCTACCATAGACCATATGGAAAGTATATTTTATTTTGACAGTGAGTGTGTTTGCCAACTATTAAAAGAGGCTGAATTGGCAGAAACCGCTATTTGGAAAGCTGCTATTGTGGGAGTAAACAGAATCCTGAATGATTTTGGTTATGAACAAGCTGAGAAAAGAGATATTATGAATCATTTGGCTAATGGATATGGTATGAGGCTGGATGAAAACTCTAAGGCAGCTTTAAAAGATAAATATAGAAACCATAGAAGTGAAATTTTGGATCTCCTAACGGAAGGGGATGATTTTACTATGATATTAAATAGCAGAACCAGGAAAACGAAAAATTATATCACTGAAGTTAAGGATCTGCAATCCAAACAGATGGTTAAATCATTAGTGATAAGCTATATTCATATGTTTATTAACCGGATGTTTGCTTCGAAACCGAATCTTTATGAGTCCATTCTTTATTATTTCTTACACAAAAGTTATGACTCATTGCTCAATATTAAAAAACTGACGTAGGATGACCAAAATCGCATTAATAAATTGTTATTTCGGAAAAAGCTGGCCTTCTTATTTCAGCCATTTTTTGTTCAGCTGCAAATATAATCCGGATGTTGATTTTATATTATTTACTAATTTAGAAGCTCCTTTTCATGTCCCAAATGTTCATTTTGTGCACATTAAGGATCTTGCTGAATTCAGTACAATAGCGAGTGAAAAACTCAATCTGAATATCAATATTCTGGATGGCTATAAGCTATGTGATTTTAAACCTACTTATGGACTAATTTTTCAGGAATATCTGAAAAATTATGACTTCTGGGGATATTGTGATATCGACATAGTTTTCGGTAATATCCGGTATTTTATGACTGAAAAAATATTGCAGAAATACGATGTTATTTCCCCTCATAAGAACTATCCGGCAGGCTTTTTCACTTTATTGAAAAATAACGAGCAGTGCATTAACCTCTTCAAACAGAGTAAGGATTATGCCCGCATTTTAGAAAATAGCCGCCATTTCTGTTTTGATGAATGTAATTTTGAATTCAGTAAGGTCCATACCACAGATATTACCCAGATTAAGACGGAAATTGAAAGTTTCACTCTTGTGTTAAGGAGACTGGAGCTCCAAAAGGAAATTAAGTATTACCATAAACCCATTGTACAGGAATTTACCTATACCAATGTTGTTCACCATTGGGTAGAGGGCAATATTTTCAATAGCATTACTGAGAAGCAGTATTTATTGATTCATCTTATCAATGTAAAGGACAATCAATTTTTCTTTATAGATCCATTTGAAAGCAAAACTAAATTTTCGATCTCTCCAAAGGGCATCCATTACAAGTTTAGTCCGTGTTCGCATGCTGTAAAAAAAATAAAAAGCAGGATAAAGGAAAACATCAGACAAACCCATTACAGGTTTCTGCTGCTAAAATCAAAATTGCGTTCCTATACTCAAAAAGAGCATATGAATTTTCTGGAAGAACAATCATACAAAATAGGAAAAACACATATTACCTTTTATCCACAAGATAAAAATAAGCTGGTCATTATCAATGAAGCAGACTATACGCTGCACTACAATCAGTTTGTTCTCTATAAAATTAAGGATAACAAATGGATAGGACTCAGTAAAAAAACGATCAGTACAATCGACTTTCATTATAAAAGTGAAGAAAATATTCCTTATAAAATAAACATACACAACATTAAGAAGCGCATTAACGAAAATGCCTATTATATCTATTAAAAATTTCCAGCATCTATGATTGAAAAAGACAGCCACGTAACCTCTTTTAATTTTTTGTTGAAAAAATTTATACAACAAAATATGAAGGCTGGAACAATAAAAAATTATGATATCCCTGTGGATGATTATAATTTTTTGAGCTTCCATACTATATTAAAAGATGATTTTGATATTGAAACCATGGTGGTAAGACTGGAGCTTGAAGATCTTGAAGACCTTCCCTTCCCTGCCATTGCATTTCTGAAGATCAACAGCGGTACTTTTGCGTTAATCAATGATTATAAAGATGGAAAAGTATATTGGGAAAATAAAGAATTTGGAAAACAGATCAATACATTCAGTCTTTTTAAAAGAATAAGTGATACTGTATTTCTGATCTCTTAATTTATACAATAAGCCTGTTTAACTAAATAAAAATTGAGTCACAAAAGCTGAGTGAAACACTATAAACACTTTAGTTTATTTTAAGTTTAAACGGATTGTAAATAAAAAGTACACTTAAGCAAAAAATCTTTGATGTTTTTTAAACTTACGTGAGCGTTAGTGAGCTTATTTTCACAACTTTATTAAACTTAAGTATCCAAGAAACTTTGTAACCTTTGACTACGTCAAATCTCCGATTTGTGGCTAAAATAAAAAGTGTAAACAAATTCAATAAAAAAGGTGAACACCAACGTTCACCTTTTTATATATGTAAAGTATAGTATCTAAAACTATAGCTCTTTTCTTAATCTTGCTACAGGAATATTCAGCTGCTCACGGTATTTTGCAATCGTTCTTCTGGCAATATTATAGCCCTGTTCTTTTAAGATCACTACCAAAGCATCATCAGTAAGTGGTTTTCTCTTATTCTCTTTGCTGATCACTTCCTGAAGATGGGTTTTAATCTCTTTTGTAGAAACTTCCTCCCCGTCATCATTAGTTAAACTATCCGAGAACAGATCTTTAAGGTATACAATACCATTAGGCGTATCAGCATATTTACTTTTTACTACCCTTGAAATGGTAGAAATATCAAATCCTGTAATATCTGCTATATCTTTTAGAATCATCGGTTTCAGCGACTTTTCATCGCCTGTGATAAAGTAATCCTTCTGGAACTTTACAATGGCCGTAATGGTCTGTAAAAGGGTATTCTGACGCTGATTAATGGCATCAATATACCATTTGGCAGCATCAAGTTTTTGTTTAATGAATAAGGCAGCCTGTTTATGCTCAGATGAATTTTTATCATGAGAATACGTGGTAAGAATATCTTTATATTCTTCTGAAACCCTTAACGTAGGCGCATTTTTGCTGTTAAGCATGGGAATTACCAATCCATCTTTCACCTGGATTACAAAATCAGGGATAATTTCCTGATTGATGGTGATGGTCTGGGTATCAAAGTTCCCTCCCACTTTAGGTGATAATTTTGATATTTCATCCAAAGCATCTTTCAGATCCTCCTCTTCAATATCATATTTCTGAATAATCTTGTTATAGTGCTTATTCGTCAATGCATCAAACTGATGCCTCAAAATGCTCGCGGCCAGAGAAACTGCTTTATCCGAGCTTACTTTCTTTTCGATCTGAAGTAATAAACATTCCTGAAGTCCTCTTGCCCCTACTCCTGATGGATCCAGCTTCTGAACATAATTTTCCAGGATATCTTCCACTTTTTCCTTAGTAGTATAGATTCCCTGTGAAAAAGCCAGATCATCAACGATAGACTTGATTTCCCTTCTTAAATACCCATCTGTATCCAGATTTCCAATAAGATATTCTGCAACTTTTAAATCTTCATTGTTAATACTCGCCAAATGAATCTGTTCCATCAGATAATCATATAATGACTGTCCTTCAGTTAAAAGACTTTCATTATCAAATTCTTCGTCGTCCGGAGAATAGTTGCTGGATGCAGTTTTATAGTTGGGTTCGTCGTCATAAATATATTCATTGACATCAAAATCTGTTTCAATGCTATCGGTACCCTCATCCTGATAGGCTTCTTCCAAAGAAGCATAATCATCTTCCTTAGATTCTTCCTTAGCAATTTCTAATGCAGGGTTCTCTTCCAGCTCTCTCTCCAACTCCTCTTCAAATTCAAGAGTATGAAGCTGAATAAGCTTCATCAACTGGATCTGCTGAGGGGCCAGCTTCTGTCCTAATTTGAGTTGTAAGTGTTGTTTAAGCATAGTAATATTGGCGTTTTAACATAACATATTCTACGAATTTAATAAATTTATTTGATAATAAACACATTTAGCACGATTTTTGCATGATAGTTAATATCATAATAAACTACTAAAAAATAAAAAAAGCCTTAAATTTCATTAAGGCTTTTTTTTATTATTCTAGAACTCAGCACTTTTCGGTGTCCTAGGGAAAGGAATTACATCTCTGATATTCGTCATCCCAGTCACAAAAAGAACCAATCTTTCTAATCCCAAACCAAATCCTGCATGGGGAACAGAACCAAACTTACGGGTATCCAGATACCACCAAAGCTCATGCTCATCTACATGCATATCAGTCATTTTCTGTTTTAGTACATCTAATCTTGCTTCTCTTTCAGAACCACCGATGATTTCTCCGATTCCTGGGAAAAGAACATCCATTGCCGCAACAGTTTTGTTGTCGTCATTCAGTTTCATATAGAAAGCTTTGATCTCCTTTGGATAATCAAATAATACTACCGGGCTTTCAAAATGTTTTTCAACAAGATATCTCTCATGTTCAGATTGAAGATCTGTTCCCCATTTTTCAACGGGATACGCGAATTTGCCTTTTTTATTTTCTTTTGAGTTTAATAAAATCTCAATAGCTTCTGTATAGCTTACACGCTTGAAACGCTTAGCAATCACATTCTGAAGTTTTTCAATAAGACCTTCTTTTGCTCTTTCCTTCTCAGGTTTTGTTTTCTGTTCTTCTTCAAAACGCTTATCCAGGAACTCCAGATCATCTTTACAGTTATCCAGCACATACTGAATCACATATTTTAAGAAATCTTCAGCAAGGTCAATGTTATCTTCCAGGTTATTGAAGGCCACTTCCGGCTCAATCATCCAGAATTCAGCAAGGTGTCTTGTTGTATTAGAGTTTTCAGCACGGAAAGTAGGTCCGAATGTATAAATTCTTCCTAATCCCATGGCTGCAGTTTCTCCTTCAAGCTGTCCTGAAACCGTAAGATTCGTTTTTTTACCAAAGAAATCCTGTGAGAAATCAATATCACCTTCTTCTGTTCTTGGCATATTTTCCAGATCAAAGTTGGTAACTCCAAACATTTCTCCGGCTCCTTCTGCATCTGCACCGGTAATTACAGGTGTATTGATGTAGAAGAACTGATTCTGATTAAAAAACGAGTGAACGGCAAAGCTCACTGCATGACGCACTCTGAAAACAGCCCCGAATAAATTGGTCCTGAATCTTAAGTGAGCCTGCTCACGAAGCTTTTCTAAACTGTGTTTTTTAGGTTGAAGAATCGTACTTTGAAGCTCTTCAGTAAAGTTATCTCCTAAAACGATGATCTTTTTAGCAATAATCTCAACGCTTTGGCCAGCACCCTGGCTCTCTACTACTTCACCTACTACTTTAAGGGAAGAAGCAGTACTGATTTTCTTGATAACCTCTTCATCAAAATTTTCGAAATCAACAACTATCTGCAAATTATTAATAGTAGATCCATCATTAAGTGCAATAAAGCGATTAGCACGGAAGGTTCTTACCCATCCGTAAACTGTAATGTCATGATGTAATACTTTCTTGTAATCCTTCAGGATTTCTTTGATCGTCTGCTTTTTCATTTGTTGATGATAAATTTTTGTATAAAAATTAATGTTTGCAAAGTTACAAAAAAACAGCGCAACTTAATGGTTACGCTGTCTTTAAAAATCATTTATCAGGTAATTAAACTTTCTGTTCAGTAAAATTATCTTTTTCACTCTTCTGCATTCGTTTCTAAAGTATAATTTTAATATCCTGAACTTCATAAAATTTGTCCTGACTTGAACCTGGTACACTCACATCATATCACTTTTTAGAGGAATAAGCTGACTTATTCTTGTTTTTTCATAAGAACAGGGCTCTTATGTATGGAAAATAGTTATTAGTTTTTAGTTTTTAAATGATAATTCTGATTCCTCAAGTTCATCATTAGCTCTGTCTTATTCACTTAGAATTCATTCCCTGACATCGCTAATGGTTTCAAACAAACTTTGTTTACTTACAACATAATAAATTACTTTTGGTGATCACTACTCTAACTTTTTAATTCATTCATTAACTCACGTAGGATTTTAATATTTACATTTTTGTACTGTACACATACAAAAATATAAATGCTGTGTTTTTACCTTGAAGCAAAGATGCATAAACCGATGTGATGATCCAAGTGAACACTCTATAGATTCATAAATTTATATACCTAAATTCATGAATTAAAAAACAACAAACAACTAAAAACCAACGCTTTAAAATCAATTCACATTTATCTCACTATTTTATTTCCACTTCATAAAAAACAGCAGTTCTATTCTTTTTTCTAACAGTTCAACTTATCATTTATCAATTTTCTTCACCTCGTTTTTCTATAATATTCTATAATGTGGGATATTTTATATTCAAAATTCTCAAGTATTAATAATCTGTTAACTGCAAAATAAATTTAGAAATTTAAAGCAGATATAATCATCATCCACGATTTAGATACATCATTCCCCGATTTGGATACATTTTCCTTTTCGCAAGTTTCCATCTTTGTATCATCATTTAAACAAAGAAATTATTTAAAAATGGAAACAAAAAAAGTATGGTTCGTAACAGGAGCTTCAAAAGGTTTAGGATTTGAGTTGGTAAAAAAATTACTATCCGAAGGATTTCAGGTTGCTGCCACCAGCCGAACCGTTGAATCCCTTTTCTCAACCATTGGAGAAACTTCAGAAAATTTCCTTCCATTGAGCGTCAACATCACAGACAACAACGACATAAAATCTGCCATTGAAAAAACAGTTGATCATTTTGGACGAATCGATGTGGTTGTCAACAATGCAGGCTACGGACAAATCGGAACCCTTGAAGAGCTTACTGATGAAGAGTCAAGAGAAAATTATGCCGTGAATGTTTTCGGAACATTGAATGTGATCAGAAATGCCATGCCTTATCTCCGTAAACAAAGATCAGGAAATATCTTCAATATATCTTCGGTAGGCGGATATTCCGCCAATTTTCCGGGCTGGGGAATCTATTGTTCTACAAAATTTGCTGTTGCCGGATTTACAGAGGCATTGGCTGAAGAAGTGAAAGACTTCGGAGTTCACGCTACCGTTGTTTATCCTGGATATTTCCGTACAGATTTTTTAACTAAAGACTCTGCAAAAACGCCTTCTAATCCTATTCAAGCTTATGAAGCGGCAAGAAATTCAGAACAGGCTCATCTTAATGAAATCAATGGAAACCAGCCTAATGATCCTGAAAAAGCAGCTGACGTCCTGATCCAGATCAGTAAAGAGAAAAATCCTCCGGTACATTTATTATTAGGTGTAGGAACGGTGGAGTTTCTGAATAATAAAATTGATATTTTAAAGAAGGATGCTGAAAAATGGGAACATCTGACAGTTTCAACAGCGATTTAGGCTTGTAATAATGACCTTCAGCTCCGTTCAGATGTCCTACAAAAGTTGGTCAGATTGGAGCTGAAGGTTTTCTAAAACCATTGATTATACTTTTTACAAAAAACAATTAACTTCGCTATTATGAAACAGCCTGTCCGCTTTAACTCTATTTCAGATTTTCATGCTTTCTGTAGTCTGTCGAATCCTGAACATCCGCTGATCAGTTTAATAGATTACAGCAAAGTGCGTTATGCTGTAGATTATGAAGAACTGAAATGGATTCAGAATTTTTATTCAATTGGTTTGAAAAAGAATGTCAGTCCAAAATTCAATTATGGACAACAGCAATATGATTTCGATTCCGGAGTGCTGTGTTTTGTTTCACCACAGCAGTTTTTAAGCCTTGAAATCAATCCCGATGTTAAAGTGGAGCCTACCGGATTTTTATTGCTTATTCATCCTGATTTTCTGTGGAATACTTCATTAACCAAAAAAATAAAAACTTATGACTTCTTTAGTTATCAGGTGAAGGAGGCTCTTTTCCTTTCTGATAAAGAAGAGGAAATCCTTGTTAATATTCTTAAAAATATTGAAAGAGAATATCAGTCAAACACCGACAGATTTACGCAGGAGCTTATCATTGCTCAGATTGAATTATTACTGATTTATTCTGAACGTTTTTATGAACGGCAATTTTTTACCAGAAAAAAGTCAAGTCACGAATTGTTATTTAAATTTGAAGATATTCTTTCTCAATATTTTGAAGGCGGAAATCTCCTCGAAAATGGCATTCCCTCTGTGAAATGTATTGCCGAACAGATGAATATCTCCCCCAATTATCTTGGGACATTGCTTCGTCTTCATACTCAGCAAAACACACAGCAGCATATTCAGAATAAATTAATTGATTCTGCTAAAGAACGTTTGAGTACTACAAGTTTATCTGTGAGTGAAATTGCTTATGAACTGGGATTTGAACATCCACAGTCTTTCAGCAAACTCTTCAAACAGAAGACGAATCAGTCTCCGGGAGAATTCAGAAAGTTATTTAACTAGATTTTTCATAGATCACCAGAAATGTCCCTGTAGCAAGAGCCTATAATACGTCATACACCCATCCCCAGACTGATAAAATTGTACAGAAATATTTACTCCCGGCAATTGGGAATTAGTTATATTTTAAGCTTTTGAAGTCATGGTTCCGCATCGGAGCACAGCATTGATCATATACATAAAACTATTGTTTCTGGTCCTATACAAAAAGTTCAGGGAAATATTTCTTAGTAAGTAAACAGGAAAGAGAATAAGTTTCAGATATAATTTCTGAAAACAGATTATTCATCTTTTTTTGACGGAACAAGGAAAACGTCCATCAGGCCTTCCGGCAATTGCATTTTAATAAATCTCTCTTCTCTGTTTACCTCCAGGATCCAGTCTTTGATAAGAGGGATCACAATTTCACGGCCTTCAAATCCAAGAATGAAATAATTTTGGGCAGTCTGATCGTTTACAGATCGTATTACTCCACAGTCGTTATCATTTTCATCAAGGATATTGTACCCTATTATTTCGTGATAATAGAATTGTTTTCCTGAAAGTGGAGGAAGGGTAGCAAGCGGAAGGTAAACACTTTTACCTAAAACCTGATCTACCAGAGATTCTGAGGAGCCTTTAAAAGCAAGATTTAAAGCATCTAATTTGCTCCAGGAGGATTTTTCAATAAAAAATGGAACCAATAATCCGTTGATTTCAACGAATATTGATTCCAATTTATTGTAAAGCTTGGGCTGATCGGTATCCAATTTAAGGATAACGTTACCCGCAAGTCCATGTCTGCGTGTGATTTTACCTAAAAAATAGCAATCTTCTTTACGCATAACAGGATTTGTTTATTAAGCTTCAGTGTTTTCTTCAGTTTCAGCAGCAGGAGCTTCTCCTTCTGTAGCTTCAGTAACAACTTCTTCAGCAGGTGCGTTAGCAGCTTCCTCAGCAGCTTTAGCATCAGCATCAGCTTGTGCAACAGCAGCAATTCTAGCTTCGTTTACTTTAACTTCAGCATCTAAAGCAGCTTTCTTAGCGTCAGCCTGAGCTTTAGATAAACCTTCTACTTTACCTTGTACTTTAGCATCTTTAGCGTCTACCCAAGCAGCAAATCTTTTTTCAGCTTCAGCTTCGTCAAAAGCACCTTTAGCTACACCACCTTGTAAGTGTTTTTTGTAAAGGGCACCTTTGTAAGAAAGGATAGCTCTGGCAGTATCAGTAGGCTGAGCACCATTGTTTAACCACTGTACAGCAGAATCAACGTTTAATTCAATAGTTGCAGGGTTAGTAATTGGGTTGTAAGTTCCTAGTTTTTCGATGAATCTACCATCTCTTCTTGCTCTAGAATCTGCAACCACGATGTGGAAAAAAGGCTTACCTTTTTTACCGTGTCTTTGTAATCTGATTTTTACTGACATAATGTTTGAATTTTACGGGAACTCGTCCCAGTTAAATATTTAAGAGTGCAAAGATAAAACAAATTTTTCAATTTGGTAATTTGAAAATGGGATAATTTGATATTTTTTTCACTCATTCATTATCACCTCATCAAAAATGATTCATTAATCCACTTTTCCCATATAGAAAAGCCCTAAACACTTTTGGTTTTCCTCTATGGTTAAAGATTCCTTCAGAAGGTCAACAATTGTTGGAGAGCTCCAGTAGCATCCTATATTATGGGCCGTACAGGTAAGATACATATTCTGAACAGCCATTGAGGTAGCAGCAATCTCTTCCCATTCCGGAACCATTCCGCTGAAATTAACAACAATGGAAACTACCACATCAGCTTTGTTGATTTTAAAACCGATATCATTATATTTTTTCTCTAAGAAAAGCTGTTCGGGCTGCGTAGTTTTATAGATAGCCTGCATTTCTGAAGCCAGATTTGTCTTTTCTTCCCCTTTAAATATTTTGAAACGCCAAGGTTTTGTACGTTTGTGATTGGGTGCAAATGTTGCCGAACTTAGAATTTCATCAATAACCTCCTGGGAAATTTCTGCGTCTGTATAATCTTTTGGAAAAGTACTTCTCCTCTGTTCTATGATTTCTTTTACTATTTCTGCTTTGTTCATAACTGCAAATTTACAATATGAGATCCAATCTCCGGCATTTAAAAGATCAGGTTTTTAATGCCAACCTATGATTTTTGTATGCTTTGTAATTGCTTATAATGAAGGTCAGCAAAATCGCTGCGGCAAACACTTTAACCAGCCATTTTTCATATACAGCTCCGTATAACGGATCCAGCATATACAGCACAATAAAGCTGAAAGCATATATCATTCCTGCAATAATCCAGATAGGGCCGGGATCAGGATATTCCTTAACGATACCCGATTTGTTGTAATTAAAAATTGGAAGCAATTTATGCCCGTCCCATATCAATAAAATAGAAACAGCAAGCATCATTAAAGAAGTGATTATCCAGGTTCCGGAGAATGAAAGACTAAGTGTAATCACCCAGATATTAGTTAATATTGCGAAAAATACTAAGACCCCAAGAGTCGCATAACGCTGGGTCATCAGTAAAACTCCTGTGATCACTTGTGCCCATCCTAAAAAGTTCCAGTAGAAACCGGATTGGTACAATGCTTCAAAAAAGTAACCTATTGGATTTTCTGTTGAAATACGGGTGAACCTATTCCCTATTAATTTGGTTAATCCTGATGGCAAAAAAGCGAAGCCCACCAGATAACGCAAATGGATAATGATCCATTGATTGATTCTGTTTGTTCTTAAATTACCGAATTTCATGGGTATTGTGGATAGTTATGGTTTCATCATTAAGGCCCCTTCTTAGAGTACTTCCACTATTTTTTGATGAATTTTATTTAGTACAAATTCATCTCCGGCCCTCATCCCCATTATCTTTTTTGCCATTGGACTTTCGGGTGAAATGGCGTAGAAACGGTCCCCTTCAAAAAAGAATTCACCTAATGAAACTGAAATATAAAAACGGGCTTTATTGGTAATCACCAATGATCCCAGCTGTGCTCTTTCTGTACTTGTGTTAAGAACTTTTGCCATATTTCTTTTAAGATCATTCAAAGCTCCCAATTGTCGCTGCATCTGGTAAATTTCCTCCTGCATTTCTTCTCTCATGCTGTCATATTTCGGAGTTTTTTTGATGTCACGGCTTGCTTCCAGAGTAAACTCAATAAATTTTTTAAGTTTTTCAATTTTCTCTGTAATGGTAGTTTTTACGAAGTCTCTGATATCACTTTTTTCAAATACAATCTTCTCCATAAATCGAATCTTTATATAAAGATAATATTTTTCTCATAATAATTTATATTTTCATTTCTTCATAAAAAAACAAATGTCCCCTATCCCAACATCGTAGGTACCAATCTCTAATGCAATAAAAAAGCCCTGTAAGATTTACAAGGCTTATGTTTTACTTTTCTGATATCTGTTTCAGGCCATCAAGTCCCTGTCCAAACATTTTATTCATATTATTATCCATCATAGGCTTCATAATCTTCATCATTGTATTGAGTTCATTATCAATCATCCAGGTTACTTTTGTTCCATTACCCTCAGGTGTTAGTATAAAGGTACTTTTGGCATTTCCTTCAAAAGGCTGGATAAAGTGAAGTTTGGTGACCATTTTTTCATTGGGTACCATTTCAGTAATCGCCTGTTCTCCCTCGCCCACATTTTTATCTCCTTTCCAGTGATAGGAATCTCCTATTTTATCACCATCGCCTGAATACGTAATCACTATATTTTTATCTGCTTTGGAAAAAGGATCCCATACATTATATTCTTTTAAAGAACCTACATGTGACCATACTTTTTCTTTTGGAGCTTTAATAACAACAGATTTTTCAAAATGATAGTCTTTGCTGAAAGCCAGCATTGCGATAACAGCGTATACAACAATCAACAGAATGATGATTCCGATAATTTTTAAGAGTGTTTTCATAGTTTATATATTTGGGTTATTTATTTCCTGACAATGTTTAAATCTGTCTTCAAAATTAAATATTCTACCATCACCCCCACTTTCCATATGACAAGATTATTTAAAGATAAGTATTTTTGTCATAACTTGTTATTCAGGCATTATTTTTGAGCTTTTGAGCTGTGATTCCTGATGAATTACTACATTTAACTTTAATTAAAAATCAAAAAATGAATATTTTAACTGAGAAATTTAACACTCCATATCATTCTGTACCGTTTACTTCTATTAAAAATGAAGATTATCTTCCTGCTTTTAAAGAATTAATCCAAAAATCTGAGGAGGAGATCAATGCAATTGTTAATAATCCTGAGGCACCTACTTTTGAAAATGTAATTGAAGATTTAGCGTATTCTGGCGAGCAGCTGGATGTTGTTTCCAATATATTTTTCAATTTAAATTCCGCAGAAACAAGTGATGAAATCCAGCAGATTGCTCAGGAAGTTTCTCCTATTTTAACGGAATATTCTTCAAAGATTTCTCAGAACGAAGCTCTTTTCAGTAAAATTAAAAAAGTATACGACGAAAAGGAAAAATATAACCTCAATGAAGAACAAAAAATGCTTTTGAATGAAACCTATAAAGGTTTTGTAAGAAGTGGTGCTTTATTAAATGAAGAGGACAAGGAAAAATTAAAAAAGATCAGCATGGATCTTTCTTTAAAATCCCTGCAGTTCGGACAAAATGTATTAGCTTCTACCAATGCTTATTTCAAGCACATTACCCATAAAGAAGATTTGGCAGGTATCCCTGAAGCTATTATTGATCAATATGCTGAGGAAGCCAAAGAGAGAAATCTGGAAGGCTGGGTTGTTACGCTGCAATATCCAAGCTATATCCCGTTCATGACTTATGCGGAAAACCGTGAACTGAGAAAGGAACTGGCATTGGCCAATGGCAAAAAATCTTTTGATGGTGGTGAGTTTGATAACCAAAATATGATCAAAGAACTTTTAACTTTAAAACAGCAAAAAGCTGAGCTTCTAGGGTATAAGGATTATGCTGATTTTGTTCTTGAAGAAAGAATGGCCAAATCACCGGTGAAGGTTTTTGATTTCTTAAATGAACTTTTAACCAAAGCAAAACCTTACGCTGATAAAGAAATCGAAGAATTAAAACTATTGGCTAAAGCTGATGGTATTGAGGATATGCAAGGTTATGACCATGCTTTTTACGCTGAAAAACTTCGTAAACAGAAATTTGACCTGAATGACGAAGAACTGAAGCCTTATTTCCCTTTAAATCAGGTACAGGATGCTGTTTTTGGATTGGCTGGAAAACTTTTCGGATTAACATTTGAGGAAAGAAATGATATTCCGAAATACCATGAAGAAGTAAAGGTGTATGAAGTAAAAGAAAATGGCACTTATAAATCTCTGCTTTACGTTGACTATTTCCCAAGAAAGGGTAAAAGAGCAGGTGCATGGATGACAAGCTACAAAAATCAATATCAACAGAACGGGGAAAATTCACGTCCGCATATTTCTATTGTCTGCAATTTCAGTAAACCAACAAAGGACACTCCTAGTCTATTAACATTCCAGGAGGTGACTACTTTATTCCATGAATTTGGACATGCTCTTCACGGAATGATGGCCAATACGCAATACCCTTCTCTTTCGGGGACTTCTGTAAAATGGGACTTCGTGGAGCTTCCATCCCAATTCCTGGAAAACTTCTGCTATGAACCTGAGTTCTTGAAGACTTTTGCAAAACATTACAAAACGGGTGAAGTTCTTCCTGATGAAAAAATTGAAAAGATTGAACAGTCTAAAAACTTTATGGAAGGATATCAAACGCTGAGACAGATTGGGTTCGGACTTCTGGATATGAATTACCATACTAAAGTTGGAGAATTAGCACATGAGACGATAAAGGAGTTTGAAGATAAATATACCCAAGCAACTACACTTTACCCTACGAATTCTGAAACAGCAATGAGCCCAAGTTTCTCCCATATTTTTCAGGGTGGATATTCTGCGGGATATTACTCTTACAAATGGGCAGAAGTACTGGATGCTGATGCTTTCCAGTATTTTAAAGAAAACGGAATTTTCAATCCGGAGATTGCAGCTCAGTACAAAATCCTTCTTTCCTCCGGCGGAACGAAAGATCCCATGGAACTTTATAAAGATTTCAGAGGTAGTGAGCCAAAAGTAGAGAGCTTATTGAAAAGAGCTTTCGGATAATCTCTATTCTTGAATATGATACAAGAACTTAATATATTTGAAGCTGTTTTTAAGGATGCCTTAAAAACAGCTTTCATTCATGTAGATACTGAATACATTGATGATCTTCTGGATAAAAGAGACCTTCCTGAATTTTCAGATGTATGGATGAAAGCCTATCAGCCAGTAGAAGGAAATGAGATAACTACGGAAAAAGAGGACAAAATCAATGACCTCCGAAAGGATATTTTTGTATTCGTTTTCAGAAGCACAGGATCATCCGACCTATCAGCCTATATCTCCGACGATGTGGGCCTTATTTGCGCTTATTACATTCATAACATTGAGAATAAATGGGTGACCGATTTACTTTACACTTACCTTACTCATCAGATTCCCCACGGCGAGCTTATGAAAACAGATCAAACAATAAAAGAATTAATTAATTCCTATCACTTCAACGATGAGAAATTATAAATATTGGAGATCCTGCGCTGATTTGATAGAGAACCGAAAGATTGAAGAAGCAACAAATTACGCTCTGGAAATCACTTTAAAGCTTGGACTTTCTAAAGAAGTAGTGGAAAAAATCATGGCTGTTTCTTTAAAGGGTTTTGAAAAAAAATTGAAGGAGAAATGAATGGTTGCCTGAAAAAGGCAAAAGAAGAGAATGCTGAAGCACTTTGTTTGTATTATAGTATGGACAATGGTTGGGACAGTACGATGTATATCTGTAAAGATTATAGCACGGAAAACACTTCCTGGATCTCGGAAAGCAGAAGCTGGATTGATCTCGGAAAAACAAGAGGCTTCTCAGAAATCTATAAAAAGACTGCAGAATCAGCTTTTTTCGCCAATAAAATAAGTTCAGCGGTTTGCATTCTTTTAATGTTTAGAACAACCATTGCTTTTTATAATGTGGCTCAAAAGTTTTCAGATTGCGGACTTAAACTTTGTATTACCGCAACAGAGAGTGACTTTGTAAGAGTTGCATAAATGAAACTGAGTTCGGATAAGAAACTTGGAAGCTAGAAAGAAGAAAAAGGTTGTTGGTTAGGAGGATGCATGTGGATCAACAAATCTTTCAGTCATCAGAATTAAAAGATTTATTTTAAGAAAGCTAAATTTGTAGATGACAACATAAGTATTCATTCTGTAATTTTAAATAATGAGCAATATAACATCAAGATTAGAAAATGTAAAAAAACTCCAGGCTAAAAGATGGGAGAATGAAGACCATTGGGATACTTTAAATGATTTATTAATCAAAGAACTGGATGAAATTTTACTTATTGAGCCAGAAAACACATCCGCTTTAATCAATATTGGAGCTATTTATTCTGATATGGGAGAAAATGAAACGGCTTTGCACTATTTAAAGAAGGCATTAGATTTAGGTTCAAACGACAAAAATTTATATGTGAATCTTGCCGTTGTACTTATTTATATGGAAAAGCATCAGGAAGAATATTTAGAATATCTTGAAGAAGTGGAAGATAAGATTGAAGACCCACTTACTTTTAAAGCCTATTTTGATCCTCAGTCTCATTAGAAATTTATTATTAATTAAAACCTTACACCATGTTACTAGCCATTTTACTTCCCTTCTTATCCTTTATGGTTCGTGGAAAAATCATCACCGGAATTATCTGCCTGATTTTACAGATTACCTTAATCGGCTGGCTTCCCGCTGCTATATGGGCGGTTGTTTCTTTAAATAATGCCAGAGCAGATAAGAGAACAGACAGGCTCATTAAAGCCATGCGCAACACTCAAAAGTAAAGTCATTTCATATAATTTTTTAAATAATTACTGTAAGTTGACTTCAGGCATCTGCTCACAATAAACCCAATTCTATCCTTATGAAAGAAAATAAATACGACAACCCGGCTTTTTTTGACCAGTATGAACAGATGCTACGGTCACAATTAGGCTTAGAAGGAGCAGGAGAATGGCATGCTCTGAAAAATATGCTACCAGATTGTAAAGAAAAAAAGGTCCTCGATCTGGGTTGTGGATTCGGATGGCACTGCCGCTATGCTATGGAAAATGAGGCAAAATCTGTTATTGGGATTGACCTTTCGGAGAAAATGCTTGCTAAAGCTAAAGAGATCAACAACCTGGAAGGTATTCACTATGAAAGAAAAGCATTGGAAGATGTGGAATACCCTGCTGAAAAATTTGACCTTATTTTAAGTTCGCTGACCCTTCATTATGTGGAATCATTTGAGGCTCTTGCTCAAAATATTTATCATTGGCTGGTTTCAGGAGGCCGTTTTGTGTTTTCAGTAGAACATCCTGTTTTTACTGCTGAAGGAGGCCAGGATTGGGTATACGATAAAGATGGGGAAAAAGTCTGCTGGCCCGTTGACCGGTATTTTATCGAAGGGAAAAGAAACACCACCTTTTTAGGAGAAAATGTCATCAAATACCACAGGACTTTAACTTCTTATCTCAATACTTTATTAAAGCACGGTTTTAAAATCAGAGAAATTATTGAACCTGAGCCTAGTCACACCATGCTGAAGGAAATTCCGGAAATGAAAGAGGAACTTCGCAGACCAATGATGCTATTAATATCTGTAGAAAAATAAATCCTCTCTTCAATACCTTTGAAAATCATTATCTTATTTTAAATCATTAAAAAACACAAATTACTATTTTGTATAACATGGTAATAAAAATAATTTATATCTTTGTATAGCATAATACAAATCAATATGATTATCAAAAAACTTATAACCGCTCTTATACTACTTGTATTCTTTAGCAGTCAGATGGGTGCTCAAGCCCTTGAAAAAAAGGTTGAAAAGAAAATTGACAGCCTGATTCAAACTGAATTTGGAAATAAAAATGAGCCGGGAGGTGTATTTATGATCACCCAACATGGAAAGTCCCTTTATCGGAAAGCTTTTGGAAAAGCCAATCTGGAGCTTAATGTCAATATGTCCCCGGACCAGGTTTTTCAAATCGGATCAATGACCAAGCAGTTTACAGCAGTAGCCATTCTGATGTTGGAACAAGAGGGGAAACTTTCTGTAAATGATCCTGTTTCAAAATATATCAAAGATTATCCTTCGGGAGATAAAATAAATATCCATCATCTTCTGACCCATACTTCAGGAATTAAGGATTTTACAAAGATGAAATCTCTTTCCGGCATTGCTCAGAAAGAAATGAAACCTTCAGAAATGGTAGATTTTTTCAAAAATGAACCTGTTGATTTTACTCCGGGAGAAAAATTTGAATACAATAACTCCGGTTATGTGATTTTAGGATATATTATAGAACTTATTTCAGGAGATACTTATGAAAATTTCATCAAGAAAAATATTTTTGACAAGACAGGAATGTCGAATTCTTATTATGCTTCTGATAGAAAACTTATTCCCAAAAGGGCTTATGGATATCATAAGAAAGAATCTGGATTTGTCAACAAAACAATAATCAGCTTTAGTGTTCCTTTTTCTTCAGGCTCATTAATGTCCACTGTAGATGATATGCTGAAATGGCAGCAGGCTTTAAACCAGAATATTCTGTTAAACAGTAAAGAAACCCAAAAGGCATTTCAAAAGTACAAACTCAATTCCGGTGAAGAATTTACTTATGGATATGGATGGCATCTGAAAGATATCAATGGTATTCCGGACCGGGAGCACGGCGGAAGCATTTTTGGATTCAAAAGTATGGGTATTTACATTCCGGGTAAAGATATGCATGTGATCGGTTTCAGCAACTGTGACTGCCATTCACCGACTGAAATCACCCGAAATATGGCTAAAATTGCTTCAGACCATTCAAAATAGTGCTTAATGATTCTTTATCATCTTATTTTTCGGGAGGATATGCTCAGGAAGCATAAAAATAGAGGCTGCCACAAAAACCAGACATACAATATTGATGACAATAGCCATTAAAAAAGCATCATGATAATCCTGCTGTGACGGCTGCTCTCCCAGAAAATAATAAAAAACACCGCCCACTGCAATAATTCCGATGATCGCTGCCACCTGCTGAAAAGTATTATACACCCCGGATGCATTCCCCACAAGGGTTTCAGAAATTCCTGACAATGCCATATTGGCAAGGGAAGGAATAACAGATCCTACTCCTACTCCATGTAAAAACAACAGGAGATAAAAAAGATAAAAAGGTGTTTGTGTATTGAATAAAAAAGTCTGTGCAATAAGAATACTGATGATCAGCCCCAAGCCCCCAAGTAATATATTCTTTCCGTATTTTAAAACCAGTTTTGCAGAAAAAAGAGAAGCCAAAATAAAACCTAACCCTTGAAAAACAATAATCTCACCGGCATTCAGCGGACTGATTCCTAATCCATCCTGAAAAAAAAGGGAGACAATATAAAAATAGGAATCAAGCATGATAAAAAAAAAGACCACCGCCCAGATTCCCAGGTTGAAATTCTTATACCTGAACAGTTGAAAATCAATCAGGTAAGGACGTTCTTTTTTCATTTTTCCTTTCTGATTTTTAATAAAATAAGTAAGAATACAGCCTGAGATAAGAAGAAGGACCATACTTCTGACAGTAACTCCCTCGTGTTCAGACATCGTTAAAGCGTATGTAGAACAAAAAAGGCCGGCAGAAAGAGCTGTAACACCCCAAATATCAAAGGTATTTTTTACCGGGGTTTTAGATTCATCCAATATTTTTATGCTTAAAAAAACAGATAAAATGCAGATGGGCACATTCATCAGAAAGATCAGCCTCCAGGGCTCCTGCATAAAGGATAATGATGAAAAATAGCCTCCGAAAAACTGTCCTGCAATCGTTCCGATACCAATGGTTATTCCGTACCATCCCATCGCTTCTGTTCTTTCTTCATGGCCCGGGAACAGAATCTGTATCATAGACAGAACCTGAGGAGCCATCAAAGCAGCGCTCACTCCCTGTATAAAACGGGCGGTGATGAGTTGTCCGGAACTGCCTGAAATCCCACAGCCTACAGAGCTCAGCATAAAAAATATCAACCCTAATATGAAGACCTTTTTCCTGCCATACAGATCCCCCATTCTTCCTCCTGTAATAAGAAAAGAAGCAAACCCAATAAGATAAGAGGAGATCATCAGCTGCATTTCTCCATTGGAGGCATGAATATCCCGCTGGATAGAAGGAATGGATACATTAATAATAAAAATATCCATAATGGTTAGTAATTGTCCTGAAAGTACAATCAACAATTTCAAGTATTTAGAATTCATAATTATATAGATATATCTATTTTTTAAATGCCAAAAAAATTAGTCAAGAATTCCCTGAATAATTTTTTTAGTATGATCGAAAGAGTCCGTATTTTTATGGATTGTTGAGGTAACAACAGCGCCCTCAATAAGTAGAAAAATAGTTTCTGCCACAAGATCAGTATCCGGTAGCTCACTTTGTTCCACCAATGTTCTAATAAGCTCTTTTTGTTTTTCTTTGTGTTTCTTTACAAAATCGTACACAATGGGATTAGTGTCGCCTATTTCGGAGATAATTTTAATAAAATGACATCCGGCAAACCTGGAAGATTTTTGAAGCTTTATCCTGTAATCTATTAAAGCCTCCATTTTTTCTTTAGGATGGGAAATTCCTTCAACACATTTTTCAACACCTTCAAACCAGGTCAGCTCTTCTTTAATAAGATAGGCATGTAAGAGCTCATTCTTGGATGAAAAATGATTATACAGAGAACCAATTGCAATATCAGCATCTGCAATAATCTGATTAATCCCGGTCGAATTATAACCTTGTTTATAGAAAAGATCCGAAGCTACCCTGATGATCCTGTCTCTAACTTTTTCTTTTTTCATCCTGAAAATTTTTGCAAAGCTAATTAAAAAATAGATAGGTCTATCTATTTTTTAAACTTTTCTTTTTCTATCAGTAAAAATGTCTGGTCAATGTACTGGTAAAACTGTTGTATTCACTGGAGATGATTAAGACAGGACTTCACTCCCGCAGAATTTGAAAACTCCGAAGGAAACAGAATAGCATTATATCAGACGATTGATTAATACAATTTAATACATATTATTTTTTCATTGAAATATCTGCATATTTTGTATCTTTAATTACCAAATTCATAAAAATGTTGGGTAAAAAAATATGGCAGAACAACTTCATTTTATAAAAACCAACCCTAATATTGCTAAAATTAATTTATACAATAAGCTCTGTCAGGAAGAAGAGAGCATTATGAATTTCCTGCAAACAACCGGTACTGCCCAGCTTGAAACGATTAAAGAAAAGATAAAAGAATCCGTAGATGAGCTTACCCGGGAAGAAATGATGAACATCTTTTCATGGTTCAGTCATAAGTATCCTTCAGATCCAGAAGAAACTAAAACACAGCTTTTTATCCATGGTATAGATCTTTTTTACGAAATACCATCTAATGATAAAGTACAAAGTTTTCAGCAGATTCTTTCAGATTATGAAAAATACGCTCAGCAGCCTATGGGTTATATTGTTAACTCTCAGAATTTTAATAAGTTTTTGATTTACGGAATATTTGTTACCGCATTACTTCATAAAGATCAGGAAAATATTCTTTCTGATTATTTAAAAGCTGACCATCAGGATTTATATGTTTTGGCCGAAAACCAATTATATTTAAAAGAACCTGACATCCAAAATAGCACTAATCTTCAGCTTTATTTCAATGACCTGTATGATATGACAAAATTTTATAAAGGGTCTGTTATCCAGCTTTAAAATGATGGTCATAAAAGAGGTTTCAGGCCTCTTTTACTATTTGGGGATTTTCCATCAGGTAAATTAATGCGTCTTTTACAGCTTGTTCTGGTTTTTTGGGATTAAATCCTAATTCATTCCTTGCTTTGGAAATATCAAAATCCTGCTGTAATCCTGAAAACATGGCAATATCTTTTCTGGTCAGTACCGGAGCCTTTCCACCCAGCCAGGCTGTAAACTCCATGATGGCAGCGATGCCCAACAAAATCCCTTTTGGGACTGAACCCGGTATTTTAAGTTCAAGTTCAGGATAAAGCCTGTTTGCTAAAATAGTGGTGTCTGTAATACTCATGCATTTTTCATTAGCAAGAATATAACGTTCCCCGGGTTTTCCCTTTTTGGCAGCAAGATAGCATCCTTCTGCAACGTCCTTTACATCCACCCAGTTTAAGGTTATTTTAGTATCTACAGGGATTTTTTTATTCAGAATAAGTTTCAAAACTCCATATGAAACATTCAATGGTGAAAATGCCTCACTCCCTATCATAGCGGCAGGCATCACAGAAACAAGCTCTATTCCCAGCTTGGCAGCCAGTTCAAAAGCAAGCTTTTCACCATCATTTTTAGAATTATAGTACATATCCCTTCTGTCCGGATTGTAGCCGTTGCTTTCTTTAGCTGGGAGTTTTGTATAATTCAATGCGGCAATAGAGCTTACATAGATTATTCTTTTTACCCCTGCTTCTGCAGCTGCTTCAATGGTATTTCGTGTTCCGTTGATATTGACATCATAGATTTCTTTTTGGGGATCCCGGGCCCATAATTTAAATGAAGCACCTACAGCATAAAATGTCTCTACACCCTGTAATGCTTTTACAAATGATGCTTTATCAGTTATATCCGCATGAACTACCTCACAATCCAGTCCTTCAAAGGGCTTTTTATTTCTTATATTCCGTACTGTCGCCCGTACCGGAATTCCCTGCTGCAATAAAAAACGCACCAAATTATTTCCCAAGTGCCCGTTTGCTCCTGAAACCAGGCTTAAAGTATTCTCTGTCATTACATTAATTTTAATGCAACAAAGTTCACCTTCCTGCTTCCGGAACCACTTGACTTTTGTTAGTTAATTATTTTTCTCCTGATCCTGCTGAGACTTTCCGGTTTCATCCCTAAAAATGAAGCAATATGCTGAATGGGAACATGCCGGATGATATCCGGGAATTCCTTCAGAAGCTTAAGGTACCGCTGCTCTGCACTCAAAGCAGATAATTCTCTGGACCGGTTTTCATTGTATGCAATAGACTGTTGGAAAACAGAAATACTGAAGTCTTTCATCATCCGGCTATGAGCAACCATATGATCCAGATTTTCTTTGGAAATCCTTAAAAGTTCACAATCTGTAATACATTCTACACAATCATCAGACTTTGTTTGGTTGATAAAATGAGTATAAGAAGTAAAAAAACCGGGTGGACAATTGATATGAGTGGTTACCTGATTTCCATTATGATCCATATAAAATAGCCTGAGGTATCCTGAAATAATATAATAAAGATAGCCTGGTATTTTACCTTCCTTTTCTATCACAGTATTTCTGGAAAATAGCACCGGTTCAAAACAGGTTTTTACAGCCTCCGTTTCTTCGGGAGTTATCTCATGTCCTGAACGTATATATTGCAAAAGTTTATCATGCATTGAGGGTGAATATTGATGAATCTGTCACAAAAATAGCCAAAAGAAAACTTCAGTCCCTCTTTCGGTTAAAAAAGATTTTTCCCAAACCCAGATACAGCCTTTCTCATAGAAGAAAACAGTCACTCTGATGCCGGGGATAATCTATATTTTAAGCTTAAAAAATAATAAGCCATTCCGCCGGCAGCATATGCCAATGCATCAAAAATATCTCCGGTAAACCGGTGTGATATTCCCGGACAAAGTACTTCAAATAAAAAAGACAAATACAGCACTGAGGTGAGAACAAATTTTAAATCCGGTTTCCAGTGGAAGCCCAATAAGCCGTTCATTATATATTCTATCAGGTAACAATACATAGGAACGCTAATACAGTCAGTAAAATAGTCATTGATCACTGGAATATACATTCCTTTTTTCCTCAATACAATGATGAATATCCAGACTGCCAACCCCACGAAAAACCAATACGAAATTCTTTTTCCCATCACATATGGAGTATGGCCATTATTAAACCAATGATTATCTGCAGGACTTTCGCCATAGTATCCTGAATATCAATTCCGTTTTTATTTTCTTTTTTTCCGGCTTCTTCGTAATCAAATATTTTTTTTCCTTCCATACTGATTGGATTTTCTTTACAAATATACCTAAAATTAGAACAAACGTTCTAATTTTAAAAATAGTATTAAGGAAAATCTTATATTCTTATATTTGTTACAAGATGAAAACCAAAGAAAAAATTTTATTGAAAGCCTTAGAACTCTTTAATGAGAAAGGTTATACTACTATTACAACAAGGCATATCGCAGCGGATCTCAATATCAGTCCGGGAAATTTGCATTATCACTTCAAACATTCGGAAGATATCATTAAACTGCTTTTTCAGGAACTGGTTTTGAAAATGGATGAACTTTTGGACAGGATGAAAAAGATGGAGGATAATACTTTGGAAAATCTTTATCAGTTTACTTTTTCAACCTGTGAAATTTTTTATTCTTTCCGGTTTATTTTCGTGAATTTTGTAGATATCCTAAAAGAAATTCCTGAAATAAGATCACAGTATGAAGAAATCCATACCAGTAGAAAGGAAGAATTTCAGATGATATTTTCAGGCTTGCAAAAGAATAATATTTTTAAAAAAGATGTTCCTTTATTTATGATGGACAGTCTTATCCAGCAGATTTTCATTATTGCAGATAATTGGCTTACCCACAACAGGTTAATTTTAAAATTGGACCGGGAGGCCGCTATATCCCATTATACCTTGCTGCAAATGAATCTCTTTTATCCTTTTCTGAATAAAGAACAGCAGAAATTATATGAAAAACAATATATCATTCCTAAAGTATGATCATCAGAAAAGGAAATACAGGTGATCTTACTGATATGAAGCTGCTTTTTGCAGAAACCATTACTTATGTGTGTAAAGATGACTATACTAACGAGCAGCTGGAAGTTTGGAAATCAGGTGTTGAAAATGAGGAAAGATGGCAAAAAGTAATGGAAGAACAGCTTATTTTAGTTGCTCTACATGGAGATAAAACAGTTGGTTTCTGTACTCTGAATCAGGGAAATTATATTGATTTGCTCTTTGTACATAAGGATTATCAGCATCGGGGAATTGCACAGGCATTGTATACTCAGATAGAGCAGGAAGCAATACAACAGGAGGAGTCAAAACTGAGTGCTGATGTCAGCAAAACAGCAAAACCTTTTTTTGAAAAAATGGGGTTTAAGGTGAATGCTGAACAGACCGTTACTGTAAAAGGAATTGACCTCATCAACTATAAGATGAGTAAAAGTCTGATCAAATAAAAAATTATGCAGAAACAGCAACCTGAATATCATGAATTGAGAATTCCTGTTCCCCAGGAATTTGAAAATGTATTCACTCATTTTTATTTTGCTGAAAATACTTCTGCTGACGCTGTGGCTAAGACTTTGCTCCCTACTTATCAAACCCTGTTATTGTTCTGCTTTGGGAGACAGGCATCGATGTCTACGCGTGAAAAAACAATCATTGGTGTTGATAAATGTATTGTTTTCGGGCCTGTAAGACAAGCTTTAGAGTATACGCTTCCGGCAGGATCTTCCATTCTCGTGGCCAATTTTAAAGATGATGCATTCTTCAGATTTTTTGGAAAACTTTCTTTTGTACATAAGACAGCCCAACATCCTGATCAACTTCTGGATGAAAATTGCTTCACCAATTTATGGTATGAGCTTTCCTATCTTCAGTCTGCTATAGAACAGGTGAACCATATTTTAGAATTCTGTATTCCGTATTTACAGGATCAGGATCATACCAGCAGGCTTTTGAGTAGTATTGAAAATGATTATTTAAATCCTATAAAAATTGTTGCTGAACAGACTCATCAGACCGAAAGAAATATTCAGCGCAAGCAGAAGGAACAATTTGGATATTCTATCAAGGAAATTAACCGTTACACCCGCTTTTTAAAGGCCATAAAAACCATCGAAAAACAGACTGTAAAACAGGAAAAAGTTCAGTGGTTTCATATCATCGATGAATGCGGCTATTATGATCAAAGCCAGCTTATTCATGATTTCAAACATTTCCTGAATATTTCGCCTGCCCAATATTTAAAATTTCAACAGGACATCTGCAATCCTAAATTCTGATCATCAGATTTCGTTTTCTTACAATTTTTACCACAGCTGCTGCTCTACATTTGTCTTATTAATTTTAAAAGCAGCACAATGAAACACTTACTAATTTATGCACACCCCAACGAAAACAGTTTAAATCATAATCTTTTACAGCAAGTCATAGCAACTCTTCAATCCGGGCATCACGAAATTAGAATCAGGGATCTTTATCAGATGAACTTTGACCCTGTTTTATCTTTAACAGACATGCAGGAACAGCGTGCCGGAAAAGTATCTGAGGATATATTAGTGGAGCAGGACTTTATTTCATGGGCAGATCAAATTACTTTTATTTATCCTATCTGGTGGACGGGACTGCCTGCCATCATGAAGGGATATATAGACCGTGTTTTCAGTTATGGCTTTGCCTATCGGTATGACCAGGGAGTACAAAAAGGACTTTTAAAAGGAAAAAAAGCCTTGATTATCAATACTCATGGAAAGTCTCATGAGGAATATGCAAAAACAGGGATGAATACGGCCCTTTCTCTTACTTCTGATCAGGGAATTTTTGCCTATTGCGGTTTTGAAATCATTCAACATTTATTTTTTGACAAAGCTGACCGGACATCTGCGGAAGATCTTGAAATATGGAAAAAGCAGATCACAGCAGCTTATTCTCAACCTGTTTTTAATCACTGAAAAAAATTTACTATGGCATGGTATTCGCTTAAGAATTGACAAGTAAAATTGTTTTGAACCATTATTTTAAACCATTAAGATTAGTAATTAGTTAATTTTTAACATCACTATATTTCTTAATGGTTTAAATACTGGTCTTCAATTGAAAAGTTTCTATATTTGTATTTCATGAAACACTTAAACAGCATATTGCGTCTTCCTTTTTTCAGTGAGTATTACTCCCCGATCTATTGTTCGGGAAGACTTTCTATAACTATTATTCAGTAAAATAATCTACACTTATATAGAGCCCGGACAGTATCTGTCCGGGCTTTTTAATTTTTAAATTATTCATTATGATCAGTACATTACAAGAAAATGTGGCCATTACCCTGCCTGAAAACGGGTTGGAGGAAAAATTGAAACTCGCCAAAGGGGAAAACAGAAAATTAACTGTAAAATTAGGTTTTGACCCAACAGCCCCTGATTTACATTTGGGTCATGCGGTGGTGCTAAAAAAACTGAAACAGTTCCAGGACCTGGGGCATCAGATTGTGGTTGTTGTAGGAAGTTTTACAGCAAGAATTGGTGACCCTACGGGGAAAAATAAGGCAAGAAAACCTTTAAGTTCTGAGGAAGTAGAACATAACGCGCAAACCTATATCAATCAGCTATCCAAAGTTATTGACGTTGAAAAAACAAAAATTGTCTTCAATTCTGACTGGCTGGACGCCCTTGATTTTCCAGAGGTTATTCAGCTGATGTCAAAAGTAACGGTAGCCCAGCTCATGCACAGAAACGATTTCAGTAAAAGATTCACAGAAAACACCCCTATTGCTATGCATGAACTGGTATATCCCATTCTTCAGGGCTTTGATTCTGTAAAAATTGAATGTGACATTGAAATGGGAGGAACGGATCAGCTTTTCAACTGTACTATGGGAAGGCAGCTCCAGGAAGTTCATCAGCTACCTGCACAAATTGTCATGTGTATGCCCCTGCTAAAAGGTCTTGATGGAAAAGAAAAAATGAGTAAATCTCTGAATAATACGATTGGTCTTACAGATGATCCCAATGAAATGTTTGGGAAAACCATGTCTATTCCGGATTCTTTGATTAATGAATTTATTAAACTCACCACAGATTTCTCACCGGAAGAAAAAGCTGTATTAACATCAAAGATAGAAAACGGAGAAAATCCAATGAATATAAAAAAGCTGATTGCCAAGAACATCATCAGTCAATACCACAATAAAGCTTCTGCTGAAAATGCAGAACTGTTCTTTAATCAGCAATTTCAGAATAAGAATTTTGAGGAGAAAAATTTTGAGCCTATTTCCACTTCTATTGTGTTGAATCATCTCCAAAATAAGACGACGATCCTTGAGCTCTGTCATCATTTAAAAAACAATCTGAGTAAATCTGCTGTGCGAAGGCTCATCCAAAGTGGAGGGGTTCAGATCAATTCCGTTAAAATCATAGCACCGGATCAGGAGATTGAGCTTTCAGAGGGACTTAAGATAAAAATAGGCAAGAGAAGCTTTTTTGAACTTGTATAAGAATGGAAGCCGGAGACTGGAAGAGCAAAGCCATTATAAAATTTAAAAATAACTCAAATCCTTTGTAAAAACAAATAACAGCATTACTTATTCCAGTCTTCTTCTTTCTCATCTTCAGTGTTAAATATATTTTTTGTGTTTCAGCTTCAGGTTTATTCAATATCTTAGTTCCATTAAAAGCAAGCATCAAACCTCGTCGAATGAAATTTCCTCCACAAAACAGAATACATTCATAAGCTAAGGGAAAGATTCATTATGTATGAAAAAAAGAAACGGGATTGAAATAAGTTTTACTATTATAAGCTGATACATGGAAAGACATACTGCAATTTACCTATTTAATAAGGCAAAAGCGGCCACAAATCTTTATGAAGATCTTCAGAGGTTATACCATACCCAAACATTCGAAGAATATATTGAAGACAGAAAAAAAGAACTGAATGATGATAAGATCAGCTATGACAGGATCCTGAAAACCGTAAGAAATGACATGAACAGCATTATGCCCCATGAGCTGCTTGAAATCATCCTGTTCCTAAATCATCAAATATATCCTATGTTCTCCAGTGATCCTTCGGAAGCAAGAGATGAATATTTTAAAACTTTATATCATCATTTGGGAATTACCCGCCTTTATCAGCTTCCTGGTACAAAAGCATCTGCAGCCTATGCATATCAGTATGAAAACTATACTGATTTTTTTCCAATCGATAAGCTGGGGAATGGAAATTGGGGTGCAAATATCCGGTCTGAAGATTTTCTGCGTTTCAATGATTATCTGATTCTGACAGCAAAAAGAATTATTGAAAGTAGGCTGTGTGATGAGGACATAACCAGAGAAGAGGAAATAATCATCAACACAATTAAAACTGAAAACCAGGACAATGCTCTCCTATTTGAGATCATCGGGCAGGAACTGGAATTTCTTACAAAAGTATTTTATCCCAATGACAAAAGTCCTTATACCCAGACAGTATACCATGCTTATGCTTTCTTAAAGCAATCTATAGAAATGAGATCAAAAATCAACATACAAAAAAATCCAAGAATTATCATTTCAGATTCTTATTATTAACACTGGAAGAGGAAGACCTGGAAACATTATCCGGCCGTTCACTTCTCAGTCATTTGTTTGAAATAAAATAAGACAGCCAAACTTTAGGCTCCATAAAATTAATCCGGTTCAACATTAGAATTCACAAACTATGAATACTCCATTTACTTATCAAAAAGCTACGGAAAACGATCTTGATTATCTGCTTGACCTTAGAATAAAAACAATGGTTCCCCATTATGCAGATTCGGGTCTTCCCACAGACCGGGAATCCGCCCTTAAAAGGATTCTTTATGAGTTTGATAAAGCTTATATCATTTTCCTGGATCAACATCCCGTTGGGCTCTTAAAAATCAACAGAGCAGCTGAGAAAACAGAAGTTCTCCAGCTTCAGATCGATCCCGAATTGCAAGGCCGTGGATTGGGAAGAAGAATTTTAAAAAATATTCTTAATGAAGCTTCGGAAGCAGGAAAAACGGTCTCATTAAGTGTTTTAAAGACCAATAAGGCTCAGCATCTTTATTCCAGTTTAGGCTTTAAAACAGTAGGGGAAGATGAGCATTCCTATTTCATGGAAGTTGGAAATTAAGAGATGAAATTACCGGAAGCAATCAAAACAAAAAAACTTTAACGCAGACATGGGATCGTGTAAGATTCTACCTCATTGAGGTTGTTTCATTTTGTTTGCATTACTGGTTGGCCATCGTTACATACATCAACCGTCCCCCTTCATCAGCAGACAATAGTATTTTTTTTCCATCCGTAAGTTCCACCATAGAACCCGGCGGAATCTCTTTCTGTTCTGTGATATCTTTCATACCTGGTAAACTTTGATTCACCAATACCCATTTCCCCTGATGAAAAGTAAAATATCCTGCTGGCATTTTATCCTGCATGGTAAGGTTTTCATTTCGGATGACCTTTCTGGAAACATGCCATTTGAATAAGTACTGGTTGTGATAAACCATCAGTCTGTGGTTTTCAGGTTTCCAAACCTCATCATCAAACTTAAAATACAAATCTAAAACAGGCAGGCTTCCCTGATGAGGGGTTCCACAGAATGGGCATCTGGGAACACTCGTATTATCAAAGACATACCATTTTTCTGTACAGACAGGATTATGACAGGGCTGTATTAAATCTACTGTTTTCAGTAAAGCTGTTTCCCATTCATTAGCTGTAGGACGTCTGATAGGATCGTGTAATCCATCCACAAATGCTTTTTTAAACAGATCGGAGAGATAAGGCCCAACAATGGTATAAGGTATATTTTCAGGATCTCCCCAGAAAGCCTCCCATTTTCTCAGCTGACCGGTTTTCACATAATTGGTAGAATCTTCTGGATGTTCCACAAACATTGCTTTTTCACCCATCGACAGTATTTCATCTTTTTCGGAATCTAGATCCCATATTTTCCCTCCCCGCAACGGATGTCTTCTTAAAAGGTACATATAAATCAGGGTTGCAAGAGCATGAAGATCTGTTTTCTGGTTGGGTAAATACCTATTCGGATCTTTAAGGTCCAGATGTTGCGTTTTTAAAACTTCAGGGGCAATAAAATCTGCTGTCCCGATAACTTCAGGTGGAAATAACTTAGGAACTACAAGACCATCTATATCAATAATACAGGCTGATTTTGTAACCGGGTCCACCAAAATATTATTGTATGAAAGATCGGAATGGGCCAGCCCCATCTGATGCAGCTTTTTAACACCGCGGCTGATATTGATAGCAATCTGAAAGTAGCTCAGCCAATCTCCAAGTTCAGACTGGTCAAGCCTTAACGGATATTGATGGTTACGGAACATAGGTGCCGTAAACCATTTTCCTACTTTATCCTGACCCAGGATATTATCTGAACCTACATATCCTTTAGCAAAGAAGAATTTCTTATTATAAACCGGGACAATAATCCCCGTCAGTTTATTTTTTTCAACAATATCATACGGCCATCTGAATATTTCGTTCAGAAAATATTCCGCAGCATTTCCGTTCTGTATATTCTTCAAATACGTAGAAACAATTCTTATGATCCTTTCTTTCTGTCCTTCATCCAGCGGACTCCGGTAAAAAGCCACCACATATTCCTTGTCAGGAGAGAAGTAGACATCTTTCACTCCACCCCGGATGGGGCTTTCGTCAATATATTCATAAGTTTTGGCTGTGTCTAAAACAGAAACAACCTTAATTGTTTTTTTCATACTTTATTAATAGATTATGGCCAAAGTGCGGTCATCATGGTTTCCTCTGCTCCAGAAATCCGTCCAGGTCAAAAGCTGTTTATCAATCTCTTCATCATTGATAAAATCTACCTTTGCCTGGTCATCATTGTTTCCATTCAGATCATTAAAGAATGCTTTCCAGCTTTTGATATCTTCCAGTTTATGTTCTGTAACAAATTTAGGATCATAGATACCGTCCGTCATCAGAGTAAGAAAGGAAAAATCTTCCACACAGGTGATTGTAAAGCGTGATGCCATCTGATCGTTAAAAATTTCTTTCATCGTGATAAAGCGGGTACCCCCACTGAACTCACCCACATCCATTGAATTCAGAAGCTTTACTTCTGAAAAATCTTTACTGATAATGTTAATCGGGCAGTCTCCTACTCCAAAACTCAGAATAACATAGCCAAATTCAAATTTTTTGGCCAGCGTAAAAATCAATGTGGTATGAAGATCATTGACTGACAGACTATTTGCTATAGCCGTTTTTTCTAAAGTCTGATAAACCTCCACTACACTTTCATATAAATATCTTACTATATTTTGTCTGGCCTCATCTTTCCTATCCCGGGAATATCCAGCTTCATAGATTATCCTGACATTTTTTTCAATCTCACAGATTATTTCCTGTGTGCTGAAAAATATATTCACCGAACTAACCGCTAATCTGGATCCTTCCCTGGCAGCTTTTGCTGAACCCGCTCCATCTGCAACAGATACAATACTCCAGGATGAAGGAAGTTCATTTACAGCAAAATCATCATCCCTGAATTTCCCTTCATGGGCATGGGAGCGGCCTCGTTTAGAAACCACAACAATTTTTTTGTCTAAAAAGTTATCTTTACAGGAAGTCTCATCCGGTTTAGGAAAATCAGCATCTTGAGCACTGGGAATATTTTTCCACAAATCTTTGGGATCAGCATTCACAAGCAACTGTATTTGTTTTGTCTCTATACTGTTTCCATCATGGATATGAGAAAACTGGATCTCTAAATGATATACATTACCGGTTTCCGGGGTTCCTGATAGGATATTGTTTTCAAAAACAAGTCCCGTTCCTTCAAGGTTTCCTATATTTTTAATCTTAATATTCGGAAAGTCTGTCAGATCAAAGATGAATTCATAAAACTGTTTTGAAATAGCATTTTTCAGTCCCCAATGAGCCTCTTTAAATTCCTCTTTTTCTTGATCAATGATCGTTTTTTCCATGGCTTTTTTGGGGGTTCCAAAATAAATTTTAGGTATTTTCATGCGTTCTGTATCCAGCAATTATTACTATAATTTTATCCTTTGTTTTCTAAGCCGAGTAATGGATCATTTTTCATCTCAGTCTCGCTACCCCAGTGTTCTGTTAATATCGAAACCTTCACTGGAAAACCCATAATAATCCGATGTTCCACACCATGGGCATTTATTATATCCTTCTCCCGGCAGACAGTGGATACCACCACAGGAACACGTGGCCAGCGCAATAGGATTAGCACAATGAGGACATGAAGTTCCTCCCTGTAATTCTTCTATGGAAATCTTCAGCCTATTTTTCTGAGAAGAAGAAAGCCTGAAATACGCTTTTTCATCAATTTTATAGGCTCCGTCCAATTTGTAATATCTCGTGGACATTCCGGGTATTCCTGATGCTGCAAATGTTTTTTTAAACTTCATCAGATACAGCTTTTCTGTTTCTGAGCATTTACCGTTCAGCACCACAAAATTATTATCAGGAAACTTTTGTTCCATTTCGGGATCTACCTTTTCTAAAATAACAGAATCTATCTTGGAAAGATTAATTCCTTCTTTCTTAGCTTCAGTAACACTCTGGCTGGTTGTTTTAATGGAATCTGTCACCCATTTGAAAAACTCTTTATAAGAGTTTTCATCTGTATTATTAAACAATAAGACGTTCTCTGCTAAGGAACCCAGCAGTTTGTAGTTGGTATTCTCGCCTATAGAAACAGCAATGGTATTAGCTTTTCCACTGTATTTGATATTCCATCTTTCAATGGCTTTAGTGGCATCATCAGTCGGTACTCCGTCTGTGAATAAAAAAACAATAGGCTTCCAGTCTCCTTTCCTGTCATACGTTGTTTTCACAATATCCCGGTCTATACAATCCATTATTTTAATAAGGCCCTGGGATAAGGATGTCCCGCTTCCGATGGGTATTTTTGGTGGATAAAAACTGATGATATCCTGAAGGGGTGTAATCACCTCAGCTTCACCGGCAAAACCTACCACTGAAATATAAACAGTTTCCAGCGAGTAAGGATCTTTTTTCAATTCTCTGACAATATTGGCGATACCTTCCTGTACCTGCTCAATAGGCTCTCCTACCATAGATTCGGAGATATCTACTAAAAAATAAATAGGCAGTCTTCTCATGATCGTAAAGCCAGTTTTTAAATAATAATATTAAGTTCAGACGGTGGCGGTGGAAGTGTTATATTTTCTCCTGTACTTTGTGAGTGCCCACCCTGTGTAATGGACGAGCTTACCCATTTGAAAAAAGAGGAAAGTGTAATGGCATCTGTAGCATCCAGCTTTACCACATGATCGGTAAGTTCTTTAAGATACTGTTCGTCTGCTTTTGGGCCTGCCGCGCAGCCTACAATAGCCCCAAAATCAAGACCTTTGATCACCGGGATCATCTGCCTGTATTTCTGGATATCTGAAGGTTTCCCATCGGTAAATATGAAAAGTAGAGGCTGCCAATCCCCTTTCTCCTCAGAAGTTGCTTTTATCAGATCTCTCTGAACGAGCTCCGAAACCATTTCCAAGGCAGCTCCTGTATGGGTTGGCCCGCTATCCGGACAGGTAATTTCCATAGGATAGAAGCTGGCAAGGTCCACCAGTGGAACATTATTTTTAACTTCTCTATCAAAAGTAATAACACTAAGATGAAGGCTCTCCATCGCTTGCGGATCTGCACGGAGCATACTGATAAGCCCATTGAATCCGTTATTCAGGGCCTGAATTGGCTCTCCGTTCATAGAACCTGAGGTATCCAGTAAAAAATAAGCTAATAGTCTTCTGGTCATTATAAGACAAGTATTAATTGGTATGCCGGCTTGGAAGTCTCCGACTTCCAAGCCGGCATTCATCGTTATGGTTAATAGAAATAAAGTCTAGTTTGGGTAGGCGTACTGCTGTCTCAGGATATCAATAAAATTATCCGTCTGGTGTGGTTCTCCCACTGCCCGGAATTTCCAGTCGCCATTATGACGGTATGCTTCTGCAAAAACCATAGCACACATTCCGTTCATGCTTGAATCTCCGGATAAACTATATTTTGTAATCTCTTTCCCTGAAGCATCTACAGCACGGATAAATGCATTGTCAATCATCCCGAAATGCTGGTTATTGCTTCTCCCCTGATAGATGGTAACTACAAAAACAATTTTCTGATAACTTTGATCCAGCTGATCCAGTTTAACGATGATCTGCTCATCATCCCCATCCCCGGCGCCTGTTCTGTTGTCTCCGGTTAGCCATACATTTCCACTTGGATGCTGCATGGAATTAAAGAAGACCACATCTCCCTGATAAAGCCCCATCTGTCTTCCGTCATTGGTTTGGACTGTTCTTCCAAGGTTGGCTACTTTTCCGTTTCCGTCTAAAAGGAAGGCTACTGCATCAAGATCATATTCAGCTTCTTTATTAAATAGTTTTCCAAAGAAGCCTCCTTGTTTTCTTACATCCCATCCTAACCCGATCGTAACTTTCGAAAGGTCATAAATACTTTCTCCGCGGTCATTTTTTCTTAAATCAATGGTCTGACCTTTCTGTAAATTAATTGCCATAGTTATCGTTTTGTATATTTGATCGTTTATTTAATGATTTGTCCTTTATAATATTTTTCCAGAAAGAAACCTAAATCTGCTCTGTAGCCTATTCCGGACGCTTCAAATTTCCAGCTACCATTTCTTTTATACAGTCTTCCGAACTCAACCCCTGTTTCAATAGAGAAATCTTCATCCAGTTCATATTTTGCAATTTCCTGGCTGTTATTATTATCTACCACTCTGATATATGAATTTCTTACCTGTCCGAAATTCTGCTTTCTTCTTTCAAAATCCTCTATCGTTACTACAAAAAGGATTTCTTCCACTCTTGAATCTACCTTTTCAAGATCTATAACAATGGCTTCGTCATCGTCTCCATCGCTGTTTTTACCGTTTGGATCATCACCGGTATGCAGTAAAGCCCCATCCGGGGATTGTAGATTATTATAAAAAACAAAATATTCTTCGCTTACTAATTTTCTGTCGGAATCAATCATAATGGCAGAAGCATCCAGGTCAAAGTCATAGCCTGTTCCTTCATTCGGGTCCCATCCTAATCCTATTGTCATTTTGGTCAGTCCCAGTTCAATCTTTTGTCCTTTCTGTAAATTAATTGCCATAATGTATTATGTTATAAATTATTTTTGCCTTAAGTTAAATTTGATTTATGACCTGACCAAATTTATTTATAAAAAATAATCTGTACACTACACCTTCGTGTAGTAGAATTCCACAAAAAAAGTCCAATTTTTCAATTGAACTTTATATGGTGTATTATGTAAAATTTATTTTTACATTTTTTTATCCGAAACAGCGGCATTTCTTGCCTTGGCTAACATAGGAATAGATATCAATCCCATTACCAGCATAATGACAATCTGAAGCGGCAGGGAAATGAATGAGTAGGTAAGCCCCATTTCTCCTCCCAGATCAGCACTTTTCCCTATGGAAATAAAGAGTGCCATAAATCCGTATTTCATCGCCAGGTTATAGGCTCCGATTCCTCCACTTGCAGGAATGATCATTCCCAATGTTCCTACCACAATAATAAAGAAACCATCCGCCATTGTAAATGCTGAGGTTTCAGGAAGTGCAAAACATACCAGGTACGCCGCAAAATAATAGGAAATCCAGATCCCTAAGGTATACAGGATAAACTTCCCTTTCTCTTTTAATTTAAAAATGGTGGTTAGCCCCTGAAAAATACCATCTATAAAATTGACTATTTTTCCTAGAAAAGGAACTCCTGCAAGCTTTTTTTTAAATACAAAAAACAACATTGTTCCTCCTGCCAATATGAGAAGAACAAGCAAAATTTTATTAGGATTGATACTTACTCCCGAATTTTCGTAAAAAGAAAGAATTGCTTCATATTTAAAGAGTAACGTCAATCCAAGAAAACCAAGCATACATATAAGGTCTACTACCCTTTCCAGAATGATCGTTCCAAAAGATTTATCTACCGGCACTTTTTCCACTCCATATAGAGCTGTTGCCCTTGCCAATTCTCCACTTCTGGGAATAGTAAGGTTCATAAGATATCCGAATGATATAGACCAAAGTGCATTGGAATTGGAAATCTTATGTCCCATTGGTTCCAGCATCAGATTCCAGCGAATCGCTCTGAACCAGTACGCAAGAAGGCCAAATACAGACGCAAATAATACCCAAAGGTAATTGGCCTTAGCTAACGATTTTTGAATCACTTTAAAATCAAGCCCCTTTAAGGCAAGCCATAAAAAAAAGCCTGCAAAAGCAAGCGATATTACTATTGTAAGTATTGATTTTAAAGGATTTTTTGATGTTTTCTCCATGAATTAGGTAAGAAGATTTGTTTTTTCATCCGGGAAAACTATTTTCGGCTGGAAGTCTTTTGCCTCTTCAGGGGTCATTTGTGCATAGGCAATAATAATAATGATATCATCTCTCTGTACTTTTCTGGCAGCAGGACCATTCAGGCATACTTCTCCGGATTTTCTCTTCCCTTTGATAACATAAGTATCAAAACGTTCTCCGTTGTTCACATTGACAATATAGACCCTTTCTCCCACTACCAAACCGGCAGCTTCTATAAGGTCTTCGTCTATTGTTATACTCCCTATATAATTAAGGTCTGAGGCCGTAACTCTCACCCTATGAATCTTGGACTTAAAAACTTCTATTAACATGATGCAAATTTATTAATAAAAATTAATAAATCAGGTGTGTACTATCATTTTAAAACTCCCACAAACACAGCCATTTATTTTTATAAAATATAAAAATTTTGAATTTTATTTACAGATTTAATAAACATATGCTCAAAAACATTAAAAGTTTATACGCAATTTAGGATTTAATAAATACAGTAAATAATATTAATTTTTTGCTAAAGTCAATACACATAAGCATTTGGCATGATTTTAGTAACCCGTAACGTAGATTTTTCGTGGAAACCCGAATTATCATATTTTAACCATTTTCACATAAAAGTAAAAAAATTATGCAAGTTTTAATAAAAAAATTGCACAATTAGAAAATAGTATTATATTTGCTATAATTACGAACTAACTTTAATATTAAAAATTATGAACAAGTCTGAATTAATCGACGCAATCGCAAAAGATGCAGGGATCACTAAAGTTGCAGCTAAAGCTGCTTTAGAATCTTTTATTTCTAATGTAACTACTACTTTAAAGAAAAAAGAAGGAAAAGTTTCTTTAGTAGGATTTGGTACTTTCTCAGTAGCTGAGAGAGCTGCTAGACAAGGTATTAACCCTGCAACTAAAAAACCAATTAAAATTGCTGCTAAAAAAGTTGCTAAATTTAAAGCTGGAGCTGATTTATCTAACGCAGTTTCTGGTGTTAAGAAAAAATAATCATTCAGATTACAAAAATTCAAGGCTGTTTCTAAGAAACAGCCTTTTTTTATGTGTAAATGCTTGCATTCCAGAATAATGAAAAAATACAGAATATCTATAGTCCATGATTATCTATGATCGAAAAGCATTGTTACTATTTCCAACAGCGTCTTTGCCATCCATAGGAATCCAGATTATGTCCTGAATATAACAGCAGAGATTTCTGCGGACTACAAATAAACGTTGGATTGTATCGACATCAGTATACAGCAACGTAACGATATAATAGTAGGCGTAAAGCAACCTTATTTAAAAGGGGAAGGATAATAAATAAGCGCTGAATCATTTTCAACGCTTACATTTTAAATTTCTATTCAAAAAACTATGGTGCCAGTCTGGAAATTTTCCAATCCAGGTCTTCAAGCTGATAAATAATTCTATCGTGGAGGCGGTTTGGTCTTCCCTGCCAGAATTCAATTTCATATGGTTTTGCCATATAACCACCCCAATTATCCGGTCTTGGAACTTCCGTATTTTCATATTCTTTTTCCAAATCTTTCAGCTTTTCTTCTAAAAATTCTCTGTTTGGAATAACCTGGCTCTGTGGAGAAACAGCTGCTCCCAGCTGACTTCCTTTAGGTCTTGAATGAAAATAACCATCACTTAGATTATCCGCTATCTTTTCCAGATTAGCTTTAATAATAATTTGCCTTTCCAGATTGGGCCAGAAGAAATGAAGGCAGGCTTTATGATTATGGGCTATTGCTTTTCCTTTTCGGCTGTCGTAGTTGGTATAAAAAATAAATCCTTCATAGGTATATGCTTTAAGCAATACCATTCTTGTTCTTGGGCAACCATCTTCTTCTAGTGTAGAAACCGCCATAGCATTGGCTTCTGAGATCATTTCGCTCTCATTTGCCTCCAAAAACCAGTCTCTGAACTGCTCAAGAGGATTTTGTTTTATCTCACTTTCAATAAGTTGGGATTTATCATACACTTTTCTTTTGTCGTGCAGGTTTTCCATAAATATTTTTTATTAAATTTGAGTATGAATCACTCATACAAAGGTAAAATATTAATCTCGACCCCTGACATTTCCGGTGATATTTTTTCACGATCGGTAGTGTTGGTTATTGAACATAATGAAAGTGGAGCATTTGGTTTGATATTAAATAAAAAAAACAGCCAGATGAGTACTAAATTCAAAGATTTCTTTGATTTCAAAATTGAAGTTTACGACGGTGGACCTGTAGAAAACGATAAAGTTTTTTTTATTGTAAGAGGAAAGAAAGTAACAGAAATTTTCACTGATATCACTGATGAATTCTATCTCACAGAGGATATTGAACGGATTATCAATGCTGTATTAAATAAGGAGCTTGATATTCATGATATAAAGATCTTTTCCGGGTACTCAGGATGGTCTCCGAACCAGCTGGACACTGAAGTTCAAAGAAAAGTGTGGACGGTAGTGGATGTATATAACCTGGATTATACTCTTCCGAATGATCAGACACTCTGGAAGTCCATTATGCAGAATCTTGGGGGAGAATTTTTACTGTGGGCAAATTCTCCTGAGGATATTTCATTGAATTAATAATTTATACATCAATACCTTAAAAATAATTAACAAATTTTAAGATTATGTTAACTAATTTTTAAAAAAGTTTTTCCGTTATTTGAAAAACCAAAATCAATAAAAAATGAAAGGTATAAGATTACTTGCTTTATCCATCTTTTGTATAGCATTTTTATCATTTACCCCTATTAATAAGAAATACATTATCATAGACGCCGGCCATGGCGGCAATGATCTTGGTTCGGTATATGGGCATTTTTCTGAGAAAGATATTTCATTGAATATTGCTAAAGAGATTCAAAAGATTAATGAAGGTTTACACAAGTATGAGATCGTTTTAACAAGAAGTGATGACAGCTATCCCAGCCTTTCTGAAAGAACAGCCCAGATTAACAGTTTAAGCCCTGAACTGGTTATTTCCCTCCACGTCAACAGATCTCCTCAAGAAGAAACTGTACAACAGGGAACTGAAATTTATGTTCAGGATTCAGAAAACTCTAAAAAGCTGGCTGAAAAAATTTCCAAAAAATTTGATGCACGCAAAATTGAAGGGCGCAACCTTCATATGCTAAGAGAAACCAAAGCTCCTGCAGTATTGGTAGAACTTGGATTTATCAATAATTCCAAAGACCGGAAATATATGACCAGTGAAAAGGGTCAACAAGAAATCGCAAAAAAATTCGTTGACGTTTTCAACGAATATTAAGAATAAGAAACAATTTCTGATTTACTCAGAATAAAACCCGGTAAAGGACTTTGTTGTTGTTTACCGGGTTTGTCAATTTTTATTGAAAACTCTTTTTCCAGCTTTCCACCAGTTCCGTAAAACGGCTGTTTTCAAAGGCTTTATTTCTTATTTTACCTACAGAAAATATACCTTTTTCATCCGAAATCATTAAAATCTCTTCGGCTTTCTGGGATTCAAATGCTATGATTTCATGTTCCTGAACATCCATAAGATTATTTTTATGCAGATAGGTCACAAAATTTTCCATTAAAGGAGAAATGTAAGCTCCCTCCGACTGTTTTGGAACTTTAATAACATCCCCTGCCAAAAATAAAAGATTTCCTGAAGTAGAACGTGCAATTCTTTTATTGGGATTCAAAAGGATCACCTCATCAAGGTCATTTTCCTGTGCATAAATTCCGGCATAAATATTTTCCGGGCAATGAACCCTGATATTGCTTAACAGGTTATTATTAACGTTAATTTCTTTAATCAGATCCATGTCTAAAGATCTTCCATGAACAGCCAGTACATCATCCATTTCCACTACTTCATAGAAATAGGAAACTGAAGATTTTGCTAACGTTACCTCATCAGCATTTCTAAAAACCTGGAAATTGATAATTCCGTTTTTAATTCCTTTTCCTTCAATAATATCCTGTTGAAAAATATTCTGAAAAAATTCCAACGTATACGTAAGAGGGATATTCATTCTCATCTTTCGCATGGATGCCATCAGGAAAAAGTAGCACTCTTCATCCATGATCAATCCTGCATTTTTTATAAAGAAAGAAACTTTCACAGTATCGCCCAAAAGAAAGGCTCTATTCTTTACCTGTACTATATCTGAAGTAAAATATTGATTTTCCAATTTTTGCTGTGATTTATTTATAAAAAAATAATGAACGATAAATCGTTCATCAGTTTTATCATTTTAATACAGTACAACATTATGCTGCACCTAACTTTATCCTAAGATTTTCAATAAGGTTTTCCCAATACATTGCGTTTTCTTCTTCGTCTCCTTCTTCACAGAAATCTGTAATGTTAAGAGCTAAATCTTCTGTAATATCATCTATTGTGATAGTCATTTCAAAGAAATTTTTAGTTCCTTCATCCTCTTCCCATCTGAAACGAACGAAACCTTCAGGCTTATATCTGATTAAAGTAGCTTTTTCTGCAGGTCCTCCTCCCCAGCTAAAAAAGAAATCATCGCCTTTCTCTGTCACCTCATCCGCAAACCATTCAGACAACCCCTCTGCAGTTGCCAGATATTCATATAAAATCTCTGATAAACAGTGCATTGGAAATTCGTAATGGACTTTATGTTTCGCCATATAATCTTTGTTTTTATCGTTCCGCAATATATAAATTAATTTTTTTATTACACAAAAAAGCAATTATTTTTTTAAAGAATCTGCATGATATTTATCAGAGGTATTAAATCTACATTATGTTAAATACCAGCACATAAACTTACCATGTAAAGCATAAAAAAATCTCTCCGATTTGAAGAGATTTTAATCTTTATTTTTCATTCAATATATCAAGTATAATCTGACATCCCTGTCTGATTTCATCCATGGAGAGTGTTAATGGTGGAGAAATTCTGAGGTATTCATTTCTGTACAGCTGCCAGAAAACAATAAGTCCTTTTTCCATGCATTTTTTGGCAACCTCCAGTGTATATTCCGGAGTACCAAGGTTTACAGCCAGCATTAAGCCTTTACCATTGATATTTTTAATTTTGGGATGTACCAGAAGTTCTCTGAATAATTTTTCTTTTTCTGCCACCTCATTCATCAGGCCACTGTCCAGTACTTCTTTCAAAGTAGCATAGCTTGCTGCTGCAATCAGTGGGTTTCCTCCAAAGGTAGTAATATGCCCAAGTTTTGGAGAATGGGATAATGTTTCCATAATTTCCCGGGAGCTCATAAAAGCTCCAACAGGAACTCCTCCGCCCATCCCTTTTCCCATAACCAGGATGTCAGGAACAATTCCAAAATGCTCAAAAGAAAATAGTCTTCCGGTTCTTCCAAATCCGGGCTGAATTTCATCAAGAATCAAAAGTGCTCCCACATCTTCACATCTTTTCTTCAGTTTGATCAGATAATTCTCATTGGGAACTAAAAATCCTGCAGCCCCCTGAATAGTTTCTAGAATAACACAAGCTGTTTTGTCTGTAATTTTTTCAAGATCTTCTTCACTATTGAACTCAATAAAAGAGATCATAGGTAATAAGGGACGAAATTCTCTTTTATGATTTTCATTTCCTGAAACACTTAAAGCCCCATGTGTATTTCCATGATAGGAATTTTTGAAAGAAATGATCTCTTCTCTTCCCGTATATCTTTTTGCTAATTTTAAACTTCCATCAATAGCTTCTGCTCCACTGTTTACCAAATAGGTAACTTCTAGCGGTTCCGGTGTGGCTTCTGCCAGTAATTGGCATAATGCTATCGGTTTTTCCTGTGCGTATTCACCATAAACCATTACATGAAGATATTTATCTGCCTGTTCTTTGATAGCATTGACAATTTTAGGATGGGAGTGCCCCAATGTATTGGCAGAAACTCCGGCTACAAAATCCAGATATTTTTTACCGTCAGTTCCATAAATATAGCTTCCTATAGCTTTTTCAACCTCAAAACCTGCAGCAAATTTTGTTGTCTGTGCCTGATATATAAAAAAGTCTTTGTGCATTTCCATCGTTTCAAAAAATTTCAGCAAAGCTATAAAAGATTCGCCAAATGCCGAAATTATAAACTCTGAATAAAAAAATACCCTTAAATAAATTTAGGGGTATTTCATTTTGGCAGCCTACTTTCAAAATTTTATTGCATTTTTTCTATTGTAACAAAAGTATTAGGAGTTACTGTAAAAGTTTGTGCACCACCCACTTCAGAAATAGTATCCATTGTAAAATATTCCCCTTGCTTTAAATATAACACGGTATCTAAATTTACAAGTTTAGTAGTTGCATTAAAATCAGTAGCAGTTTCCAATAATCTGGTTCTTTCAACACCATTAACAAATAGGGCGATACCCAGTCGTTTATTGAAAGCTCCACTTTCTGTAGAGTTTAATGTCAAACTGACATTAATCCTGTAAGTTCCATTTTGTCTGATATAGAGTTTTGGGAGCTCCGTGGATGATGTTGTTGACACATTAGTTTTTGCTTTCAGGGGATCATTCAGGTATGTCCCGCTTGCAGAACTAAATGGCAAAGTAACCTGCCCGTTAGTTGTAGAAACAGCATTGTTAAGTTGAAAGCGGGTAACATTACTTCCTAAACCTATAACATTAAATGCCTTATTCCAGACCAAGCCATCAAAAACCATTGTTTCTCCGGTACTATTTACAAATAGTAACAAACCTCTTAGTGCCTCAATTTTATTGGAAGGTGAAGGCGCATTGGATCCGGTATAAGGTAAATCTGTTATGGTATTGACCGTTGGGAGACCAAATCCTTTTATATTACTTGCTTCACTTGCGTTGTTAATATATACCATTATCTGATCAGCGGTATTTACATCAGCACCCGTTCCATTGGTGAAATTTACCTGTGAATTGTATGTATGCAGTAAAAAAAACATACATATGCAAAATATCTTTTTATTCATGATTTAGTATTTTTTAATTTGTCTGACAACTGCATAGGAATATACAGGATCTTCATTTGTAGAATAATTGGCAAGACCTCCTCCGGAAGCAATAATTCTTTTCATATTAACAATAGATCTTATCCTTGCACCAGCAGGTAAAGATAGAGTTGTTGTAAAACTGGTAGTTTTTGTAGCATTTAGATCTACAATAAACATAAGAGAATAATTTGACTTTTCTGCTATATCTACATAGGTGGCTCCGTTATCATAGCTTACCTGTAATCCTAAGCGATATTCAACTAAACCGATACCAGCAGAAAGACCTCCACCGCTCACTCCTAATGAAAGCCCAACCTCGTATAATCCATTCTGAGCTATTAGAATGCCATTTGCAGCATTTTTTATTCCCAAATAGCCGGTATCTACTAATAACTGATCCTTATTATCCGCAACTCCTCCCCCATATGTCAGGTTATACCCTGAATTAACGCAGGCATTTACTCCTGAAAAATCGCCACAAAAATTACTAAAAGGTGTAGCCAGCCCCAACCTCGATACATTCGTATTGAATCTTCCCTGAAGCTGTCTTGCAGGATTCCAGGAAAAGCCATCATATTTATAGTATTGGTCATCGTTTTTATTATAGATAAGAGAACCTTCCAGATTAGAATGGTCGTTAAACAAATCGGGAGCGGCAGCATTATATCTTGGAAAAAGAGTATAATTATCAGAGCTTGTAAGCAAAACTCCTCTAGTTCCGTCTTTCACTTTTAATATATTTTTGTTACTTGCTATATCACTATTAATAACAACCTGTGCATGAAACCAGGATGCCAATAGTAAGAATAATAAATTTTTCATAAGATTTATTTTTATTACATGGTAAGTTTTTCAATAATAACCTCGGGTAGCTGATAACCTGTTCCGTCCAATTGAAAATTCATTGCTCCTCCGGTACACCCGCCAACAGCAATATTCTGATTTCCAAAGAATGTAAATTTGACAATATCAGCAGTATTAAAAGTACCTATATAAGTACTTGAAATAGAATGGTTGATTTTAGGGCCAAGAATGCCTAAAATTTGAAGCGGATCCGTTGCACTATTTAATGTATATGGAGAAACGGTACTATTAATAGGTACAAAAGCTCCTGATCCATTAGCCTGGAGGGATAAATTCATTCTTGCATAGATAGTTTGTGCAATTCCAAGGCAAACCGGCGCACTAGATGTCACACGGCTGCTAAAAGAAATCCTGTATAATCCGGATGTTTTAAATCTTATTTGAGGGGTACTTGCTGCAACCAGCTCAACATCAGCGGCTATATCATTAAAAGCATTGTTGCCTGTAGCCGTTAGTGGCACATCAATAGGTGTACATTGTCTGTTTTCCAGTCCGCAGAGTACGCAAGTACCACAAGGAGATGTTAAGGTGCCTCCTGATTTTACAAACCTGGCTAATTTCCCATTTTTTAAATTCACTAAAATAGGATCTGAAATAACTTTCCATTGCGTTCCATCGTTTTGTGCAATATTGGCAGCTTGCTTATTATAAAGTATTGACCCCTGTGTTCCGTTTCCTGTGGTTCCTGCAGCCGAAACCGGCAAAATACTTGTCGTATTACTCCTCGGCAATCTTACAGCTTCATTGTTCTGCTGTACGTGCAATTCTGTTCTGATATCAGGCTGAAAAGCGGGAGCTTTAGAAATCCCAACCTGTGCATTTATTCCCATAGAGATAAGAGAGAACATGATAATAGACTTTAATTTCATATTATTATTTTTTTCAATTTGACATAATAAATCTAACAAATATTATAATAATATTTATCAGATTTTTATTTAAAAAAATAATTTCAAAAAATAAAGTAGCTATATCAAAAAAACGATGATTAAATATGAATTTTACTTATAAAATAGAGAAAAATATAAAAAAAATAATTCATATCACCAATTAGCGAGTTAAACAGTGTATTTACACTTTATAACGGATAATTTGGTCCTATTTTCGGAAGCTTCCCTTAGGAATCTCTGGCTGCAATAATAGTAAACCAATGTCATTTGGAAAAATCATTAGGTAACGTATACCATTGGCAGCTGTTATATAACATACAGTAATGAATTTTAAATCAACATGAAGAATATTTTCTTTTCTGCTCTTTCAAGTTATTGTTTTATTTATATTTTGTCATTGGCTTTCTGCTAAACCGGTTGGGACATCCTATTTTTTCAAATATCCAACCTCAGAAAGCCTATAACAAAATTTTCTATTAAGATGTAAACAGGCTCTAGAATTAAGGGTGAGCCTTAACTGAAATATTTGGATCCGTTAATCTATAATACTTTTTCTACTGTCACATAGCTATTATTAGTCACATTATACGTTGTAGTTCCACTCACCTCGGAAATGGATTCCAAAGTAATATACTGACCTTGAACAGCATAAACAGAAAAGTCTAAATTGATTTTACGGTTAGTTCCATCAAAATTGACTGTTTCTTCCAGCAGCTGAAATCTCTTAACATTATTTACATATAAACTGGCTCCTAATCTGTTACTAAAAGAACCTGCAGCACCTGTGAAATTCAAATTCACATTAATCCTGTATAATCCCGTTTGCCGAACATATAATCTGTTAAGGTCAACACCTGTTGTAGGTACATTGGTTTTAAGCTTTAATGGATCTGCAAGGAAATTAGGTTTATCAATAAGGGAGTTTATGGACAACAAAGCAGTGCCTGTAGTAGTGGAAACAGCATTGAGCTGAAACCTTGAGATATTATCAGATTCTATTTCAAAGGCTTTACTCCACACTAACCCATCAAAAACCATTACCTGACCGGTACTTTTAACAAACAAAAGCAGTCCCCTCAATACCTCAATTCTTGATCCCGGAGCATTTACTCCTGTATAAGGAAGGTCTACTTCTGCATTTACTGCTGGAAGTCCAAAACCTTTTACTCCTGCTGCTTCGCTCGTATTGGTAATATACATCATGACCTGATCGTTTCCATTGGCATTAGAGTCAGGACTAGGAATATTTGTAAAATTCACCTGTGCGCTGTAAATATTCATTATGAATAAAGACAGTCCGAATATATATTTTTTCATCTTAAAAAGCTTTAATTAAACGTGCTGCAATATAAGAATTGATCGAATTGGCATCTGTACCATAGGCTGCTAATGATCCTCCTGATCCACCAATTGTTCTGATGGAAGGAATAACCCTCAATTCAGCTCCGACGGGTAAAGTAATAGTCTGGGCAAAACTGCAAGTCTTGTTTCCCTGTGTATCCACAATAAATATGAGTGAATAGTTTGACTTGGTAACAATAGTCTCCCATGCTCCTCCGGATGTATATCTAGCCTGTAATGTCAGTTTAAATTCCGTAACCCCTATCTGGGCACCAAGAGAACCACCGGTAAATCCTAAAGCAGCTGCTACATCATAAATCCCAGCCTGCTTTATGGTTACTGTGCTTGCATTCTTCAATCCAAGGTTATCAACAAGAACTTCACTTTTGTCATCCGGAGCTAAATAGACCGCTGAGCCGGTTGAAAGACATAGCCCTAAACCGAATGCAATACAAGGAATTGAAATTCCCGAAGAAATCCCCAATCTTGATCCTTTAGGCTGATATATCCCCTGTATCTGTCTTGCCGGATTCCAGGCGTAGCCATCATACTTGTAATACTGATCGTCACTCTTATTGTAGATAAGACCACCCACAAGATTAGGGTAATCATTATACAGATCCGTTACGGCAGCATTATATTTTGGAAAAGTGGTAAAGGTATTGGAATAAGGTAATATGATCCCTTTGGTTCCATCCTGAACTTTAACAATGTTTTTAGAGCTGTATATATCTCCTCCAATACCTACTTGTGCCTGCAAAAAGTATTGAAAAAAAGCCGCTATAATTAATATTATCTTTTTCATCTTATTGCATATTTATTTTTTCAACAATAATTTCTGAGATAGAATTTCCTGTGGAATTCATAGCAAAGTACATATTAGTTCCCAAGCAGCCTCCAACAGTCATGGTCTGGTTGCCAAAGAATCTCAGTCTTGCTCTGTCATTTGCGTTAAAAACCCCCACATAAGTAAATGCCAATGACTGGCCTACATCTACGGATCCTATGGGTATTGAACCCAGTGCAAACAATCCTCCTGTAGTATTGCTTACCGTATTATTAATAGGTCTCCATGTTGCTCCGTTATCAGAACTAACTTCCAGATTCAATCTGGAATACAGATTAGTGGTTGCCCCTATACAGAGTGCCTCCCCTACATCTAACGGTCCGCTTTTAAACGAAAGCTTATATAAACCTCTTGTTTTAAAGTTGATCATATTACTTGTGGTACTTACCAATGCTATATCATTTGAGATTTCATTCAAGGCAGGGCTGCTTGACGTAAAAGGAACATCTGTTGCAGCACATGTCCTGTCGGACCCGATAAAACAGGTGGGAGGAATAAGAGTACAAGGCTGGCAAGTAGTGGTAGTGGTACCACTTCTTATAAAGCGGGCCATTTTATTATTTTTCATCACCGTAACAATTGGATCTGAGATCTTCCAGCTTGTACCATCGTTCTGAACAATACTTCCTGTTTCTCTGTTGAATATTACAGAACCCTGCGTTCCATCTCCAATAGTACCCGTTAATGAAGTAGGAAGAACTCCTGCGGTATTGGCTCTTGGCATTCGGGCCGCAAAATTATCCTGCTTTACATGCAGCTGCGTTCTGGTATCCGGATCAAACGTGAGACTTTTTGAAATCCCAACCTGAGCACTCATCCCAATAGGAATGAGGGAGAACATGATAATAGATTTTAATTTCATATTATTATTTTTTTTCAATTTGACTTAATAAATTTAATAAAATTTATTATAATATTTATTAAATTTCTATTAAAAATATAATAATATTAAAAAATAAAATAATTATATCAAAAAAAATCGCAATTAAAATGTGAATATTGCTTATAAATCAAGGAAAAAAATCAAAAAAAACAACAAATATCACTAATTAGTGAGTTTATGTGAATATTGGAATTTATTTTTTGTAATGAAATTAAAAAAAGTCCGTTTCACAAATTGTGAAACGGACTTAAATCTTTTATTTTCGGACTCTTTTCGGCTTCTTTGCCTCTTCTTTAGCTCTTTCTTTTTCTATAGCATTTTGAGCTTCATCATAGAGCTCACTGTCTCCGGTATATTTTATTTCTTCGTTATTAGGGGTATCTACAAGAATATCCTGCCATTTCCTGATCCTGTCTTTAGTATTCCAGTTAAAGTCGGGGAACTTTCTTTTTGCCGGTTCTATTTTACTCATAGGGTAAGTATCTGAAGTAGCTCCGATACTGCAGGAAATAATCTGCAGTCCTTTCTCTTCAAACAAGGCACCAATAATACCACAGGCTGAGAGCGTGATTCCTATTCTCTCCGGTTTTTTAGTCTCCTGATCTGTATCATCTACATACGCAATAGACTGTGCATTCCCCACAACTCTTGCTTCTTTAATGTCATTATTTTCATAGTAGACGGTCATAAATTTTCCTTTCACCTGATTGAACTCGTCTTTTAGGTTTAATGAATCTACTTTACTGATCGCCAGAGCATTCCCAATAACCTTCAGTGAGTCTATATTTTCATTTTTGGTATTAAAATAGGCTTCTACTTTATCTCCTGTCACCTGTTTTTCTCCACTCCAAAGAATAGGTTTCGTATACATATGCATGACTCCGTCTGTTTCATTGAAAGCAATAGAATCTGCTCTTCCCTGGGCATTTGATTTGTAAATACGGGCCTTTTTATAAGCTCGCAGAAAGCTTTTCTTTACGTTGATATCTAAGGAATCGGGTCTTTGGTAGGAAAGGATTTTTTCTGCTGCAAAATAAATTGAATCTTTTTCCATTACTTTTACAGCATAAGGGCTTTTGGTCATCATGGCAGAATCTTTTTTCTCAAAAATCTCACCATAGCCTCCTTTGATATACCTTTTTTCCTTAGGATCATCAAGTGTTACATTCCCTGTTGCTTTACCGAAACCGGTAAGCTGGTTGAAATACATGTCATCACCGGTAAGTATTTTGTCATTGTAAAAGATCTTGGAATTTTTATTCAGGAAAGCTTCCTTCGTTTCCATTCTGTAGGTACCTCTTTCCGTATATATCCTGTTTTTAGGATTAGCTCTGTTTGTAATGGTGGTAGGACCAAAAAACTCAGCCACTTTAGTATTCTGATTCTGCTTGATATTGACACCTTCGATAATATATTGTGCATTGTCTATTTTAACATTGCCTACAAAGTCGATCATTTTGGTGTTCAGAAAATAGGTGGCAGACTTTGTATACATTACATTACCCTGGCTGTCATTAATTGTTCCGCCGGTATTAAAGTAAGCCTGGTTGGAAAGCCTGTCATAATAAAGAATATCCGTTTTTATAGTCTGTTTGGGATCTGTAAGGACTACGTTTTTCCGGGCAACTCCCTTCTGGGTGTTACCGTCATATTCCATTTCTCCTGCTGTAATTACTGATCCGTCTGTGTTTTGAAGTCTTGTATTGCCTATGGCTTTTACAAAATTTTCTTCATTATATAGCACCACTTCGTCTGCAGTAAGGACAGATCCCTGATGTTCGATCTGAACATTGCCGGTAAAGTATTGGTTACCTTCGTATTTTGCAGGGTCTTTTATAATTTTATCCGCATGGATAATTTTTATTTTATCTTCGGGTCTCTGCGGTTGTGGTTTTGCCGTTGAAGGAGTCTGCAGGTACGGATCTCTTTTCACGGGAGTTTTATCCTGCGCAAAGACAAGCGTAGAAATACAGAGTAACAGAAAAAGGATTATTCTCATTAATTAATCATTCTTAGTGCCATAGAAATATAGCGAATGAGAATCAATTTTTACGCCAAATGCTTCTTCAATGGCTTCTTTGATTCCTTGAATTCTCGGGTCACAGAATTCAATAATTTCTTCAATTTCTTTATCAGAGTCTTTTTTATAGATCACAAGGTGATCATGCTGCTTATCAAAATAAGACTTCTCATAAGATGAAGAGGTTAACGTTTTTTCTCCAAACTGATGCTTACGAATAAGGCCTGCATCAAGGAAAATCTCAATAGTATTGTAAATAGTCGCTTTGGAAACATGATACTTTTTCTGCATCATCAGAAGATACAGATCATCAACGTTAAAGTGATGATCCATATTATAAATCTCTTCCAATATCGTGTATCTCTCAGGTGTGTTTCTAAACCCTTTTTCTAATAAGTAGTTTCTTAAAACATCCTTGATCAAAGCTATATTCTTTTCTTTTTGTACTGTATCCATTAAAAAAATTATCTACAAATTTATCGATTTTTATTTAAATAGATAGTATGGTTGTATACCCTTACGTTTAAGAATTGTGACGGAAGTACCCGGATTGCTCAATTTTATTGTCGTAAACGGTAAGTTCTGTAATCGGTGCAGATTCTACTTCAACGTTATGAGAAGACACTCCCCAAGCCTTAAAGTCATCACTTCCTATATACTTCACAAAGTTGTAAATATTAAGAACAATCTTCTGTTTAACAGTTAAAAGAATATCGTTAATATATGTATTATCTATAATTACATACTTCAAATCCGGCGGTATATCATGAGCTCTCAGAGAAGGGTGACTGCTTCTTGAAGGGATGGTACCATCTGCCATTAAGTCTTTCAGTACCATATTGAAATAATCATTAATTCTTCGGTCTACTTTAAACCCTAAAAGGAAATTAACTTTATAAACCGTCCCCGGAAGAATTTCGTCTACCGTATATTTGAATGTATATGGATCTTCCTGATTGACAATACTTAGAATAAAATAATGATCAGCTCTTTTCGGCTGTTTTTTAATGATAGAATAGATAATTTTTGATTCTACCTCATCATTTCTTTTTGCTCTGCTCAGATAAGCAAGATTGGTTGCATATTTTGGAATAGTCTCATCCAGTTTCATATCTTTAATGATAGATACATATTTATCTATTCTCACAAACTGGATAAATCTTGTTTTTATTAATCTTCCATTATACCATGCGTACATGGATATTCCTATAGAACCAGCCAGTACAACTGTAATCCAGCCACCTTCCATAAATTTAATAATATTGGCACTGAAGAAACCTAATTCAATAGCCATATATACTAAAGCAAAAACAAGTATCAGAACTTTGCTTACTCTGTGTTTTAGTAACCAGAAAACCAGCAGAACTGTTGTCATCAGCATCGTTACTGTAATAGAAAGACCATAGGCCGCTTCCATTTTTCCTGATTCTCTAAAATGGAGAACTACAATGATACAAAGAATTAAAAGTCCCCAATTGATTCTTGGGATATACATTTGTCCTTTAACTCCGGAAGGATAATCAATTTTCTGATTAGGCCATAAATTAAGAGACATTGCTTCTGAGAAAATGGTAAAAGAACCTGTAATTAATGCCTGGCTCGCAATAATTGCAGCAGCAGTGGCTAAAATTACTCCCGGTATAATCATCCATTCTTCCATAATTCCAAAGAATGGGTTTACTACAGAAAATCCAGGTTTATTATAATTGGTTAAAAGCCATGCTCCCTGTCCAAGATAGTTTAAAATAAGCATAACCTTAACAAATGCCCAGCTTACTCTTATATTTTTAGCACCGCAGTGGCCCAAATCTGAGTAAAGAGCTTCTGCCCCGGTTGTACAAAGGAAAACAGCACCAAGAATAATAATTGCACTGGGTGAATTTGCGATAAGCTTATATGCATAATAAGGGTTGAAAGATCTTAAAATTTCAAAATTTTCACTCAAATGCATTACTCCTAAACCACCTAGCACCAGAAACCAGACAACCATTACAGGGCCGAAAAACTTCCCTATAAAGCTGGTTCCAAATTGCTGCACCACAAAAATAACAATCAAGATTCCAATCGTAATGGGAACAACAGGGGTGTGAGGATTGTATATTTCAAGACCTTCAATTGCTGACATTACAGTAAGTGACGGTGTAATCACTCCATCTGCAATAAGTGCCGCTGCTCCTACGATTGCAATAAGATAGAGCCATCCTTTTTTAAGGTTTCTAACTAATGAGAACAAAGCCAAAATACCTCCTTCTCCTTTGTTATCCGCTCTTAAAGCAATGATTACATATTTGATGGTAGTCTGAAGCGTCAACGTCCAGATGATACAGGACAACGCTCCTTCTATGTATTCGTTGAAAGGCATATTACTACCTCCTGCCCGTGCATTCACAATTGCTTTCATCACGTAAAGCGGTGATGTACCGATATCTCCGAAAACAATTCCTAAAGAGACTAAAACTCCAATAAAGGAAAGTTTTTTTATATCAAAATGATAACCATCTTCTGTAACGTCTGCCATGTCAGCTTATTTATTTTTAAACGGGCAAATTTATATTAATTTTATGACTCAACGAACTTTTATTCATGAATATAATAAATGAAAAAACTTCCTTTCGGAAGTTTTTCTCTATTATTACTTAACGTACATTGCTTTTTTAATTTCCTCTTTTACTTTTTCAAGCTTAGGGAACCATTCTGCAAACAGGGCTGCAGAATAAGGTGCAGGTGCATCAGGAGTGGTTATTCTCTTGATTGGAGCATCTAAATAATCGAATGCTTTTTGCTGTACCATGTATGTAATTTCTGAAGATATTGAACCAAATGGCCAAGCCTCTTCTAAGATAACTAATCTATTTGTTTTCTTTACAGATTCTAAAACGGTATCAAAATCAAGAGGACGAACTGTTCTAAGGTCAATAACTTCTACAGAAATTCCTTCTTTAGCCATATCTTCAGCCGCCTGAATAGCTAACTTCATGATTTTACCGAAAGAAACCAAAGTAACATCTGTACCTTCTCTTTTGATATCTGCCTTTCCTATTGGTAAATAGTATTCTTCTTCAGGAATTTCCATTTTATCTCCATACATCTGCTCAGATTCCATGAAGATCACCGGATCGTTATCCTGAATGGCTGTTTTCAATAATCCTTTTGCATCATATGGGTTAGAAGGTACTACCACCTTAAGCCCGGGACAGTTGGCAAACCAACCTTCAAAAGCCTGAGAGTGGGTAGCTCCCAGCTGTCCTGCCGAAGCAGTAGGACCACGGAAAACGATTGGGCAGTTCCACTGTCCACCACTCATCTGACGGATCTTTGCCGCATTATTGATAATCTGATCAATTCCTACCAGAGAGAAATTGAATGTCATAAATTCTACGATTGGTCTGTTACCATTCATTGCAGCTCCCACAGAGATTCCTGTAAATCCAAGTTCTGCAATCGGTGTATCGATTACTCTTTTTGGACCAAATTCATCCAGCATTCCTTTTGAAGCTTTATATGCACCATTATATTCTGCAACTTCCTCCCCCATCAGATAGATAGATTCGTCTTTACGCATTTCCTCGCTCATTGCCTGTGCAATTACCTCACGAAAAGTATATTCTGCCATATTTTCTTGAAAAATTTAGACTACAAAAATAGTGTTTTTTTATTATACACATCATAAAAAAGGTGTCTCATTTGAACGAGATACGTTAATATTAATTTTATTTAAATTGCTTTTTCTTCCTGATAGCCGAGTTCTTTATAGTTTTTTCTAAGATCCTGAAGAATTTTCCCGTAGGTTCTTTTATATACTATATACAAAATGTAAAAGGTAATCATCAGGATAATTCCAAAAATAACATAGTTTCCAAGCACCGGCATTATTGTTTCAGAATCGGCAGGTAATACTTTAGTACCGCCGCCACTATTCCAGCCGTCTTTTAAACCTGCCATAAAATCCCTGGTATTATGATCAAAGTGAATGATATTATCTGTAACAGCTAAAAGTAATGAAATAAATGCATATCCAAAAATAAGCCTCCTTAAGTTTAAAATACTTTTCATCAATGTCATACTATCCTGCCCGCTTTTCATTCTGCGGAAGACGAAAACAATTAATCCTGTAAAAATCAGAAACATCATTATTCTTATATAAGGAAATTCTTTGTTCAGATATCCATATACAGTCCACAGTATCATTTCAACCAGTCCTACAAACAACAATATTTTGGTTATAGAAACAGATTTAAGTTTTATCATTTTATAAATTTCATTTTCCGAATATTCCTTAAATTCTTCCGATTTTTTATTCCAGTCTTTTTTTAGCAATTCCAGTTCTTCCATATTATTGTATGCTTATTTTGGTTTTTAAATTATTCTTTGCTCTGTTCATTTTTACTCTTGCATTTCCTTCTGTTACTCCGAGGATCTCACCTATTTCTTTATAAGGCCGATCTTCCAGATACAACATAATTAAGGCTTTTTCCACATCAGAAAGTTTATAAATTGCTTCGTACATTTTTTTCAATTGATGTTCATCATCTTCATAATTCTGATATTCAATTGTAAGAGATGAGACGTCCACTTCTACGGTTTTCATTTTTCTGTTTCCGGGGCTCCTGAATAAAGTAATTGCAGTATTAAGCGCCACACGGTACATCCAGGTAGAAAATTTAGATTCCCCTTTAAATCCAGGAAATGATTTCCACAGCTGTATGGTGATTTCCTGGAAAAGGTCTTCATGATCTTCAGTATTATCGGTGTATATTTTACATATCTTGTGGATTAATTTTTGATTGGGTTTAAAAAAATCCACAAATAATTTCTCCTGTTTTGCACTCATACCCTATAAGTGGGGAAATTTCATTTTCGTTACAGTTTTTTTACAAAAAAAAACGACATTCCATTTCTGAAATGCCGTCTTAAAATTCTATTTAAACTTAAATTAATTAGCTTTCTCCCAAACCTGGGTTCTTCCTAATAAAGATAATCCTAAGTAACCTCTTACATTTAATTTATCTCCACTTTTGGTAATGGTACATTTGTAGGTTTTTCCTGTTTTAGGATCCGTAATACTTCCTCCTGTAAATTCATCACCATCTTTTTTCAATCCTCTGATGATTTCTAATCCCAGAATTGGTTTACCTTTTCTATCATCCTTGCAAGAGGTACAGTTCGGATCAGCTGGTTTTATAAGTAACTGGGAAACCTTCCCATAATATTTTCCATCTGATTTTTTAAATATTTCTACAATAGATTTAGCTTGCTTGGTTTCATCATCTATTGTTTTCCATTTGCCTTCTATCTGTGCAAATGAAAGCACACTGAATAGTGAAAGCGCGAATGTTAATAACAGTTTTTTCATATTTCTTATCGTTTTAATTCTGATACCGTAGTCTTTCCTACGTATTGATAAAAATATAAATTAATTTTCAACAAACAAAAACTTTTGTTATACAAAGCATAAAACGTAAGAAACTTTCTTTATTTTCATTAGCGTCCTACCTTGCTGTCTTTTTAGGCTCACTCAGTTTTCTGTTGATCACTCTATTCATATAATCCTGATACCAGGCTTTTGCCGTTTGTTTTCCTTTTTCTATTTCAGGAGTTTTAAGCTTACCTATCAAATTATTTTCAAGTCCCAGATCACTTTTATCATACACTCCTATGATCTCTTTACCATCAAAACGATAGATATAGTTCCCAATAATAAACTGCTCTGAAGTTCCGTCGGAATTGACTACAATAGAGGGATACTTTTTTTCACTTACTAAGCTTCTTCCCCAGCTTCTTAAAGGTTTATTATAGCCGATAAGGTCTGCTAAAGTGGGATAAATATCGATCTGCTGAGCCGTCTCTGGATTTTCTCCCTTAAGCTGGTATTCAGGGTTGGGAGAATAAAAAATCAGCGGAACAGCAAAACGGTTCATGGCTTTTTCATATTCCGGATAGTACACCTGATTGGTATGATCTCCTGTAAAAACAAAAATTGTATTATTAAACCAAGGTTGTTTTTTAGCTGTTTCAAAATATTTTTTTATAGCATAATCCGTATACTGAATAGGTTCATGCATTTCTATTTTTCCTTTTTTAAATTTCCCCTGATATTTTTCCGGAATTTTAAAAGGGTGGTGAGATGAAGCCGTAAACACGGTAGTCATAAAAGGTTGTGTTTTTCCTACATTTTTAGCAAAATACTGAAGGAATGGCTCGTCCCATATAGCCCACATACCGTCAAAATCTTCATCATGGTTGTATTCTGTCTTTCCAAAGTAATGTTTAAATCCTAAAATATTTCCAAATCCGAGAAATCCCATTGAACCGTTGGGTGCACCATGATAAAAAGAAGTATCATAGCCTAATTCATTACACACCGAGACAATAGACTGAATTTTCTGATTGGAATAGGGTGATCCTGTAAAAGCATCCGTAAGACTCGGGATACCGGCCAATACGCTGCTCATCCCATGGATAGACTGTCTTCCATTCGCAAATGCATTAGGAAAAATAAGACTCTGTGTTGCTAAGCTATCTATAAACGGAGTGTAGGAAATATAGTCTTTGATATTTTTATCTTTATTAAAAGCCCCGGAATACTCGCGCCCGAAGGATTCTACAATAAAGATAACAATATTGGGGCGGTGTTCTACTTTCCTGTCGTACACTTTATAAGGCTGCACATTTTCCTCAATATATTTCTCATCTACAAAATGAACTTCTTTAAAACTATTGGTACCCAATGTTCTGAAAAAGGAGAAAGTACTGTTCAAAACTACATTTCCCTGAAGTGGATTGGTTACAAAACGGTTGGCATCTACCATATTGATCGGTCTTGTACTGTGCTTAAAGTCACCACGGATTCCTCCTACTACCAAAACGGCCGTAATACATAAAATGACGATGGAGGAAAGGAAATAAGGCAATAGTTTTGCCGGTTTCTGCTCCTCAATTTTCAGTTTTTTATATAGAAATACCCATAATCCCATCAAAACAACAAACCATATCAGCACAAAAGGATGCTCACCTACAGAGATCATGAATGTTTTCGAAAGATTAGACTCGTGCTCTGCTACCTGCAATGCAGCTGAAGTAAGCCTCGACTGTGAAAATTTGTAGTAAATAAAATCACCAAAATTCATTGAATAGGCAATCCCATTGGTCACAAAATAGATCCAGAATAGAATTTTCTGAAACACTTTTTTGGTATTAATCACCAATGGCAGCAGACTTAAAAGTATAAACAATGAATTGACATATAAAATTGCAGTCGTATCAAAAGCTATCCCGTGATACGCCAGTTTTATATAATCCGAAACCGAGTCAATTTTTATCAGATCTTTATTAAAATACCAGAATAAAAATCTGGAAATCTGATAAAAAAAATATGTTAAAAAGATCCTGTACCCTAACACCAGAATCTCTTGTTTTCTAAATCCCTTTTTCATTACCTGCAAAGGAAATTAAAATTATTTACATACAAATAAAAAAATATTCAAATAATAAATTTATCGTGAATTATCCAATATTAAAATTAATCTATTTCTGTTTTAAATTTAAAATTATAGAAACAGATACCAATAAAGGCAACAATAGCTGTAATAAAAGAAAATAATAGGGCCGTAGAAACAGAAGTTTCAGCATTAAAGGTAAAGTACTGCGCCGCCTTCATAAAGAGCCACTCTCTTACTCCCAACCCCGAAAAAGAAATGATACTGAGTACCGCACTGATAAGAAAGACTATAAAATAGATCCAGACCCCTTCGATCTGGGTGAATGACTTCAAAATAAAATAGATGGTAACAAGCTGGAGAATCTGCACTCCCAGTGAATACAGCAGTGCCCGGTAAAATATTCTTTTGAACCCGGGAAAGTATTTTGTACAAAAAAGATGGGCTGCAACAATCGTAAGACTAACCGCAGGAATTATTAACAACTTCAATGCACCATCCAGAATTAAAAATGTCAGCATCTCGATTAAAAGGATGATTGCCAATAACCCCGAAAGCCTGTCACTAAATACAGAGCCGGTTAATTTCTTCACACTCCATCCGAATTTTTTATTAAGGATATATACTTTATAGGCATCTCCCCCTATTCCTCCGGGAATACAGAAATTATAAAACATCCCCACAAGGTATAGTTTCAGGTTATCTATCTTATTGATAAGAAAATTTTCTGCATGAAAGTATAATAAAAGTCTTTGGGATGAAATGAGTTGAGAGACGGTAAAAGTGATAAGGGCGGGCACTAAAAAAAGGAAGTTACTGGCTGTAATATGGTCCCAGGCATCAGAGAATGAGATTTTCCTGAAAACAAGATACAAAAGAAGCAGGCTGACGCCAATCTTCAGGAGTGTAATGACTATTTTCTTCAGCTTTTTCAAAAGACAGATATTTTACGGATATTAAACGGTCTCTTTTTTTGAGATTCATAATAGGTCTTCATAAGAAGGTCTATAATAATACCTGTAGTAAAAAGCTGGATTCCTACAAAGACCAGCAGAATTCCTAGAATCAATAACGGCCTTCCTCCAATTGAATATCCCATACACTTTTCAATAAGCAGATAGATATTGATCAGCATTCCGGATATAAAAGTAGCAAGTCCTATATTCCCGAATAGATAGATCGGTTTCTGGAGATACTTTTGGTTAAATAATAACAAAATCAGATCATTGATAACCTTTGTAGTTCTTCCTATTCCATATTTTGAAACCCCAAACTGTCTGGCATGATGCTTTATGGGTACTTCTGTAATTCTTGCTCCGTTAAGATGGGCATGAAGTGTAATAAACCTGTGGGACTCTCCATAAAGATCAAGATTTTTGGCTGTTTCGCTATTGAAAACTTTCAATGCACATCCATGATCCGTTACATTGAGTTTCGTGGTTCTCCTGATGATAAAATTAGCTATTTTGGAAGGAAAGGTTCTTACCAGATTATCCTGTCTTTTTTGACGCTTTCCAATCACAAGATCATATTCATTTTCATTAATCTTTTTTATCATCATCGGAATATCGGAAGGATCATTCTGCATATCCCCATCCATTGTTATAATATAATCTCCTGAAGCATAATCTATCCCAGCCATCAGTGCAGAACTTTGCCCATAATTTTTTGTCAGTTCTATTAAAACTACATCAGAAGTAGCCATATTTTTAATAGCCATCGCCGTCCTGTCTGTTGAAAAATCATCAACCAGGATAAGTTCATAGCGGTACTCTTTCATGATATCCTTAACGGCATTAATGAGCAGCGGAACATTTTCTTCTTCATTATAAAGAGGAACCACAATAGAATAAAACTTATCTGGATTCATCATAAGGTCATGATTTTATAAACATAATGGATTTTTCTATCCGTATAATTTTTAGAATGAGATCCTTCTTCATTGTCATCAAATACCCCGATATAAACAAGTTTCCAGCCTAAATCTTCCAATGTTTTTAAAGATTCAGGTTTATTGGAGTTCATGGCAATATAAAATTCCTTATCAGCCGGATATGTTTTCGGATTTCCAGGCTGTATTTCTGGCATAAGCTTCTGATATTTAAACCAAACCTCAGGTGAGTATTCCGAATAGGTGTATAGTCTTAAATTTTCATGATGAAGCTTAGCTTTAATAGTGGTAAGGCTTTTAAATTCTTTATTATTACTCAGCATTTTATCCAAGACAGGAAGTCCAAAAATCCCTGTATAGATCATTAACACTATAACACTGCAGAAAGCATACTGAAAATTCTGCTTTATATATATGAAGTAGACTAGGCTTACACAGGTAACGAAAGCTGCTGCAGAAAATAAAACAGTGTTGATCTCAACCGTTAGGGGCAGGAAATATATACCTACTGAAATAGCCAGTGAAACAATGGCAAGAACCGTAAATATGGCCTTATTCAGACTAAGTTCCCATTTCTTCAAGTCTAAACTATGAAAGAGATAATGGAGGTAATATCCTGTAGTGGCAGCGAGAGGTACCATCATAGGAAAGAGATAACGTTCTTTTTTTGAAGGAATAAGTGAAAGTAAGATTAATGAAAACAGAGTCCAGTAAAAGAAAAGCATATAAATTTCAGGTTGCTTCACTCTTTTTTTTACCATTGGAAAAACAAGTCCTACCACAGAGTAAAAAATCCAGACTCCGGTTTGTACAGGAAAGCTTAAATATCTTGTAAACGGTTTTGCATCCCGGTTTTCTCTGGCTAAAGCCTCTTTTTTCATAATGGCCAGGAAGGTGTCAGAATCCGCAAGATAGATATAAAGGTACCATGAAAACCCAATCATGACCGTAATGACAGAACATAAGGCAATTCCTTTAATGTCCACCCATTTAGGCATTCCAAAAGTGATGGCATACCCCATAATAAGAGGAATAAGTAATACATAAGGGCCTGTAGGACCCTTACTTAATATAGAAAGTCCAAAAAACACTCCCGCAAAAAGATAATTAGGAATAGATTTTATCTTTTTCAAGGCTAAAAGAAAATAATAAATCCCAATCACCATAAAGCTGTAGCTATAAATATCCCAGTTGGCTCTTCTTCCTACATAAATTACCAGAAAATTGGTAACTAAGACAAGGGATGATATAAGCGCAATATGGGTATTCTTTGAAAGAAGATCGACAATTTTATAAAAATATATGATCAGCAGCATACAGGATAATGCGGCCGGAAATCTTAAAGCAGCGATATTATCAAAACCAAAAATTTGTCCCATCCAGGCACTCAACCAGGTAGGAAGTGGTGGTTTTTCATATCTTGGAATACCATTCATGGTGGTGAAGATCCAATGTCCTTCTTCGGCCATTTCCCGTGCAGAAACAAAATTCCTGGCTTCCATAATATCTACGTATAATTTTCCCAAATGGGCAAAAAGCAGGATAGCAACAGCAACAAGCAGTAAATAAAATAATTGTTTCTGACTTTTCATATACTAAAGCATTTATTGATGTACATCCATTTGTTCATAGTTAAAGGACATTCCTTTATAGTTTGTGTTTTTTATTTTCAATGATTCTCTTTAGAAAAAATTTCTTTTATATTAAGTGGATTATAGACGATAAGAAACATAGTCAGCGCAAAAGCAAATTCCCAGACTTCCCATTTTCTGGAATGATTAATCAGTAACAGAATAATTGCTGTAACAATGATAAAAAATAGGAGGTGAATGGGTCTGGCTATCGAAATTCCAAATTTGTCTATAAGCTTTTTTATTTTAGGGACCCTGTGCCATACTATAGGAAGAACAAGAAAATAAATCCCGAAACCGATAGACAGCATATTCGAAAACACCAATTTATTAAGCTTTACATGGCCTATCACCAAATTATGAAGATTGGTCTCCTGCTGTGCATTATTTAGCTTGAAAAAATCTGAAGATTGAATTTGGAAAATCCGTTGTCCCCATGAAATTTCTTCTCCTCCGCCGAAAAAAAAAGCCACAGTCATTAAAACAATACTTATTTTCCATGACAGCGTATAATATCCCTGATATTTGAAAAATTTTATCAACAGTATAAAACTGGTGAAAAACAGAAAAATAGAGGTGAGATCTTCGTAAAACCCATCTTCTTCTACAAGATGATCAAAGTATAAAGAATCTGTAAAAAATACATACACAGCGTAAGCAATTGCAATCAAGAGCAAGACGAGAATTACTTTTTCAAAAAAACTCAGCTGTTTTCTATTATCATTTACTTTTTCCCCAATAGAAGATTCTGTAGAACTCTTTTCAGTAATGCTATTTTTTTCCATAGGTTATTTGTTATTTTAATAATTGGCATCCTATAATTCATCCCACTGATCTAATAAATTGCCGTTCTGAAAGCAAAATTATACATGAATATCCTGTCGGTTATTGTTTGAATTTCCCTTTTTATGGTTTTAAGCTCTCCATATTGGGAATTAGCATTATCATCTATATAATTGTAATGCATAACAGGTGTTTCATGAAATTAATATGAAACATTCTAAGTTTTAATTTCTTATTTTTGCAGCTATGAATTTTATAAAAAATAATCTGGCCAACGCCTTAACCCTGGCTAATTTACTTGCAGGCTGTATAGGTGCAATACATCTTATTTTAGGAGATTATCAGACAACGGCAATTTGCCTTATCTTGTCTTCGATCTTCGATTTTTTTGACGGTTTTGTAGCCAGAGCTTTAAAATCAAATTCCAATCTCGGTCTTCAGCTTGATTCCCTTGCTGATATGGTAAGCTTTGGACTGATTCCCGGGCTTACGATGTATAAAGCACTGGAGCCTTTTGGAACCGAACTCTTCGGGCTTCATTTACCCTTTGAAATCAAATATATAGGATTACTGGTTACCCTTTTCTCCTGCTTACGGTTGGCGATCTTTAACCTTGACGAAGAACAGAAGTATTATTTCAAAGGATTGAACACGCCTACCAATACAGTGCTTTTATTCGGATTATATTATGCGTTTAAAGAAACCCACTCTTTCAGCTTTTTATTTGAAAATGAACTCTTTTTGGTTTTATTAACCATTGTTACATCATGGCTTTTAATCAGCCCGATTAAGATGATGGCCATGAAATTTAAATCCACACAACTAAAAGATAACTATCCAAAAATCGTATTATTAGCGGGAGGTATTGCTATTCTGGCCATATTCCGGATTGTAGGAATCCCAATACTTGTCATTTATTACATGTTGGTATCCCTTATTTTCCAGAGACAACTGAAATAAAAAATAAAGCCAGACGGCATCAATACATATTATCACTTATTCAAATTATCACTATCAACATGAATTTAAAACTCCATAAACCGCTTTGTATTTTTGATCTTGAAACAACAGGAACGAATATCGGAAAAGACAGAATTGTTGAAATCTGTATTCTCAAAGTAAACCCTGATGCTTCCAGAGAAAGCAAAACATGGCGTGTAAACCCGGGAATGCCTATTCCTAAAGAATCCAGTGAGATTCACGGAATTTATGACGAAGATGTAAAAGAGGCTCCTACTTTCAGAGAAATTGCCCCTAAAATAATGGAAATGCTTACCGGAAGTGACCTGGGAGGTTTTAATTCCAACAGATTTGATGTTCCTTTATTGGCTGAAGAACTTCTGAGGGTAGAAATTGATTTTGATCTCAGCAAATTCAGACTGGTGGATGCACAGACAATTTTCCATAAAAAAGAACCTAGAAACTTAGGTGCCGCCTACCAGTTTTACTGTGGGAAAACATTAGAAAATGCCCATTCTGCAGAGGCTGATGTAATGGCAACTTTTGAGGTACTTGATGCACAGATAGGAAAATATGATGATATTCCGAATGAAATAGCTCCTTTAAGTGAGTTTACTTTTCATAATAAAAATGCAGATCTTGCAGGTTTTATAGGATATAATGAAAAAAAGGAAGAAGTTTTCAACTTTGGAAAATATAAAGGCCAGGGAGTAAAAGCTATATTCCAAAAGGATCTTGGCTACTACGGATGGCTTCAGAATGCCGATTTTCCATTGTATACCAAGAAAGTTTTTACAAAGATTCAACTGACAGGAAAATTTTAAAAAATGGCTAACCTGATTCTTCTACGATTTCATGATAATGCCCTTGAAGCCAATAGGGATAAGCAGATATTGGCTGAAAATGGGATTAACAGCTTCATTGCCAATGAACAGCTCATCCAGTCGGACTGGCTGCTTTCTCAGGCTGTAGGAGGAATTCAGCTTCAGGTCTTTGAAAATGATTTGGAAAAGGCGAAACAGATTCTTCAGGATTATAAAGATAACGAAGAATATTCGCTGGAGGTAGACCATACTATTGAAAACCCGGAATTCAGTTTTGTCTGTCCGAAATGTGGTTCCAATCATATTTATCAGGATGAAAAACCCGGTGGTATTTTCGGGATCAGCTGGTTGATTATTGGAATTCCGATAAAAATCCCTAAAAACCAATACCATTGTTACTATTGTGGTAGTGAGTTTACCCATTAAAAATAAAAGTTATGAAAATAATCTGTATAGGAAGAAACTATAGCGAGCATGCGAAAGAATTAGGGAATGAAATCCCTGATAATCCTGTCATTTTTATGAAACCCGATACAGCGGTTTTAAAAGGGAATGATTTTTATATTCCTGAATTCTCAAATGATATCCACTACGAGCTTGAAGTAGTGGTAAAAATTTCAAAAGGAGGAAAATACATTCAGAAAGAAATTGCTCACAAGCACTATGAAGAAATTAGCTTAGGAATAGATTTTACGGCCAGAGACCTTCAGAGTGAACTGAAATCGAAGGGCCTTCCTTGGGAACTTGCCAAAGGATTTGATGGTTCTGCGGTGGTAGGGAATTTCTTTAAGAGAGAGAATTATACTCTTAATAAATTGTCATTTTCCCTTCTTAAAAACAAAGAGAAGGTTCAGGATGGTAATACCCGGGATATGATTTTCAGCATTGATGATATCATCGCCTTTGCCTCTCAATATTTTACTTTAAGAGTGGGCGACCTTATTTTTACAGGAACTCCAAAAGGGGTTGGAAAAGTAGAGGAAAACGATATTCTGGAAGCCTATCTTGAGGATGAAAAAATCCTTGATATCCGAATATTATAAGTTATTTAACATCAACTGTGGTAAATTTTTCTTATCTTTAGGTAACAAAATTAAAGGCTTATGATAAATATTGTATTACCCGTAGATTTTGGGGATAAGACAGAACAGCTGGTAGAAGGTGCCATCAAATTTGCCAAACAGCTTAATGGTAGAATTTATCTGATTCATGTAGCTCCATCTGATATCGGATTTGCGATCGGAGATATGGGATTTCAATATTTTCCGGAAGTGGAAGCGAATGAGATCAGAGAAGAACTTGTTCAGCTTAATAAAATTGAGCAGAGAATTATTGCCCATGATATTGATTGTGAACATCTTCTGAAACAAGGACTTGCTAAAGATATAATCATTGAATATGCAAAGGATAAAAATGCTGATTATATTGTTATGGGATCACATGGAAGAAGCGGCATTTATGACGTATTTGTAGGCAGCCTTACAAAAGGACTTACGAAAAATTCGCCTGTTCCGGTTTTAGTCCTTCCTATCCATGACTAAAGAAAATTAAATTTTAATCGTTAGTAATAAAAAAACCGATCAAATAATTTCATTTGATCGGTTTTTTACTATATAACCAATTAATTAACCTTCTTTTTTATAGATTTTTGGATCGTAGTAAGGATTCTTACCTTCCGTAGGAGAATAATAGTCTTTATCTTTATTACCGCCTAATGTAGCTACCAGCACATAACACCAATACGTAAACATCACACAGCAAACGATAAATAAAATCCAGTTTAAAACATTACCAAAGGTCTCAAAGAACCCAAAAGACCATTTGAAAACTTTGCTTAAGAATAGAAAGAAAGACGTCATTATTTTCCTTTTTTAAATTAACTTTGTACAAATTTATAAAAAATGTTTAAATTACTTTCAAAAGAAAGCAATATTTTTTCAATTCCTGTTTATATTGGTTTTCTTCTTTTAGTAGTAATAATATTTAACATACTGAATCTCAATACATATGAGGCTATTGTTGCAGGGATAACTTTTCTGGGAATTGCTTTGGGATATTTTTGTTTTCACAGTATTGCTCTTAATTATCAAACTCATTTGCCGTTATTTCTGTATACGGTTTTTATTTTTGGGCTCTATCCGGGAAATTTAGATATTGGAATTGCAGTTTCCCTGCTTACCAATTCTTTTCTTCTCCTTCTTCTGACGAGTGCGGATGAAGACATCAGAAAAAAGTCATATGTATTGGTGGGCGCTATTGTGGCATTGAATTTTATATTCCTTCCCACTACCTGGCCTATGGCTGTTTTTGTAATCATCCACGTGGTGGCTACATCTGCAAAAATAGGATTAAACCTTTTCAGGTTTCTGTTAGGAATGGTACTGATTGTATTCAGTTATTTTTCGGTGATGTATTTTGTTCAGTTTACTTCATGGAACATAGATTATTTTCCATTTGGAAGAATGAGACCTGTAACGGATTATACAGAGCTGTTACCATTGACCCCTATTGTTCTTATGCTCATTTATGCAGTATATGACCATTTTAAAAATTATAATAAGAAAAGCCCGATAAGCAGATATAAGTATACATTCTTACTGGTTTTTTCCGTTGCTCAGCTTGTAACAATTATTCTATATATGAATACAAATTATGAATATCTGTTGCTTTTAGCGTTCCCTTCAAGTATTATTCTGAGCAGAATGATGAGATTTTTACCAAAATATTGGATGCGGGAAGCTGGCTTATGGCTTATTATTATCAGTTTACTTGGCTTTAAAGCAGGTACAGTTTTTGATTTATTTTAAAAAATTATGATTCAGATAGACGATAAATTGATTTCCGAGGATATTTTTTCCGAAGAATTTGTTTGCAACCTTAGCAAGTGTAAGGGTGCATGTTGTGTGGAAGGAGATGTAGGAGCTCCGTTGGATAAAGACGAGCTTGAGATTTTAGACCGTATTTTTGATAAAGTAAAGCCCTATCTTACTCAGGAAGGAGTGAAAGCCCTTGAAGAACAGGGAACATGGACTACTGATCCACACGACGGAATGTATGTTACTCCCATGGTGGAGGACCGTGAATGTGCTTATGTAACTTTTGATGATAAAGGAATTACCAAATGTGGGATTGAAAAAGCCTATGAAGATGGTGCTGTAGACTGGCAGAAGCCTATCTCCTGTCACCTCTATCCTATCAGGATTACAGAATACTCTACCTTCACTGCTTTAAACTATCATGAATGGAATGTATGCAGTGATGCCTGCGCCCTTGGAAAAGAACTTCAGGTTCCTGTTTATAAATTCCTGAAAACACCATTGACCAGAAAATATGGTGAAGATTTTTATAATGTTCTAAGTGAAGCCGCTGAAGAATGGAAAAAAGAATATGGTTCTTAAATTATTTTTACAAAACAAAAGCCGGAATATCCGGCTTTTGTTTTGTAAAAATTCTTATTTGAAATCAGCGTCCGTTACTCCGGAATTGATCACCAATTTTGTTGTTTTGATATTCACTTTCTGGCCTCCTCCTTCAGCATCTACCTCAGCAGGGAATTGAATTCCGTCAACAGTCATATAGCTCTTTACGGTTACATTTCCTTCACCGGAAAGAGTCTTATACAAAAGTCCTGTAGTGGTATCAAAGTAAAATTTACCTTTGTCTGAAGACAGTACATTATAATTTTTACCATCCAAATTCTCCACGGTTACAGACTGGAAATTAGCAGCATCAAAAGCTAAGGCATCTACAGGCCTTCCTTTTTTTAAATCAGCAATCTTATCTGCAGGAATATCTGTTTTCTTTCCCATCTGATCAAAATACCCTTTCTCGCCATCGAAAAGCTGAACCATCTGCTGTCCCATTAAAGACTGAACAGATTTAAATTTATTCCCTAGCTTCTTAGTTGACATGGTAATTTCCATCCCCTGTACACTCAGTGTATTATCTGTAATAGTAGATTTTACAGCCTCTAATTTATCTTTACCACCCAATGCCTTAAAATAATTATCTATTACTTCTTTAGCAGTCAGTTTAGATGTTGTGGCTTCTGTTTTAACAGAAGCTGCCTCTTTCTTCTGAGCAGCAGCCGGAACTGAGAACAGCACAGCGCAGAAAAAAGGAATGATAATCTTTTTCATATATGTAATAATAAGTTTAGAGGGTAAATATATGAATATTGGCCGACATACGCCGAGAGCACCACTAAATAAAAAAACCGCCAGAAACTGACGGTTTTAAAATATTATATTGGATATAATTATTTTTTAAGTTCTTCTAAAAATTCGTCGTGAGAAATTTTAGTTTCTTTTTTTGTTGCTTTTTCAAGAATAACATCTTTCAATTTAGCCATAGCTACTTCAGAAGAGATCTGTCTTACTTGTTCCTGATCTTTTAGCATCTCAACAGCATATTTCTGGATTTCCTCATCCCCAAGGTGGTGGATTCCGTAGATCGCCAATTGATTTTTTACTAACTGCTCAGCTTGTGCCAATACATCAGCATAATCTAACTGAATTTCGTTTTCAGTCATCAATTTACCTTCGATGATCTGATATCTTAATTGGTTTTTCTCAGCTTCTAAGATTTCTTTGGCCTGCTGCTCAGACTGAATGTTTTGGTTAGAGAATAGTAACCATTTCACAAGGAACGTCTCAGGAAGTTTTACTTCTTCTTTTTCTGTTACCTGCTCCAATACTTTATTCACAAAGTGAACATCAGCATTCTGTTGGAAATACTCATCTAATTCAGTTTTTACTTTTTCTTTAAGTTCCTCCTCAGACTTGATTGTTCCTTCGCCGTATACTTTGTTGAATAAGTCTTCGTTAAGCTCAGCTAGGTTTAATGAATAGAAGTCTTTTACTTTTACTTCTACCTCATTGTGGTGTAAGTGCTCTACTTCTTCCTTGCTGAATCCTAATCCTTTAGCTAATTCTTCATCACCAGCAAGAGTTTCTTTAGAAACTTTTACAGACTCATCCATTTTCAAAGCTTTTACTAATTTGAAAGCTTCTTTGTTTTCAGCAGTCACTGTAACGTTCTTTGGGTGGTGGTGGTGCTCTCCTTCGGCATCTTCTTCCACAACCTGAGAAACCTCTAAAGCGATATAAGAATCTTTAGTGATTTTATCTTGAGGAACCTGCTCAGCAAAACGCTTCTGCATGTTTTCAATACTCTTGTTGATTTCTTTTTCAGAAGCTTCTACTTTGTAGTGAGGAGCTTCATATTTAGCTAAATCTATAGTAAACTCAGGCTCATACCCTACTTCAAAAGCAACCTCAATCTTATCAGCGTTGTAATCTAATTCATTAACGGGCTGAGGAACTGGCTGACCAACTAATCTTAATTTGTTTTCATTAACATAGCTGTTCAAAGCATCAGAAACTTGCTTGTTGATTTCTTCAAATGCAATCCCTGCTTCATATTGTTTTTTAACCATACTTAAAGGCACTTTCCCTTTTCTGAATCCAGGAACTTGCGCATTTTTAGCATAATTAATCAACTGCTTTTCTACTTTTTCTTTGTAGTCAGATTTCTCCAATGTTACAGTAAGCAATGAACTTACGTCATCATGGTTTTGTGCGGTAACCTTCATTATTGATTAAAATTTTAGGTTGCAAAAATATGAATTTTTTATGAGAATAACTCATTTCAAATAAATTCTTAGCCTTCAAATATTTATAAAGTAGAAAACCACTGAATGATCAGTGGTTTTACGAAATATGATATTTAAAATTTGTATTCTCTTAAGGTCTGTTTAGTTGATAATCCCATAAATAGCCTGAGCATCTGTTTCACCTCCGGTCTGCTGTCCGTATACCACTCCGTTGCCACTTACTGCAGAAGCTTCAGAAACCGTTTGGGGTTCATGATAAAGCGTTAAAATCAACTGGCTTTGTGCTGATGCGTTCTTAATGGCTTTAGTAACCACCCATTTTGTTTTCAAACCTACATGATTATGGTCTGCTCTTGTGGAGCTCGCATCATCAGTACGGGTAAGAGTCAAGTCAGAATTAGGAAAGTTGAATACTAAAAAGTGCTCATCTTTTGCATCTTTGATCTCCTGAGTAGAATCTTCATCTCCATTTTTAAACTGTACTTCCACTTCATATGTTTTCCCATCTACCAAACTTATCGGCTGTGCTCCACCTGCTCCAACACTATAATTATAAGTTGTTGTTGTTTGTGCTGCCACATCCTTAACCAGTAAAATAATATTGGTAAGATCTTCTTGCGGAAGGTCGTCCTCTTCTGATGCATTATCTCTCTGACAAGACATTACAGAGAAAGTAATGAATAAAACGGTTAATAATCTGGTGATATTTTTAGTATTGAATAAATTGTTCATTTTTTTGATTTAAGATTAAAATTTTTGTTTTTAAGATTGAATATTAGAAACGGTATCTAAAATTCAGAATGAAGTTTCTTCCTGCTTCGTCTGCAAAAAAGCGCATACGGTTAAGGTAATTTCTGTACGAAACATTAAAAATGTTGTTTACAATAAGCCCTGCAGAAAGATTTTTGCTAAGATTAATTCCTGTCCCTATATTCCAAAGGGAAAACCCTGCTGGCGGTGTACTTAGATCCACCGTTTTTTCAACCTCCACACCGTTTTCATAAATGGTAACTGAAGCATTGTGAACAGGAAATCTACTTTGCTTTAAAAAGGTCTGATTTTCAAGATTGAAATAAAAATTGTTCCAGTTCTCTTTTTTAAACTGTAATCCATTGGAGAAATTAGGAGGCATCATGAGAATCAGCGGTTCATTGTGGGTATCATCCTGCCCATACAGATAGCTTCCTTTACCTGTATAAGTAAGGTTATCTGTAAGCTTCCAGTTAATATCCAGGTCTACACCATACATTTTTGCATCAATCTGCTGGTATGACCACACCGGAAATACTCCCCTTATTGTATTCTGTACTCCCGTTGGTATTTCATTAATAAAGTTTCTGGTAATGAAAAAGTAAGGGTTTACAGAAACATTCAATCCTTTAAGTACATTGAATTTTACATCTGCAGTAAGGTTAAACTGATGTCCGTCTTCATTTTTCAATCCCATATCCCCTATTTCTATTACCGCTGCGGAATGGTGTAATCCATCAGAAAATAACTCTGCAATATTGGGTGTTCGCCCTACTTTTGCATAGTTAAATTTCAAATTAAAATAAGCATTCGGATGATATTCCAGGCCTGCATTAAATGATACATTCTGATAATTAATTTTTGGACGTGTCAGCACTCTGTTTTTATCCGTTTTAATGTAGAACTCATTATACGAATCAGCGTATCTGTTGTTCCAGTCACTTTTATCATACCATTTCGTTACATCATAACGGGTAAAATCATATCTTACGCCAGCCTCAGCATTCAATTCCGGTGAAATTTTATATTTAAAGACAGAATATATTCCCGCTGCATATTTGTCATAATTAGGAATCAGACGTCTTGCTTTGGTAGCCGGATCCGAATAATTATTCTGAAAACTTGCGTCAATTCCTGTTTCAAGAGACCATTTTTCTCTTTCCAATAAATCATTAAGGTTAAATTGGTGGGTCATCAAGGCAAGATCCAGAGAAGGAATGTCTTTAAGATCACCTCTTCTTACATCATATTCCTGTCTATGGTTATACTGAAAACTGTAAGTCGCAGAAACTTTTCCAATATTTTCAAACCTTTTGAAAGCAGAAACTTTTGCAATATGATGCTCTATAACCTGTCGCGGATTATCAATATCATAGCTAAAGTCACCTGTATAAACCGGAATTTTTAAGGTCATCGCATTATAGAAATCATTATTGTTTCCTACATGAGAGCCTCTGTAAATTCCTATATTCTGATTGGTAAGATAATAGTCAAAAGAAATTCCTTTGTCATATTCATTTTTCTGCACGGTAAAATTAAAGGATGAAAAATCCATTCCTGTATTCATCAGGTTATAATCAGGAGTATGCTGATCACCCAGCTTTCTAATACTTCCTCCTGATTTTACCGCCCAGCCGTTTTTCCATATTTTGGCAACATCTACATCCAGACCCAAGCCTCTTCCGTTTGAAATCCCTGAAAGATTCACTGATCCTTTTACGGTATCTTTTTTAGGGAAAATCTCAGGCTCCATTACGACAACACCACCTATGGCATCACTCCCGTACTTTAAAGCAGAAGCTCCTTTGATCACATCAATATGCTGAAAATTGTTGATATCTACATTGGGAGCATGCTCCACACCCCATTCCTGCTCAGCAAGCTTTACCCCATTATTGAGAATGGAAATACGGCTCCCATATAAACCATGGATAATAGGTTTTGCAATATTATTTCCCGTCTTTAAGGTGGCTACTCCCGATATTTTAGAAAGTAGATTCCCCAGGTTATCTGTGGCATTTCGTTCTATTTCTTTTTTATCAATAGTCTTCACAATTAAAGATCCGTTGGATTTATGATTTCCGTGTATGGTAACGGTTTCTATATCATTACTATGATGTTCCAGAGTGATAACCAGGTGAATATCCTGATCAACTTTTATATTTTCAGTATAATCATGACAATCAGGATGCTGTGCCGTAAGTGAATATTCTCCGGCAGGGATTTTATCAAAAGAAAATTTACCTTTCTTATCTGTTTTTACTGTAGAACCTCCCATTTTCACCACTGCATTTTCCAGCATTGTTTTATCATGAAAATCCTGAACGGTTCCTTGTACAGTGTACATTTTCTGTGCACTCGTAAATACTGATCCGCAAAAGATCAGTAACAGGCAATATATCAATTTCATTATAAATAGATTGATTGCGTACCCTTTAACAGGTACATTTTTCGTTAAAATTTGTTGAATGGGCTTATCCTATTTGTACATGTATAATGTAAAAAGTACAATGTATTAATGATGAAAGAAGGAGGGGATTAGAAATACAGGCTGGAAACCGATAATCGAAAAAATAATACAACTATCAATACGCAACTATTGTATAACACCTCAAACTTTGGGTATTAACCATTGAACTTTAAAGCACGAAACTTTAAACCCAATATGAATGTATTGATTATGAAATTGCTGGAGGTCCCCGAAGCTGAAATGTAAACTTGGTCTGTGACCAGATTTTCTCCTGAACGGCGATGATTTGTTTTACTTCATGAGTATAGTGCTCAAAAGTAAAACTGAATTCTTCAGGAGCTAAGGTGTGTCCGGTAACCAAAAAGTGGCAGGCCAGACAATCGCCAGCTTTCTCTTTAGTAATAGCTTTTGTAATCGTATTCTCGGTCTTTTTAAGGTTAAACCCTTTAAAATAATCCACAGAATCATGATGATGAAAGCTTTGAGAAAGCAGGGCGAGGAAATATACTCCAAACAATAGCTTGGAGATAAAACTCTTCAGATTTCTGCTTTCTTTTAAAATCATTCTTCAAAATTATGAAAATAATTTAACTCTGGGACTACCCTTTTATTAAATTACTTTTATGCTTACTGACAATAGGTAGAAATGAATGGTCCTATGTTACAAAAAAAAGCTTCATAAATTAAAATTATGAAGCTTCTATATTTTCGTTTAGTTAACCTGAGTTCCCAGATACTCCCATTCTTGCAACGCGGAATCTAATTCTTCTTTAGTTTTATTGTATTTCTCCAACGTTTCATCAGAAGGATTTTCTTTGGCAAAAGAAGCTTCCATTTCTTCTACCTTAATTTCAAGTTCGGAAATTTTTTCTTCTACCTTTTTAATTTTATTCTGTATATTTTTCTGTTCCTTGCTTACAATCGTTGACTGATTGCCTGCTACAGGTTTTGCCTCCGCTTTCTTCGCCTCTGCTTTTGGCTCTTCATTGTGAAGCTTAGCTTTTTCTGCAGAAATCTCTCTGATGGTTTCTTTTTGTCTGTATTCCAGATATTCATTGATATCACCAAGGAATTCTTTCATTTTTCCATCACGGAATTCATAGATTTTATCACAAAGCCCCTGAAGGAATTCTCTATCGTGAGAGATGACAATTAGTGTTCCTTCAAAATTCTGTAAGGCCAGCTTTATAATCTCCTTAGACTGGATATCCAAGTGGTTGGTAGGTTCATCCATAATCAACGTATTGAAAGGACGAAGTAATAGTTTACAAAGTGCCAGACGGTTTCTCTCTCCTCCGGAAAGTACTTTTGTTTTTTTAGAAACGGCCTCTCCCTGAAACAGGAAAGATCCTAATAAATCTCTTACTCTAGGCCTTGTTTCTTCCGTAGCAGCATCTTCTGCTTCTTCCAATACTGTTTTATTGGGTGTTAAAACCTCTTCCTGATTTTGAGCAAAATAACCGATGTTTACATTATGTCCAAGATTCCAGGAACCTGAATAGTCTTTAATATCTCCGGCCAGAATTTTAGCTAAAGTAGTTTTCCCTTGTCCGTTCTGTCCTAGAAGTGCAATTCTGTCTCCTCTCTGAACGATGAAATCTACATCATCAAAAATTTGTTTTTTTCCGTACGCTTTTCCTAAATGCTCTGCTTCAAAAATAACTTTTCCGGGAACCATAGACTGTACGAAACGGATATTGAATTTTGAAACGTCTTCATTATCAACTTCGATACGCTCAATTTTATCTAACTTTTTAATAAGGGACTGAGCAAAAGAGGCCTTAGTAGCACTGGCTCTGAACTTATTAATATTGTCTTCCATCTGCTTGATTTCCGCATCCTGATTCTTTTTAGCCTGAATCAGTTTCTCACGGCGGTCTTCACGCATGATCAGATATTTTGTATAATTGGCTTTGTAATCGTCTACTTTTCTGTTGTTGATATCAAAAGTTCGGTTACAAACAGCCGTCATGAACTGCTTATCGTGACTTACCAGAACGATTGCTCCCGGATAGTCTTTCAGGAAGTTTTCCAGCCAGATGATGGATTCCATATCCAGGTGGTTAGTAGGCTCATCGAGAAGCATAATGTCATTCTTTTGAAGAAGCAATTTTGCCAGTTCTATTCTCATTCTCCATCCTCCTGAAAATTCATCGGTGATCTTTTGGAAATCATCCGCTTTAAAACCTAAACCAAACAGTACCTTTTCCATATCCCCTTCAAGATTGTAGGCATCATGGTTCATTAAAAGGTCATTCAGCTCGGTCATTTTATTAATCAGATCTGTGTAAGAATCGCTTTCATAGTCGGTTCTTGTTGCCATCTGGTGATTTACCTCTTCAAGCTCATTTTTCCAGGCATTGATTTGCTCAAAAGCCTGCATGGTTTCGTTCCAAACGGTTCTTCCTTTTACAAAATCAAGATCCTGTTTCAGGAAACCTATTGTTGCGCTTCCTTCAGCTACAACATCTCCTTCGAAGAAGTTAATTTCTCCTGAAAGCATTTTCAATAAAGTGGATTTCCCTGCTCCATTTTTACCGACTAAACCAATTTTATCGTCTTTTTTAATCGTGAAATTTACATTTTGAAACAAATAATTTCCCGAATGATGTAATCCTAAACCTTGAACCGAAAGCATTTTTTAAAGTAATAATTAATAATGAATAATGAATTTTCGAGGGCAAAAATACGGAAAAAGAAATGAAATAGTCCAGAAATAAAAAAACTGCCCTTTTCGGACAGTTTTTAATCCAGATTCAAAACTTACTTTATCGTTTTAAAACATAGATTTCTGCATTTACATCTGAAACTTCCAGGACTTGTAACGTTTCAAAAGTTCTATCCCGGAGTAAGCGGCGGTGTTTTCTGTCCCGCTTCTACCATGGCAATCATTTCTTCAAGACTTTCTGCAGCCTCTTTATACTTTACCTGTCTGATCCCGTGGTGAGACCCTATTTCATTTTGCAATTCGTTCAAAGTAGTCGCCTCGGACATTGTAATCGGTTTGCTGCCGTTTTTAATACTGATCTCGTAATTACAAGTGTCTAAAAGTTTATTTGCTTTTTTAAGCCATGCTGAAACTGTCATAATATGTTGTTTTTTGGGGTTAAAAAATATTGGACTAAATATGCTGAAGGTTTATAGGGCTAAGCCCATTTGATGGTATATAGTTCTGCTATATTTTTAGGTCTTGTTTCCAAACCATCGGCCTCAACATCTGTTTTTGAAGTACTTTTTATATCAATAATACTCATAGGAGCCGGCCCGTTTCCAGGAGGAATCACTGCTGTTGTAGAAAACCTTAAGCCATGATCATGTTTTTTAAAAATATCATTTTCAAAAGTACTGACATGGTCTCCTGTAATGGTTCCTGTTCCGGGCGCTTTTCTTTCTGTAGCATTCATGTCTACTGTAGCCTGATTATTCCATGCCCGGCTGAAATATCCGCGCATATCCAATAACAAAGAAAATCCGTTGGGTCCTTTTCCGAACCTATAATTAAGTATTGAATTTAATCTTGTGTAATTGACATCCAGTTCAACAGGAGCATTACATAATGAAAATTCTCCTTCTGGGGCAAATTCCGTAGCGATATACTGTCTGCGTTCTCCTATCACGCCCCGAATGATACAGGGAAGGTTTTTAAGAGCAAGCAAGCCTAAATTGGTACAGCATCGTGAAATTCTTATTTCGGCATTTGGAATTTTTGATAAAACACTAAGGATAAGCTTTGTTGCTGAAGGATTGATTAGATGTTGCAGATTTAATTCGTGATCTCCTGTTTGGGATACGGTAACCGAACTGGAATCTATGCCATCTGATAATTGTACCGTTACTTCTCCGCTCACTTTTAAATTTAAAATAACCTGAGCAGAAACGGTTTCTCCCGGCAGCATCTGTTTCCATCTTGGAAATTCATGAAGAGCCTGGCTGAAAGACATTTCATCGGAAGTCTGACTTTTTAGAATAACCAACTGATTAGCATTTGAATCAAAAGAAATTTTTCCGTTGGCTCCGCTATCACTATATAGCCATCCATCAGGAATACCATAAATGATGGCCCCATTCCTTGATATCTGATTGCTGAAATACCGGAAATCATCATTATACACTAAATTATTTTGTCCTAATGCGTATAGATAATCTTCTGTTGTGTAATTTATTTTTTCCATGACTATTTATTTTTTTTGAGGAAGTTTTCCCATTTTGAATACATTAGTAGCTGAATCAAAATACACATCTGTATCCTCCTGAAAATCAATAGTGAGATATTTATTCATTGTAATATTTTTCGTTTTACTATCAGAATAAACTAGATCAGAAGGTACTAAAAGAGAGGAAGAAATGGCCATATTGGAGGAGATTCCACTTGCCGTGAAGAGCCACAGCTCGTCACTATAGTCAAAATAAATAATAGTATTTACAGAAGCAGAATCTGCATTGCAAACTCCAAAAGTCCCGTTTATTTTCTGGGAAATACCAGGAAATAAAATAGAACCTGAAGTGTTATCTATTCCCAACATTTCTGCAGGGCAATCGTCAGGAACACCATAAAAACCTATATTGGAGACTGAGTACCTTTTCCCGTACTGTGCATCTGTTGACACATTTTCTTTATAAACGGACATCGTTTGAGGCTCAATCCTGCTTGCCAATGCTTTCCAGCAATCTGAGAAAGTACATGGATTGTTATTAATAAAAGGAGCGAAAGCAAGACATATATACTTCAAATCTGCTGTCCCGGGATAAGACCTTATGATACCTACCATCTGATTGGTATTGGTCAAATAATTTATTCCGTTTTTATCGAAATATATGTTTAATCTAATATCCATAATAAAATCCCGAAGGAACCAGATCCTTCGGGAAGATTTATTTTTTTTAGAAAATATTTAGAAGCTGCGTCAATGATTCTCCTGAAGATACAGGATTCACAGGTGCTCCTCCAGGTACACTTTCAATACCGTAAGTTCCTGCGATCATCTGCAGATCATATTGTATATTCTGAGCACTAAATATAAAATTACATCCGGGTGCTGTAGCATTACCGGTAACAGATCCTGAAGTCATATTAGTTTGCGCTGCAAATAAAACTACTTTTTCGTTAGGCTCCATACTCACAGAACCCTGCGGTGTACATGTAAATGCACAGAAAGGCTGAAATACGCCATTTACCTTCGCAGCAAGTCCTATCGTGATATTCGATGTTCCTGCTCCTCTGTCATTTTTCACAGTAATTACTCCTGCCGGAGCTCCTGAAGTAGTAGAAAAAGAACCATCCTGGTGGAAAGTTACAGCAGTTCCCAAAGGAATTTCGCTGGACAGTGCCTGCATCTGGATGGTTGTATTGGTACCAATATTGGACTTATTGTAAATATATACTTTGTACCTTGGCTCGTAATCAATTTCTACTTCGCCAAACATCTCCTGATAGCCTATAGCAAACCAGGCCGGTACTCCTGTAGAAACCTGATTAGGTCCTGAAGCACCTTTATATCCCATTAATTTGTAATTATTTTCTTGTAGATACTGTAAAATTGTTTTTTGCTCATTTGATGTAAAATCGAAATCAATTGAGAATACAGTAGTGGCTGCTTTTTGAACGAGTGTCTTTTCCATTGGTTTAATTTTTGATGTTCTTACTCTTTTTGATATTGGGCTTTTCAGAATACGCCCTTTGTTCATATTTTTATTTTGAAGCTTCGTTAAATGAACAATTCAAAGTAACGAGAATTAAAAACCAAAAACTACAGTATAAAATACCAAATTCAAGATTCAGTAATTATACCCAATTGATAATAAGTATTTTATAAATAAAAGAGAACATCCAAAGAATGTTCCCTAACCTAAATTTAAAACTGAAAAGTATTGAGATTAATTGTTAAATTCATTCAACCTGATTATTGCTGGAGCTTTTACAACTGAACGAATCCAGATATCGTTATTAGGAACATTGGTCCCGTACAGAAAGTCGGCTACGAAGCTGTCTTCGGGAAGATGAAGTTCAATAGAAAGTCTTTTCTTGCTTTCTTTATCTACCAAGGTACTGCTGGAGACATTCAAACCATTGTTGATCAGTTCCGTATTAATTTCAGATTCTGACCTATTCAGCAACGCATTGCTGTATAATCCAAAATTAGCCGAAATATGGATATAGTCTGCCAGCTCATTATAATTATAAGCCGGCTTTATATCAGTGGAGGTAAATTTCACATGTTCTGTAAGCTGTGTATAAAAATTATTGAGGAAAGGATGTTTCCCGGAATCTGTTTCAAAATATAATGCTGCAAGATCAGCATCGAAAACCACCGCATTTTTATTGGTCTCTTCCAGCATAAGTCTTCCGTATATTTTTGAGAGATGGTTATATACTTTATCCCGGCAGACAAAAGCCTGAGAAAACTGGCCTTCTTTCTCCACCTGATAACCGGAAAATAAGTGTTCCCAAATCCGGTTTCCTCCGGCATCAGTTTTTGCGTTTCTTATATCTGAAACATAATCATTCAGGTCAGTATCATTTACAAAATCTGTAGAGATATAGACCGACTGGGGGCCTTCCAGATATCCGCCGCCCACATCTGCATGAGCTCCCGGAACAAATATTTCTTTCCATACGGAATTCCAGTCTTCATATTTTTTGTTCTGTATGGTTTTAGAGTCTTCAAAAAAGCCGGTAAGCGGAAAAAAGAACCGGCATTCATTAATTGCACAAAGGTGAAGCGCTTGCTCTATTGTATTGGAAAGGCTTAAGTCATAGGTATTAAAAGGTTTGGATTCTACCGTATCAAAAGCACCTAAAAACTTAATTTTAATGTGCATTGATGAATAGTGAGACAAAAGCCGGTTACAGAAAGTCCGGGCCAGCATTCCTCCTCTCCCGAATCCGTATAGGTAGAAATGGTACTCTTTATTTTCATCCCTGATTATTTCCTGCACAAAAGCATCTGCTTTCTGAATTTTATCGTCGGAAGAATATCCGTTACCGTAAGGTGGGTTTGCACAGGTGGCCATAGCAAAGTTATTGTCTTCACCTCCTATTACCGTTCCTATTCCTTCAATATATATTTTTTGATTCCCACGAAATAGGTTGTATAGTTTGTAAATATTGGTAAAAGCACCATAGTAGCTTTCATTATTCTTTAGTGGCTTATCCGGTGAAAAAGCGTTTACTCCATTATTTCCAGTACCATCAAAGAAGATTCCAACAGAAATTATGTTGCTGTCCTCCATTCTTTTTAATCATTTATGTTACAGATTGATCTGCATTGTACATTCAAATTTCATCCAAAGGTCTCTGGCCTGGATATTTTCAAAGTAACAGAAGAAAGGAATGCTAAACTAGCGTGAAAAGTACCAAATAAAAAATTCCGTATTTCTACGGAATGAGGCTATAATTTGTCAAGCGAATAAATATTGTTTATAATGGCGTAAATCACTATGCCCACTGTATTTTTAGCTCCAATTTTCTCCAGGATCCGCTGTCTGTGACTCTCTACCGTTCTTGGGCTGATGAAGAGCTTTTCTCCGATTTCATTATTTGTAAATTCCTGACAAATAAGTTTTACAACGTCTTTTTCTCTTTCAGACAGCTCATCTTCTGTTTCAAAAAGCGAGTTTTTCTTTGCCGAGCTGTTCATATAAGTGAATAACATCTGATGGTCTTCAGCGGTAAAGAACACTCCATTTTTATTGACCATGGTAATGGCTTCAATAAATATTTTTTTATTGGAGTTTTTGGGAAGAAATGCAGAAACTCCCAACTTCACCATGTACCCCAGAATAGAGGTCTTATAGTGGGAGGAAAGAATGATAATTTTAAGGTCAGGATATTTTTCTTTAAGAATCTCTACCAGTTCAAAACCATTCATCGGTTTCATCTGAACATCTACCAGGGCAATATCAGGAAATTCATTTTCAGAAATATTTTCCAATTGCTCAATAAAATCGGGGCCATTATCTGCGGTAAGGCATACCGATATATTTTTTTCATTGGACAGCAGCATCTTTACTCCTTCCAGGATCAGCTGTTCATCATCTATCAGGGCTATCTTGATTTGGGAACTCATTATGTTTGGGAATTTTAATAATTATACGGCTTCCTTTATTTAAGAAAGTACTTTTCCATTTATAAGTGGCATTCATTGACTTGATTCTGGATTCGATATTCTTAATACCCATTCCTTTTTTCACCTGATCGTAATCGAAACCCTGGCCGTTATCTGAAATCACAACTGCCATATGATGAGGGTAATCTTTAATATAGATCCAAATATCCGTAGCATCAGAATGTTTGATTACATTGGTTGTAAATTCCTGAATAATTCTGTACAACTGTACTTCCACAAAAAGATCTTTCTTTTTGTATCCGGGCATTACCTGCAGGGAAAGATTGATTTTATGGGAAAGATTGGCAATCAGTTCTTCCACATACAGCACCAGTCCTACAGATTCCAGGTTAACAGGATATAATGAATGCGAAATACTTCTGGCTGCATCAATCAGGGCAGACATCTGACTGTAGATATTTTTTTTAATAATTTCATCCCCTTTGGTGTCGAGATTGTTCAGCCATAAAGAAAGAATGTTAAGTCTGTTTCCTATATCATCATGAATGGTTACCGCTATTCTTTTTCTTTCTTCTTCCTGAACCTTAATATTTTCCAGTGCCAGCTTTTTCTGATGAAGGACTTCTGCTTCATGCTGTACATTTTTTTCTTTTATAATCCTGCTGATAAAAGACCTGTAGGCAAGCAAAATAAAAGCTACTATAACTGTTATGGTAACAATTATAAGGATTAACAGGTTAATATTTAGGCTTACTTCTTTAATTTGATGAAGGTATATAAAAATGAACAGTACAAAATCCCGGACAGGATATTGTTGGCACTAAAAATAATATAATAATCGTCCTCAGACAGGTTAGCGATCTGATGCTGCACGATAAAAATAAATACCGAAACCGAGTAATAGAAAAAAATACTGGCATCTGTTAAAAGAAAACGGTTTTGTGCAGAAGTATCTTTAATTTCCCGAATCAATGTAAATCCAGAAAGACAGATGATCATAATATTAGAAACTACTTTAGCTATATCTGCATTGACAGGGTAATTAAACCCATATTTTGAAATCATAAATCCGGCAGCCACTACTGCAACGAGAGCCAGGAAATTCCTGGGTAGCTCCAGCTTCCTGATAAATAACACCGACAATAAAAAAAACTCCCCGGCTATATAAAGAGGATAAAGAAATGACGTATCGTTGAGATTAAAAACATAAGGCAGGACAAGATTCAGCAGCTCAATAAAGAAAAGAAAAGCAATACAGTGAAAATAGTGCTTTTCTTTATTATGTAATATGCGGTATTTTTCTGCTCCCAGCAATATCACTGATAGAAGAAGACCATAGTTCAGGAATAAAATCGCCTTATAAAAATCCGCCATTCCTCAGTTATAATTATAGTGCATCCGGTATACGGCAAATTGGCGGGCAAGGTTTTGCCCAATCGTATGTATTGGCTTCAGTTATTGCACTGCTTCCTGTATTACTGCTTTCCAGATTTTCAAGAAAAGAAATAAAAACAAGCGTTACTAACATTCTTCCATAAATATCACTGTATCTTAATCCGAATGAGCATACTATTCTGGTTAAATTTTTATCTGAAAGGCATAAATCTTCTGTAGGAACATAAAACTTAGTAAAGATTCTCGTTCCCTTGTATGCTGTACATTCCTGATAAAACCAATCCATTCCTTCATTTCTCCATCTTTCAATAGCTTCTATGGCCTTATCCTGCTCAAGGACCGGTTTACTGGAAATCGGGAAAGACATATCTGCATTCTTATCAATATTCTGAAGGTCTTTAGAAAGAAGAGCATTTTTAACAACCGTATACTGCTGTATTTCCTGCAGTTTTAAATCATATGCCAGCGGGCAAAGAAGGCTGCATGGATATTCTTCCATACTTCTTCTCAATCCGTTTTCATCCATAGGATATAAAATAATGATCAGATTTTTATTGTAAACACCTACCCCAGCACAGAATTCCGGATATTCACTATTTCCTCTCATCCAATCCAGATGCCCTTTGTTTATTTCGAAAATATAATTGGCGGGAATTAATTTCTTCAGCTCAGGAAAATTGGAAAGAAGTAAACTCCACTGGTCCATAGCTGTTTTGCATTCCTCTTTAGAGAGCATGAAGTCTTCGCTGTTTAATGTTGTCATAATCATAGTTTTTAAGTTGTATAAAAATATACAAACTACACATGCTATGCAAGTAAGAATTTTAATTAATAATTTCTCACTGTAATATGATAACAACGCTGTTGCTTCTCTTTGATGTAATAAATTCTACCAGCATTAGCATAATACTTTAAAACTTTCTCTAGTGCCAGTTCCATTTTTGGATTGTATTTGAGTACATTATTGAATCTTATGTAGGAGATATCAAAAGAATTTCCATAATTGTGGGAACTTATCCCCAGTGAAGCATTAGAATTAACTCTTCTTAACCTGTTTTGATCTTCAAGTGTCCGGGTAATGGAGGAAACGGTGAATGTTCCACCCTTTGTATCTTTGCTAAACTTTGTACCCATTTTTTCTAATGTCGCCTTTGCTTTAGATACCATCCAGGGTCTGCTGTAATCAAGCTTCTGAACATGATATCCTTTCCCGGATTTTTTTATTTTATGGAACTTTCCGTTATTAACGTATTTCTGTACTGTTTTAGAATCTTTCAGCAGCTGTATTTTAAAGCTTTTGGAAGCATCAATATGAGGCTTATAAAGAGCAGTGGGTTCGATATTCATAACCTTGATCCCTTTAAATTCACGCATTGCACTTTTGGCCACCTGCGCATAATGCAGATTATAAATAAAAGGTACAAAGACCACACAAAGAAACTTTTTCATTAACTCCTCTTTTTAAATTTACTGAATGAAAGATAAAATGTTTATGTTATATCATTCATTCCAATGATAGTACTATATAAATAAATCCCAAACAAACTTCAAACCAAATTATTGAATTTATAATTTTTGTTCTCTTATTTTTGAAATATTTTTTCAGTTTTAACTTTTTACTTTAAGATATAAATTTTACATTTGAGATACATTTTAAAAATAAACAATATGATAAAAAAACTTTTTGCTGAATTTTTCGGCACATTTTGGCTTGTTTTCGGTGGTTGTGGAAGCGCAGTTTTTGCCGCCGGAGTTCCCGATATTGGTATAGGACTTTTAGGGGTGGCTTTAGCCTTTGGTCTTACTGTTCTTACAATGGCTTATGCGGTAGGTCATATTTCCGGAGGGCATTTCAACCCTGCAGTTTCTTTCGGACTTTTAGCAGGAGGAAGATTTTCTGCCAAGGATCTGATCCCTTATATCGTAGCACAGTGTTTAGGAGCACTTGTAGCAGCCGGATGTTTATATACCATCCTTAACGGTGCCGGAGCGGTAGATTTTTCAAAACCGGGTGATTTTGCCACCAATTTCTATGGCGAGGCAGTGTACAACGGAAAGGCATTCAGTATGGGCGCAGCATTCCTTGCTGAATTTTTATTAACAGCCTTTTTCCTTATCATCATCATGGGAGCAACGGATAAATGGGCAAACGGTAAATTTGCAGGTCTTGCCATTGGTCTTGCGCTTACGCTGATCCATTTAATCTCTATTCCAATCACCAATACGTCAGTAAACCCTGCAAGATCTCTTTCGCAGGCAGTTTTCACAGGTGGTCTCGCTATGTCACAGCTTTGGCTGTTCTGGGTAGCACCTATCCTTGGAGGAATTGTAGGTGGATTAATCTACAAATTCTTACTTCAGAGAGATACTGCAGAAATAGCAGATTAATGAGGTTCTCAATTCATAACAAAATAGAAAAACCTGCCGGCTGGCAGGTTTTTCTATTTTATCTTTTTAATATCAAAAGGGTTTTTAAAAATAAGTTCTTCATGTTTTCCTTTGATTTCCATTTTACGCTGAAGAAGATTGAGTGCCATTTTCCTGATAAAAAGATCTTTATCATTCAAGCTCCAGTAAGAATCTTCATGAAGCTTTTTAGGAGGCCGGATTGGATAAAATTCTGTTTCCCATGTATCTGCATTATGATAAAATTCAATAATTCCGCAGTGTTCGGGAATAAGATGGGTATCTACCATTCCCATAGGCAGCAGGAAACTGAAAGTATTGCAGATATAATCTCCACAGGAAATTTTATCATGCTTCAGAAACTTTTCACCGGTTTCTTTATTGATATATGATTTTTTGAAATCATTTTTAAAGTCACTTTTAGAAAGTTTGATTTCAATTTCATGGCTACACCCTTCTGCATCAACAATCAGAATATCTGCTTCCCAATCTGCCTGAAAATAATTAGTCAGAACAAGCTCTTTTTCAAAATCACAGTGAGAGTGAATATAGGCATGTACAAGTTCTTCTATTTTGATCATGGTTTTTAAAAGTATGATGTATAATGTATTGACGTGAACAGACTGAGAGAGTAGAGAGACTAGAGATAGGAGACTTAGAGGTTAGAAACTTTAGGCTGTTGAGAAATGTATAATCTTAAGGCTTCAATCTCCCCTCGAATTGCGGATCTATATAGCTTTCAACTTTCAACTTACCAGTAAGCTACAGCCTCTGATATCAGAGTGGTCTATTCTTCCCAGTACCTGGAATTTATCACCGTTTATTTTCCCCAAATCCTGTGTTGCAATGAAAGAACAGGAATGGGTATTGGCAAGGTCTATGATGTTAATAGCCCCTGTTCTTCCTTCTTTTTCATAAGACAACGGGTCTTCTGCATTCCTGACCATAATCCTCATCCAGTTTGGACATTGATATTCATTATTTCCAAGAGAGTATGCTTGTGAAAGCAGTTCCGTCATCGAATATTCAGAGTATATTTTTTGGGTATTAAAGCCTTCCTGCAAAATTTGCAAAAGTTCATCTTTTGTCATTTCTTCTTTTCGCCCTTTCATTCCTCCGGTTTCTATAACGACTAAATTTTCAAGAAAACGTAGAGACTTATTACCTGTATTGGACTGACAATGATCCAAAAAATCCAGCAAGGCAAAAGAAACTCCGAAAAGGATAACTTTTTGATCTTTCAATTGGCTTAAAAGGTCAAAAAGGTCTGAATGGTTATAAAGAAAATATCCGTTTTCCGGTTTTCCCGATTTTTTTATCAGGTAATCCACCATATAAATTAATGATGAATTTTGTTTTTCCAGATAGCTTGGAAGTAACCCCAGAAAAATAAAATCTTCGGGCTTACCTATAAACTGCTCAAAACTTTTATAAATACTTTCTTCATATAAATTCTGATCGGCAATGAAATGTTTCGACAGATTCATCTGGGTAGTCCCTGAGCTCTGAAAATATAAATCTGTAGAGGCATTCTTATCCAGAATCTGATGGTTCTTGAACATTTCTATAGGCAGAAAAGGGATGTTCAATACGCTGTCTACCTCATCAGGATTCACTTTTAAAAAGTTGACGAACTTTCTATATATCTCAACATTTTCATACTGATAACGAAATGTTTTCAATGATGCTTCCACAAAATCCTGTTCTGTTTGTATGTCGAATATATTTTTCAATTTATAAATCTTTTTTAGCCCTTCCATCCCTTCAATACAATGAATTTCAAGAAAGAATATTTTTTATTTAATAATTTTTACTGTAAAATTAAACTTTGGTAAAATTCTTGCAATCACTTATTCGGAATATGGATTAAAAACAAGAATGCGCTTAGGTTCATTCGAAAATTGTCTCTTTTAGAGGCAATTTTTTTGTTTATTTATCAAAAACCTTAAGCTCAAAATCTTTTTCAAAAACTCCATATGTAAAATAAGAGATCCAGTCACCAAGGTTGATATATTGTGAGCGCTGTCCCAGATCCAGCACCATAGGAAGATGACGATGCCCATAAATGAAATAGTCTATCTTCTCTGTCTTCAGCTTTTCTTTGGAATAGATGATCAAAAATTCTTTGTCTTCTCCTAAAAATGCTTTGTCCTCTTCTCCGGAAATCATTTTATTTTTTTGGGAAAGATATAAGGCCATTTTCATGGCAATATCGGGATGCAACCACTTGAAAAACCATTGTGCCACAGGATTTGTGAATAACTTTTTCATTCTCTTATATCCTTTGTCTCCCGGTCCCAGCCCATCTCCATGAGCTAACAAAAACTGTTTTCCGCCCATTTCAAAATATTGCTTCTGATAAAAAACGGTACATCCTATTTCCTCCTCCAGATAATCTTTCATCCAAAGATCATGGTTTCCCACAAAAAAATAAATATGGATTCCCCGGTCTTTCAGTTCAGCAATTTTACCAAGAACACGCACATATCCTTTGGGAACAACATGTTTCCACTCATGCCAGAAGTCAAAAAGATCTCCCATTAAAAATAAAACCTGAGCATCTTCTTTGATCTCATTCATCCAACGTATAAATTTCTCCTCACGTATCCTGCTCTCCTTAGGAGTTGGAGCTCCAAAATGCTGATCTGAAGCAAAATATACCTTTTTTCCAGGTTCTAAATTAATTGTTGTTTTTAACACCGTCTGAACTTTATTGGAAATGAATTATTAATTATCTTCTGCAAACCATTCTCCATAAGAATTTTCAGTCTCATGAAGTTTAAGATAAGCCAGAGAAATTCCTTCAGGAAGTTTAGATTTCACTTTTGCAGCAATAGCATACAACATATTTTCACAGGTCGGCTGGAAACTGCAGTAGATTACTTTATGTCCTTTCTGTTCAAGATCATCTCCCAGTTCTTTGTGAGGAGATAATGCATTCACCAGAACAGAATGGTCCCAAACATCTACAATTTCAGATTTTACGATACTTTTGATATCTCCAAAATCCACCACCATCCCATTCTTAGGGTTTTCTATATCATTAATAGGTCTTCCCTTTACCGTTACAAACAGTTTATAGGAATGCCCGTGCATATTTTTACACTTCCCATCGTAGTTGTACAGTACGTGAGCTGTTTCGAAGGTAAAAATTTTTGTTATACGTATCATAGTGCAAAGATATGACAAAACAGCTAAACACAGAAAAGACTGTTTCTATTACAGCTATTAAACTCATCTTTTAATCAATTTTTAAGGTTAGATTATTATCCCCGGATCCATCTACATTGATGGCATTGTAAGGAATAGTCAGCCATCCGTTTTTGTTCATTACGAATTTAAAACCATAAGTTTTTCCTTTTTCAAACTGAGATTTGGGTACTGCAACTTCGAACACATTATTCTTTTTAAGAACCAGCTGATAAGATGTATTCTCACTATTCCAATCATTAAATGAGCCTGCTACTGAAATAGTCTTGATAAACTCAGTACTTAGATTTTCAGGATATGGATAAGAAAAAATTACTTTGTCATTTTCTGTTCTGTATCCATACACTTCTTTTTTAAGATCCGGATGTACAAAAGGTTCAGCTATTGTCATTTCTTCTGCCAATGTATAGGGATTCATAAGGCGTTTATCCATAATTCCGGCAATATGATTGATCATTTGGTACATCACTGGAAACCCTTTATTTCCATTATACATAACGGCAACAGCCATATCGTTATCCGGAAAGATACTATAAGCATTTACGTTTCCCCCCGAAAAGCCATATGACTTTGTATTATTGTTATCTGTAATCTCCCAACCATACGCAAAATCAAATCCATTATTTTTATAGTGAAAGGGCTGCCACATCATTTTTTTTGTCTCCGGTTTCAGAAAATCATTTTTGCTAAGATGAATACCCCATTGTAAAAAAGCAGGGAGTGTAATCGCCAACCCATTTGAAGAATGTGCTCTCACACCGTCAATAGCAGTAACCTTTTCGTATTGTTTTGTTGTTGTATTATAATTATACTTTACAATTCTGTTAGGAATTTTCTCAACAGGATTGGATGAAAATACCAATTGGTTTTCAGCATCCTGAAATTGATTCTCAAGGACATAATCTTCATAGGTCTTCCCTGTTATTTTCTCAATAATCATGGTAATCAGAAGATAGTTTGTCTGGTTGTATCTATATTCATTTCCGGTTTCAAATTCCATTTTTTCCTTTGATAACCGGGCAATAACTTCAGCATTTGTTGCATTTACTGAAATATCACTAAAATCAACCCAATTGGGAAGGCCGGAAGAATGGGTCAACAGGTTTTTTACCTGTACGTTTTGCCACTCATTGGGCAAGTTGGCCACATATTTTGACACTCTATCTTCCAGGGATAATCTTCCCTCTTCAATAAGCTTAAAAAGAGCCACATTTGATATCAGTTTCGTAGTAGAATAGATCCTGAACATAGAATTGGAATTCACCTTTTTACTGGTTTCCAAATTTTCCCTGCCATAATACTGCTGAAAGGTTATTGTATTGTTCTTTACAATTCCAACAGCCATTCCGGGAATTTCATTGATTTGGATAACTTTTTTTATATAGCTGTCGATTGCTTTTGACTGTTCTGCTGTTTGGCTGTACCCCAAAAAAGAAAAATTTAAAAAGAGCGCTGCTAAAATGGATTGTTTCATTATATGTTAATCTGTCGATATTTCTTTATTATAGACAATTGACAGCTTTATTACATTACATAATTTCATGAAATTAATTGATCCGTTTCATACCCTAATTCTGCCAAATAATCCAGTCCGTTTTGTTTTTCCATTGCATTAGTTCCTGTCCAGCCTTTTTTTTGTCCCTGCAGGATAAGTTGTCGTATATACCCGGGCTCATTAAAGTTAACCTCATCTTCAGAGGAAGTTATTTTATTGATTAGTATAATTCCTGATTGTAAGGGCTGTCCCATAAAATAATCATCAGAAGTCAGAAATTCAATGATTAAAGGGGTCTTTTTCTGTCCGCTTAAAAATATTCTCACCGTTAAAGTATTGGTTTCCGTACCTGCATGATATGTATCTGTAACAGAATACAAATACTCCATATTGTTGATATGTATTTTTCTTAATTTCCTTTTCATATCAACTTGTTTCCGCAATATTTTTTAATCCCTGAAGAACCGGATTTTCTTTACCTTGTGGCTCTTCCTGTACAGCATCGGGTCTGTTATCCTCCTGTATAATTTCAAGTTTTGTTTTTCCGCCAAGATCCGTCAGAATGTATTTCATGATAAAATAATTCTCAGGCTTATCTTCAAGGCCCGGTCTGGGGGCAAACAGGTTATAACTTAAACTGTCCGTCGGAATAAATGTCAAAACGGTTCCCCACTGTTTAAATACATTCCCTTCCCATTCTGCTATAAACTCTATAGCACTTCCTACGATCCAGTCTGTAAGCAGATTGCTTCCGTATTGCCATTGTTTTACGAATTCAGGTTGTGTTAAAGTATCCCAAACTTTCTGTTTTGGTGCATTAATCACTATTGTTGAAATATTTGTTGCCATGCTAACTGGTTTTCAGAATGATTATATAGTATTTTTTGTTTTATCTGGAGTCGTTTACTGTATGTTATTATTTAAAATTTTTCCAGCCAGTTAGTTTCCAGTCTTTTAATTTTTTTTGTTTCAGGATCAAATAAAACCCAAAGTGTGCTTGAATCCACCAAAAGCTTGTCATTACAGTAAAACTCAACTTTTCTTGGCTGCTTAGCTCCTTCAGGAGACAGAGGATAGGTTTTTACGGTGATCATATCATTCAGATAGGCCTGCTTTTTATACTGAATATGGTGATCCAGAAGCATCCAAACATCATTTTCATATTCTGTTTTATGTTTTAAAAGATCCCAGTGTTCAGCAGCTATTTCTTCCACCCAATGTACATACTGAACATTATTAACATGATTGTTCTGATCAATATGCTCTTCCGTTACTTTTATTTTTTTCTGATATACTAAACCCATTTCTGAAATTTACTCAAAATTATAATAAAAAATAAAATAGAGCCGCTCCTTCTGTTATAAAATGGCAATAAAAAAACAGAACCGGATATTGACCGGTTCTGTTTTAGAGTATTTAATCTATTGAGGTGATTATTTAGATTTTGCTGCAGGCTTAGAGGTTGTTGCTGAACCTCCTAATTTAGCTTTTACACTGTCCGTAATATCTTCGCTTCCATCTGTGTAGATAAGGTTATTATTCCCTTGTGAAGCTGTATCAAACACCATGTTCAGGCTTTTTTCTTTTGCCACTGCTGCAATAGCTCCCCGCACTTTCTGCTGTAATGGAACCAACAATTCATTTTGTTTTGCTGAAATTTCCTTACCGGCTTGCGTTCTTGCTGTTTCTACTTTTTTGCCTAGAGCATCTAATTCCGTCTGTGCTGCCATCAGTTCTTTAGTCACTGATTCTTTATTAGCTTCAGTCAATGTTTTTTCTTTATCTTGAGCTGCTTTCAGCTTAGCTTGATAGTCACCGATTAACTTTTCAACCTCAGCTTGTTTGGTTTTCGTCAGGTTATCAATCGTTGCACTTATTGTTTTCACCTCCGGTAAGCTTGAAAAAACTTCATCCGTGTTTACGCTACCTATTTTTTGCTGAGCATGTACAGTATTTGCGCTAAGTACTAATCCTGCTGTAATAAAAAGGGCTTTAATTAAATTCATTTTGTTTAAAAAATTGTTTTTTCCGACTTCAAATATAATCCAATTTTTTAATTATCTGTTATCAAATTTAAATAGGTAAAAACATTCTTAACTAAAGAAATTCTTCTTTAATTTAAACAATGATTATATTTCGCTTAATTTTTTCTGAAGTTCTAAAGCACTGGGAAAAGCAGTTCCATTATAACGGTCAAGATTGGCAGAAATAGTTTTCCAGCCACTCAGAAACAGACTCATAGAGTGCACCCAATTGACAACTGCATCATTCCACATTCCAAAATCCGGAAGAGAGTTTTGTAAACTTATAAATTCTTCAAGACCCTCATTATGGAGACGCAGACTTTCAAGACAGGCTTCTTCTAATGTCATTTTGTATTCATTCTGGATAACTTTTACCATATTATAATAAATACATCCGGTAGCTTCATCCTTCCGGAGTGATTGTATTTCATTAAAATAAACTGTCATTTGACATATCAATGCCTGAAGACGCTGGATAACAGGATGCTCATGAACCTCCGGAGGCAATACAATCCCAGCTTCCACTTCTATAAGCTGCATAAAAGGATATAAACAAACTGATTTTTCTCTCAGAGCAATACATTCGGATATTGTTGGAAACTGTTCGTTCTTTTTATATTTTAATTCTGCTTCCAATCCTGAAAAATACCTGTCAACCATTTGACTAAGCCGGAAAACAGATGTTTCCGGAACGAACTGCAACAGTTCCTGTCGCAATGAAGCTAACATCCCGCCCAAAGGTATAGTTGAAGCAGAAACTTCCATTTCACCATTCAATATAGCAGTTGATTGAGTTCGCACATCTCCAAGATATTCAGCCTCAATTTGTTCATAGAGATCATCATTATAAAATGCCCAAAGCATCAGCTTACCCATAGGTTTAAGACGCTCAAGGGATGCTATGGGAAAAAAACAGGCTGTAATATGAGCTGTTTTAGTCTTTTTATACTTTTTACGTAATTCAGGATTATTTTTATAAATCCAAAAATATTCTCCATCAATCCATTGTTCATCAGTAATTTCCTGCAGATAATCTGCCTGGGGATTTTTTAATACAGGAAAGGGATACGTAAAATTTTTGTAAAGGAATTTAACGGTGTCAAAGTTTTCGTTATTCATGATTATATACTTTAATACTTATTTTAATTTTAATAATTCTTTTATTGATTAAAAAAACATATCTTATTAAATATCAAAAAGATACAGTCATGAATATTGCATACTAATTTACATATTAATTTATATCGACCTATAAAAATTTAATTTTTAAGCTTAATAACCTATAATCTATTGAACTAAAATCATTTAACATCCATATTTTTTAATAATTCAAACAATTTCATGTAAAATAAAGGCAGTTTAAGTAACCAAAATAACTTTTAATGGGTAGTTTTTTTTAAATTTTGTGACAATTCTACCACCAAAAAAAACCTTCCCCGAAAAGAGAAGGTTTAGTATCAAAAAATATGGAAAAAATGACTAATGAAACTGAGCCGTTTCTGTAGAATCTTTCATGGCTACGGTAGCTGAAGAACCGTTTGTAACAACATTCTGTACTTCATCAAAATAGCCTGTTCCTACAAAAGACTGGTGTTTCACTGCTCTGAATCCTTTTTGCTGCAGTGCAAACTCACGCTCCTGAAGTTCTGAATACCCGGCCATCCCTCTTTCTTTATAGGCTAAGGCCAATTCAAACATTGCTGTGTTCAGGGCATGGAATCCTGCCAATGTGATAAACTGGAATTTATAGCCCAGTTTTGCCAATTCTTCACGGAAAGTAGACATCTCCTCCACGCTTAGCTTGGCTGCCCAGTTGAATGAAGGCGAACAGTTGTAAGCCAGCATCTTTCCAGGGAATTTTGCGTGAATTCCTTCGGCAAATCTTCTTGCCTGTTCCAAATCTGGATTTGAAGTTTCCATCCAGATTAAATCTGCATAAGGAGCATAGGATAATCCTCTGTCTATCCCTTGTTCTACTCCATTTTTCACCACATAAAATCCTTCGGAAGTTCTTGCTCCTGTGACGAATTTTTTATCTCTGTCGTCAATATCTGATGTTAATAAATCAGCTGCATCAGCATCTGTTCTTGCAATGATAAGGCTTGGAACTCCTAAGACATCTGCCGCAAGACGTGCAGCAATCAGTTTATTAACAGCTTCTTGTGTAGGAACCAATACTTTTCCTCCTAAGTGTCCGCATTTTTTAGCTGAAGAAAGCTGGTCTTCAAAATGAACCCCGGCAGCTCCTGCTTCAATCATCTGTTTCATCAGTTCAAAAGCATTTAGGTTTCCTCCAAAACCTGCTTCAGCATCCGCAATGATAGGAACAAGATATTCTTTATCTCCGTTTCCGCTTACAGACTGCACCTGATCTGCTCTTAATAAAGCATTATTAATTTTCTTCACTACAGCAGGCACTGAATTGGCAGGGTACAAAGACTGATCCGGATACATCTCTCCCGATAAGTTAGCATCTGCCGCTACCTGCCAGCCAGAAAGGTAAATCGCTTCCAGCCCGGCATCCACTTCCTGAACCGCCTGGTTACCTGTAAGCGCACCAAGGCCGGCTACATAATCCTGGCTATTTAATTTATCCCAGAATTTTTTAGACATTTCTGTCGCAATGGTGTAATCAATTTTATAAGAGCCTCTGAGTTTTAAAACTTCTTCAGCTGTATAAGGTCTTTTAACGCCGTTCCAGCGTGGATTTGTCAGCCAATCTTGCTCTATAGCCTGGATTTGTTCTTGTTTAGATTTCATAATATTTTGGATTTTGTTAATTTAGAGGTTAGGGATTAGTAGTCTGGCAGTAGGAGTGAGAGTATTGAGTATGGTTGTCAGTTGATAGTTGATAGTTGATAGTTGATAGTTGGTAAATTACATTCATTTAAACTTATCACTACAACTTTCAAACTCTCTCACCTTCAAACTAAATAAAAGGATACGCTTTCAGGGTTAAAAATTCTTCAAAATTTTCTGAGAAGATCAATTCATTGAAAAGTTCTTTGGCTAGGTTAAATTTTCCGGTTTTGAAACGGTTTTCTCCTACATAGCTTTCAATATTCTCCATTTCTTCAGCTTCCCATTGCAATACCATACTTCGGGTAAGCGTTCTGTCGCCACTTAAAACAGCTTCATTTTTCAGCCATTGCCAGATCTGGGTTCTGGAGATTTCCGCGGTGGCCGCATCTTCCATAAGATTGTATATGGCCGCGGCACCGGTTCCCATCAGCCAGCTTTCCAAATAAAGGATTCCTACATTGATATTTTTTCTGACCCCTTTTTCCGTTATTTCTCCTTTAGGAATTTCCAGCAGGTCTGTCTCTTTGATATGGTATTCGAATTTTTTATCGATCTGATTCTTTTCAGGCATATGCTGATCAAAAATTTCTTTTGCCACTGTCACCAGTGCTGGATGTGCTACCCAGGTTCCATCGTGTCCGTTCTTTACTTCACGTTCTTTATCGCTTCTTACCTTTTCAAAAGCAATTCTATTGGCTTCTTCATCATCCTTTACCGGAATCTGAGCTGCCATTCCTCCAATAGCATGAACATTTCTTTTGTGGCATATTTCAATCACTCTTTTTGAGTAGGCACTCATAAAAGGAGAAGTCATTGTTACCTGATCTCTATCCGGAACAATAAACTCAGGAAGGTTTCTTAGTTTCTTGATATAGGAAAAAATATAATCCCATCTTCCGCAGTTCAGCCCTGCGCTGTGCTCTTTTAATTCATATAAGATTTCATCAATCTGGAAGGAAGCCGTAATGGTTTCAATCAGAACAGTTGCTTTAATTGTACCCTGGGGAATTTCCAGGTAATTCTGAGCAAATACAAAAACATCATTCCACCAGCGGGCTTCTTTATAATGTTCCAGTTTTGGAAGATAGAAGTAAGGACCACTTCCTTTTTCCAACAGTTTTTTTACATTTCTGAAAAAATAAATTCCAAAATCAGTCAGTGAGCCAGATGCTTCTTCTCCATTGATCTCCATATGTTTTTCAGGCAGATGTAAGCCACGGGGACGAACCAATAAAACAGCGGTTTTCTCATTAAGCTTATACGCCTTTCCATTTTCGTTGGTAAAATCAATTTTTCTGCTGACGGTATCAGAAAGGTTTTTTTGCCCTTCCATACAATTTTCCCATGTCGGCGAGGTACTGTCTTCAAAATCAGCCATAAATGTTGAAGCTCCGGAATTCAATGCATTGATGATCATTTTTCGGTCAACCGGGCCTGTAATCTCCACTCTTCTGTCCAGTAAATCCTCCGGTAATGATCCGCAGGTCCAGTTTCCGTTTCTGATTTCTTCTGTCTCTTTCAAAAATTGCGGAAGAGCACCTTTATCGAATTCCTGCTGAGTTTTTTTTCTCTCTTTTAAAAGCTCCAGCCTTTTATCGTTGAAATTCTGATGAAGTGCTGTCAGAAATTCCAGCAAATCCGGAGTTAAAATTTCTTCAAACTGTTTCTGAGCCTTTATTTTTAATTTAGCCTGCGTTTCCATAACTTGTTGATTTTGTGATTTGATATTACAAACATAAATAAAAATTTTCACAATCAGCGAACGTTCGCTAATTTATTTTAAAAACTATTATGCGAATAATCGCATTCAATTTTTTATATTTGGGTAATGAATCCAGAAAGTGACTTTATCAAAACAGTTTTCGGGCTAAAGCTGAAGCAGCAGAGACAAAAGAAAAATTGGTCTCTACAGGAACTTGCTGTAAAAACCGGATTATCAAAATCTTACCTCAACGAAATTGAAAATGGAAAGAAATATCCGAAACACGATAAAATCATCCAGCTTTCTGATGCTTTACACTGTACTTTTGATGATCTTGTATCCACAAAACTGGATAAAAGCTTAGCGCCATTCAATGAAATACTGCAATCCGATTTTTTCAAAGAAATTCCCCTAGATTTATTTGGGATCAATAAAAACAACCTTATCAGTATTATCAGTGATGCACCCAAAAAAGTAACAGCTTTTATTAATGCCCTGATTGAAATTTCCCAAAACTATAACCTTGGGAAAGAGAGATTTTATTTTGCGGTATTGCGGTCTTTTCAGGAACTGTATGATAATTATTTTCCGGAAATAGAAGAAAAAGTCAGCTTATTTACTCAAGAAAATCAATTGTATATTGATAAAAACCTAAAATCTGAAGCCTTAGAAAATATCCTTGTGGAAAAATTCAGTTATCATATTCAGTCTGAAGATTTTGAAAAATATGGAACCCTGGATAATCTCCGGTCTTTATTTGTACCTGAGAAAAAATTATTGCTGCTCAACAAAAAACTTGAAAAGGATCAGAAGACGTTTATTCTTGCCAAAGAAATAGGGTTCAATGTACTGGACTTAAGGGTTCGTCCCACTACTTATTCATGGCTTGATTTCGGAAGTTTTGAAGAAATTCTTAATAATTTTTATGCCTCTTATTTTGCAGGAGCCTTATTAATACCAAAAGAACCTGCCATTGAAAAAACCTCAGATTTTTTTAAACAAAATAACTGGGAATATAAAAGTTTTGAAAATCTTATCAACGGCTTTACCAATTCACCGGAAACTTTCTATTACAGGTTAACCAATATCCTTTCTGCTGAAATGGGGATAAAGGATTTGTTTTATTTATGTCTGGTAAAGAAGAAAGATTCCGATAAAATACAGATTTTAAAAGAGCTGCATCTCAATCACCAGCAAGCGCCCCATGCCAATGCTATGAATGAGCATTACTGCAGAAGATGGATCGCTGTGAAAAACCTGCACCATTTAAAGGAAAATGAAACGTTGACAGATGCTCAAATCTCCCATTATAAAGACCAGGGAATAAGTTATCTGGTTATCTCAACATCTCAAAAAAATCCATTTTCTGATGGCAGCAACAGAAGTTACTGCCTCGGTATTTTACTGAATCCCCAGACCATAAAAAAAATAAGCTTTATAAAATCTCCGTCTTTAAAAACCATTAACGTTGGGGTTACCTGTGAGTCCTGCAGTATTCCGGATTGTGAAGTAAGACAGACTCCTCCCGTCCGGCTGGAAAAAGAGCACTTTAATCTCAGTATGAAAAATGCTATTGAGAAGATCAGGAAAGAGTTTTAGGGTCAGAGAGTTGGAGGATGTGAGAGTCTGGATTATGAAAGTTTAAGAGGGTGAATAGTTTAAAAACAGCTATTTATTTACTAACAACAAACAATTTCCTAACTTAGCTAAAAACACACCAATGATGCTTGATTTATTTTTCCCTAACCGATGCATCCACTGCAGCAGGATTATAGAACCTGATCTTTTGGTCTGCGACTTATGTTTCAGCCAAATTCATTTCACCCATAATGATTATTTGGGAAATAATCCTGTCAAAGAAAAATGCAGGTTACTCTTCCCTGTTGAGAACACTTATGCTTTGATACAGTTTGAGGAAGAAGGGTTAAGCAGAAAAATTATCCATGAACTCAAATACAGAAGCCGGGAAAAAACAGGAAAAATTCTGGCAGAATGGGCGATAGAACGTCTGGATTTTAAAGAGATAAAGCATGATCTGCTGGTGAGCGTACCTTTACATCCCAGAAAATTACGGGAAAGAGGTTACAATCAGCTGCATCTATTCACAGAAACATTATCTGAGTTTTACAACATACCATTTGAGCATAACCTGATTAAAAGAAATCATTATTCAAAAGCCCAGGCACTGAAGGATAAGAAACACCGCTTGGAATCTGTCAATACATTTTCACTCACTCAACCAGTAACGGGAAAACACATTTTACTTATTGATGATGTTTTTACAACAGGAAACACCGTTTCATCCATTGCATGGGAAATTTTAAAGGCTGGTGATAATAAGGTAAGTGTGCTGGTGATGGCGGTAGATGTTTAATAGCCACAAGTTCACAGATTAAAAGCTTTAAGGTGAAATTCTAAAATCTTTCAAACTTCTTTCGTCCTCAAATTCTTTTTCTTAATTTTCCGGAAAACTACAACATCATGCCTCATCTTATTTTACTGCACGGCGCTTTAGGCCACAGTGATCTTTTTCACCCTTACTTAGAGCAGTTATCACGGTATTTTACTGTTCATACTCCTTTATTTTCGGGACACGGAAGTACTGCGCTTTCAACAGAAGGTATCAGTATTGAAAAATATACCCAGGAATTAAAAGAATATTGCAATAGCAATAGTCTGGCAGATGTATATCTTTTCGGACACAGCATGGGAGGTTATATTGCGCTTTGTTATGCTATGGAAACACCTGAAAATGTAAACTCCATCATCACGCTGGGTACAAAATTTGACTGGACTGAAGAACAGGCTTTAAAAGAAAGTAAAATGCTGGATCCTGAAGTTATTCTTACTAAAGTCCCGCAGTACGCCCAGCTTTTAGAAGCTCAACATGGTCCTGGATGGCAAAAATTACTTCCTGCAATTGCTGATTTAATGATTAACTTAGGAAAAAATCCACCATTAAAAGATAATTTTGCCGGGATTAATATTCCTGTCCAGATTATGATAGGAGACAGAGACAATATGGTAACCATTGAAGAGAGTGCCCATGTTTACAGAAGTCTTCCGAATGCAAAACTGGCCGTACTTCCGGATACAAAACACCCGATGGATAAAGTACGACCAACCTTGTTATTGAATAATATAAAAGATTTCTGGAATCTTTCTTAAGTTATCTTTGAAGTTTTTCTCCGTAGCTTAAATCTCCGGCATCTCCGAGCCCTGGGGTAATATACCCTTTTGAAGTTAAGTTTTCGTCAATGGCTCCCACCCAGATCTGAGCGTCAGGGTAAGCATTCTGAACGGTTTCTACTCCTTGTCTTGATGCAATTGCTGCTACAATATGAAGCTGGGTAGGATTTCCGTTGGTCAGTAGATCTTTGATGGCCTCAATTAAAGAGGCACCTGTTGCTAACATGGGGTCTGCTACGATCAAAGGCCTTCCTTCAATACTCGGGCAAGTGAGATAATCCTGCTTAATAGAGAAATAATCGTTAGCATCGTGTTTTCTGTAAGCTGCTACAAAACCACAGTCTGCCCTGTCTAAATAACTCAGAATTCCTTCAAACAATGGAACTCCTGCTCTCAGAATAGTGGTAATTACCGGCTGTACCGCAATTTCTCTGCTTTTTATTGTATCTAAAGGAGTCTGGATAACAACTTCTCTGTATTCCAGCCCTTTGCTGATTTCAAAAGCTGCAATCTCTCCGATTCTTTCCATATTTCTTCGGAATCTCATCCGGTCATGCTGAACTTCCACGTTTCGAAGTTCATTAATCCATTCATTTACAAGAGAAAAATTTTGTGATAAAATACTAAGCATGAATATCTTAAGTTTATAAATTACAGTTAATCGACATTGAATTCCGCAAAATTACAATTAAAAAACGAATCTGCAGGGAGCGTCGAAATGAATACATATAGTTATAAAAAATCTGGTAAGAATATTTCCTTACCAGATTTTTATTTAAAAGTCATTTTATTTTTGTCTGAAATACACTTCAATAGGAACTCCGGTAAACCCGAATTCTTTTCTCAATTGGTTTTCAGCAAATCTTTTATATGGTTCTTTCACATATTGTGGAAGGTTACAGAAGAATACAAACTGTGGTGATGGCGTAGGAAGCTGAACACAGTATTTAATTTTAATATATTTTCCTTTATTGGCTGGTGGAGGCGTCTGCTCAAAAATAGGAAGCATTACCTCGTTCAGTTTTGAAGTTTTGATCTTTTTCTTACGGTCATTATAAACCTCCATTGCTACTTCTACCGCCTTTAAGATTCTTTGCTTCGTTAAAGCAGAAACGAATAAAATTGGAATATCCTGGAACTGTCCTATTCTATCTTTAATAGCTTTTTCGAAATCACGCATTGTATTGGTTTGCTTATCCTCTACCAAGTCCCATTTGTTTACCAGAATCACAATTCCTTTTCTGTTTTTCTGAGCCAGTCCGAAGATGTTCATATCCTGAGATTCCCATCCCTGTGTAGCATCTACCATAATGATTACTACATCAGAAAATTCAATAGAACGGATAGATCTCATTACGGAATAGAATTCCAAATCTTCGTTTACCTTAGATTTTCTTCTCATGCCGGCAGTATCTACCAATACAAACTCATGTCCGAACTTATTATATAAGGTCTGGATACTATCTCTTGTTGTTCCTGCAATATCAGTTACAATATTTCTTTCTACATCAAGTAAAGCATTAGTCATTGTAGACTTTCCTACGTTTGGACGACCTGCGATAGTGATTTTAGGCAGCCCTTCAAACGGATCTTTATATTCTGTGGTAGGGAAATCTTTAACGATATCATCTAACAGTTCTCCTGTTCCTGAACCTGTAGCAGAAGAAAGAGTATAATATTTATCAATTCCTAACTGATAGAATTCTGTCGCAGGAAGTTCTTCCTTAGAAGAATCTACTTTATTAATGACAATATAAATAGGTTTATTGGATCTTCTCAGTAAACGGAAAATCTCATAGTCTGTATCAGTAAGCCCTTCTTCCACGTTCATCATAAAGATAATGGAAGTGGCTTCATCTATTGCAAGCTGTACCTGCTTACGGATCTCCTCTTCAAAGATATCATCTGTACCTACATCATACCCTCCGGTATCAATTACAGTGAAGTCTACTCCATTCCAGTCAGATTTTCCGTAATGACGGTCTCTGGTTACACCGGCTGTAGAATCTACAATAGCTTCTCTTCTCTCTAGTAAACGGTTAAAAAGCGTGGATTTTCCTACGTTGGGACGCCCAACGATTGCGACAATATTTGACATAAAAAATGTTTAATAATCCCTTGCTATGCTCGGGACAAGTTATTAATGGGTTACTCTAACTTTTAGAGCCCAATTTTTTGCAAAGATAAGATTTTATTATTTAGTATTAAAAACATCCCTTATTTCGAAAATTCTTCGCAAAAATAATCATTTGGATATCAGCCAGTAAACCCATAAGACAGGTGAAAGTCTTATATTATCTCCTTATTTCATTTTTATATTTAAAATAAATTCTATAATTTCGCAGCATCAAAACAGACCTATAGTGTAACGGTAGCACTCCGGTTTTTGGTACCGTCAGTCGGGGTTCGAATCCCTGTGGGTCTACAAACCATTCTTCTCTAAGGATGGTTTTTGTTTTTTATACGAATCATAAATTTGATTCCTGTAATATTCTATTTTTCTATAAAGCTATTTTTATCAGCAGTACTTTTTGGGTATTTTCCAAGGATTCAATATAAAATCATTCCGAAAAAATAAATCTCTATCATTTTTTAGTGTAAAAACTAGAGATTTTTTGATAAGGTATTTGTACATTTAAAAAAAAACTATAAATTTGCATCACCAAAATAAACAGACCTATAGTGTAACGGTAGCACTCCGGTTTTTGGTACCGTCAGTCGGGGTTCGAATCCCTGTGGGTCTACAAACCATCTTTTTTTAAGGATGGTTTTTGTTTTTTATGCATTTTTCAACATTGGCAACAAAGGGATCAAAACCATCTGTCACGTAATCGACAACAATATAGTATTCCCTGAAAGGATGTTTTATTTTTTAAAGTAATTGAAACAAGTCTGTTTATAAATTCTTTTTTTTCCATCAGTATATTTTATTTCTTAATAGTATCTTTTTTATGATACTAACAGTCTCCAAATATATTTAAAAAACAAAAAAGACAGCAGTGATGCTGTCTTTATCATATGATAGATGATCTGTTAATCCAAATCAAACCGATCCAGATTCATCACTTTCGTCCATGCAGCTACAAAATCATTGATAAATTTACCTTGCGCATCAGCACTTGCATACACTTCAGCTACAGCTCTCAATTCAGAATTGGATCCGAATACAAGATCGGCACGGGTAGCCGTCCATTTTGGCTGACCTGTTGAGCGGTCGGTTCCTATATATAATTCTTTATCTTCTGACATGGCTTTCCATTGTGTTCCCATATCTAAAAGATTTACAAAGAAATCATTGATAAGAACTCCGGGACGGGTGGTAAATACCCCATGTTTTGAACCGTCAAAATTCGTATCTAAGGCGCGCATTCCTCCTATTAAAGCAGTAAGTTCAGGAGCGGTAAGCGTTAACAACTGTGCTTTGTCTATTAATAAAGACTCTGTAGAAACTGAGAATTTTCTTTTCAGGTAATTACGGAATCCGTCAGCAACAGGCTCCAGGTATCCCATAGATTCTACATCCGTTTGTTCCTGAGAAGCATCCATTCTACCGGGTGCAAATGCTACTTTAACATCATGTCCTGCATTTCTCGCGGCTTTTTCTACAGCGGCTGTTCCTGCCAGAACAATGATATCTGCTAATGATATTTTCTTATCTCCGTTCTGAGAATTGAATTCATTCTGAATTCCTTCCAAAGTTCCTAATACTTTCTGTAATTGTGTTGGATTATTGACTTCCCAATGTTTCTGAGGTTCCAGTCTTATTCTTGCTCCGTTGGCACCACCTCGTTTATCACTTCCTCTGAAAGTAGATGCGGAGGCCCAGGCTGTAGATACCAGTTCGGAAATAGTCAATCCGGAATCTAAAATTTTAGTTTTAAGATTTTCAATATCTGAAGCGTCTGCCAGTTCATGATTCACTGCCGGAATAGGATCCTGCCAGATTAATTCTTCCTGAGGAACATCCGGTCCCAAATAACGGGCACGAGGTCCCATATCCCTGTGGGTAAGTTTAAACCAAGCTCTTGAAAAGGCATCGGCAAAGGCATCAGGGTTTTCATAAAAATGTCTTGAAATTTTTTCGTAAATAGGATCCAGTCTCAATGAAAGGTCTGTCGTAAGCATTGTTGGTCTATGCTTTTTAGTGGAATCAAATGCATCAGGAATAATTTCAGCACCATCCTTCGCTACCCATTGATGAGCTCCGGCAGGGCTTTTCGTCAATTCCCATTCATTTTCAAACAGGTTTTTAAAGAAATAATTGCTCCATTCAGTCGGAGTTTCTGTCCAGGTTACTTCAAGACCACTGGAGATAGCATCTTTTCCGCTTCCTGATTTGTAGCTGCTCTCCCATCCTAATCCCTGTAATTCTATTCCGGCTCCTTCAGGTTCTTTGCCTACATGATCTGCAGGACCAGCCCCGTGAGTTTTCCCAAAGGTATGACCTCCGGCAATCAAGGCAACCGTTTCTTCATCATTCATTGCCATACGTCCAAAAGTATCGCGGATATCTTTAGCGGCAGCAATAGGATCAGGATTTCCGTCCGGACCTTCAGGGTTTACATAGATTAATCCCATTTGTACGGCTGCCAAAGGTTTTTCAAGATTCCTGGAATGGATATCACCATCTGCATCATCATCGGTAGGAAGAACGGCTGCATGTCCCTCCACGACTCCTTCCGAACCATGGGCATAACGCACATCTCCGCCTAGCCATGTTTTTTCTGACCCCCAATATACATCCATATCCGGTTCCCAGACATCTTCACGGCCACCAGCAAATCCAAATGTTTTGAATCCCATAGATTCCAGCGCTATATTACCGGTAAGAATTAAAAGGTCTGCCCAGGAAATATTTCTTCCATATTTTTGTTTGATTGGCCATAACAGCCTTCTTGCTTTATCTAAACTAACATTATCAGGCCAGCTGTTCAAAGGCGCAAAACGTTGTTGTCCCGCTCCTGCTCCACCTCTACCATCTCCTACACGGTATGTTCCGGCACTGTGCCAAGCCATACGGATAAACAAAGGTCCATAGTGCCCGAAATCGGCCGGCCACCAATCCTGAGAATCTGTCATCAATGCATGAAGATCTCTTTTTACGGCTTCAAGGTCAAGGTTTTTAAATGCTTCAGCATAATCAAAGTCTTTATCCATAGGATTAGACAGTGATGAATGCTGGCGCAGCATATCTACTCTAAGCTGATCAGGCCACCATTCCAGGTTTTGGGTTCCTCCACCTGCTACATTCTTTTTCATAGTCCCATTATGAAACGGGCATTTACTGATGTCATTCGAATCTTTTTCCATTGTCGTTTATTTATTTTTTATGTTGATTAATACAGTTTAAGTAACATTTTGTTGTAAGAACATGACAAACTTACAACGCTTATTTAATAAATACAATCTATTAATAATTATTTCAATGATAGTTAAAAACTATAAAGAAACATTTCCGACAGCATGCAAACTAAAGACATAATTGTGGTATTAAGTTAGTGAAAATTCATATGAATGTGGATAAAAAACATCAGCACCCCACTCAATTTAGAATAGATCAACGTAATACTTTTTGGACAAGAAAGGCAGAAGAATACCGATACTAAGAAGTTTTATGTCTATCAAAAGGACTTCACCTCCTTTATATAAATTATGGAAAAGGTATAGCTTATCTAAAATCCATGCTATTATTTCTCTTCTCCAGCTTCCCATAAAAATATTTCAACCTCAACTTAGCATAAAAAATAATTTAACTACCTTTAACCTAATAAGAAACATGAACATCTATGAAAAAAGTATTAGTTGTCATTCTTGTGGCATTTATTATGATCCAGTTTTTTCCTATTGACAAAACCAATCCTGCTCCAACACCGGGTATGGATTTCCTGAAAATTAAAAATACCCCGGACCCTATTGCCAAAATTATACGTACGTCTTGTTATGACTGTCATTCCAATGAAACCAAATATCCATGGTATTCTAATATTTCACCAGCCTCATGGGTGGTAAAAAATCATATAAATGAAGGCAGAAAACATCTTAATTTTTCTACCTTTGCAGTGTACGAATCTAAAAGACAGCTTCATAAGATTGAAGAATGTTTAGAAATGATAGAAAAAAAGGAAATGCCTCTTGAGTCTTATTATTTGGGACATCAGAATGCAAAACTGACGGATGAACAGCGTACAGCACTTTCTCAATATTTTAAAAAAGTAAAAGAGGATACCGAAAGAAGTATCATGTTTAATAAATAGAAATCATGAAAGACTGGAAAAATAAATATATTGTATTTTTTGACGGAGACTGTGGTGTCTGTAATTTCTGGGTACAATGGATTTTGGAGAGAGATAAAAAGGACCAATTTATGTTTGCTTCACTACAATCTGATTTCGGACAGCAGTTTTTATCTGAAAGAGGATTGGAAACAAAGGATTTCAATACCATGTATCTTTGGAAGCCGGAACAATATTATCTGATTAAATCAAGAGCAGTACTTAAAATTGCGGACCTGTTAGGTGGAATTTACAAGCTTTCAGCTATTGGAAAGCTATTGCCTGCATTTCTAAGTGATAAAGTTTATAATATAATTTCCAGAAACAGAATGAAACTGGCCAACCAGAAATGTTATCTGCCGGATCAACATCAGAAGAAAAAATTTATCCAGGTATAGTCCGCATCTTATCAGGATTTTTTCTCCTCAGGAAAACATTTCTCTTTCCTGCCAGAGCAGCAGCATATAAAAAGTCATTCCATAAAAACCTAATCAATTTGATCGTAAAATACATGATTAAGGTTCTTAAAGAATGACTAGTATTTAAATTAATCGCTTTTAGACTTATTGATTCAGTGACCAAACTGAATAGCTATTCGGAGCACATTGAATCTTCACCCATTTATCTCCCTGAGTTGTAGGATACCAGCCTGAACTTCCTGTAAAATCTTTGATCTGCTGGCTGGCCCAATTGGTCTCAATCCATCTTTCCTGCCAGCTTGACGAAGTATTGATATAAACTACAAGCCCCGGATTTCCGTTATAGCCATTACGTCTTGCAATATATTCATCATTATCTGTATATAAAATGGAAGTGGTTCCTGTAGCTTTATTATTATGAATCCAGATTAAATTATTCAATCTCTCTTTGTTCAGCCATTCTTCATAATCTCTGTAAAAAATAGTTGGATAGCCTTCGTGAGTTAAGATATAAGCGTATGCCGCCATTTTATTGTTAATAATATCGGTATCATGATTGGCAACAAAAGTGACTGCTTTATAGGGATTTCTCTTCCACATCATATCATCATTTAAAACATTCAGATTACCATTATCAAAGGCTTCATCCATTTTATAATAAGCTGCAAAATCAAATACGGAACTGTTTGCATTATTTGCCCACCATTCCAATGTATTGACATTGGAGTCCCACAATTCACCAACGGAAAATCCACCCACCTTAGAATTCCAGGTATTCACTACCCAGGGTCCAAATCCTTTTACATAATCAAACCTCCAGCCATCGAATTTCATCACATTTTTATAATATTTTCCTACAGAATCGTCCCTTCCCCATAACCAATCCTGTACATGAGGATTCGCATGACACAAGTCCGGAAATCCACCGAAAGAACCTTCATCATTATTTCCGTAAGCATTTTTATAAAAATCTTCATAGCTTCTTTGAAATTTCCCGGAAGCGACTCCTGAGAAGTTGGTCCAGGTATTCGTTCCGGTATAAGGATTCTCTTCAGACTGCCCGCCGCTGTTGTGATTGATTACAATATCAGCAAACACCTGCATATTTTCACTGTGTGCTTTAGTAATTAATGCTTCCAGCTCAGTTCTCGATCCAAACCGGGTCTCTGTAGTCCCGTTTTGATTAAAATTTCCAAAATCATAATAATCTGTGGGGTCGTATCCCATTGAAAGAGGTCCATTTTGAGCTTTGGAAGCCGGAGGAAGCCATACAGCTCCAATCCCTGCATTGGACCATGCCGTCAATTTATCTTTAACGGTATTCCACCAGTTACCCCCTTCTGGAACATCCCAATAAAATCCCTGCATTAAAACTCCCCCACCGGGACCAGCTACAAACTTGCCCTGTAAAGATCCGGATCCTCCTCCCGTACTGAAGGGTCTTCCGTCATGGTGAGTGACATTTACAATTTTGTCATGTACTTCCTGCTCTTGTGAAGATTTATTACCAATATCATCATTGCTCTCACAAGAAGTGGCTAATGCTAAAGCCCATACAGAAAGAAGAAAATATGTTTTTTTCATTGCAATATTTAATTATAAACCTATTAACCAAGTTACAATTTCCTTACATACAAAATCTAATTCCGGTGAAATATTTTAATTTTCAATAATAAATCATAGGAAAGGCCAGCACAATTTTTCATTAAAAAATCATAAATTTTTAATATTCTCGAAACAATTTTTCTTTTAATCCATATATTTGCATACTATGGAATACAATACCCAAAAAACTCAGCTTCATATGCCCGAATACGGCAGAATTATACAACAGTTGGTTGAGCGCTGCAAAGAGCTTCCTTCCAAAGAGGAAAGAAGTGAAATGGCTATGGCAATCATCGATTTTATGGGTCAGAGAAACCCACAACTTCGTGACGAAGACAATTATAAACATAAACTTTGGGATCATCTTTTTATTCTGGCAAATTACGATTTGGATGTAGATTCTCCTTATCCGTTTCCTACGATGGAAGAATTGGCCGAAAAACCTAAAAGGATGGAATATCCAAAACTTCAAGGAGACTTTAAGTTTTACGGAAAAAGTATTCTTCAATTGATCGAAAAAGCAATTGAACTGGAGGCGGGTGATGAAAAAGAAGCCCTTATCGAGGTAATTGCGAACAATATGAAGAAATCTTATAATGTCTATAATAAGGAACATGTGACGGATGATGTTATTTTCCGCCACCTGAAGGAACTGTCTGAAAACAGGTTGGACCTTACAGGAATAGATTCTCTTGAAAAAAGTAAAATCTATTACACCAGTAACAACAACAACCGAAACAATAACAGTAACAACAATAATAGGAGTAATAACAATAACAACAGTAATAACAAAAATCAACCCAATAAAAGGAGACATAACAATAATCATAAAAACAGAAAATAATGAGTGGAACATTTCAAATACGAGGAGGAAAAAGATTGCAGGGTGAAATAACTCCACAAGGGGCTAAAAATGAGGCTCTACAAATTTTATGTGCTGTTCTGTTAACTGATGAAGAGGTCACTATTAAAAATATTCCGGATATTCATGATGTCAACAGATTAATTGAAATTCTGGGTGACTTTGGGGTAAAAATTACTAAAAACGGACACGGTGACTACACGTTCAAAGCTGACCAAGTAAATTTCGACTATATAAAATCCAGCGAGTTCAAAAAAGATGGTGCTAAGCTGCGTGGTTCTATCATGCTTATGGGACCGATGCTGGCTCGTTATGGGGAAGCTTATATGCCTACTCCGGGTGGTGATAAAATCGGGAGAAGAAGATTGGATACCCACTTCCAGGGATTAGTGGAGCTTGGCGCAGAATTTAATTATGATGAAGAAGAATATTTTTATTCTTTAAAAGCGACTGAGCTTAGAGGAAAATTTATTCTCCTGGAAGAAGCTTCTGTAACCGGAACGGCTAACATCGTAATGGCTGCTGTACTGGCAAAAGGGAAAACAAGAATCTATAATGCTGCCTGTGAACCTTATCTTCAGCAATTGTGTAAAATGCTGAACAGAATGGGTGCCAATATTTCAGGAATTGGCTCTAACCTTCTTACCATTGAAGGGGTTGATTATCTGAGAGGAACTGAGCACACGATGCTTCCGGATATGGTAGAGATCGGATCATGGATAGGTCTTGCTGCGATGACAAAATCTGAAATCACCATTAAAAATGTAAACTGGAACCAATTAGGAGTTATTCCCAATACCTTCAGAAAACTGGGAATTCAGCTTGAGCAAAGTGGTGATGACATTTATATTCCTGCTCAGGAACATTATAAGATCCAGAAATTCATTGACGGTTCTATTCTTACTATTTCAGATGCGCCATGGCCAGGGTTTACCCCGGATCTATTATCTATTATTCTGGTAGTAGCTACTCAGGCTAAAGGAAGTATTCTGGTGCACCAGAAAATGTTTGAATCCAGATTATTCTTTGTTGATAAATTAATTGACATGGGGGCTCAGATCATTTTATGTGATCCACACAGAGCTACCGTAATTGGATTAAATCAGGAAGCGCCATTAAGAGGAACAACAATGGTTTCTCCGGATATCAGAGCCGGAAATGCACTTTTAATTGCGGCACTTTCTGCAGAAGGAAAATCAATTATCCACAATATCGAGCAAATCGACAGAGGATATGAAAATATCGATGGAAGACTAAAAGCTATTGGTGCTGATATCGAAAGAATATAAAATTATTTTTATTACTATAGAGCGTTCAGAGTGATCCGGACGCTTTTTTATTTTTTAAAAACTAAAAAATTCATCATTCTGAATCCCTATAGAAATCAACAGTTTAGATTCTTCACTGCATAACCACCACATCAAATCTTCGATTTGCCACGCCGTTGAAGGAAAGGAATGGTTTCACCTCCAATGTAAGCGAAAGGAAATCTTAATTTTAAAGGAATAAAAAAAGTGCCCGATTAAAACCGGACACTTTGGGTAATTAAAACTATATGAATCTCCCTTAAGAATATTTCCGGCAGAGATACTCTACCGTTGTACTCAAAAGTTTATTTTTGTTCAGATAGAACTCAAGGTTCTGATAATCTTCTGAATTGACATTAATATATAATTGTACGGTACCAAAACTGTATCCGTTCACATATTCCACATTAGCAGACAACACTCTATGACAAATGCCCAATTGATTGTAGATGGTATTCATTAAATGTTCAAATTTCATTTTCCCATTCAACTCTATTTCCAGGATCAATTCTTTTTTAGGCAGGGTAATTTTGTTTTGCAAAACCTGCAGGCCAGGATTAGGTGTAATCATCACTAAACATTTTTGGTTAAACACTTTCAGATTATATTGCGCTCTGCATTAAATCTGTGACAAAAATATAAAAAAATATTAGTCCACCAAATTAGTAGACTAATATTTTTAAAACTTTAACAAAAAAAAGAAGCCATTACAGCTTCTTTTACATTCTTTACAATTCTTTTATTCTTTCCAGCTTATCTGAACCGGCCAGTCCATTGGGGTTACAGCCGGGTTCTCCTTCCGGAACCTTAAGATTTTTCTTTTGATAAAACTCTTCCCAAAAAACATTTATTTTCCCTGTCTTAGGATCTGTGAACGTCATGGGCTCCAATTTGAAAATATGATCTTCTCTGAATGCTCTTTCAATAAAATCTGAACAGTAATAGGAGTTTTCATCCAGGATATAATTGAAATTATAAGGTTTACCCAGCATTTGATTTGCTTTTTCAACAGCTGATGGAATTGATTTCTGATATTCAGGTTTTAAACGGTATACCACTACTTCCTGGCCGTCTTCTTTCTGATCCTGAAGAAATTCTTTTAATTCCTGCTTTTGGGAGCCTCCTTTTGGAGCCGCATGCAATACAAACATTCTGTTTTCATCTTTTTCTACAATACCTATATGATCAAAAGAAGCCGCTTTCTGCTTTTGTGTCACATTGTTAATTGCTCCGGAAAGTCCTGATTCTTTTGCAGTGACAAAAAGAAGGTCACCATTTTTAAGCTTTAATGTTGGCGAAGCACTACAATTCGCAAGCAGTACAAACAAAAAGAACAGACTTCCTGTAATGGTCATTTTTTTTAAAAAAAATATATTAAATTTTAGCATTCTGATATTGTTTCGCCGCCAAAATTACAAAATAGAATTTATTACATTTGTAGGAAGTATTGATCTATTCTTCATATCAACCCAAACATTCCCTATATCTTTATGCCACATATTTTACTCGTTGAAGACGATGACAGACTTTCAAAATTGATCACCAAGGGGCTTCAGGAAGCTGAGTTTGAAGTAACGGCAGCCTACGATGGAATAACGGGACTCAAGCTGGCATTACAAAAAGATTTTGATCTTATAATCACGGATATTGTCCTTCCTAAAAAAAACGGTCTTGAATTCTGTAATGAAATAAAGATTTTAAAACCCAACCTTCCCGTGGTAATGCTTACCGCTCTCGGAACGACTGATGATAAGCTGGAAGGTTTTGATGCCGGGGCTGATGATTACTTAACCAAACCTTTTGAAATGCGTGAGCTGGCGGCCAGAATTAAAGTTCTTTTAAAACGTTTTTCACTGCAGAGGCAGCAAAAAGTTTTTGTTCTTAAATATGAAGGGATTGAAATAAACCTGGAACAAAAAACAGTCAGCAGAGATCAGATTCCCATAAAATTAACCCCAAAGGAATTCAACCTTTTAAAATTCATGCTTGAAAACTCCGAAAGAGTACTTTCCCGCAGTGAAATTGCAGAAAAAGTATGGGAAACCCATTTCGATACCGGAACCAACTTTATTGACGTATACATCAATTATCTGAGGAAAAAAATTGATAAAGATTTTGAAATTAAGCTTATTCATACCAAGGCCGGTATGGGATTTATCTTAAAAAAAGACTACGAAACAGGCATTATACAGTAACCGAAGTGAACTAAAAACAAACGGATGAAAATAAGAACCAGGCTTACACTCCTCTTTACCCTAATCACGGCAATGCTTTTAGGGGTTTACAGCTTTTCTATTTATTATTCGTCCAAAGAGGCCAGAGAGAAATCTTTCTACAGCGAATTGCAAAACGAGGCCATTGCCAAAGCTGATTTATTTTTTCAAAGTTCACTCCCGGAGCAGGAAATGCATAAGCTGTACAAAAATAACAACAGAACTCTTAACGAAGTTCAGGTTGCTATTTATGACTCTGACCATCAGCTTATTTATCATGACGATGCGAAAGTTGACTATGTAAAAGAAACACCGGCGATGCTCACGCAGATATTTCAAAAGAAAAAAATCAACTTCTTTTTAAACAACTTACAGGTAATCGGAATAGTCTATCATCATGCCGGAAAATCCTATGCTGTAACCGCTGCTTCCTATGATAAGTATGGTTATGAATACCTTACTCATCTTCTTACCATTAGTATTATCGCCTTCATCAGCATCCTGATCCTTATTTATCTCGCCGGAATATTCCTTTCTAAAAAAGCATTGAGTCCCCTGAGTGAAATGGTGAATCAAATTAAAAAGATTACTGCGGGAAAATTACAGCTGCGCTTAAAAACGACCGGAGAAAAAGATGAACTTAACGAGCTGGCCCAGAATTTCAATGGAATGCTGAAACGCCTGGAAAATTCTTTTGACTCTCAAAAACATTTTGTATCCAATATTTCACACGAACTCCGCACCCCATTATCCGCAATTATCACTGAGCTGGAGCTGGCTTCTGAAAAAGAACAAACTAAAGAAGAATACCAGCAAACCATCCGGTATGCGTTGGAAGATGCAAGGAATATGGCCAAACTGTCCAACAGTTTAATGGATCTTGCCAAGGCAAGCTATGATCCTAATGAAATCAGTTTTTCCGAAGTACGCCTTGATGAGGTACTTCTGGAATCTTACACCAAAATAACAAGAGAGAATCCAGTATATAAAGTCTCACTGAATATAGAAAATGAGGTAGAAGAACATCAGCTGATCACACAGGGAAATGAATACCTGCTGCAGGTTGCTTTTAATAACCTTATTGACAATGCCTGTAAATATTCTCCTGAACATATATGCTCAATAAATGTTACAGCCGGTGAAAAAATACTTTCTATCCGTTTTGCCAACACTGGTATCATCATTCCCCAGGAAGATTTACAACGTATTTTTGAACCTTTTTACAGAAGTGAAACCTCAAAAAAAGAAAAAGGCTATGGTATCGGACTTTTCCTGACAGAAAAAATCATTCATCTTCATCATGCAACAATTTCTGTAGCATCAGAGCATGATAAAACGGTTTTTATCGTGCATTTTGAAATACCGGGATCCTAGTGATTTTAACTATTTCCATCCTGTTCCACTGAAATTTTACTGAAAACAGTAGTTCCTATACTGGCTGCTATTACGCAGGCAATGGATATCCATTGTAAAAAGGTTAAACTTTCGGAGAGGAATAATAATCCTGAAAAAGCAGCAAATGCAGGTTCCAGGCTCATCAGAATACTGAAGGTTTTGGCCGGAAGTCTTTTTAACGCCATCATTTCCAGAGAAAATGGCAGCGCACTGGATAAGATAGCAACTCCAAGCCCCTTTATAAAAAGGGTTGGTGTAAGATTGAAAACCGCACCATCCCAAATGGTAAAAGGAATAATAACAAGACTCGCAAATAACATCCCGGTAGTAACAGCATCTTTTCCATCCATTATTTTAGATACTTTTCCACCCATTACGATATAACCTGCCCAAAACATTCCTGCCAGAAAAGCCAGCCCAAGGCCTGTTAAATCTATATGATTACTCTGCCAGGGTACAATCAGTAAAATTCCTACACAGGCTAGTAAGGCCCAGACAACATCCAGTAACTTACGCGACAGTGCCAACGCCAGAAATAAAGGTCCTGCAAATTCTACCGTAACAGCTAATCCTAATGGAATTCGCTGAATAGCCATATAGAAAATAAGATTCATCGCCGCCAGCCCAATACCATACAGAGCGCAGTATTTCCATTTTTGTTTTGTAAACTGTAAAAATTTCGGACGGTTAATTAAGGTGAGCAACACAGCAGAGAGAACAATTCTTAAACTAACGGTACCAATAGCACCAATGGCTGGAAAAAGCTGCTTGGCAATGGAAGCCCCACCCTGCACGCAAATTATTGCTAAAAGTGTAGCCGATATAGCTACATTAGACTTTTTCATTTCTAAATTTATAACTTATAAAACAACTTTGGAAAGAATTTTCCGGGATTAGGCAAACTCTTATTTTATCATTATAAACCGGGAAATTCCGAATGCAAAAAAGCTTGCCGTCAAATGTATTGAAATTTTATCTTTCAAAATGGATACAGTTTTCATTAATTCATAAGACTTAGTTAGTAAGAATTTCTCCAATTAAGTTTTTTCCAAAAATTGGTATTCTGTTAATCTCTGTTCCCCAAACTTGGTTATGATCCCTTGCTCAACCGCCCATTTTAGATCCCTACTTGCTGTAGGTGCAGATATATTTTTAAAATGCTGTAAGTAATCCTTCCTGCTAAATCTGATTTTACCTGCTTTATCTTTAAATATCAAAATCCGGTCTCCGGTATATAGCGTTTTATTTTGCATCTGTAAAATTTCTTCTAAGGCATCCGATAAAACTCCGAGCATAAATTCTATAAAAGGTGTAGATTCTCCCTTTTTATCTGATTCGGAAAGTTTTTTATAATATATATTTTGTTGTTGCTTTATTAAACTTTCCACAGGTAGAAATTCAAATATGGGATACTGCTGCATCAAAATCAGCGTCTGCCATAACCTTCCCATTCTTCCATTTCCATCAATAAACGGATGAATAAATTCAAATTCATAATGGAAAATACAACTTTTTATCAACAATAAATCATCATCTTTTTTCAAATACCTGAAAAGGTCTTTCATTAGACCTTTAACCATTGCCCCACCTGGCGTTATATGCTCCACTTTTGAACCTTTTACAATACCCATATTTGTGGCTCTAAACCTACCGGCACTTTCAATCAAACCATTCATTAAAATTGAATGAGCTTTTTCAAGATCTTTTATTTGATAGGGATTAAACTTTCCAAACTGGTCATAGACTTTAATAGCATTCTGAACTTCAAGAATATCTTTTTGAGGAGCCACCACCCTTTTGTTCTCCAATAATGCTGTAATCTGTTCTTCTGTGAGAGTGTTACCCTCAATCTCTAATGAAGATTGAATTGTTTTAATCCTGTTCTTTTTCCTTAATTCCATTGTAGGTTTATACAAGTGAGCAGCATTAATTTCTCCTATCTTTTGAGAAATAGAGGCAATTAATATTAAAATCTTATTCGTTATTTGATACGGAGGTTTCATTTATTATAATATCATTTGATACTATCAAATTTATAAATTTTATTTTAAAAACCACTTACCTTCTGTTTTCTCTAATCATTTTCTAATAACATTCTAAAGCTTTTCTAACGGCTTCCCTCCAAAAGGAGGAATACCTTTGCAGCAAATAAAAACCACTATGGATACTGATCCTTCCCATTATTACACTAACTAAGCATTCAGCAATATATCTTTCTGTATATCGGCTGCATGCCATACAACAAAAAGATTATGAATACACTAGAATTTACCCTCCGTCTTTTCACAGCATTCCTCCTGGGTGCCGGCATTGGTTTTGAAAGACAGTGGCGCCAAAAAAGTGCCGGTCTCCGTACCAATACACTGGTATGCCTTGGCTCTGCGGCCTTCGTTCTGCTTTCCATCAGAATCGGAGGTGATGCTACAGGCAGAATAGCTTCCTATATTGTGAGTGGTATAGGTTTTCTGGGAGGAGGTGTTATTATGAAAGACGGACTTACCGTACGGGGACTCAATACGGCAGCTACTATCTGGTGTTCGGCTTCCGTGGGAGCTCTTAGCGCTATAGGCCTTCCTTTTGAAGCAGCTATTACCAGCGGGTTTATTATTCTCACACATGTCATTCTCCGTCCTTTAGGAGTAAAGCTTGGCAACACTATCAGCAGCCGAAATCTTTATACCGAATATTTAATCAGTATCAAATGTAAAAGTGAGGTGGAAAACCACATCCGGGTACAGCTGATGCAGTCTTTAAGCGGGAATGATAAAATATTACTGAAATCTCTCACCAGTGATGACAATGGCGTTCCTGAAAATGCCATCATTACAGCAGAAGTTCACGCTTCTACTCCACAGGACAGTTTCATGGAAAAAATAACCAGCAGACTTACTATTGAAGATAAAGTCATCAGGGTAAGCTGGGAAATTATAGGTACTGAAACTGATTTATAACATTTAACACCAACCCTGAAGCCATGTTAAAAAAATATTCCAACAAAAATCTCAATTCCGCAACGCTTGTAAAATTGAAAGAAGCTGCCTCAGAGAACGAAAAAATGATTTATGCTATGCTGGAAACTTCAGAAGAAGGGCTTAGCGAAAACACCGTAAAAGACCGTTTAAAAATATATGGTAAAAATGAAATTGCCACTCAGAAAGCACCTTCATGGCTGAAGCAGTTTGCCCACTACTATGGGGTATTTCCCTTATCTGACTGCCATTCTTACAGGATATTGTATCCTCACTCAGTTTGTAAAACAACGGTTCATCAAAAAATTTGGACAGTGGCTATAATAGGTTTGCAGCAACAGAAAATAAACGATGTAACTATTGCATTACAGGCTCTCAATTAAGAATAAATCATTGGTTATAAATATTTATATGAAAAATACTGTATTATCAATACTGCTTTTGGCTTTTATTATTTCTTGTAAAGATTCCAAAAGAGAAAACCCACAAAGCCAGGATCTTCAATTAAAGGGAGATCATGTGATTATTCCTGAAAACAATCCTGTTTTAAAAACCATTAAGACAGAAGTGATCACCGAAAAGCAGCACAGTGATGGGGTGGTGTCTGCAGGAACTATCCAGGCCATTCCCAATCATTATGCAGAAATTGCCAGTCCTTTTTCCGGAAGAATTACAAAATCCTTTATCCGGCTTGGTCAAAATGTTTCTGCGGGAAGCCCGCTTTTTGAAATCCTTTCTTCCGATTATTTTTCAGTTCAGAAGGATTATACAGATGCCTTAAATGATGTGCAGCTGGCAGAGAAAAATTACAGGCGTCAGCAGGATCTGGTAAAACATGGGGTCGGTATTCAAAAAGAGCTGGATGAAGCGGAAACAGATTTTAAAAATAAAAAGACCTCACTTTCTAATGCCTCCTCTGCCCTGAAGGTATATAACAGCAAAGGAGGAGGTATAGGAAGCCCCCTTATTGTAAGAGCTCCTATCAATGGAGAAATTATTTCCAACAAGATTGTTAACGGTCAGTATCTGAAAGGTGACGCTGATCCTGTAATTATTATTGCAGAACTTTCCAAAGTATGGATTTCCGGGGATGTTAAAGAAAAAGACATTCGTTTTGTCAATAACGGTGATCACGTTTCCGTAAAAATAAGCGCTTATCCGGATCGGAATATTACAGGAAAAGTATATCATATTAATGAAATAGTAGACGAGAATACCCGAAGTATAAAAGTCCTTATAGAATGTGATAATCCGGACAGAAAGTTAAAACCGGGTATGTATGCCACCGTTAATTTCTCAACAACTCCCGAAAAAACAGTTATGATCCCCGTTACCGCTTTAATGCAGCAGGACAACACTCAGTATGTATGGATAAAAACGGGTAAGAACCAATTTACCAAAAAATCCGTAACAACGGGTGAAACTGACCAGAAATCGGTAAGAATTATTTCCGGATTGAAGTCGGGAGAGACCATTATGACTGAGGGCGGAATTTATATGCTGGAGGCAAAATAATATGAATATGATAAAATGTACAATCTAAAAACTATAAAGTACCGTATCCTGTTCAGTACAAACATATGATACGTAAGATTTTATACGCTGTACAAAAATTAAGAATTATGAAGCAATTACTTACAATCTCTATACAGAAGAGGTGGCTGATGCTCGCGCTCTTCCTTTTACTAGGCTTTTTTGGTTATTATTCCTGGACCAGATTATCCATAGAAGCTTATCCTGACATTGCCGATGTCAGCTCACAGGTGGTTACACAGGTACCGGGACTGGCTGCTGAAGAAGTAGAACAGCAAATTACTATTCCGTTAGAACGGGCTTTGAATGGGCTTCCGGGAATGCATGTTATGCGAAGCAAAAGCACTTTTGGACTTTCTATTATTACAATGGTATTCGATGACGGTGTAGATGATTACTGGGCCAGACAGCGAATCCAGGAAAGACTGACCGATGTGGAGCTTCCCTATGGTGCACAGCCGGGGCTGGATCCCCTTACCTCTCCTATCGGCGAAGTCTATCGTTATATTATCGAAAGTAATACCCATAGTCTACGGGAACTTACCGATTTACAAAATTTCGTGATTATTCCACGCATTAAACAGGTTTCAGGAATTGCTGATGTAACCAATTTCGGAGGCATTACTACCCAGTTTCAGATCGAACTGGATCCTCATAAACTAGAGCAGTATGGTCTTTCATTATCTGAAGTTACGGAAACTATTTCCAGAAATAATGTAAGCGCCGGCGGGAGTATGCTACCCCGGGGAAACCTGGCCTATGTGATCCGGGGGATAGGTTTGGTAAAAGACCTAACTGACCTTGGAAAAATTGTAGTTAAAACACAGAATGGAGTTCCTGTTTTCCTGAATGATGTGGGAGCACTAAAATATGGAAACCTGGAAAGAAAAGGTATTCTAAGCTATACAGACAGAAAACGCAACTACTCCGAAAGCGTAGAAGGAATTGTACTTTTACTAAGAGGACAAAACCCGTCCCAAGTACTAGAAGGTGTTCATCAGGCTATTGAGGAATTGAATAATGAGACCCTTCCTTCAGGGGTAAAAATTCATCCTTTCCTGGACAGAGCCGACCTTGTAAAAACAACCCTTACCACCGTATCCCATACCCTTACTGAGGGAATTGTACTGGTTATTATTGTACTGATTGTATTTCTGGGAAGCTGGAGAGGTGCATTATTGGTTGCTATTACCATTCCGCTTTCCTTATTGTTTGCATTTATCTTAATGCATTTCACTAATATTCCTGCCAACCTCCTTTCACTCGGAGCCATCGATTTTGGGATTATTGTAGATGGCGCCATTGTCATGTTGGAAACTATCCTGAAAAAAAGAGAGGATAATGCAGAGGAAACTCTCGAAGAAAAAACAATTACCCAAAGAGTGATTGAAGTAGCCAAGCCTATTTTCTTTTCCACCATTATCATCATTACCGCGTATCTCCCGTTATTCGCGTTTGAAAGAGTAGAGAAAAAACTGTTTACCCCAATGGCGTTCACCGTAGGTTATGCCTTATTGGGAGCACTCGCTGTAGCGCTGCTTCTTATTCCCGGATTAGCCTATGTGATCTACCGTAAACCACAAAAAATATATCATAACAAATGGCTGGAAAAAATAAGTACTGCCTATGGAAAAAGAATAGAAAAAATCATGCAGACTCCTAAAAAAGTCATTATACCGGTCAGCATTGTATTATTATCTGCAGGAATACTTTCTTATACTGTAGGAAAAGATTTCCTTCCCGAGCTGGATGAAGGATCTATATGGCTTCAGGTACAACTGCCCCCCGGTATTTCTTTAGCCAAATCAAAAGAAATGAGTGATACCCTGCGTGCCCGAACCCTGAAACATCAGGAAGTTACCTATATGATGATCCAGGCAGGCCGTAATGATGATGGTACCGACCCATGGACCGCTTCTCATTTTGAAGTATCTGTTGGTATAAAACCTTACAGCGAATGGCCTTCCGGAAAAACTAAAGCAGATTTAATTAAGGAACTGGATGCAGATTATAAAAATATGCCGGGATTCACCGTAGGCTTTTCACAGCCTATGATTGATGGGGTTATGGATAAAATCTCCGGGGCCCATAGTGAACTGGTTGTAAAAGTATACGGCGAAGAATTTAAGGAAACCCGAAGAATTGCCGAAAACATAATGTCTACTTTGAATACAATTCCCGGTTCTGCTGACCTTGCCATCGATCAGGAACCTCCTTTACCTCAACTGCAAATTATTGCCGACAGGGACAAAATTGCTCAATACGGCCTCAATGTAGCAGATGTAGCAGACCTTATTGAAGTTGCATTAGGGGGAAAAGCGATTTCTCAAATCTTTATCGGCAATAAAGTATATGATATTTCCTGTCGTTACACCGAAGACAGCCGCGACACTCCGGACAAAATAGGAAACCTGATGCTTACCTCAGCTTCCGGAGCCAAAATCCCACTGTCACAGGTAGCAGAGGTAAAATTAAGCACCGGTGAAAGTACCATTACCAGAGAAATGAATAAGCGTCACCTCACTGTAAAACTGAATTTAAGAGGTACTGACCTTTCTTCTTTCCTGAAAAAAGCTCAGGATAAAATTGAAAAAGACATTCAATACGATCACGGAAAATACCAGATCAAATGGGGTGGTCAGTTTGAAAATCAAAACAGGGCTTATTCCAGGTTAGCATTTATTGTTCCGCTGGCGTTGGCGATTATGTTCCTGTTACTGTATAGTGCATTTGGTGATTTCAGACAGGCTTTGGTCCTTATGTCTATCGTTCCGTTGGCACTATTCGGTGGAATGCTGGCTCTTAATATACGCGGAATGTCTCTTAATGTCTCTTCTGCTGTCGGGTTTATTGCACTGTTTGGGGTAGCCATTCAAAACGGGGTCATCATGATTTCTCATATCAATGACCTTCGTAAAAAAGGTTATGATTTGAATATTGCAGTCACCAAAGGGGCAAAAGATCGTTTCAGGCCGGTACTGATGACGGCCACCGTTGCAGTAATCGGACTATTCCCGGCATCATTGGCTACAGGAATCGGTTCAGATGTACAACGGCCTCTGGCTACGGTGATCGTTTACGGGTTGATGTTCTCTACTATTTTAACACTGTTTGTGCTGCCAGCTATTTATTTTATGGCTGAACGTCGCAATGAAAAACAAAATTTAGAATCAGATGAAAATTAGAGCTCAGTTTATCATACTATTTGCTGTGTTATTCAGCATGACAGGTATACTAAAGGCACAGGAAAAAGAACTTATACGTTTTGAAGAATACCTGAGTCTTGTAGGAAAGAAAAACCTCAGCTATGCCGCCCAAAAATATAACGTAGGTATAGCTGAAGCATCCATCCAGACTGCAGGTATGTTTCCGGATCCGCAACTGGAAATGGAAACCACCAACAATGGGGTAAGAGAAAATATGGGGTATGTTTACGGAGCATCCATCGGCTGGACGCTGGAGCTGGGAGGTAAAAGAAAAGCCAGAATAAATCTGGCCAGAAATCAATCTGAACTTAGCAAAATACAATTGCAGGATTTTTTCAGAAATCTCCGTGCTGATGCAGGTTTAGGATATATTGATGCTTTAAAATCCAAAGCCCTTCTGGAAGTACAGCAGGATTCATACAAAAACGTACTGCAACTGGCCAAGTCCGACAGCATCCGATACCGCCTAGGAACAATATCACTGGTTACAGCAAAACAGAGTAAACTGGAAGCTGCCTCCTTACTCAACGAAGTATTTCAGGCTGAAAGTGCAGAACAGCAAGCATTAACCAATTTATCGGTATTTCTCAGTGACCACAAAATGACCGGCAGAGAGGTTACCGGAGATTTTAATGCTTTCAACAGAAATTTCAGTGTAGATGATCTGATCCTCCAGGCACTGAATGAAAGAACAGATGTATTGGCAGCCAAGCAAAATACACAAATTACCCAAAGCCAGATCAGCCTTGAAAAAGCCAACCGTACCATAGACCTGGGAATCAGTGCCGGTGCAGAACGACATACTGAGGCCATCAATGAAATAGCTCCTTCACCAACCGTAAATGCAGTAAAAATAGGACTTAGCATTCCTTTGAAATTTTCAAACAGAAGAAATGCAGGATTAAAAATAGCAGAAATGGCCCATTCTCAGGCAGAGGTTGAATACCAACAGATTGAGCAAAGCATACAGGCAGATGTGATGCAGGCTTATCAGCAATATACAGCCACTCAGAAGCAGGTAAAACAATTCCATAACGGAATGCTTACTGAGGCCAAAAGTATATTGGAAGGGATTACATACAGCTACAAAAGAGGGGAAAGTTCTATTCTGGAGGTTCTGAATGCCCAGAGAACCTACAACAGTATCAGGAAAGACTATTACCAGGCTCTTGCAGAGAATGCCGCTGCTTTAATTGAACTTGAGCGGAAAGCCGGAATCTGGGATATTGAATTTTAGAAAATAAAACTGAGAACATTTTTCATCAAAAAACTATAAGACTACAGATTAATTCCATATTCCTTTTTTTCCTTTATTAAAAAAGCTCTGAAATCTATATGATTCCGGAGCTTTTTTACTTATTTCTTGTATTGAGATTCATAAATACTGACCCAGTCTTCAGGCGTCATTTTCTTACTCAGCTCAGCAATTAATTCAAAAGGAATATCTTCCACTTTTTTGAAACGGACACAGGATTTTCCCATATCCAGTTTTCTTGTGGAGTATTTTGGATATTCGGCCACAAACCATTCTAAAAGTTCCGGCGTGGAATACAGCCCCATATGGTATAATGCTATAAAATTTTTCTGAGAAGCCAGATTAATGAAAGGCAAAGGTGTATTGGCAGCACAATGATAGCCGGCAGGATATGTTTTCAAGGGGACAACCCAGCCTATCATTCCATAATTGGTGGCATCCTCAAACCCCTCCGGTAAGTTGGTATTAATGATATCAGCAAGTTTCCTGAAAGCCTCCTGTCTGTCTTCAGGAATCTTTGAAATATAATCTTCGATCGACTTAGATAAAATTTGCATTTTCAGTTCGTTTTTAAAGGGTCAAATTAATAAAAAAAATTTCATCACAGGATAAAAAAATGGCAGTACATCACTATACTGCCATACAATTATTTACATAAAAAAAACTTATTTTTTAACAACTTTTACAGTAGATTGAGTACCATCTTTAAAATAAAGGGTAACAAAATACAATCCGGAGTTCAGCATACTTAGATTAAGCTCTTTTACAGGGCCATCAATCGTATTCACTATTCTTCCTGACAGATCTCCCACTGTGGCAGACTTCACTTCTCTTGTATCTGATATATAGAGGATATCTTTAAAAGGATTCGGATGAACTTCAGCTTTCCTTGTTGTTTTATTTACTTCCGAAGTACTCAGCTGAGCACTTTCAACAGTAAAATCATCTATATAAAAATTATAATCAAGACCTTCATTTGCCGTTCCGGAAGTTCCATAAAATGCAAATAGCGTACTGGCATTGGTATTGGCCGTTAAATTATAAATATATTCATTCGATGTATTGGAAGGTCCATTAGCCGTGTTCCAGGTTTGTAATATCGTCCACGTAGTTCCTCCGTCCTCGGAAATCATGAAATGAACAAGGTCATCAGCACCCATCAAAGAGGTAGCCGTTCCGGAATAAGTGGTAACACCATAGTTAAATTTCACTCTATATCCCCCTGCTGAAAGATCGAACGGTACTGTTTTAAGCCATCCTGTTCTATTGGCAGAATATAAATTCATATGTACGGACGGTCCGTTAGCTGATGCATTTAAGAAATTACGCTGATCCCAATAGACCGTAGTCCCGGTAGATCCTGTGGAAGGGCTTCCTCCGGAGATATTATTAGCCCAACATGTCCCCGGAACGCTGCTGAAATTATTGGTATATGGAGGTACTAAGGCACCACATAACGTAGTAAATGATTTAGAGAATGACCATGCACTTTCACCCGTTGCAGTACTGCAATTTGTTCTTACCCAATAATAATAGGTTGTACTTGGAGCTAAACTTCCCAATGTATAAGAGGTTCCTGTTACATCCGAATAACTTGGAACTGTAGCGCTGGTAGGAGTTGTAGAACTTGTACTGTAATAAATATCATGGCTTACGGCTTGTGTACCGGCAGGAACCGTCCATGAAATATCTGCAGAATTTGAGGTAACCGTTCCTGTAGCAGATAATGTAGGAGCTACACAATCAGTATAAGCATCAGCCGAGAAGGCAAAAATATTGGCTACACCTCCACTATTGGTTTTGGTTATCGTAACACTCTGAATGGGTTTTGCCTGGTTGGCAGCATCAATATTCAGAATAGTCTGATATAATCTCGGATTAATAGAATTAGCATCCAATACATCTGTAGTTCTAAGAATCCTTCCGATCCCCTGAATGGCATAATTAGCTCCTCCGTACCAGTCTGTGATCGTTTGCCCGGTAAAAACCTGAGTCGTGTTGTCTGTAAAATTAACGGTGACATTTACTGTGGAGCTACCACTTCCACTGGTAGAAAGCATATATAACTTAAAAGCGGCTACAGGATTCGTAAATATCAGGGTTCCTGTATTTGTTCCTGTGGTATTACTGTTAATTCTTAAAGAATTATTTCCTGAATAATCTCCAAGCTGATAGCTTAAACCCGGCGTTGCAGCTACCGCTGAATTGATAATCCCATTGACAGGAAGACCGTAAGTAAGCGGTGTACTACTCGCAGCGAGCTGAAAGTCCCTGGAAACAAAATTGTAGGAAACTCCATCCACATCCATTGTTGTAGAAGTCATAGAAGATCCTATCCCATTGGCGATAACATCAGCTGTATATCCCGACTGAACGGGCATGGTTTGAAAATTTTGAGCCATCATTGATGATGTAAAAAGCAGAGCTGTAATACTTAAAGCTCCAAAAAATAATGTTCTTTTCATATTGACTAATATTTATCCAGTAAATTTATAAAAAAAATAACATTAAAAGTATTTTATCATCATTTTCAAAAAGAAAACGCATTATAATTAAATAAAAATAATATTTATTGAAATAAAAAAAAATTTCAACACAGGATAAAAAAATGGCAGTACATCACTATACTGCCATACAATTCTTTACATAAAAACTTATTTCTTAATAGCCTTTACGGTAGATTGTGTACCATCTTTAAAATAAAGGGTAACAAAATACAGTCCGGATTTCAGCATACTTAAATTAAGCTCTTTTACAGGACTTTCAATGGTATTTACTATTCTTCCCGCCGTATCTCCGATCGTTACGGATTTTACATTCCTGGTATCTGATATGTACAAGATATCGTTAAAAGGATTGGGATGAACAGCTGTTTTCTTTAAAATCCCTTTCACTTCAGAGGTGCTCAGCTGCATATTTTTATTGGCAGAAAATGCAAAAATGTTTGGAATGCCTGAGCCTCCACTTTTTGTAACAGTAACACTTTGTACAGGTTTAGATTGGTTTGCTACATTAATATTTAATGCAGACTGATACAATCTAGGATCACTGGTACTTTCCTCCAAATTATCATTATTTCTGTTAATCCTTCCAATTCCCTGAATGGCATAACCAGAACCTCCATACCAATCAGAAAGACTAATATTAGAAAATACCTGAGTCGTATTATCTGTAAAGGTTACTGTTGCATTTATGGTAGATCCTCCACTGCCACTGGTAGAAAGCATGTACAAATTAAGAGCTGCCGTTGGTGTGGTAAATACAAGCGTTCCGCTATCTCCGTTATTAGCCAGCCTTAATGAGTTATCAGAGCTTAAATCTGCCAGCTGATAACTAAGACCGGGTGTTCCGGCAACAACCGAATTGATAATACCGTCAGAAGGAATACCATAAGTAATTGGTGTACTGGAAGATGTTAATAGGAAATCATTTGCTACAAAAGCATAGGATACCCCGTCCACATCCATGGTAGTGGAACCCATAGAGGACCCGGTTCCATTAGCAATTACGTCAGCTGTGTATCCGGATTGAACAGACAATGGCTGAAAATTTTGAGGAATTATAATAGATGCAGAAAATGCAAAAATGTTTGGAATGCCTGAGCCTCCACTTTTTTCAACTGTAACACTTTGTATAAGTTTAGATTGATTAATGGCATCAATATTTAATGCAGACTGATACAATCTAGGACCACTAAAACTTGCTTCTAAATTATCATTATTTCTATTAATCCTTCCAATTCCCTGAATGGCATAATTAGAACCTCCATACCAATCAGAAAGACTAATATCAGAAAATACCTGGGTCGTATTATCTGTAAAGGTTACTGTTGCATTTACGGTAGATGCTCCACTACCACTTGTAGAAAGCATATACAACTTAAGAGCTGCCGTTGGTGTAGTAAATACAAGCGTTCCGGTATCTCCGTTATTGGTTAGCCTTAATGAATTATCAGAGCTTAAGTCTCCCAGCTGATAACTAAGACCAGACGTTCCGGAAACAGCTGAATTGATAATACCGTCAGAAGGAATCCCATAAGTAAGCGGTGTACTGGAAGAGGTTAATTGAAAGTCTCTTGCTACAAGAGCATAGTCTGCTCCATCCACATCCATAGTAGTGGAACCCATAGAAGGTCCAGCTCCATTAGCAATTACGTCAGCCGTGTACCCAGACTGAATAGGCATGGTCTGAAAATTTTGAGCAATCATAGTTGACGCTGAAAAAAGAGCAAAAACAGACATTGTTTTTAAAAATAATTTTGTTTTCATATTTATTAATATTTATCCAATAAAATTACAAAAAAAACAACTTTAATTGTAATTACATGTTATTTCAATAAAAAAAACTATTATAATTAAAAAACATAACAATAAAAACAAAATACCTCTAAATAATTCTATAAAACGAGAGATATCAAAAAACTATAAATCAATCTATTCTTCAAATACAATTTATTTATAGATTTTATTATTGGGAAATTAAATCTTATTTTTGCCATACAAATTTTTTAAACAATGCCGAATATTTCAAACAGAGCACTGCACATGCCGCCATCGCCGGTAAGAAAACTAGTTCCTTTCGCATTACAAGCAAAACAAAAAGGGATAAAAGTATACCACCTTAATATCGGGCAGCCTGATATTGAAACTCCGGAAACAGCTTTAAATGCTTTAAAAAATATTGATTTAAAAGTATTGGAATATGCCCTTTCTGAAGGTAATATAGAATACAGAAAAGCCCTTACTGAATATTATCATTCATTAGGTTTTGCTGATTTGACACCGGACAACTTCATTGTTACCAACGGAGGATCTGAAGCCCTTAATTTTGCCATTTCTACATTATGTGATGATGGTGATGAGGTTATTATTCCTGAGCCTTATTATGCAAACTACAATGGTTTTACCAGTACATTTAATGTCAATGTAGTAGCAGTTCCTTCTACTATTGATACAGGTTTTGCCCTGCCTCCAATAGAAGAGTTTGAGAAAAAAATCACAGAAAAAACAAGAGCTATTGTCATCTGTAATCCTGGTAACCCAACGGGATACCTGTATACCCGTGAAGAGTTGCAAAAACTTGCAGAAATTGCTTTAAAATATGATATCGTAATCATCTCTGACGAGGTGTACAGAGAATATGTATATGATGGGAAGCAGCAAATTTCAATGCTTGATTTCCCTGAATTGAGCGAAAACTGCATCATTATAGACTCGGAATCCAAACGTTATTCTATGTGTGGCGTAAGAATAGGATGTATGCTTACCCGTTCTTCAAAAATCCGTAATGCAGCAATGCTTTTTGCCCAGGCAAGATTAAGCCCTGTTCTTTTGGGACAGATTGCAGCAACTGCCGCACACCAGAACGATGGCGCTTACATTAGAGCTGTAAGAGAAGAATACACCCACAGAAGAAATGTATTGGTAGACCTGTTAAATGCTATCCCAGGGGTAATCTGTCCTAAACCGAGAGGGGCATTCTACTGTGTTGCCGAGCTTCCGGTAGATGATACAGAAAAATTTGCACAATGGTTACTGGAAAAATATTCACTGAATAAGGAAACCATTATGGTAGCTCCTGCCGGTGGATTCTACAGCAATCCGGAATTAGGTAAAAAACAGGTAAGAATTGCCTACGTTCTTAAAGAAGAAGATTTGAGAAAAAGTGCTGAAATCCTTAAAGAAGCTTTAAAAAAGTACAGAGAAGAATTTAGCCTATAAATTATAATATGATGCCGACAACAAAAAATATATATCTGAAAATACTGTTTTCGATCTTTTTGCTGTCGGCATTTTTTTCCTGTGACAAAAAGGAATCGGTACAAACAGTCCCTAAGGACCCCTATGAAATCACGTCTATCAGCATTTCCAATATTGGGGGAAGTCTCGGCTACTACAGGATTATAAAAGTCACCAAAGATTCCATCACTGCGGAAAAAGGAACAACTTCCACTCAAAATCACAAGAAATGGCATTCTGCTATCAATGCCGATACCTGGAAACAGCTTACCTCATCCATTCATATGGTGGATCTTGATCATATAAAAAGTTCTCCAAGCCAACAATCTGTAGACGGTATAGATGAAACTTTTCAAATCCGTACTCCTAAAAAGTCACATATTTATGTAAACGCTTATGTTGATACTGTACATTACAATCAATTTCAACAGCTTAAAGAACAAATAGACTACATTCTGCCAAAAGAATACAAATAAAAACATGCAAGAAAATTTTTCCTTACAGCCTTATAACACATTTGGAGTTGACGCCAATGCTAAATACTTTACTGAAGTCAGTAATATCGAGGAATTAAAAGAAGCACTCAGCTATTCAAAATCTCAGTCTCTTCCCCTGCTTTTTTTGGGCGGCGGAAGTAATATTTTATTGACTAAGGATTTTGACGGCCTTGCTGTTAAGCTTAATTTAAAAGGAATATCCGAAGAAAACTTTAGTGATCGTGAAATACTTGTCACAGCCAAAGCTGGTGAAAACTGGCATGAGTTTGTGATGTATTGCTTACATAAAAATTATGGCGGGCTGGAAAACCTGTCTTTAATCCCCGGAAATGTAGGCACTTCTCCCATGCAGAATATCGGGGCTTACGGAACTGAAATTAAAGATGTTTTTGTCAGCTGTAAAGTATTGGATCTGGAAGACCTTGAAGTGAAGACTTTCAACCTGGAACAGTGCAAATTCGGATACAGGGATTCTATTTTTAAGCAGGAAGGAAAAGGCAGATATGTCATTCTGGAAGTCACTTTTAAGCTGACTCAAAAAGAACATCATGTAAAAACAGAATACGGTGCTATTCAATCTGAACTGAAACATCTGGGTATTGAAAACCCTAGTATTCAGGATGTATCTAAAGCAGTGATCAATATCAGACAAAGCAAGCTGCCGGATCCTAAAGAAATCGGGAATGCCGGAAGTTTTTTCAAAAACCCTACAATTCCTTTGGTTCAGTTTGAAGATTTACAACAGAAATTTAAAAATATTCAGGGATATGCTAACGGAAATAGGGTAAAGGTTCCTGCCGGATGGCTGATTGAACAATGTGGGTGGAAAGGAAAACAGATCGGAAATGTAGCCTCACACAAGCTGCAATCATTAGTGATCATCAATGCAACCGGAAAGGCAAGCGGCAAGGAAATTTTTGATTTCTCTACTGAAATTATAAACTCCGTGAAAGAGAAATTTGGAATAGAGCTTGAACGCGAAGTGAACATTATATAATAAATACAAGGGCTGCTTCAATAGTGAAACAGCCTTTAATTTTACAGTTTTGTCAGTACACAATTTTGTATTATTGGTAATCGCAAAAACAATGGCAATTATCCTATAATAGTTCATACCCATTTTCCATAAAATCATTATTTTAGCTGAAAATAAAGGCACAATATGAAAATAGCGATTCTGGGAGCCGGAAATATGGGGCTATCTTTTTCAAAATCTTTTTTGAAGTACGAACTGATCAAACCTGAACACCTTCATCTGATCATCCGAAATCCATCTAAAGTTAATAAAATAGCCGAGGACTTTCCCAAGTCTGTAATTTCAACTTTCAGCGAGGTTAAAGAACTGGATGCGGACCTGGTTATTATCGCTGTGAAACCCCAGGATTTCCAGCTTGTTGCTCAAAATATCCAGTTTACATTAAAGGAAAACCAGATGGTTTTATCCATTATGGCTGGAATCAATATCGATAAAATCCAAAAATCACTTAATCATTCACTTGTGGTAAGGGCAATGCCTAACTCTCCTACTCTTTTAGGTATGGGAATTACCGGTTATACTGCTGCAGACGGAATTTCTTTCAGTCAGTTAATCAATATTGAAAGACTGCTCAACAGCACCGGGCGCTCTGTCTATCTGGAAAATGAAGATCTTTTGGATGGTGTTACCGCATTATCAGGCAGCGGACCTGCTTACTTCTACTATATCATTGACGCCATGATTAAAGCAGGAATTGAGATGGGAATTGAAGAAAACCTGTCCAAGCTTTTTGTAAAACAAACAATGCTGGGTGCTTACCATCTGATCAACAATTCTGAAAAAAGCCTTGAAGAGCTGATTAAAGATGTGGCATCCAAAGGCGGAACTACGGAAGCTGCCTTAAAGACATTTGAAGAGAACAGCTTTAAAGATATTTTAAAACAGGGAATTCTGAATGCTGAAAAGCGTGCTAAAGAACTCAACAACTAAACTTTTTCTCTAAAAATACTCTGATTTGCCAGCCCAAATACACCCCGAAAGTATTCAGGAGGATATCGTCTACCTCAAATATCCCCATTCTTGTAAAGTATTGGAGTGCTTCTACAATTACAATAGCTGAAATGAAAGTGATACACAATGTTTTCAGATCTTTAAGCCCTGGAAAAATCCAGCCCAGAAAACCAAAAGGAACAAACATAACAATATTCCCTAATACAATAATCACAATATCTCTCCACTCATCTGTAGTCTGAATAAATTTGATTGTAGAAAAAATAGGTTCTACAGTAATCAGATTATCTTCATACTGATATCTGCCCATCCCCAAAAACATCAGGTAAAGCAAAAATAAGGTATAGGGAATAATTACAATTTTGTATACTTTCTTTAACATCAGGTGCTAAGATATTCATTTCAAAAACATTAAATTTGTATATTAAAATAAATTAATGAAATACGTCTTACTTACACTTATTTCAGCAATGCTGCTGTCGGTTTCATGGCCTACTTATGGAGTTCCTTTTTTTATATTTTTTGCCCTTGTTCCTCTACTGATGATGGAACATGGAATTTCAAAATTCTCCAGCTATACAAGAAAAAGCTGGATGGTTTTCGGACTTTCCTATCTGTGTTTTATCATTTGGAACATCGTCACTACAGGATGGCTTTATGGCTCTAAAAATCCGGATGGAAGCCATTCCATGATGGCAGTGGTATTCCCAGTTTTGGTCAATTCACTTTTATATTCTTTAGTTTTCCAATGTTATCATTGGTACAAAAATGCTCAGGGAACTTATTGGGGCTTAGGATTTTTGATCGCCATCTGGATGAGTTTTGAAAAATTTCATCTGGGTTGGGAACTGACATGGCCCTGGCTGAATTTAGGAAATGTATTTTCTGAATATCCTAAGCTTATCCAATGGTATGATACCCTGGGAGCTACGGGAGGAAGTTTTTGGATCTTACTGATCAACGTTTTAATTTTCTATACCTTGAGAACCTGGGAAGCCGGAAGAAAGAGAAAAGATCTGATTAAAAACTCTTCCATTGTAGTAGCGTTAATTGCCGTTCCCATGATTATTTCATTAATCAGGTACAACAGCTTTAATGAGAAACCATCGGGACAGGTAAACGTACTGATGCTTCAGCCCGATCTTGATCCATACATGGAAAAATACTCAAAAGACAGCCTTACCATTGAAAATGACTTGCTAACGCTGGCTGAAAATAATGCAAAAGGAAAAATTGATTATTTCATGGCACCGGAAACAGCCATTCCGGGTAGAGGTTCAATTTCTGAAACCGGCTTTGAGAAGAGCTTACTTTTAAACAATATCAAAGAGTTTTTAGCAAAACATCCCGGATCTGTTTTTGCTACAGGAATTTCTTCTCACCGTTTTTATTTTGATCCGCAAAATATCCCTCAAGAAGCTTACCAGATCAATTCAGGAGTTTGGGTAACAAGTTACAATACAGCCATTCAGCTAGCTCCCAATCAGAAAACACAGGTTTATCACAAAGGGAAACTTGTTCCGGGAGTTGAAATTTTTCCCTATATGGGTGTTCTTAAACCTCTATTAGGAGATGCCATGCTCAATCTGGGAGGCACAGTGGCTTCTTTAAGCACAGATAAAGAAAGGCTAGCTTTTTCAAACCCTTACAATAAAGGTAAAATAGCGCCTATCATCTGCTATGAAAGCATTTATGGCGAGTTTGTTACTGATTATGTAAAAAAAGGAGCCAATTTCCTAGGTATCATGACTAATGATTCCTGGTGGGGAGTTTCTGAAGGACACAAACAACTTTTATCTTACGCCAGATTAAGGGCTATTGAAACAAGAAGGGAAATTGCCCGTGCTGCCAATAGTGGAATTTCCGCACATATCGATGCGAAAGGAGAAGTGGTAGCTGATACTTTTTATGGTGATCAGACTACTTTATTTGCCAAAGTAAATCTTTATGATACGATGACTTTCTATACCAGAGCCGGAGATCTTCTTTCAAGGTTTTCAATATTTGCCTTAGGATTTTTATTGTTTTATTTTCTGATTGAATGGTTCAAAAGAAAAACAAAGAAGGCTTAGTTTTTATAGAATGATTGAATGTATTAGAGCATAGAAAAAATGAAGGAAAAAATATTCAGATATAGATATTTTATAATTTTTCTATTGTATTTTATAGTAGTATCCTATCTAAGCAAAAATGCCACACTCGTATTTGAGTGGAAAGTCATCATGCAAAATTTTGCGGATTACCATGACTATTATTATCTGGGTAAGCCTTCTGCCTATATGCCTCCCTTATATCCTTATTATTTACTTTTGATACAAAGTATTTTTAAGATTCCGCAATGGATAATGATATCCTGTATTTTACAATCTGTTATTTTATTTTTTTCAGTCTTATCGCTTGTTCAAAGTTTTAAAGAAAATGATAAGAATAAAAATAATTACTTTATTGCTTTTGTATGCATAATTTTCTTTCCGCCTATTCTTATTGGCATTACAAAAATCAGTTCATTTGCACTTACAATCTCTATATTCAATGTTTTTTTTGCTTTACTATTGAAATTATCAAAAAAAATCACCCACAAAAATTTAGTACTGATTTCAATTGTATCCATACTGGGATTATATATCCGGTATGAATTTTTATTCTTAATGATTCTCTCAGCATTTGTGCTCATATTGTATAAAAGAATAAAGTATTACAGCCTCCTGCTTCTATTGGCATTCATATTCATCGCCTACCTCCCCTGGTGTATAAGAAATTATGAAAAAATAGGAACTTTTCATTACTCAACTTCTTTAAGTTATAATTTTGCAAAAGGAAATCATGAAAAATATGATATATTTTCAAGTGACAATTTCCCCTATGATCCGTCAAAAAAAATAATATTAACGGATGAGTATCTCCGAACTCATTACGAAAACGAAAAACAAATAGATAACTATCTCAATCAGCTCAACAAGAATTTTATTTCAACACATCCTAAATTGTTTATTGAAAATAGTTTAAAGAAAATCGGAATTAATTTTTTAAACTATTATCCGGGGAACTATAACTTCTCAGGTAATACAGTGCCCTATTTATACAGTATTAGCTTATTAGTTTTTAATCTGCTGTTAATTTATATATTATTTCAAAAGTCAAGATCAGGATTTACATTTCAAGCAGCATTTCTTGGGATATTATTTATATTTTATCTGTTATTTTATTCTATAGCCCCTTTACCAAGATATTTCTTACTCTATTTCCCTCTATTCTTTCTCTTTGTATTTCAATATTTCAGCTGTAAAATACAATCAGTGCTGTTGAAAGCAAATAATGGAAATTATTTCTAATGGTTACCCATTTTAATAACAAAGCAAAGTATCATCTTCAACACAAGCAACCACTTAATTTGTATGATATGCAAAGTCATATCTTCTCGTTGATGTTACAGATCATTCAGAAATTTTAAATAAAAAAAGAGAAAAGCCAGCTGGACGTCTGGCTTTTCTCATTGATAGAAGATAGAATGATTCAATTACTTAATCGTAAGTTTCTTGGTAGTTATTTCGTTTTTTATCTTCAGTTTTAATACATACATTCCTTTTGGTAAGTGAGAGACAGTAATAGATTGGTCACTGTTCAAAATAACATTCAGTTTTTTACCGTCCATTGAAAACATTTCAGCTTCCGAAACTTTTCCCCCTCTGATATATACTTTCTCAGAAGCAGGGTTCGGATATACGACAAGCTGCTGGCTGGTCATGATATCACGGGTTCCCAATGTGCTGTTTTCTGCAGAAGAATTAGAATAGGTTTTTGACGCATCTATTGCTTTTACGCTCCAGTATACATTCTGAACAGAAGGATCCAGCTCCAGAAACCATGATGGGGTTGTCACTATATATTTAGCAATATCTATCGCTCCGGAAGTTGATCCTACACTTATTTCATATCGTAAAGCACTGGCAGGTGTTTTATCATCTGTGGCACCACTCCACGCAAAATCAAACCTGTTTCCGTTTCTTGTCAGATTCAGATTGGTGGGAGGTGTAGGCTTGGCATTGGCTTCTGTAGATGTATTTTTAAAAATCTTCGTCAGGGAAGGCATATCAGGATTTGACCAATCGAATCCGCTCAATAAAACGTCCAGATGGTGATCATTATCAAAATCAAATAATTGAACAACTCCCGGACCTCCCAGGTTATATATTCCCGTAGTAGTTCCTTCAGTAAAGTTTTGAGTGTTTGGATTATACAGATAGGTTTTTACAGCTGCATCATTATCATTTCCGGAAATAATAAAATCATAATACCCGTCATTGTTTACATCTCCAATGCTTATAGAGGCATCAGAAATATCCGGCAGATTAAGCTGATGAGTGGTCAGCGTACCTGTTCCATCATTCATTAAGACCGCAAAATATCCGTTATCATTATCATCCTTTCCTGCCACAAGAATATCCTGGAAACCATCCGCATTAAAGTCTGCAAAATCTATCTTTCCGCTTGTCAGAGGTTCAAAATCCTGAACAAATGTCAACACTCCAGCCTGATTCATGTACACCCTGGAGATAGGTGCTCCATTGATATCCGATCCAATGATTACGAGATCTAAAAGCTGATCATTATTAAGATCAACGATTTTAAAACTACCATTCTGAGTTCCATCTACCCAATTTTCAGTCATGTCAAAACCAGCTCCTGTATTACGGTAAAAATCCAGGCTGTTTCTAAAACCTCCCCCATGGGAGTATTGGGTTCCATTAAGTGCATAATCCTGTTTTCCGTCATGATTAAAATCACAAACCTCTATAGATCCGTAAATTTTCCCCGAAAGGTTTTCTTCTTTTACAAAACCTGTTTCTGTATTTCTGAATCTGTATTGTTTATAATTAACCACATCCATATAGCTCAGCCCTGTAGAGACAATATCCAGCAGTCCGTCATTGTTAAAATCAATAAACTTGATATCTCCCAAATGCGTGGGCCCTACACCAAGCCCCGCATAAGAAGACAATCCTGAGCCACTATTCTTATAAACTTCGTTATAAGTCATATCTGCTGTTCCATCTCCGTCTGAATCTATAGCTCCATTGAATACAATATCCATAGTCCCGTTATGATCAATATCAGCGATATCCGCCGCAGAATAATAAAAGTTGTTCATCCCTGTTGGTATTTCGGCGAAATTCTGAGCGGCTAAACAAATTGGTACCATAGATAACAGAATATAAATTCTCTTCATATTATTTTTATTTAGATTAATTAAAAACAAAGATAAAGTATTAAATTATTTTCCATGAAGAAAGTCTGCATGAAATATATCAGGCCTGCTCTACAACCTTATTCCGGCAATTCGGCTATTTTAAAATCAATATTATTAATCAGTAAGTTATTTCAAATATTTTCTAAAAGATTTGTCTATCTAAAAAATTCTTCGTTATTTTGCACTCTCAAATATTATACAAATAAGAACATCGAGATATGTCAAGAATTTGCCAAATAACAGGAAAGCGTGCAATGGTTGGTAACAACGTTTCTCACGCTAATAACAAAACGAAGCGTCGTTTTGAAATTAACTTATTGGAGAAGAAGTTTTACCTTCCGGAGCAAGATAAGCACGTAACACTGAAAGTATCAGCTCATGGATTGAGAGTGATTAACAAGATTGGAATCGAAGAAGCTATTGAAAGAGCTACTAGAAACGGATTGATTAAAAAGAATTAATACATCATGGCAAAAAAAGGAAACAGAGTTCAAGTAATCCTTGAATGTACAGAGCACAAAGAAAGCGGTATGCCAGGAATGTCTAGATACATTTCTACAAAAAATAAAAAGAACACTACAGAAAGATTGGAATTGAAAAAATACAATCCTGTTCTTAAGAGATCTACCCTTCATAAAGAAATCAAGTAATTTATAAATATAATTTACAATGGCAAAGAAAGTAGTAGCAACCCTACAAAGCGGTCAGTCTAAAAAAATGACTAAAGTGGTGAAAATGACTAAGTCTTCTAAATCAGGAGCTTACGTTTTCGAAGAAAAAGTAATGAATGCAGACGAAGTTGATGGTTATTTGAAAAAATAATCGGGACTTTATTTACAATATAAAAAACTACTCATATTTTGGGTAGTTTTTTTGTTATCTTTGTTCACCAGATTATTAATCAATAAAATATGAAAAAGATTCTTGTTCTGTTTTGCACAGCAATTTTTCTATTTTCATTCAGTCAGAAAACTATGAATACCTTAGAATATAAAAGTTCTCCAAAAGTTTTCAACATAAAAGGATTGTCACAAGCAGTAAGTATTGATTGTGGAAATTCTAAAATGGTTTTATTGTCTGGGCAGGTTCCGCTTGATCCGGAAGGAAACCTGGTAGGGAACAATGTAGAGGAGCAAACACACCAGATATTCAAAAATATAGATTACGTTCTGAAAGAATATGGAGGAACAGCGAAAAACATTATAAAATTAGGAATATTTATCACAGATATGTCTAAAACACCGGATTTCAGAAAAGTCCGGGATGCCTATGTCAACCTTCAAAACCCTCCGGTAAGCAGTCTTGTAGAAGTGAGCAGCCTGTTCAGAAATGATGTGTTTATAGAAGTAGAAGCCACAGCAGTTATTAAAAAATAAATAAGAATAAACTAAAACTATGAGTTGGTTTAAAAATATTTTCAAAAAGGAAGAAAAGGAAACCTTAGATAAAGGATTGGAAAAGTCCAGCCAGGGATTCTTTGAAAAAATGACGAAAGCCGTAGTCGGTAAAAGTAAAGTAGATGATGAAGTACTGGATAATCTTGAAGAGATACTGATTGCATCTGACGTAGGTGCTTCTACTACGATTAAGATTATAGGAAGAATTGAAGAACGTGTTGCCAGAGACAAATATGTTAGTGTAAACGAATTGGATAAAATTCTCCGTGATGAAATTTCAGGACTGCTTCTTGAAAACCCTCACGCCGGAACCGGAAATATTGATGCTTCCAAAAAGCCATATGTTATTATGGTAGTAGGAGTAAACGGTGTAGGGAAAACAACAACTATCGGAAAGCTTGCCCACCAATTCAAATCAGAAGGTAAAAAAGTAGTTTTAGGGGCCGCAGATACCTTCAGAGCAGCAGCTGTTGATCAGCTTACCATCTGGAGCGAAAGAGTGGGTGTTCCTATCGTAAAACAAGGAATGGGCTCCGACCCGGCTTCTGTAGCATTTGATACCGTACAAAGCGCTGTAGCACAAAATGCAGATATTGCTATTATAGATACTGCCGGAAGACTTCACAATAAAATAAATCTGATGAATGAACTTTCCAAGATCAAAAGAGTAATGCAAAAGGTTATTCCTGATGCTCCTCATGAGATCCTGTTGGTTCTTGACGGCTCTACAGGGCAGAACGCATTTGAACAGGCGAAGCAGTTTACAGCCGCTACCGAAGTAAATGCATTAGCGGTCACCAAATTAGACGGAACAGCTAAAGGAGGTGTTGTTATCGGCATCTCAGATCAGTTCCAGATTCCTGTAAAATATATAGGCGTAGGTGAAAAAATGCAGGATTTACAGCTTTTTAATGGTACGGAATTTGTAGACTCATTCTTCAAGAAAAGATGATTTATATCATGTTTTCCCTTATATTAGTAAACAAATTATTAAAAAAAATATTAACATTTAAAAATTTACAACTATGGGAATAATAACATGGATTTTATTCGGTCTTATTGCAGGAGCTATCGCTAAAATGATCATGCCCGGTACTCAGGGTGGAGGATGGCTAATCACTATTATCCTGGGAATTCTGGGAGCCTTTTTAGGAGGAGCTATAGGAGTTTATATTTTACATTGGGGAGATATTGCCTCATTTTGGAATCCAAGAAGCTGGATCTTATCTATTGGAGGAGCTTTAATCATTCTCTGGATTTATGGAATGGCTACAAAGAAAAGCTAATATTCAGCCAATACTTATTATAAAATAAAATCCCGGAACTGAAATCAGATCCGGGATTTTGTTTACAATATAATTTAGTTAGTCGATTCTAATCTGGTAAGGCATTGACATCTTTACATCAGCCTGAAGTTTTTTATCCGTAATCTGCTGTAAGATTTCATAGTTGGCTTTTCCTATCTTATTTTTGATCAATTTCGCAGAAACATCTTCTTCATTCAGATCATTAAATATCTGTTCGAAAGGGGACATTCTTTTAGGAAACGAATCTACATGGTAAGACTTTAATCCTGCTTTCTGTGCCGCAAACTTTATGGCATCACTAAGTGTTCCCAAATCATCTACCAAACCAATCTGCTTAGCACGTACTCCACTCCATACTCTGCCACCGCCAACACTGTCTATCTGTTCAAAAGTCTGTTTTCTGTTTTGCGTTACAAAATGCACAAATCTCTTGTAAGTGCCTTCCACTCCCCTTGTCATCATATTCACTCCATAAGGCGTCACTCCGTTCAGCCCGGAATAATACATAGAGTTAGCATTAGTTGCAACAACGTCTGCACGAATTCCGTTTTTATTCGCAATATCTTTAAAATAAGGAATCACTCCAAAAACTCCAATTGAACCGGTAAGTGTATTAGGCTCAGAATAAATTTTATCCGCAGCCATCGCTACATAATATCCTCCGGAAGCAGCATAGTCTCCAAAAGAAACAATAAGCGGCTTTTTCTTTTTCAGCTGTTGAAGTTCAAATAAAATCTCATCCGATGCATTAGCACTACCACCCGGAGAATTGATTCTTAAGACAACCGCTTTCACCTTTTCATCATCCTGAAGTTTTTTGATGTATTTTACATATTTTTCAGCATAAATATCATTGTATCCGTCACCATTGTTAATAGACCCGGAAGCATATAATACCGCTACTTTTTCTCCTGATTTATCATCATCTGAATAAGAGCTTATATAATTAGCCAATGAGACCTTATTTAATTTTTCTTTGTCTTTCAGGCTTAGCTTAGACTTGATCATATCATCATATTCTGTCTTTTGAACAAGTTTATCTGCAAGCTTGTATTGTAATCCCAATTCAGGAATCATTCCGTATAAACTGTCAACAACCATTTTAAACTGAGCAGTATCAATTTTTCTTGAAACAGCCATTTTACCGGATGTATTTTTCCAAAGATCATTCAAAAGTGTACTTAGCTGCTCTTTGTTCTCCGGAGAAATATCATTCCTTAAAAAAGGTTCTACTGCTGATTTAAATTTACCATGACGTATAACTTCGATTCCTATCCCGTATTTATCTGCAAAATCTTTAAAGAAAGTAACTTCTGTGGACAATCCTTTCAGTTCAATACCACCGGCAGGATTCAGATAATACTGATCAGCTACTGATCCCAAATAATAAGAAGATTGTGAAACTCCATTTCCGTAAGCATACACAAACTTTCCACTTTTTTTGAAATCCTCAATAGCATTTCTGATATCATCAATCTGGGTAAGCCCGGCATTTAAGTCATCCACTTCAATACTGATCCCTTTAATATTATCATCCGTTTTCGCTTTATTGATTGCTTCCAACGCATCATACAGAAGAACACTCTTGTTCTGGTTGCTAATTCCGAACAATCCACCTTCCTCTTCAGTAGGGCTGTCTATGATATGTGTTTTTAAATTAATCGTAAGGACCGAGTTCTTTTTTACCGTCACAGACTTATCATTCCCCATAGAACTAAACACAAGCATCATAATGAAAAAGATGAAAAATAAAGCGCAAAGTATCACAATTGCAACTATATTTGCCAAAACATTTTTAAAGAAACTTCTCATAAATCAATCAATTTTCCAATATGTCGCAGCAAAAGGTGGTTTTGTTACTAGGAAGTAACCTTGGAGATCAAAAAAAAAATGTAGAGCTTGCCTTACAGAAAATTAGCGATGGTGGAAACAACATTTCACAAATTAGCGAATTTTTAATGTCCGAGCCCGTAGAATTTGTCAGTTCCAATATTTTTTGTAATATTGCAGCAGTAATATTCACTCATCTTTCACCAATTCAACTGCTTGATTTTATTAAAGATATTGAAGTTGAAATGGGAAGAGTTAATGATTCAAAAGTATCTGGAGGCTATGCAGACAGAATAATAGATATTGATATCATTACCTATAATGAATTAAATTTTATATCAGAAAGATTAGAAATCCCTCATAAAAAACATCTTTTTGAAAGGGAATTTTCCAGAATATTATTAAAAGATTTTATTTAAAACATAAAACATACTGTATGAAATTAGGTTTATTATTATTGGCTACACTGCCAATTGCAGCTTATGCGCAAGACAACAGTACTACAGTTAATTCTTCAACTGAGTACCCTAATACTTTTTCTTCAGGTTCCGCTAATGTACAACCATTCGACAACAAAGCCAGACGATTCAATGACTGGTCAATTTCTGTGGGAGGAGGTGCAGCATTTATGGTCCACTCGGATCTTACATCAATCAATAAAGACAAAACGAATTGGGGTTACAATGCTTACGTAAGCGTGGATAAGCAAATTTCACATACTTTCGCTTTAAGCGTAATGTATATGAGAGGAGAAACTAAGCAAACAGGTCAGCTTCCAGGTGCAGCAGGCCAGCTAGCAGGTGTAGGTACTGCTACAACCCAGTTTGATCAAATATCTTTATTAGGGGATATCAACTTCTCAAATTTATTAAGAAGAACTGACAATCATTCTCCTTACAGATGGGCATTCCATGGATATGCGGGAATTGGGGTTCAAGCATTCAGAACTTCACTGCATGACAATGATGAATTCAGATGGAGCAATAGTCCAAAAAGAGTTCCTCTATTTATCAAACAGGACATTGACATTAACTCTATCTTCTATCAGGGAGGTTTCGGAGTTAAATACAAGGTTTCAAAACTTATTGATGTTGAAGCAAGAACGATGTACCTCATAAGTGGTGATGATGAATTTGACGGTGGCGGATGGGCTGATGCCAATGATTATGATCCAGCGTCAAAAAATTCAAAATACAACATGCTTAATGCAAAAAGATCCGATAATGCATGGACAGTCAGCTTAGGAATGTCTTTCAAACTAGGAAAACACACTTCCCACTTAGCATGGCATGATCCACTTCAGGAAGGATATTACAGACTCAACGTTTTAGAAAATGCTACAAATGATCTTGTGGTATGTGAAAAAGGAGATGCTGATAATGACGGAGTATGCGACGATTGGGACAGACAACTTGATACTCCTGCAGGTGCAAGAGTAGATGGTGCCGGTGTTGCTCTGGATATGGACCTTGACGGAGTTATAGATTTATATGATAAATGCGTAACGGTTCCGGGACCTGTAGAGAACAACGGATGCCCAACCAAATAAGTTGACGAGCGTTTTATCAAAAAAATATCAAATAATAATACACGATGAAATTTAATTTAGCAATTGCTGCATTGGCACTGGCAATCCCTAGTGCTATATATGCGCAAGACAGCATTGCAGTTTCTAATGGAGAATATCCCAATACATTCTCTTCAGGATCTGCCAATGTTTCCCCATTTACCAACAAATCTAAGAGATTTAATGACTGGTCGATTTCAGTAGGTGCAGGTGTTCCTCTCCTTCAATCATCAGATTTAACGTCTATTAAGAATGGAAATGGTAAAAACCTTTTCGGATACTCTGCTTATGTAAGTATCGATAAAGCCATTACCCATGCTTTTGGCCTGAAGCTACAATATGACAGAGGAGAAACAAGACAGGGTTGGTTCAATACTAAAGATGCCGCTCCCGATGCTGCGGCTGTAGGGGCAAGAACTCAGTACGATGCCATCTCTATCTTAGGAGATATCAACTTTTCTAACCTTTTAAGAAGAGTAGATAACCATTCTACTTACAGATGGGCTCTTCATGGATATGCAGGGGTAGGTACCATTGCTTACAGAGCATATCAGAAAAACAGCAAAGGACAGAGCCTAATGACTGAAGTAAAACCTTTTAAACTAGGTTCTATGTTTATGCAGGCCGGTACAGGTCTGAAGTTCAAAGTGAACAACAGAATCGACCTTGAAGGTAGATTGATGTATGTGATTACCGGTGATGATGAATTTGACGGTGGCGGTGATGCATACAGTGCTATCAACAAGCGTTCTGAACAGGTTTCAGATAATTTCTTCAATGCTACTTTAGGACTTTCCATAAAGCTAGGAAAACACGAATCTCACTTAATGTGGCATGACCCACTTCAGGAAATCTATTACAAACTTGACGTTCTGGCTAACAAAAACCAGGATATTGAAGTATGTAAAAAAGGTGATGCTGATAACGACGGTGTATGTGATGACTGGGACAGACAGCTTGATACTCCTGCCGGAGCGAGAGTGGATGGTGCCGGTGTTGCTCTTGACACAGATCTAGATGGCGTTATTGACCTTTACGATAAGTGTGTAACTGTTCCCGGACCTGTGGAAAACAACGGCTGCCCTGTAAAGAAGGATAACAATCAGACAGCAGTAGAAGTAGAGAAAACACTTAAAGATATCTACTTTAACTTCAATAAAGCTACGATAAGACCTGAGTCTAACAGTAAATTAGATCTTGCAGCTTCAATTATCAAAGAAAACGGAGGTAATTATTTACTGACCGGTCACACAGATAGCAAAGGAAATGCAGCTTACAATCTTAGATTATCTAAAGAAAGAGCGGCTGCAGTAGTAGGTGCTCTTGAAAACAGAGGTATCAGCCAAAATGTACTGAAATCAAGAGGAGTAGGTTCTGCCGAAGCTACAATTCCTGCATCAGCTTCTGATGCCGAAAGATTAGCAGACAGAAAAGTTACTGTAAAATTTATAGAAGCTTCTGAATGGAATTCTATCCAAAAGAAAGACTATGAAGATGCTCCGGTAAAAAAATCAGTAAAAAAAGTTACTGGTAAGAAAAAGAAAAAATAATTTTTTATAACAAAAAAAACCGAAAAGAATTCTTCTTTTCGGTTTTTTTTTCGATTTTGGATTTTTTTACCTATCTTTATATCATTTTCAGGGCTAAAACTCTGTTAATTGCAAATAATAATTAGTTAATTTTTAAGCAATTTAGAAAAAAATTAACATAAAATTAGTTTTTAATAAATAAAATCATTTAAAATAACTTAACTTAAAAAAATAACACTATGAAATTAAGTTTAGCAATTGTTGCTCTGGCATTAGCTATACCAAGCGCCAGCTATGCACAAGACTCAACGGCAGTTTCAACAGGAACGTATCCCAATACATTTTCTTCGGGATCTGCCAACGTTTCCCCATTTACAAACCAATCGAAGAGATTTAATGACTGGTCGATTTCAGTAGGTGCGGGTGTTCCTCTTCTTCAATCATCAGATTTGACGTCCATTAAGAATGGAAATGGTAAAAACCTTTTCGGATACTCTGCTTATGTAAGTATCGATAAGGCCATTACTCATGCTTTTGGTCTGAAGCTACAATATGACAGAGGAGAAACAAGACAGGGTTGGTTCAATACTAAAGATGCTGCTCCCGATGCTGCAGCTGTAGGGGCAAGAACTCAGTATGATGCCATCTCTATCTTAGGAGATATCAACTTCTCTAACCTTTTAAGAAGAGTAGATAATCATTCTACTTACAGATGGGCTCTTCATGGATATGCAGGGGTAGGTACCATTGCCTACAGAGCATACCAGAAAGACAGCAAAGGACAGAGGTTAATGACTGAAGTAAAACCTTTCAAACTAGGTTCTATGTTTATGCAGGCCGGTACAGGTCTGAAGTTCAAAGTGAACAACAGAATCGACCTTGAAGGTAGATTGATGTATGTGATTACCGGTGATGATGAATTTGACGGTGGCGGTGATGCATACAGTGCTATCAACAAGCGTTCTGAACAGGTTTCAGATAATTTCTTCAATGCTACTTTAGGACTTTCCATAAAGCTAGGAAAACACGAATCTCACTTAATGTGGCATGACCCACTTCAGGAAATCTATTACAAACTTGACGTTCTGGCTAACAAAAACCAGGATATTGAAGTATGTAAAAAAGGTGATGCTGATAACGACGGTGTATGTGATGACTGGGACAGACAGCTTGATACTCCTGCCGGAGCGAGAGTGGATGGTGCCGGTGTTGCTCTTGACACAGATCTAGATGGCGTTATTGACCTTTACGATAAGTGTGTAACTGTTCCCGGACCTGTGGAAAACAACGGTTGCCCTACCACTACTACCGGACCTGTAGTAGAAACTGAAACTAAACTGGAAGGTATTGAATTTGATTTGAATTCTGACAGAATTTTACCATCAAATACTCCAATCTTAAATAATGCTGTTAACTATATCAATTCTTCAAATGGTTCTTACAGTGTAATTGGTGCTACAGATACAAGAGGTACTGATGCTTATAACCAAAAGTTATCTCAAAGAAGAGCTAATAATGTGAAGAATTACCTGATTAAAAACGGTGTTCAAAATGGTAAACTTAATGCAGTAGGAAAAGGTGAAAAAGACCTTAAATACCCTGAATGTGAGCCAGCTACAAAATGCCCTGAATGGAAAAACAGAGCGAACAGAAGAGTATACTTCGAAGCTAAATAATAAACTTATTAAGTATTATATGAAAGTCACGCATTGCGTGGCTTTTTTTGTTATATTACTTTCCTTATTTTTACCCTATGATTTCTCCGCAAGATTTTCAAAAGCTAAAGTATGATACTCTTAAGTATTTCTGGGGTTATAGCAACTTCAGAGATTCTCAGGAAGAAATTATCAATTCTGTTATTAACGAAAAAGATACACTGGTCTTACTACCCACAGGGGCCGGAAAGTCTTTATGCTATCAGCTGCCGGCATTGCTAAAAGAAGGAACATGCCTTGTTATTTCCCCACTGTTGGCATTAATGAAAGACCAGGTAAATCAGCTTAAATTCCGAAATATAGAAGCAGAATACCTGTCTTCAGAATTGGATGAATATGATGCGGAAGCTATTTATGGCCGATGTAAGGAAGGGCTGACAAAACTGTTGTATGTATCTCCGGAAAGGCTTACCAATACTCAGTTTTTACAGAATATTCAGGATATTCAGCTCTCATTCATTGCTGTGGATGAAGCCCACTGTATTTCAGAATGGGGACAGGATTTCCGCCCCAGTTATCAGAATATAAAAGACTTCAGAAAAAACAATCCTGAAATTCCCTGTCTTGCCCTAACAGCTACAGCAACTCCAAAGGTGCTTGAAGAAATTAAAAACAAACTAGAACTTAGAAAGCCCTCCGTATTTCAAAAAAGTTTCAAAAGAGACAATATCAAAATTTTCACTGAAGAGGTTGCTGATAAATTTCAACGTATTTTTGATATCCTGAAATACAATACAGATTCAGGAATCATCTATGTAAGAACAAGAAAAGAAGCAGAACTGTTAGCCGAGTTCCTGAACAAAAATCAGTTGAAAAATGTAGATTATTTTCATGCAGGCTTAACGACAAAAGAGAAAAATACCAAGCAAAATATCTGGAACAGAAGTGATAATCATGTTCTTATTTCTACAAATGCCTTTGGAATGGGGATTGATAAAGATAACGTACGTTTTGTGATTCACTATTCCCCTGCTGCTTCTCTGGAGAACTATTATCAGGAAATAGGAAGATCAGGAAGAGATGGAAAAGACAGTTTTGCTTTTATGCTTTGGAATAAACAGGAGCTGCTGAACTTTGATCAGATCTTAAAAAACCAGATTCCCAATAAAGCTGAATTTTTAAAAATTATCAGTTATCTCTACTCTATTTTTCAGGTTGCCGAATTTGAACAGCCAGAAAAAACCTTTCAGCTGAATACTGTGGGAATACAGAATTTCACAAGACTGTCTAAGGCAAAAATTAATAATGTTCTTAATTTCCTTCACAATCAGGAAATCATTTATTATAATGATCATAAAAGCCTTTCTTCACTGGAACTTTTTATGAAAGCCGATGAAATAGATCAGCTGCCACAGAAAGACGCCTATTTTATTGAACTTCTTTTCCGGACTATATCCGGTCTCACCACTCATAAAGTAATGTTCAGTGAACAGCAGGTAAGCAACAAGATTGAGGTCAGTGTTCCTTTGATCAAAGAACGCCTGAAAGAACTTCAGCAGAAAAACTACCTGGAATATATAGATGGTGCGCTTGCCAGCATCAAATTTTTAAAACCCCGTGACGAAAGAATCATCAATCATACCTACTGGAAACTTTTTGAGCATATTCAGAGAAATAAAATCCAGAAATGGGAGGAAATGAAATTTTACGTGGAAAATAAAGACTACTGTAAGATGAAGCTTATCCTCTCCTATTTTGGTGAAAAAAATTCAAAAAACTGTGGTCAGTGTTCTGTATGCGAAAAGAATAAGCAATCTATTTTCGGAAAAAATATTTCTCAGCAAATTATCAATCTACTGTCCAAGAGATCAGCAACCATTGAAGAACTTTCGGTACAGCTAAGCTACCATTCTAAAGAAAACATTTTAGAAAACCTGATTTACCTGCTGGATGCCGGAAAAGTAAAAATGCTTAATTTCAGAACATATGCACTGAATCATGAGTGATGAGGCGGATAAAACCGGAGACAAGAGACTGGAGACCTAGAAGATGGAATAAGATTTTTTTGCCAGGCTGGATAGCGTTTCTTCTATCTAATTCAACCTGCAACTATCCGCGAAAAACTTATCTTTGTGCTATGAAATCATTGAAAGTTGTTTTTTTAGGAACTCCGGAATTCGCAAAGACTTCTTTGGAGGCTATTCATCAATCTCATCATAACGTTGTAGGTGTTGTAACCGTTGCAGATAAAGCAAGTGGACGTGGGCAGAAAATTCACCAGTCACCTGTAAAAATATATGCTTCTGAAAATAATATTCCTGTTTTCCAACCTGAAAAATTGAGAAATCCTGAATTTTTAGAGGAACTTAGAAATCTTGAGGCTGATGTTTTTGTGGTGGTTGCTTTTAGAATGATGCCTAAGGTTCTTTTTGAAATGCCAGCTATGGGAACATTTAACCTTCACGCCTCTTTATTACCTGATTACAGAGGAGCAGCTCCCATCAATTATGCCGTAATTAATGGCGAAGAAAAAACTGGAGCCACTACATTCTTCATCAACGAAAAAATAGATGAAGGGAATATTCTTTTGCAGGAAGAACTTAAAGTTTTACCTGACGAAAATGCAGGAGCTCTTCATGACAGGCTGATGGAAATGGGTTCAAGACTGGTGGTAAAAACATTGGATGGACTGGCTGAAAATACCATTGAGGAAAGACCCCAGCCACAAGTAGAACATCCTAAAAATGCTTATAAAATATTTAAGGAGGACACCAAAATCAATTGGAATGCTCCTTCAAAGACCGTTCATCAGTTTATCCTTGGAATGTCTCCATATCCTGCAGCTTTCACCACTCTAAAAATTGGTGAAGAAGAAAAAGGATTAAAAATATTCGGGGGTAAATTTGAAATCTCAAATCACGGAAAACCTTCCGGAACTTTAGATATTTCAAAAAATGAGTTTAAAATTTATACCCAGGATGGAGTGTATTTTCCACAAGAACTTCAGTTGGAAGGAAAGAAAAGAATGACTGTAAAAGACTTTCTGAACGGCTTCAGAAATTTTGACGAAATAACATTATAAGCCTGGCTATATATTAAAACTTCAATCACAAAAGGCTTACCATCTTATTTCAAACAAAATATAAAGCCTTTTGTGGTTGAAGACTAACTCTTACTTACAATTTTTCTGCGTATTCTGCTTATAAACTCCGGAGTTACTCCCAAATATGCTCCAATCTGTATATTGGTAAGACGATGAGCTGTTTCAGGATATTCCTTAAGAAAGTCCAGATAACGTTCATCTGACGATTTGCTTAGATTATCAATAATCCTGCGTTGTAACGCAATAATTGACCTTTGAAACTTCAGTCTCATTAATTTTTCAATTTCAGGAATTTCAAGATAAAATTTTTCTTTATCTTTCTTTGAAATAAGAAGAATTTCACTGTCTTCAATAGCCTGAATATTGAGTTTTGATGGAACACCTGTAATAAAGCTGTCAATATCTGAAAGCCACCAACCTTCAATTCCAAAGTACAGTATCTGTTCTGCACCATGGGGATCTGTATGGGAAACTTTAAAACATCCATTCACTACAAACCCTTCAAATCCACAAATCTCCCCTTCTCTTAAAAGAAAATCCTTTTTCTTTATTTTCTGAAGATGAAAAGCATTACAATACTGATTCAGTTTTTCATCTGAAATATCTACATAACCTCTGATATGTGTTTTTAAAGACTTTGTCATGGTTTAAAAATAAAAAAAGGTTTAGAAAAATCCTAAACCTTTTTTGTTCTTCAATATTTTCTCAGCAAAGCTGATACTCTATTGATCATTTATCTGTTATAACTGAACCAGCTCAGTAACTTCTACGTCATATCCTCCAACCTGAGGTTTGATATTAGGGTTTTGAGTGATTACTTTAAACTTATTAATTCCTAAATTCTTTAAGATCTGCGTTCCAATACCGTAATCTCTGTAGTTGTATGCTAAAGTAGGGTGTTGCTCCTGCCCGTCCTGATAATTCAGGAACTGCTGAAGTTTCCTCAATGTATTTTCAGAGTTGGAAACATTATTGATGAAAATAATAGCTCCTTTTCCTGCTTCATTTACCATACCGGTTACTTTTTCCAATAAAGGTTTTTCTCCGTTATTTAATCTAGTCAATACATCAAAATAAGAATCTGAAGACTGTACTCTTACTAAAACAGGCTCATCTACCGTCCATGCCCCTTTTGTCAAGGCAAAGTGGATCTGGTCATTCGAAGTTTCTCTGAACGCGTAGAAATCAAAATCACCGTAATGCGTTTTTACCTTTTTCTCTTCAAGTCTTTCAACCAGATTTCCTTTTTTAAGCTGATAATGAATTAAATCTTCAATAGAAACAATTTTCATATCATGCTTCTGAGCGAATGCGTGAAGTTCCGGTAAACGAGACATTGTACCATCTTCATTCATAATCTCACAGATTACTCCCCCTTCTTTCAATCCTGACAGATGAGTAAGGTCAATAGCAGCTTCAGTATGTCCTGCTCTTTTCAAAACGCCTCCTTTTCTTGCACGAAGCGGGAAGATATGTCCGGGTCTCATGAAATCCGTAGGTTTAGACTTTTCATCCATTAAAGCCAAAATTGTTTTAGCTCTGTCACCGGCAGAAATACCTGTGGAAGTCCCGTTACCCAAAAGGTCAACAGATACGGTAAAAGCAGTTTCTTTAGGATCACTGCTTCTGCTTACCATGACCTCTAATCCAAGCTCATCACATCTTTTTTCAGGAAGAGGCATACAGATCAGTCCTCTACCGTGGAGGGCCATAAAGTTGATAATTTCCGGAGTTGTCAGTTCAGCAGCACAAAGAAAGTCACCTTCATTTTCTCTATCTTCATCATCTACTACTATGATTATTTTACCATTTTTAAGGTCTTCAATAGCCTCTGGAATAGTATTTAATTTAATATCGGACATTTTTACTTTTTATTTTTGCAAAGATACTTATAAAAATAAGCATCTGCCAATTAATATGAATGGTTTATTGTGCTTGAGATAAAGAGTTGACCGCTTCTCTTATGATTTCGTAAGATCTCAGTCTTTTCTGATGATCGTAGATATGAGAATTGATAATTAGCTCATCGACGTTGAATTTATTCTGGAAATCCTGAATTTTTTCCTGAATTTCCACCTTGTCTCCTATAAAAGTATACCTCAGCTTCTGTAAAACCATAGATTTTTCCATGGGTGACCAGATGTCATCCATATCATCTACCGGCGGAGCAAAAGGCTTCCTGTCATTTCTTACAATATTGATAAATGCCTGGAATAAGGTAGTAGAAAGCTTATGAGCCTCTTCAGAAGTTTCTGCTGCAACTCCGTTCACACAAGCCATTACATAAGGCTGACCTAAATATTGAGAAGGTTGGAAATGTTCCCTGTATATTGTAAAGGCCATTTCCATTTGCTCAGGAGCAAAATGCCCGGCAAATGCATAAGGCAGTCCAAGTTCTGCCGCCAGCCATGCGCTGTCTGTACTTGATCCTAGTATATAAATAGGAATATCAAGGCCTTCTCCCGGAATAGCCCGTACCATCGCATCAGCATTTTCTTTGGAAAAATACCGTTGAAGCTCTATAATCTGTCTTGGAAACTGTTCATTAATAATCGCCGGATTTCTTCCCAATGCCTGAGCCGTTAATCCGTCTGTTCCGGGAGCCCTTCCTACACCCAGATCAATCCTTCCCGGAAAAAGAGACTCCAGGGTTCCGAATTGCTCTGCAATGATCAGAGAGCTATGATTGGGAAGCATAATTCCTCCTGAACCCACTCTTATTTTTTTTGTTCCATTGGCGATAAAACCAATTAAAACTGAGGTAGCAGAACTCGCAATACTTTCCATATTGTGATGCTCGGCAAGCCAGAATCTTGTATAGTTTAAGTTTTCAGTATGAGTAGCTAAAGATAAGCTATCCTGAAATGTATCATGAATGCTTTTTCCCTGCTTTACCGGAGCAAGGTCTAAAACAGAAATTTCAAAATTTTTCATAATTATAAATTGGGGCTTAAAAAACCAAACAAATTTAAAACATAAAAATTGCATTAGTTACTTTTTGTAATTGATAAGTCTGATCGCCAAGTTCAGGCAAAAACTATTGAAATTGAAGCTCTGTTTGATTCCTTTTGCTTACACAGATAAATACATTGCTTAAATAAATTTCAAATCATGAAAACAAAAATCATGTATATCGAAAACAAATCCTTTGGTCATCATGGTCCGGCATGAATAGGTTTTGTAGAATTTTCAAAATACGCAAAGAGTTACTATTTACACAACAAATAGTAAGAAAAAGGGATTGGCTGTAGTCAAACCTTTTCTGTTTAATATTTCAATTAAAAATAAACAATTCTCATAAAAACAAATATTTCAATAAAAACAATTCATTCATAAGAGAAATAAATTACTATATTAGCATTAAATAAAATACACTTTAACACCACTAAAAATATTTTTATGAACAAAAAACTGACAAAAAGGACTTTCTTTATAGGTCTTGTTATTGCTGCTACTTTAGCGTCTTGTAGTAAAAATAACGATGAGATTACTGCGGAAGCTCAAAACAATGCCTTACAGCTCGAAAATGTTAAAAACGGACGACTGGGAGGGCAAGATATTACATACGAAAGGAAGAATGGAATGAATTTTTTCCAGGGAGATATTGTACTTTCCGACCAACAGCTGGCAGGAGACAACTCACTTAATAAAGGAGGCGCCAGTTTCTCAAGATGGCCGGGAGCTAAAATTTACTATAGTGTTGCCGGTAATATGGGCTCTATCAATGCTAATAAAATCACTACAGCGGTTAATGAGTATAATTCCAAAACCAATACCCAGTGGATTCCGCGCACCAATCAGGCTAATTACGTAGAATTTATTTTCGGAAGTTCATCAGGATCAGATGGATGGGCCCATATCGGGTATCAGGGTGGAAAGCAAACTATTTCTTTGGATCAATATATTTCTGTGGGATCTGTTATCCATGAAATGGGACATACTGTAGGACTTTATCATGAACATGCACGTAAAGACAGAGATCAGTATCTGAGTATCCAGTGGAACAATATTCAGGATGGGCAGGCTTATAATTTTAATAAGTATAATTCCGGAACAGATATAGGTCCTTTCAATATTAATTCGGTGATGATGTATTGGCCTAATTCCTATTCTAAAAACGGACAGCCTACTATTAAGAGGGCTAACAATACTACTTTTACCTACAACAGAACAGGTTTTACAACCGGAGATATTAATACAATCAATACGATGTATCCCTAGTTTTTACAACCAAGATATCAATTAAAAAGGAAAAGAATTCTTATGAATTCTTTTCCTTTTTATAATTATAATGATTGATCAGAATCCTGATCTCATTGAATTCAAAATTACTTGGCAATACATTCTTCCATTCTGTCAAAGTTTCTTGTGGATTTTTATAAAACTCTGTTTCAAAAGCTTTGATTTTATCGGAAGTAATTACTCTTGAAATATCCAGCAGCCCCTGTTCAGCAAATTTCGCAAGATGTCCGATTACGGTTTCTTTTACCAAACCTCTTTCCAAGGCAATTTCTCCGATGGTTTTCCCCTGTTCAAATAACTGAAAGGTTAAAACCTGTGAAGGCACTTTAGCAATTTTCAGATTGATTTCTTTATTATTTTTCTCCTCTAAAAGTTTCGTTTCAAGAAGGTGAATATCTTTCAGGCTATTCAAATATTCTTCTATATCTTCCAGCCAGTTTCTGAATTCATCGTTATATTGCTTTAAGCCTTTTGCTCCTTTTATTTCAGCATAAAACTCTTTTAACGGATTAAAAATTTTATCCCTGGTTTCCACGAAGAAAAAGTTAACAGCTCCTTTTGTTTTGCTTTCAATTTCAGACCATTCTTCTTTTTTCTCAATGAAATTATTAACCTTCTGGAAAATTATCCGCTCTAATTTTTCAAAAATCTTTCCAAGGTTTACGCTTTCATGTTTCAGCTGAAGGTACAGCTGATTGGTTTTAACATGGTCTAAATTTTTGGTAACAACAGACAGTTTATTCCAGTCTTCCACTTCTTTCAAAAACCATACACAATCTACCGTACGAAGTACTTTTCTGATGCTGTAATCATATTTTTCCTGATTCAGAATTGATTCAATATGGTCATTGGCCACAGTATCTGTATGGAAATGCAGAATCCTGTTATCTTTAAAAATAACTTCAGGAGTAATTTTTGATTTTAAAACAATTCCTTCCAATGTTCTGCAACGGGATAATGCTACATATACCTGACCGGCAGTAAAACTTTTCCCTGCATCAATGATCACCTTATCAAAGGTTAATCCCTGGCTTTTGTGGATGGTAACTGCCCAGGCTAGCTTTATCGGAAACTGCTCGAAACTCCCTAATACTTCTTCCTGAATGGTTTTATCGGTATCCAGAAAATATTTTTTCTGCTCCCAAGTCTCCCTTTTCACAGTGATTTCAAGTTCGCTTTCATCCAGAACAACCCGGATTTCATTTTCGTCCAATCCGATAATCTCACCCAATTTCCCATTGAAATATCTCTTTTCCCCGGAAATATCATTTCTGATGAACATAATCTGTGCTCCAATTTTCAATTCTAAAAATTGTTCATTAGGAAACTGATTTTCTTTAAAGTCTCCTACAAGTTTAGCTTCATAGGTTTGTGCATCCACTTTTATTTCTGCCAGCTTTTCCTGGTTGATCTCATCAGCCATTTTATTATGAGAGCACAAGTAAACGTAAGATTCTTTTCCTATATTGAAGTCAGGATCATACCTTTTATTCAGGTAATCAAAATCTATATTTGCCACATCCCCATCACGGATAGCATTCAGAATTTCTAAGAACTCTTCATCAGACTGCCTGTACACTTTCGTCAGCTCAATGGTCACTAAAGGAATATCTTTAATGGCATGGCTATCAAAAAAGAATGGTGAATTATAGTACATTTTTAGAATATGCTCATCCCTCACTACCGGCGGAAGCTGATAAAGATCTCCGATGAACAGCATTTGTACTCCTCCAAACCTTTGATTATTTCTTCTGATAAACCGTAAAGAAAAATCCATCATGTCCAAAACATCTGCTCTTAACATGGAAACCTCATCAATAATAATGATCTCAACTTCTCTTAAAAGCTTAAGTTTATCCTTTCGGTATTTAAAATGGGGCATCAGGTCAGCTATATTATTAGCCAAACTGGTATCTATCCTTTCTGTGGTAGGCAGAAAAGTTCTTAACGGCAATCCAAACATAGAATGGATGGTAACTCCCCCTGCATTGATTGCGGCAATACCGGTAGGTGCCACTACCACATGTTTTTTCTTTGTCCGTTTTACAAAGTCATTAAGAAATGTAGTCTTTCCTGTCCCTGCTTTTCCAGTTAGAAAGACACTTCGGTTCGTGTGCTCTAATAAGTCAAAAAAATGATTGTTCATCGTTGTCAAAAATACGGAAATGAATTTGATTTTCTTACCTTGGCATAAGTTTTGAAAATTCTTATAAAGAACAATGTCTATAATGAAAAAAAAATTTATCCTTATTCCTCTGCTAGTATTATGTACTACATTTACTCTTACTTCATGTAATACCTCGAAGAATGCAAATACCAATCTTCCGAAAGATATTTCTGAAAGACCTGCCGATCAGGACAGTCAAAAATACGACCAGGCTTTATTGGATAAATTAAAAGCATCCATTGAATCTGAGGTTTCAGGTGAAAAATGTACTGATGTGAATGAATGGGCATTTGCTCCAATGGGACTAAAGTCGTGCGGCGGACCACAGCAGTATATTGCTTACCCCAAGAAAATAGAAGTCTCTATCTTGTCGAGAATCAATGAATACACGGAAAAGGTCAGGATTTTTAATGAAAAATATAATATTGTGTCTGATTGTATGATGATCCCTGCTCCTACGTCTCTTAAATGTGTCAATGGAAAGATAAGGCTCATCACTCCGGATAACAATTAAAAATAAAGCAAAGGTTCTATACTCAAATCATTACAAATTCTTTTTAGGAATTTTTATACTAGGATGATATACAAAGCTCCATCAAAATATGGAGCTTTGTTATATATTGATGTAAAGATAAATGAAGTTTTGGTTTCAGAAGAGAAAATTATTCCATCCTGAAACCCGCAACAGATATCCTCGATTATAATTCGTAATCTTTTACATTTTCCTTATACCACGAAGAGTATTTTACATAATTATCTGCAATCCTGTTTACCTCTCCTTCCAGTAACTGGGCATTGATATCTTTAATTTTCCTGGCAGGAACGCCCCCCCAAACTTCTCCGGATTTAATATGAGTTCCCTGGGTCACTACAGATCCTGCACCTACGATGGAATTTTCTTCCACCAGGCAGTCATCCATTACAATAGCTCCCATTCCGATCAGGACATTATCTTTGATTGTACATCCATGAACAATAGCATTATGGCCAATGGAAACATTATTTCCGATATTCAAAGGATGTTTCTGGTAGGTACAGTGCAGCATTGCATTATCCTGAACATTTACTTTATCTCCCATTTTAATATAATGCACATCACCTCTGATTACTGCGTTATACCAAACACTGCAGTCTCTTCCCATGGTAACATCTCCTATAATGGTTGCTGTTTCTGCTAAGAAAGTATTCTCTCCGATCTGTGGTATTTTCCCTAAAAGTTCTTTTACAAGTGCCATAGTTTTAATTTGAAATTTAAAAAATAAGTTTGGTTGAAAATTATAATTTACCTCATTTTTATTTAGAGTATCAAACTTCTAAATTAAAGCGATAGCAAAAATCTAACTCTTAACTTTCAGCTTCTAACTTCTAATGCGTATTTTTGTATCTCAAATTTAACGAAAAAATGCGTACCGTACTTATAGAACCAACTGAAAATCCAAAAGTGATGAAATTTGTAGCAGATTACAATCTCATCCCGGGATCTTTAGAATTGGACCGAAACTCAGATATTTCAGAAATTCCTTTAGCACAAGAACTTTTCAATTATCCTTTTGTGGAAAGAGTTTTCATTACCGCTAATTTTGTAGCTGTAGCCAAACAGGATACCATAGAATGGGAACATGTTGCTGAAAGTCTGAAAAATGTGATTGAAGATGAGCTATTGGCAAACCCAAGAATTTATCTTCAGAAGAAAAAAGAGATGTATCAGATTTATTCTGAAATGACTCCTAACCCCAACGTGATGAAATTTGTGTCAAGCAAATTACTGATGGATGGTTTTGTAGAAGTAAAATCAAGAGATGCAGCCGCTGAAGTTCCTTTAGCTGAAGCTATCTTCAAAGAATTTGATTTTGCTACTGAAGTTTTTATTTCTGATAATTTCGTGGCTGTTACCAAAGATCATTCTGTAGAATGGCATCAGGTAATGATGACTGTTCGTGCCCATATTGCCGAATATCTTCAGAATGGAGGTGAAATATCAAAGGCTGAACCTCAGAAACATGAAAATCCTGTTGAAAAAATCATCAACAGAGATTATACGGATGATGAGCAAAAGATCTCTGATATCCTGAATGAATATGTTGCTCCTGCAGTAGAAAATGATGGCGGAAAAATTTCTTTAATGGAATATGATGAAGCGAGCAAGACTGCAAAAATGCTTTTACAGGGCGCTTGCTCAGGATGTCCAAGTTCTACGGCTACTTTGAAAAACGGAATTGAGAACATTTTAAAGCAATTTGTTCCCGATTTGGTGGAAAGAGTGGAAGCTGTCAACGGATAACAGAAATAAAATGCCTCCCGGAAATAAAATTGTAATAATTATTGGAAGTGCTTCAAAAAACTCCAGTAATCAGAAATTGATAGAACAGGTGCTGGAGCAGCATCCGCATGTTAATTTCAAAATGATTGAAGATCTTTCTGCTCTTCCTCATTTTGATACTGCATTAACGGATCGCCATACTCCGGAAAATATAGTAAGAATCAGAGAAGAAATTCAACATTCAGCGGGTGTTTTATTCTGTACACCGGAATATATTTTCAGCATTCCCGGGAGATTAAAAAATCTTTTGGAATGGTGTGTTTCCACGACTGTTTTTTCTGAGAAACCTGTAGCAGTCATTACTGCTTCAGCAAGTGGAGAAAAAGGTCACGAAGAACTATTAATGATTTTAAAAACTCTCGGAGCAACAATAGCAGCAGATCATCAGCTGCTGATAAAAGGAATAAAGGGGAAATTTAACAGTGATGGCTCAGTTGAAAATAATACCTTTGCCAGAGTCTCAGAATTAGTAACAGATTTTAACAGGTCTGTTTCATAATTAAAATAAAAAATATTGGATAAAAAAGGAATTTTACTGGTAAATCTTGGATCTCCAAAGTCTACAGCGGTAAACGATGTAAAAGAATATCTTGATGAATTTTTGATGGATGAAAGGGTAATTGATTACCGTTGGATCTTTAGAGCCCTTCTTGTTCGTGGGATTATTTTAAACACAAGACCTGCAAAATCTGCTGAAGCTTATAAAACAGTTTGGACAGATAAAGGGTCTCCTCTTATCGTTATTACTGAACAGATTCAGAAGAAACTTCAGAAAGTGGTAGATGTTCCTGTAGAAATCGGAATGCGATATGCTGAACCGAGTATTGAAACCGGTATTCAGAAGTTAGTGGATCAGGGGGTTTCTGAAATTGTTCTTTTCCCACTGTACCCTCAATATGCTATGAGTACAACCGAAACAGTCATTGAAAAGGCAGAAGAGGTAAGAAAAAAGAAATTCCCAAAAGTAAAGATCAATTATATCCAGCCTTTCTATAACAGGGATATTTATATCAACTGTCTTGCGGAGAGTATTAAAGAAAAGCTTCCTGAAAACTTTGATGCACTGCAGTTTTCTTATCATGGCGTTCCTGAAAGGCATATCTATAAAACAGATCCGTCCAAAACCTGTAAAATTGATGACGCCAACTGTATCAACAGTCAGGTAGACACTCACAACGCGTATTGCTACAGACATCAGTGTTATAAAACCACTGAAGCTGTGATTGCTAAGATGGGCCTTCCAAAAGAAAAAACTATTGTTTCTTTCCAGTCAAGACTGGGAAAAGACAAATGGATTGAGCCCTATACGGATGAAACCCTGGAAACTATTCCGAAAAAAGGAGTAAAAAACCTTGCAGTGGTTTGTCCTGCTTTTGTTTCAGATTGCCTTGAGACTTTAGAGGAAATTTCCGTGGAAGGAAAAGAGCAGTTCATGCATGGCGGGGGTGAAAATTTCCACTATATTCCATGTCTGAATGATGAAGACCGGTGGATCGAAGTGGTAAAAACACTTTGCGAAGAAAAACTTAATGATTTCTATTTGGTATAATCTCACTTCAATAAAAATATAGAAAAGGCCACAAGCAAATTGCTTGTGGCCTTTTTTAATCGACTATACTAAGGATTATTTTTTAATCAGATTTCCTGCATTCTGACCATTCACGGTTACAACGTATACACCAGGCAGGATATTAGGAAGTTGTATATTTATTCTGTTTTCTCCGTCAGTAAGATTCACTTTTTCAGAAAGCTCTCTTTTACCTGTTAAACTCACTACTTCTACCACTCCATTTCCGGCTTTCGCTTCAAATTCCACCATAAACCTGTCTGTGGCAGGATTCGGGCTGATTTTATATGGAGAAACTTTTGATGCAGAAGCAATAAGTCCTGCCGGAGAAGTGCCTCCTCCAACACCTACGGCATTCCAGGCATTGGTAACCTGTGTTACTTCATTACTTCCTGCTCCATATAAATCTGCCGCTGCCTGCAAAGAATACGTTCTTGCATTGGCATACGTAGAAGTAGACGTAAGATAAGTAGTCAATGTTCTGTAAGCAACTGCCCCTGCCTTATCCAATCCGATTGCAGAAACATTATAAGCAAACCCCTTGTCATTAGTTCCCGTTCCACCATTTACTAATAAATAATACCAGAAATTAAGAACTCCTGAATTTGTGTGAACTCCACATTGATCATTTAAGTTACTAGGCTTTCTACATCCTGAAACTGAAGCATCTTTCCAGTAAGTTCCCATATAGGTATCCGGTTGATTGTAAGCATTAGGGTTGGCCATATCTCTGATTGGATAATTGAAATCTTCTCCTACCTTCCAGCTTGCCTGTGCAGGTCTTGCCCAGAGCTCTATTGTATTACCAAAAACATCAGAAAAACCTTCATTTAATGCTCCTGATTCTCTCTGATACACCAGGTTTGCCGTTTTCTCAGTCATACCATGAGTGATTTCATGTCCACAAACATCAATAGCTGTTAATGGCATGTTCCCGTTTCGGGAATCTCCATCCCCATAAAGCATTCTTGATCCATCCCAATAAGCATTGAATAAATTCAGTTTGTAATGTACATATGATTTTATTGCAAAATTATTATTGTCAATACTCTTTCTGCCATATTTTGTGAAATAATAATCCAGTGTCATTTCAGCACCCCAATGAGCATCAGTAGCATATTGATCTTTATTAGTATTAACATTATTCCATGCATTATCAGTATCTGTAAAATCTACAGCTGCTGAAAAGTCAATTCCTTTATTCAAATTATAAGTTTCCACTGCGGTTCCACCATTTCTTCCAGTTTCTCTTAATCTATAGCTTCCGTTATAAGAATCAGCTATGATATTACGATTTCCGCTATAAACGGTTGTGCCTGTTCCCGGGGTATTTATCTCATGGATGATTGCATTTGTTCCTAATATCTCACCGTTCTTAGCATCTACAAAAACATATTGTCTGCTTTCAGGCTTTTCTGCATAGATATCAAATTTATAAGCAAGCTTTACATCGGATAATTTTTCATCAAAAGGATTAGAGTAATAAACAAGCTCTCCTTTCGGGGCAAAAGTAGCATTAGGATCATTTGATTCTTTTTTAAGAAACTCTTCCTCTTCTTTATTCTGCCATTTATAAGATTCAGCTCCTACAAATGACAATGCATTTTGCAGAGCTACAGCTTCAGAAACATTGGCTTTTTTCGCTATACCGGCAGGAACTTTAAGAATCCATTTTCCAGTTTCACCTACAATTTTACCTCCTTTAGTCTGTACGGCCATCATTCCGTATTCTACAGGAATTCCGTCAATTGTTTGTTGAAATCTATGGGTTTCAAAGCCCAATGCATCTTTTTCTAATCCAAGTTTGCGGGCTTGTCCCGATGAAAGCCTTTGAGAGGCTTCATCAAATAAAACAGGCTGGCCTTTAAAATCGGGGCCATTTTTATCAAATCGCATAAATTCTGCGTGTAATCCGCTTTTACCCGGAAGTAATTTTGATGGTGTGTTTTGTCCAAAAACAAAAGAGCAGGCAGCAACGCTTGCCACTAAAATAAACTTTGTTCTCATAATAATATCTGTTAAATACAGGAACGAATTTATATATTTTCAACAACAAAAAGACATATTTAATAATTAAAATACAATTCATATTGCGAAATATTAAATAAAATACAATTGTGATTTTATGAAAAAAGGAATTAATTAAAGATAATTTTATCATTAAGAAATATTTTAATTGATAATATTAATACAAATCAAAATTTTGTGAATTAAAACTTTAATTATGCACTACATTGTATTTTGCACCTCAAATAGACCCCTATTTTCTTAAAACTCAGCATTCATGAGGTTTTACAAAAAAATAGGCTATCTCATCAGAGACAGCCTATTTTTTTAAATATATTAGAGATTATTTTTTAATCAGGTTTCCTGCATTCTGACCATTCACGGTTACAACGTATACACCAGGCAGGATATTAGAAGGAAGTTGTATATTTATTCTGTTTTCTCCGTCAGTAAGATTCACTTTTTCAGAAAGCTCTCTCTTACCTGTTAAACTCACTACTTCTACCACTCCATTTCCGGCTTTCGTTTCAAATTCCACCATAAACCTGTCTGTGGCAGGATTCGGGCTGATTTTATATGGAGAAACTTTTGATGCTGAGGCAATAAGTCCTGCAGAAGAAGTACCTCCTCCAACACCTACAGCATTCCAGGCATTGGTAACCTGTGTTACTTCATTACTTCCTGCTCCATATAAATCTGCTGCTGCCTGCAAAGAATACGTTCTCGCATTGGCATACGTAGATGTTGAAGTTAAATAGGAAGTCAACGTTCTGTAAGCAACTGCACCTGCTTTATCCAACCCGATTCCGGAAACATTATAAGCAAATCCATTATCATTGGTTCCTGAACCTCCTGTTACTAATAAATAATACCAGAAGTTAAGGACTCCTGAATTCGTGTGGACACCACAATAATCGTTTGTTGTTTGTCCCGGTACAGCACAGCCTGTAGTGGTAGCATCTTTCCAGTATTTTCCTTTATAAGTATCCGGCTGGCTATATGCATTAGGATTCGCCATATCTCTGATCACATAGCTAAAGTCTTCTCCTAAAGTCCAGCTGGCCTGGGTAGGTCTTGCCCAGCGTTCGATAGAATTTCCAAAGATATCGGAGAATCCTTCATTTAATGCTCCCGGTTCTCTCTGATACACAAGATTAGCTGTTTTAGAAGTCATTCCGTGAGTGATTTCATGACCACAAACATCAATCGCAGTTAACGGTTTACCTCCATTAGTAGTGGAACTTCCATCCCCATAAGTCATTCTGGAACCATCCCAGAAAGCATTGAAATAATTGGTTGAATAATGAACATAGGATTTGATCGCAAAATTATTGTTGTCAATACTTTTTCTTCCAAATTTTGTATATAGATAATCTAAAGTCATTTCTGCTCCCCAATGGGCATCTGTAGCATACTGATCTTTATTCGTGTTAACATTATTCCATACATTATCAGTATCTGTAAAATCTACAGCTGATGAATAACTGGTCCCTTTTTTCAAATTATAGGTTTCTACAGCTGTTCCTGCATTTCTTCCGGTTTCTCTTAATCTGTAGCTTCCATTGTAAGAGTCAGCTACGATATTCCGATTTCCGCTGTAACCGGTAGTAGCCGTTCCCGGAGTATTTACTTCATGGATGATGGCATCTACGCCTAACACTTTTCCATTCTTAGCATCTACAAAAACATATTGCCTGCTCAATGGTTTCTCTGAATAGATGTCAAATTTGTATGCTAATACTAAATCATTCAGCTTTTCATCAGTAGGATCTGAATAATATACCAATTCACCTTTCGGGGCATAGCTGGCATTAGGATCATTTGAATCTTTTTTAAGAAAATCTTCCTCTTCTTTATTCTGCCACTTATAAGCGTCTGCTCCTACAAATGACAATGCACTTTGTAATGCTATATTTTCGGAGATATTTGCTTTTTTCTCAATTTTTTCAGGGACTTTAAGAATCCATTTTCCTGATTCTCCAACAATTTTGCCTCCTTTAGTCTGTACGGCCATCATTCCGTATTCCACAGGAATATCATTTACGGTTTGTTGAAATCTGTGGGTTTCAAATCCCAGGGCATCTTTTTCAAGTCCCAGTTTGCGGGCCTGTCCCGATGAAAGCCTTTGAGAAGTTTCATCAAATAAAACCGGACCTCCCTGAAAAGTGGGTGCGTTTTTATCAAACCTCATAAATTCTGCGTGTAATCCGCTTTTACCCGGAACTAATTTTGATGGTGTGTTTTGCCCAAAAACAAAAGAGCAGGCAGCAACGCTTGCTACTAAAATAAACTTTGTCTTCATAATAATTTTTGTTAGTGTGAAAAACGAATTTATAAATTTTCATCAATAAAATGATTAATTTAATGAATAAAATTCAATAGATACTATAAATCGATTAATAAAACACAATAATGATTTTATAAAAAAAGGAATTAATTAAAGATAATTTTATGATTAAAAAAGGTTTTAATTAATAATATTAACACAAATCAAATTTTTGTGAATTAAAATTTTAATTATGTGTTACATTGTATTTTACCGCTCAAATAATCTAGTATTTTTCAGAGAAATCAGTATTCATACGGCTTTACAAAAAATAGGCTATCTCATCGGGAGACAGCCTATTTTTTTAATATACTGGATTATTTTTAATTCTCAAAAAAGTAAAGATTCTTTACCGTTTATTTCCAATTGGAGTTCTAAATTCTCCATACCCCATCAGACCATCATAGTTTCTTCCGAATGGAGCATAATATAAAAATGCCTGATACAGGTTTTCTGTCTGCCAGAAATTTCCGTTTATTTCTCCAAAATTTAGAGATCCGTCACTTTCTTTAGTTGCCAGAACATAGTTATAAAATCCTTGCTTCAGAAAAATTTTAGCTACATATTGTTTACTGGCGGCATCATACTGCATCTGATTTTCTTTGCCCGGCTTATATCCGTTAAATCCTCCAAGAATATAAATGTCTTTGTCTACAGGATCAGAATCCAAAGAAAAATATACCCATGAATAGTCTGCTTCTCTTTCAGCATCTCTTTCTCTTCCTAAGTCATTTCTTCTGTAATACCACGCTCCGTTTACGTCGGGCTGATATTGATAATTTAAAGGGAAAGCCCAAACCGGATGCAAATACGTCTGGTTTACGCCGTCTTTTATTTCTACAGTACGAACCATATCCGCAGGGGTATTCATATTTTTATTATCGAAATAATAAAATTCATTATCTCCCGGAAAACTGAGGTTCATCTGCTGAAAAAGCAACTGATTTCCTAAAACAGTACTTGCTTTCAAATTCGAAATGGTCGTATTTGGGTTGTTATTCTGCATCACATTCAGTGTCATAGAATTAACATTGGAAGAAAGATCACCGCCGCTGGGCACTGCTTTTACCTCTACTCTTTGATTGATATTAGGTTTTTTGGCATCTGCTATTCTTGAAATATTGAGAGCTAATGAAGCGGCATCTTCTACCAGATAAAAACGTCTTTTGAAAAGTGGTTTATCTGCAGAGTCTTTATAAACAATCAGCTCAAAGTTACCTGAAATTTTCGCTTGTATTTTATCATTGGGAAAAGTCAGTTTATAGTGAGTATAAGCCTGTAATGTATTAAAAGAATACTGGAACTGATCAAGAAGGCCATTCATGCTTCCTGTGGCAAACTCTGTAAAAAACAGGTTATCGTCATTCCAGTTTCTGTCGTAATGTTTGATCGTGTATCGATAAATTTCACTGGCATTGGTAAGGTCATCAAAAGTTAACACCAGTTTTTCATCTGAATTAAATTTAATGACAGGAGTTTCGTCATTCGTTTGTGGGTTGAATAATTGGATACTCTGGATATTTTGTCCATACACCAATCCGCCCAAAGAGAGTAAAAGTATTCGCAAAGTTTTCATTATGACGAAGATAACGAAAAATCGGCATTTTCTTAATAATATCGTATTTTTGAAATAAAAATATTCGGATATGCTTCAGATTCAGGGTTTCGTTTTCAATTTTGCGAGCGAAAATACATATATTGTCTACAACGAAAATAAAAACGCCTGGCTTATTGATCCGGGAAATATGAACGGACAGGAAACTCAGGCCATTGAAAAATTCATCACAGAAAATGGCTTACAAATTCAGAAAATCCTTCTGACTCATGCTCACATTGATCATGTTTTGGGACTTCAGTGGGCTTCTGACACATTTAAAGTACCGGTTAATATGCACAAAGAAGACCAGGAGGTTTTGGATATGCTTCAGGCAAGCGGATTAAGATTCGGAATGAGTATAGATCCTGTAAAAGTAGAGATAAACTATGTAAAAGAAGGTGACGAGCTGGATCTTGATGGAGAAAAGTTTAAGATCTATCATGTTCCGGGGCATTCTCCGGGAAGTGTAGTGTATCACAATGAAAATCAGAAGTTCATGATTTCAGGTGATGTTCTTTTTGAAGGCAGCATTGGAAGAACAGATTTATACAAAGGAAATTATGAGCAGCTTATCGACGGTATCAGAACTAAGCTTTTTGTTTTACATGATGATACTCAGGTATTTTCCGGACATGGAAACCCTACTTCAATCGGTTTTGAAAAGCAGTATAATCCATTTTTTAATTAGATGGGTACGGTATTCGGGTCAGCGGGTACAAACATCTGCCCGGTCTGTGAGAGCCTATAAAAAAAAGAAACCGCCAGAAAAATCCTGACGGTTTCACGTTATAAAGAAATAGAGTTTAAAAATCTAAAGTAACGGATGCCCTGGCTGCAGCTCCCATAATAGGTCTGGCCATGATAATACCGTCACCTGTTGGTGAGCCGGCTCTAGGATCTCCTTCTGTAATTCCAATAGTGTTAAAAATATTGGTCCCATCTACAGCAAAACGAATTTTCCCTAGCTGGTAAGACATTCCTGCTCCAAATTCTGAGAAAGAAGGTAACGTCTGAACATTTAATTCATCCTGAAATCTTTTACCATAGTAATTCATGCTTACATAGGCTCTCCAGGATTTTGTAATATTGACTGCAGGAGCAATATTAAAATAAAATTTAGGCATTCTTCTTACGGTATTCCCTTCCAAAAGGCTTCCTGCTTCCAGGTTTTTATATTTAGGATTCTGAATAGTTCCGTTAAATGTAACTTCCAGAATATTATTAAATAAGCGGGCATACCCTTCTAATTCAACCCCATAGTTTTCTGTATTGGCAAAAGTGTTTTCAGACTTCCCGCTAGAAAAGATATCTGTAAAGGAAAGGTTCTTCAATGTAGAATAGAACGGAATTACCGCCACATCAAAAGTACGGGAGTAATATTTATATCCGACCTCCAGCTGATTGGTTAATACTGATTTTAAAGGTTTATCAGGGGCTGGATTGGAAAAGTAATTATAATAAGCTTCCTCATTGGGTGATCTGAAACCGTTAGAGAAACGGGCATAGACTGCATTTTCTCGGTTGATCTTATAATTGGCCGCTAATGTGAAAGACACCTTATCTATATTGTAGTTCCAATATGTAAATTTATTTCCTAATACACTCATGTTATCATCAGCCGTAGTCGTTGCAAAGCTATGAGTTCCATCTGTCGTCAATCCTGAGTTATTTAAATTAGATGTTGTCGTATTGGCAAAACTACCCTTATAAAAATCGTGACTGTAACGGATACCTCCATTCAGGCTCAGTGCTTCTGTCACATTATAATCCACATTTAAATACAGATCATTTAAGCTCCCTTGCGTCTGGGTATCTCTCTGCAGGAAAGTCATATCTGTAACCCCATTATAGGTTTTAGAATATCCTGTATCTGAAGGATTGAGTGAAGGGTCTACAAGATTCAGCAGCTGGGGGCGGTCTGTAGCTGTAGCCAAAATATTGCTCCAGTTCCAGTATTGATGAGACTTCCAGTTAGATTTATAAAAACCTGCTGTTAGATTTCCTTTGTCAAATTTATAATTAAGCTGTAAGTCATTTACAAAATTATTCATCTGCTTGTCAATGGCCCAGAATCCTAACTTTTGAACATACGCAGGATCAACAACTGCTCCATTACTCACAAGAGAATACTGATAACTGGACATCCCCATCTCCTTTGCAAACTCAGAAGTTGTCTTTGGACTTCCGGCAGGGAAAATCCCTGTATAATTCATATTGATATTGGTATATCTCGTCTTATTTAAAACACTGAAATTATTTCCCAGATCATATTTGAATTCAGCCCCTACTACATCCACTTTCGGGTGAATTCCATCTTCCAGATTTCTATTAAAAAATCCTCCTCCGGCCTGAGGGATATTCAACTGACTGATTGCCCTGTAGCTATAGGTTCCGTAGTTAGGATCAAAGCCCGGAAATTCTTTTAAGGTATTCCCGTCCTGAATCAGAGGAATTGGGAGATAAAATGTATTTCTGTCGTCCAGTTTTTTATAATATACTTTCACATATCCTTTATCAAAGACATATTTCAGATTCATCCTGATCTGGCCTCCATTATTGGCTTTGAAACCGGTTTTTCTGATTCCGTCATCCGTTCTGTAGAAACCTCCTATGTTGAAGAACAATTGATCCTTCACCAATGCTCCTCCCACATTGAGGTCTGTACGCATTAATCCGTAAGTACTGGTTTCAATTTTCGCTGTTCCTTTAAAATCGTTGGTTCCTTCTTTAGTAATAAAGTTGATCAGTCCTCCGGGAGAATTATTGGCATAGATAGAACCTGACCCTCCTCTTAAAGCTTCCAGGCGTCCTACAGTATTATCTACACGGAAAAAATTATCAGCATTGGCAAATTGAAGCGCCCCATCTTCAAAAACCGGAAGACCATCCTCCTGTACCTGCACAAATTCATAAGCTCCCGCAGAAGGGATTCCTCTTGCAAAAAGGTTATTGCCTACCTCACCACCGGAGGTTTCTACTGCAAACCCGGGAACTCTTTGCAGCAAAGCAGCAGCACTGATAGGATTCTGTTTTTGAATTTCCTTAGCACTGAAAGTAGAAATCGCGGTACTGGATTCTATTTTTTTCTTTGGATTAGAATTTCCGGTAATAACGATCTGGTCGATGGAAGAGACTTTCGCGGAGTCCTGCGGTGTTTCCTGAGCATACACATTATTGAAGTACAATGTAGCTGTGGCGGCAATTAAAAAGATTGATTTATTTTTCATAGCCCTATTTTTTTGTTGTTAGTTTCAGTTTTGTTGTAATTTTAAATACACTCCATTCGTCCAACCGAATCCATCCTGATTGGGGTATTCCCCTCCGCCTGCAATTGTTTCTGTATCTAATGCATTGTATTTTTCCATAAGTTTTCCGGTATTGTTGTAGACTCTTTCTACATTCGAACACCAGTTATTTTTTATTTTTTCAGCCAGCTCATTACACCCATAATTCTTCATAGATTGAAAACCCAGCCACTGATAAGGAGCCCATGCATTGGGTAAATCCCATTGCTGTCCCGATTTTTTTGTTGTGGTAACCAACCCTCCCTGATACAGGAATTTTTCAGCAATAATTCTGGCAACTCCTTTCGCCTGTTCCCCATTTGCCAATCCCAGAAATAAAGGGTAAAGAGCAGCAATATGCTCAGACGGTGTTTTTGTGTTTTTTTTAGTATGATAATCCTTATACGTCTTCGCTTTTTCATCCCAGAAGTATTTATTGATCATCTGTCTTCGCGTTGCTGCTCTTTCAGTAAAATAATTTTCCTTTTCAGTTAGATTCTGAAGTGCTGAAGATTTTGCCAGTGTGGTTTCCAAATGCCATAAGAGGCAATTCAGATCTACCTGAGCAAGGTTCAGCGTTTCTATAGTCTGTATATGTTCTCCGTCTGCAAACCATCTGCTGGAAAAATCCCAGCCGGATTCACAGGCACTTCTTATATTTCTGTAAAATTCATCCCCGGAAGCATTTTCATGATCCTCAATATCGATCAGGTAACTTTCAGGACGTGGTGTATTTTCCGTATCATAATAACGGTTTAAAATATCACCATCCTTGGTTTTCACTACTCTTTTGATACATGAACCACTCTCCAGCTCTTCTTCACCATTCATCCAGAAAGCATATTCTTTTTCTAAAGTATCATGATATTGTATATAGATTTCATTATGATGGGTAGTTTCAAAAAGCAGATCCAGCATCAGCGAAAAATACGGAGGCTGGGAACGGCTTAAGAAATGAGTTCTGCTTGCATTCGGAACAAACCCTACATGCTGGATCAGATAAGCACAGTTTTCCACAATATTCTTCATCATTTCCACTCTCCCGGAAACCTGCAATCCAAGCATAATAAAATAGCTGTCCCAATAGAAAAACTCATTAAATCGCCCTCCAGGAACAATATAAGGTTTTGGTAATTTCAAGAGGGTTCCTTTTTCTTCATAGGCCGTACGGGTCAGTTCGTCCCATAATTTTTCAATATGCTCTTCAATAGGAAGATGATGTTCTCTCTGAACAGAAATTTTTGCCCCTAGAAAATCAAAATGGGCCATCACAAAATCTTTCAGTATAAAATCTTCAGCTTTTTTTGCCTCTTCATACTTTTTATTGATTTCATTGATCAGAAATAATGGAACCGCATCGGTCATCATTTTTTGATCTTCAAAAATCTTAGCCTTCTGTACCTCATCAAAAAGAGTCTGAATTTCCTTGATGTAAAGTTGATTACTCATTTTATTTTTTAGGATTTATTTTTAATTTATTCATGAAAATGGCTGACGTGATCAGGAGTGAAAGCGGAATTAATGAAAGGTAAAATGCCTGCTGCCCACTAAATTCCTGAAACACAAAACCGGTAATAATTGAGCCTATAGTTCCTCCGATTGCTGAAAACACAACAATAAGTCCGGACATGGCACTGTGTAAGTATTTCGGTATGGAAGCTAAAATCACTGAATTAATACTGGGATAAATAGGAGCCAGCAAACCACCCATTAACGGGAACAGATACACCACAAGAGGTGCATTCAGCCAATTAGTATCGGTACCAATATGAATATGATGGGTTAATGGCAATACCAAAAGTAAACTTACGGCAAAGCCAATTACGCAAAATGAAACAACATAAATCCAGCTGAACTTTTTCGAGAAGAAACCTGATAAAAACCTTCCCAAAGCAAAAGCCCCGGCTAAAACAGCTCCCGCCTGAATGCTCATTGAAGTTGGCACCTTTAAGATTTCTTTATAAAAAGTAGGTGTCCATGTCTGAAAACTCTGTTCTACCAACACAAAAAGGAAGGCACATAGTAAAAAGAACAATACTTTTTTATAACTGAATAAACTTGCACTGTTTTTTAAGTCGCCTATCAGATCTGTTTTATCACTTTTTGTCTCCTTCTCGTTCAGTTTTGAAAAGAATAAAAACAAAAATGAAAGTGTAGAAAGCGCTCCTAAAACCCAGTACACATTAAGCCAACGGGTAGATTTAGGATTATGATCATCAATATATAAACTGAACAGAAGATTTCCTGCCAGTACTCCAATCATAAAAAAGCCTTCCAGAAATCCCATAAAACTGGAATGTTCCTTATCGGTTTCTGTAACCAGTCCAATAGACGTAAAAACTGATATTTTAATAAGGGCAAAAGAAATCCCTACAATGGCAAATAATACTTTAAAGATCCAAAAACCACTGGCAAAAGGCATTACAAAACACATGCAGCTCACCATAAATAAAGCAGCCAGCATTGAGTTTTTGATCCCTATTTTCGGAAGAAATGAAGCCAGGATAAATGAACAAATGGCAATCGGAAGATCTTTAAACCCTTCCAGGATACTGGCAGACGATTTTGAAATTCCAAAATTCTGCTGAACCTGGAGAATAACTGTTCCCACAGAATTCAAAAGAATTGCGAAAACAAAATAATTTAAAAATAATACAGCCTTTATATTGAAATTTTTCATTCAGATCATTTCTTGTCGGCTAAGATAGAAGCATTTGTGTTAACGATAATTTAACACAGTAAATCAATATTTGAACAATATTAATATAATTAGTATTTTTAATGATTAAATATGATTAATTAAATGAAAGTTACTTTTGAAAGAGTCATTCCCAATGAGAAAAGCTCGTTCCGTACTATTCATAATAATTCCCCTATTTCGGAATTCAAATGGGAATATCATTATCATCCCGAAATTGAGCTGGTCTGTGTAATTTCCGGGAACGGAACCCGCCATGTGGGTTATCATAAAAGTAATTATACCCATGGAGATCTCGTTCTTATCGGATCCAATATTCCCCATTCTGGATTTGGTTTAAATTCCATTGATCCCCATGAAGAAATTGTACTTCAGTTTAAAGAAGAAATTCTTCAGTTCCCTGAACAGGAAGTAGAAGCCAGATCTATTAAAAACTTACTGGAACTTTCGAAATATGGCATTCACTTTCATCACAAAGTAAAAAAAGCAGTGCTTCCAAAACTTAAACTCATGCTTGAGTCTGATGGTTACAAAAGATATTTAATACTTCTTGATATTCTTTTCGAACTCTCTACATGTAAAGACTATGAGCTTTTAAATAAGGAAATCATGCCTTACACCATCATTTCAAAGAATAAAACCCGACTGGAAAATATTTTCACCTATGTAGAGCATCATTATGATAAAGAAATTAATATTGAAGAAGTAGCAAAACTGGCGAACCTTACTTTACCGGCCTTTTGCAATTTCTTTAAAAAAGCAACTCAGATCACTTTTACAGAATTTGTAAACCGATACCGGATTAATAAAGCCTGTCTTTTGATGGCTCAGGATAAAACCATTTCAGAATGCAGCTATAGCTGTGGTTTTAATAATGTGACCTACTTCAACAGGATGTTTAAAAAATACACAGGAAAAACACCTTCAGAGTTTATTAAGAACTATTCTCAAATAAGGTGAAATGTATAATAAAATTAATATTTTACAAACATAGGATGACAAATATTGCGCTTAGTTTACCCACATACTTTGTCATTCCGCAGGAATCCAAGCATAAAAATTCTCGCAGATTGAACTGTTGCTTGCGTTATAGGGTGATATAATTACGTTACTATCATTGTGCACCCGTTAAATCTGTGAGTGAAATAATAGCAGCACAATACACCTGAGAAATCTAAGAGTGAGTCGTCCTAAAATAGGTTGACACTAAATTAAACAATATTACTATCCGGAGGAATTATTCTTTCTCCGGATTTTTTATGCACCATATCTGGTGTTTTCATCTTAAGACT
>NZ_JALCZD010000010.1:0-193779 GCF_024586945.1 Chryseobacterium sp. WG14
GTCTGTTTCCCATTAGGGTCAGTATAATTTATAGGGCTTTGATAACAATAAATATACGGATTATTATTCCCAGAATTATACACTCCAACATTATGTTCCCCATCAATATAATGCTCTGCATTATAGAAAGGATTGTAGTCCGCCAGCGGATCCACATTCAACCAAAGGCTCACTCTAGGGTTATAATATCTCGCACCATAATAGTAATACCCAGTTTCATCATCCTGCTCCTTACCATTAAACTTATAAGGTGTATTGTAAGAGTTCTTATGATTTTGCCTCTTTCCTTATTTATTGTTTTTAAAAGAATCGGCGAATCTCCTCCGTCGATTTCTACAAAGACCTCTCCACTTGGGAAATACTCGATATTCTGGGTTACTTCACCGTCTAAATCGGTAATAAAAGAACTGCTGCCTATCCCCTGGCGCGAGCTTCAAGCTCGTACTAAACTCATAAAATTAGCTAATTTCGTGAAATATCCTTTCTAATCATATTCTAAAACACGAAAAATGATCATAATAATATTCCTTTTATTCTAGACACGAGCAAGATGCCCGCGCTAGCAAGGGGAATTACAAGTCTTATTCATCGCTATTTAAAATGTTAAGGATTTCACGGGCTTTATTACGGGCTTTATTCCAAATAGAATTATTAAGTGTTGAAAAAAAAAATAATCTCCCTTCATCTATTTCATCTAATATTTGCTCTAACTCAAAAAAAGCTTTCTCAAGATTAGGTTTATATAAATATTCATCTTTCAAATATTTCACATCCTCATAATTTAACAAAATCTCTTCAGCATTCTCATAATCTACATCTTTAAATAGTCCTTTTATATAATTCTTTTGCCCAGAAGGATCCTTAGAAATTATTTGTAATGATTCAATTAACTTTTTATTTTCCATACTATTTACCTTTTATTGGTTCAGATTTTACATTTCCATTTGATACTCTCCAATAAGGGGCCCCCTCTTTTCTACCATATTTTGAACCGGGATTATATCTTATATATTTTCCTGTTGGATTTCCTTTTGGATCGTATTCTGTAGCCTTGTATCCACCACCTTTATTACTTCCTCTTTTGAGAGTTTCAGCTTTCCAATTATTAGGTAGTTCAACATTAGTTATAAAGTTCTCAGCAGATTGATTTTTCAACAGATTCGGATTCTCCAAAACTTCATTTACACTACTGTATCTAGAAGTTGATGCTCCAATTGCTCCCATCATTACAGCTCCGCAATTACAACCTAATTCAGAAATAGATTGCCCAGTTATAGATCCATCGTTATAATTTTGAGGGCGTTTAGAAGTGTCATATATATCACTTCCTATTTTAGCAGATGAATTAAATGTGGCGTGATGAGCTTCATTATTGTTAATAGCATCCAAGTTATTAATAGCCTTAATATAAGCCCAAGCAGTTGTATTATCTTTGAAATAAAAACTGTCATAACCAATATTAACTTGAACTCCTGAGACAGGATAATTCATCCTAGTATATTTACTTAAGCCATATGCAAGATTGAACGACGTTGATCCCGTACTTCGGCTCGATACATTCCAACCTCCAAGATATCCACGATAAGACAGAATTAACATTCCTGGTCTTGGATCTCTTCCATCAGGGTCAACAAATTTAATAGGACTGCTAAAAGCATACTCATAAGGTGAGCGTTCTGCAAATTTCTCTGCCAATGGGTCCACATTCAACCAAAGATTCACCCTTGGATTATAATATCTCGCTCCATAGTAATAATACCCCGTCTCATCATCCTGCTCCTTACCATTAAACTTATAAGGTGTATTGTAAGAGTTCTTATGATTTTGCCTCTTTCCTTATTTATTGTTTTTAAAAGAATCGGCGAATCTCCTCCGTCGATTTCTACAAACACTTCTCCGCTTGGGAAATACTCGATATTCTGGGTTACTTCACCATCTAAACCGGTAATAAAAGAACGCCTACGCGACAGTCTGGCTCGTTCGCTAAAAAGGTCCACCGGACCTTTTCTTTACGCTCCGCCCTCCAGGTGATCAGGATGATACCAATACGTATCTTTCTCCTCTACACCTGTATACGAAGGTACACAATTTTCATTATAGCCTGCATTTTGTCCATAGTTAGGGGGAGGCGTAATTCCATTTGCTGCCATAATCGCTAAACTGGCAGCAGTATTGGCCTCCAACTTTTCTTTAGCTACCGCTTTTTCATTGATTGCTGCACTTCCTGCTCCAAAAGGAATAATCAGCCATCCGCAATTAAATTGCCCTACATCTTTTCCTTTTCCTAATTTACTGTTGATACGCTGGCTGGCTGCATAGATTCCTAAATTTAAAAATTTGTGTATATAAACAAAACCACCACAATTTGCGGTGGCTTCGTTTTATCTACAGACACGAGCGAGACGTTCGCACCAGCGGGGCTATCATACATTCGATTGAATAACTATAGCTGGAGAATCATAAAACATTTCAGACTTATATTGAACTTTTTTATTTATTAAACCAAGAACAATATTTTTGAGATTTTCTTCATTAAGATTTTCAAGCATTTCAAATTCTTGAACATTCTTAACTTTTATTTCATTAATAAAGTCTTCCTCTAATGAAATCACTAAAAATGTTTGATAGTCAATTGAGATAGCTTGTAATGGTAAAAATATATCTAATGAATTTTCTAATCTATGTTGATAAAATATACTATATATAACATCCTTTCTATTTGACATTTTAAAAAAATCATTCAAAAAAAATTCTATGACATATTCAATTCGATTCAGAGAACAATAAGATGTAAAATATTTACCATTTGATGATATTTTATACCAATCCATATCATCAATAAAGCTATCATGTTCATATATATAGTCTTCTAATGAAGTACGAACAATAGGTATTGATATACTCCAACCAGGGTTATCTGTTGTTGATATTTTCACACTATATTCATGTTCCCAATCTCCATCAGATTGAGCTTCTAACCATTTTTGTAAATTTAATAATGTCATTTTATTTTCCTTTAAATCTGTTGTTACGAGGATATTCTTCTGACGTAGGTTTTCGAACTGGAGTTTTTTTATCCTTAAAATTAATATGTGGAGTTGTTATTCCATTATGATCAGCTCCATCAGTACCATCCTTTTGACCTCCATCAAAACGTTTCTTAGGATTAAAATGACCTGTTTTTGTCTTTTCATAGGTTTCGTATTTATAAATATCGCCATTGTCATCTGTTTCAAATGTACTATGATCTCCAAAAGCACCTTTATCTGGTTCAAGCTTATTATCTTTTCTCTTAGAGGCATTTAAAATGATAATTCCTTGCTGTTCTTCTTTTGGAAAAGTCCTAATAGTTAATTTGTCTTTCTTAGCAGCTGGATAAATTTCTGCTCTTAAAGATTCTTTTTTATCCCTAAATATTTCCTCTCTTGTTATTTTGGGACTCTTAGCTGGAATTGTCTCACGATATACAGGAGGAGTTTCATATCTTGAAAAGTCAGCTTTTTTAGCCGCCTCTGAAACATTATAAGCTGCTACAACAGCTACAACAGCTCCAACCAAATAGACTACGGCTGGTATTTCCCAAGCTCCAGTCTGTTTCCCATTAGGGTCAGTATAATTTATAGGGCTTTGATAACAATAAATATACGGATTATTATTCCCAGAATTATACACTCCAACATTATGTTCCCCATCAATATAAGCCTGATCATTCATAAACGGATTATAATCCGCCAATGGGTCCACATTCAACCAAAGACTCACTCTAGGATTATAATATCTCGCCCCATAGTAATAATACCCTGTCTCATCATCCTGCTCCTTACCATTAAACTTATAAGGTGTATTGTAAGAGTTCTTATGATTTTCTACAAACACTTCTCCGCTTGGGAAATACTCTATATTCTGGGTTACTTCACCATCTAAACCGGTAATAAAAGAACTGCTGCCTAAGTGATCAGGATGATACCAATACGTATCTTTCTCCTCTACCCCTGTATACGAAGATACACAATTTTCATTATAGCCTGCGTTTTGTCCATAGTTAGGGGGAGGCGTAATTCCATTTGCTGCCATAATCGCTAAACTGGCGGCAGTATTGGCCTCCAACTTTTCTTTAGCTACCGCTTTTTCATTGATTGCTGCACTTCCTGCTCCAAAAGGAATAATCAGCCATCCGCAATTAAATTGCCCTACATCTTTTCCTTTTCCTAATTTACTGTTGATACGTTGGCTGCCTGCATAATAATGCTTGGTATAATTCAGAATATACTTTCCGGTTTGCTGATCTAACGTAAGAGCGGCAGAAAGCATACCATTCGGGTAGATTGTATACCTGTTATTGTTTACTATACTTTCATTTCCTCCTGTATTAATAATAACGGCATCACCCAATACATTTTTGATAATTCTTTCTCCTCCGGCATCATAAGTATAGATAGATGCTCCGTCTACTTCCGGAGTGGAAGGATTGGTATCTACAAAACGAAGACGGTTCTCTTCATCCCACAGATCCTATAAAAACAAAACCCTCACTATTGTGAAGGCTCTATTTTTTTTTGCTGGGTAAGAGCTGGAAGCTCATACCAGTGAAAGGAGAATATAATTTTTAACAATCAATAAAATACTTTTTGAAAGCACTATTCTCTTTTAATTGAGGAAATGAAACAATTAATTTATTCAATGTTTTTTTTCTGAATTTTTTGTAGCTCTGTTTAAAATCATCATAATTACAATTGATCTTAAATAACCCGGCATTACTCTCAGAAATTACTAATTCATTAGTATGCTCATTATAAAGGTAATCAAGACTATTACTATAAAAATCATACGATACAGTAAAAGCCTCATTATTTCCTTCATCAATATGAGAAAACATAGAGTCAAATTGATTAATGTAATCTAAAATCCCTGTTTCAAGTATTATTTCTTTTCTCTCCCCAGTACTATAATGAATATGTATATATATAACTCCACTGAAGCTTTTTTTCAAATCGTATATATCATAGTATTTAATTTTAATATTATCAAATATCTCGTTCTCTAATTTATATTCAAAAAAAATTGAATTCATATAATTTATTTTGTAGGATAAGCATTTTTAACATTCCCTGCATTATCGAAATATACAGTAATTGTTTTTGTTTTATGGCTCATTATTTTAGTCCTTTCTATACCATCTACCACGTTTTTCACTTTCGTATCATAAGTCCCAATTACTTCATCAAATTCATATATTACTTTATAATTATCTTTAGTTCCACTATGTTTGCCTTTCGTTATAGCTTCTTGAACTAATTTTTTGACACTTTTTGTATTACTCAATGCTTGTGAAAAACGACTGCTTTCTCTACCAATTCTTGATTTAAAAAAATGTCCCGCTGCAATATGTTCTATTGCTGTAGTTCCATAATCTGCAACAAAGAAAGGTTTCAAGAGTTTATACTATTATAGTTAAAATATATCAAATGAGTTGATAAATTTTAAATTATGATTTTTTTAAAATCAGCTATATATTATTTGAAACAGATTAGCCTTATCAATAATTATTTGAATATTTTTTTTATTGACCAATATAAAAAGGTTATTAGCAAAGACCCTCCTACTATTATTATCCACCAATAAGGCAAAACCCAAAAAATAAAATATTTTATAGAATTAATAAGGTATGATGGCACATTTTTAGAAGGATAAACTATTTGGAAGGCATCATCTGTAAGTCCTAAAAAACAGGCAATTACTGATAATACTATAATGCTTATAATAAATACATTAAAAATTGGTTTTTTCATATTACATTATTTTGCTGCTTTTCCAGATTGGACATTTCCATCTTGAGGATTTAATTTTTGAAATTGTACATTCCATTGATTAGGAGAATAATTTTTACCCTTATAATTGACACCTTTAAATGTATCATTTTTATTTAATAAAACTTTGAATCTAAAACTAGACATAGGTCTCTCATTATCTCCTGCTAAAGAAGTATAAGGAGAGCCATCTGCTCCAGAAGCACCTAAAAATAAAGAATTTCCTTTTGTATCTGTGATGAATGTTTCATTTGATGGGAACTTATCTCCATAAACAGTTCCTTCAATGTCAAAACTTTGTCCTTTCATTACATTTGAAACATTAAAACTCACATTTGTATCAATATCAGGAGATACAATTCCCCATAACATGGCTTTATTCGATCCATACATATGTACATAAAATGATTGTTTATTGCTATTATAGGCATTACTTCCTTTAACATTTGTAGGCGAAGTAGCACTACTAAATTCAGTTCCCAGCCAGTCTGAATGAGTTATATGAGGTGTCATGGTCATACTTCTATTATCCAGATTAATTTTTGCCGTAGCAGCAATTCTATATGTATCTGATTGACTTGTAGAAAATTTTCTATTATTTCCATCTCCTTCGAACCCCATTCCAAATCTATTAAATGGTGCAAAACTTCTGGTTTGCATAAAAAATGTTTGTTTGCCATTAGGGTCAATATATTTAATAGGATTTTGGTATGTATAGATATATGGATTTAGGTTTCCAGAATTATACACTCCACCATTATGTTCCCCATCAATATAAGCTTGATCATTCATAAACGGATTATAATCCGCCAGCGGGTCCACATTCAACCAAAGACTCACTCTAGGGTTAGTGATCAGGATGATACCAGTAGATATCTTTCTCTTCCAAGTCTATATACGAAGGTATACAATTTTCATCTTGCTGTAAAGAGGCTGTCTCAAAAGTGTGGCAACCTCTTTTTGTTATTGCTCAAAGTCACAGACTTTGCGCAGCGGGTGACTGGACGAACTAGAAAGTTTACCCGAAGATGAAAAAAAACACGTATTCCACTACATGGATTTAATTAGTCATTCCTTAAAAAGCCACCCATTTAGTTTCAACAAAAATATTGGTTTTGTTTTTTGATAAAAGGTTGAATACTATTTGAATCCACAAAATTATTTGAGCTTTGATTTGATTTAATTTTAATTTTAAATTGTAGCCAATTCCTGCTAATAGGTAGGGCATTATGAATATCTCCTGCAATACCTTTTAGGAAGTTTAAGCCCATAGAATGATTTCTTTTTAAATGCGATATTGTGGGTTCAATCGCGGCTCTCGCCCGGAATCTTTTTCTCCCAATTTCTTGCTGATATTTGGTGGTTGCTTTTTTGTTTTGCGGAATTAATATTTGGGTATTTTCAACTTCCTTTATTCCTCGGAATCCACGATCTGCACTTGCAGTCTGGGGTCTTGTTCCGCCAATTAATTCTCGTACTCTTTGGCTTTGGGATAAAGATTCTTCTAAGGTTTTGCTGTCATGAGGGTTGCCGGAAAATCTTTTTATCGAAGTGATTACTCCTGTTTTGGCCTCTCACAACAGCTATCTTTGTCCCAAATTCATAAGATTTATGGGCTTTTCCTTTTGCAATACACGCAGTTTGTGGCTCATGTAAGCTGTAGATTTTATCTTTCGTATTTCGTTCCTGGGTTACTATTTTCTTAAATTTCTCAAACTCCAATTTGTAATTTCCCAAAACATCTTCCGGCATTTTTCTTTCTAATTCCCGAACCAGTCTTTTTCCCAACGTTCAGAGCTTTTTCCTTGCCATTACTGCCTTCTTTTTCCGCCTCAGATGATGACCGAAATACGCATCCCGAAGCAATTGTTTGCTCACTCTTTTGTACGTCTGTCTTTGTTTAACACCTTCTTTTTTAGCAATTTTTATGCAATTGTCAATCACTTTTTTAGCCAATTTTGCATCCGTCGGGAAAGTGATATTTTTCTCCTGAACCGTAGTGTCAATCTGAACTTCTTTCTCAAATTTTGCCTCTCGATGAAGATTTACACTTTGGCTCAATAAATATTCTAAACCTTTTTCGCCAATACGTTTTCTAAAATGTACAAACTGACTTGGATCAAAGGGGCCTTCAGTTTGAAAAAAGGTTTCCCCTGTAAAATATTGCCAATAGGCGTTCTCAATCCATCGTTCCACAACACTCTCATCACTTTCTTTAAACATCTCTTTTAAAAGCAATAAACCAGCAACTTTTCGAATCGCAACACACGGTCTTCCTTGGGTTGAAAATAATTTTTCAAACTCTTGCTCCATTTTATCCAATCAATCTCATTGGACAATTTCACCAACGGATGATCCATATTAATGAGTTCCGTGAGTCTCGTTTTGAATAAATTCTGCTGTAAATCCGGTTTAATCTTTCCTAACATTTTGCCAGTTTTTATACTGTAAAATACCGCTTTTTGGCAAGTATTCCTAATGATTTTTTGATTATTTTATCACTAAACAATTGAATTTAAAATAGTTAAAATGTTTTTAAGGGATGACTAATTATTAGAGACTACAAAACTAAAACTACTTATGGTAGATAACAATAAAAACCACCGCTATTGCGGTGGTTTCTTCTTTTTATCATCCCAAAGTCACAGACTTTGCGCAGCGGGGGACAAATTACTCATAAACCAAACTATCTCTTGGACTTAAAATTCTTACAACTTTATATATTTTATATTCATTATCAAAGAAAAGGCGAATACCTGTATTCCCAGAAATAGATGTATATAAATATTTATTAGGTCCAATGTTTCTTATTGATACATTCACTTTCCCATCAAAAGAAGGCATAGGCATAGGGATATTATATGTATAGTTATCATTATATTTAATCAACACTTTCCTGTAGTCCCTAATGCTATCGTTATTAACCAAGTCAACATCTTCATAGTACCCATCTTCTTTTTTTGTCAGATAATTTTTTGATTTATAATATTTTCCATTCTCAAATGTTGTCAATACTTCCTCAATTCCATTAGAACGATAGCTAAAGAATATAGTATTTTTAGGATTAATATTATTTTTCAATAAAACGCTATTCTCTTTATTTTTTTCACAAGAGATGATAATGAAAAACAACAATCCAAGCAAAACCCTAATCATTCTTATAATTCTTATAGTTTTTTTCATAATTCTTATGGCTTGAATCAAAGGTTTGTTGGTATTTAAGATTCCTTTTTATTAAATCTTTTTTCATACTGTCATATTTTTTATATCCAGAATGTTTTAAGTTCTGATCTCTTAGAGAAATATGATCTTCTTTTCCTTGGTCATTTTGTTTTAGGTATTGATTAAAGCCTTCGACACCAGTTTCTTTAAGCTTTTCAAGATATCCTTCATATGAGTCTCCATGAACTAGTCCCTCATGTCCCATTACTTCTACAATACCATCATATGCTTTATCATCACCAGAGTCTAAATAAATATTTAAATTTAACTTATTGTCATTTTTTGCTTCAAAAACTGCCATTCCGTCCCATGGCTGGCCAGTAGCTCCTGTAGCGTATGCTTTTTCCATTTGAGTAGCATCATTCATATGCAGATCAACAATATTCAACGTTTGATCGCTATACTTCCCATTCTCGTAAGCACTAACCCCTGCAAATGATTGTCCTTTCTTTAAAAACTGTCTAAAAAAAGCGGTACCAGCAGCTGTTTTACCAAACTCATACATAGACTTTAATGTTGTATTAGACAAATAACCTTTTGTCATCCTTGGTCTATTAGTATTTCCATTTTTAAACGAATTTATTAACCATGGAACAATATCTCTCCCATCAGGATCAACATACATCAAAGGATTATTCGCTGCATAAATATAAGGAGACATTGAAGGATACTTCTCCGCTAATGGATCGACATTATACCAAAGGCTAACCCTTGCATTATAATATCTCGCCCCATAATAGTAATACCCTGTCTCATCATCCTGCTCCTTGCCATTAAACTTATAAGGTGTATTGTAAGAATTTTTATGGTTTTCTACAAACACTTCTCCGCTTGGGAAATACTCGATATTCTGGGTTACTTCTCCGTCTAAACCGGTAATAAAAGAACTGCTGCCTAAGTGATCAGGATGATACCAATACGTATCTTTCTCCTCTACACCTGTATACGAAGATACACAATTTTCAGTATAGCCTGCATTTTGTCCATAGTTAGGGGGAGGCGTAATTCCATTTGCTGCCATAATCGCTAAACTGGCGGCAGTATTGGCCTCCAACTTTTCTTTAGCTACCGCTTTTTCATTGATTGCTGCACTTCCTGCTCCAAAAGGAATAATCAGCCATCCGCAATTAAATTGCCCTACATCTTTTCCTTTTCCTAATTTACTGTTGATACGTTGGCTGCCGGCATAATAATGCTTGGTATAATTCAGGATATACTTTCCGGTTTGCTGATCTAACGTAAGAGCGGCAGAAAGCATACCATTCGGGTAGATTGTATACCTGTTATTGTTTACTATACTTTCATTTCCTCCTGTATTGATAATAACGGCATCACCCAATACATTTTTGATAATTCTTTCTCCTCCGGCATCATAAGTATAGATGGACGCTCCATCTACCTCCGGAGTGGAAGGATTGGTATCTACAAAACGAAGACGGTTCTCTTCATCCCATAAGTACTTTGTTTTAGGTTCTGTTGCTTCACAGGTTTGCTGAGCAATGGCTGTAGGGTTTCCTTTTTTATCATAGGTATAGTTCTGGAACTTCACCTGAGGATTGTTTACATCACAGCATAAAGCACCCGGCACATTAGGCTCATCTACAATGGTTGTTGGCGCATGAGGTTTTGTGCTTTCATATTTGTAGTTCAATCGGTAAGAACTCACTTCTATAGTATTCCACACATTCCCGGTATTTCCCATCGCTTTTTCATGCTTTTGGGTTTTACCCATCACATTATGCATGTTGTCGTAAGCCATGGTAACGGTGTAACGCTGACGTTCTTCCTGGCTTTGCGGATTGATGCCACGCCAGTTTCCACTTGCAGAAGTCAGTCTGTATAAATCGTCATATCCATAAGTATGGTTGGTCCCTCCACCCAATAATCCGGCCTGTGCTACAGGAGCATTGTTATGGATCTGAAGAACATTACTTACCACATCATACTGATACAGGTTCTTCATAAAGTAACGGTTACCGGGAGTCTGGGCATTCATTTTCAGCAGTCTTCTTCTCTTGGTCTCATACTCATAGCTGGTTGCTGTTCCGTTTCCGTATTTCAGGAATACTCTCTGGTCAAATTTATCATAGCCTAATTCATTAATGATATTTCTGGTGAAACCATCTTTTACCGAAGCCATATTCTTAAGGTTTCCGGCCAGGTTGTAGTTATACGTTAGTTTTTCTCCATCCGGATAGGTAATCGTTTTCACACGGTTCCAGGTATCGTATTCCCATTCTGTACCGAACCAGTATACTCCTGCTCCCGGAACGGCTACTGAACGGCGCTGATGGGTAAGTTCTCCCAATCTACCGTATTTCATATACTGTGTTCCGGTAGCATCTACCTGATACCATAGCCTGCCTACCGAATTATTATCCATAGCTGAAGCGTCCATCGCCTGGCCATAATAGTATTCCACTGTATTTTCAGGATATTTTGGATACATCACAGCATTCAGACGGCCAAAATCATAGGTGTAAGTAACGGTTTCATTTTCAGCATTGGTTCTGGAAGTCATATTGCTGGCAGCATCATATACAAAGGTGGAAATTCCGCTGTCCGGATGGGTCATGGATGTTCTTCGACCTAAATCATCATAAATACTGGTTGTCAGATTATTCTGTACATCTCTTACTTTTAACAACTCGTCAATAGCATCATGGGTGAAGCTTGTAAAAATATCTCCGGTATTGGAAGGTTCATGTACAGTTGTTGTACGCCCTTTAATGTCTGTATACGCTTTCTTGATCGTTCCTAATTCATCCGTCATAATAGTACGGAACATCAGTCTTCCTTCGCGGTCATTTCCAAAGCCATATTCCATTTCAGAAATCAGATCTTCATCCGGTAATTTAGTGGTAAGGACTCTATCCAGTACATCATACGTATTGATGGTAGGAACAATATTATCTACCGTGGCATCATAAGTATATCCTGAAGCCTGTGCTTCTGTAGGGTAATATGTTTTCAGAGCTCTGCCGAAAGCATCCTGTTCTACTTTTCCGGAAACCACATATTTAAGGCCTTTTTGGTAGAGATCTGCCGTCTTTTTCACCTGTACGGGGCTTCCGAAACCATCAGAAATACTTACGGTATTAATGGTATTGTTAGCATTATCAGGATCATAATGACGGGTTACGGCATAAGATTGTGCCCCTGTAGCATTCAATGGTGCATCGTTGACCGGTTTATATTCAAACTGTATCGTCCATGGAATATCGTTGAACATTTCATAAGGACCGGTAATTTCAGTTGTTCTTCCCGCTGCATCGTAAGCATACTGTGTCGGCTGCAGATTCATATCTTCAGTGAAGACAGGGACTCCAAACCGGAAGTCATATTCTGACTTGCTGCTGTATCCGAAGGCATCTTTTACCATCGTTGGATAAGTCGCTACATTAGAATCATAGGTATACTCATGGAAGAAGCGTTGTCCCTGGTGGTTCACCGGACCGGTTGCTTTTTTAATATTTCCATAGATATCATACTCATAATTATTGACAGGATTTCCGGGGCCTACCATGGTAATGGCAGTAACATTTCCTTTACTGTCATACTGAGCTGTTCTTTCCCTTACTACCCCTGCAGCAGTTGACTTTACCCCTGTAGGCAGGATGAGATAGTTTGAAGCATTGTCTGTAACCTGATATGTTATAATAGAAGTAAGCACTTCTCCGGCTCCGATCTGAACGTCTCCCGCATCTTTATTCTGTTTCAGGTTACCATAATTGTCATATACCATTTCTGTAGAGGTAGATTTACCTGCAACCGCCTGCCCTTCATAGAAGCTGGAAGTGGTTTTGTCCAGTGCAGTAAAGTAGGCATAATTCGTCAGCGATTTTTCTCCTTCTTTCACTGGCAGATTAGTCGCTACCGTAGCCGTATTATGAATCGTCCTTAAGGTAAGCGTATTATTTTTCTCCGTCCATTTTTTCCCTGCTGCATCGTATAGTATTTCAGATAATAAAGATCCTTTTAGGAAATAAGAATTATTATTGAAAACCTGGTCGGTATATCGGTAGATTTCTGTAGCAGCAGCTCCTCCATTTCCTGTATTGATCTGATTGGTTCTTACCTTCTCAAATCCATAAAATGTTCTTTCTCTTCTGCTATGGTAAGGATTTTCGTAGGTTACAGTAATTTTGGAAGCATCCGGTCTGAACTGATTGTCTCCGGTAAACCCATCATTTGTCACCACAGAAGTCATGATCCATTTGCTTTGCGGCAAATCATAAGTATTTCCTGTTCTTTCGTAGGTTACCTCCCAGGATCCACCCATTGGAGTGGTTACTTTTTTGAGGAGGTTGGTAGTTCCTATCGTGGAATACTTTACAAATCCTGCTGTATTACTGAAATTACCATCTCCATCTGCCTGTGATTGTAATAAATCCGGGAAGCCGTCTCCGTTCAGGTCTACTATCTGCTGCTTAACGTTACTGTCTCCTTCCCCAAAGCTCGTACTTGGGTTTACTGAAATTTTAAGAGAATTTCCGGTAGTGCCGATAGGAATAAGGACAGACGCCGTAACTCCTACATTCATATTAAATCCCCGGGAAACATCCTGCTGAATATTGAATGCAGCATTCCATGGAATGGCAACAAAGCTGTTTCCTGTATTGATCTGGACGCTCAGATTTCCGCCCGAACTGGTTACCAGATCTGCCAGACCATCATTATTGATATCTATCAGTGATGTTTTCTGATCATTAAATGTTTCAGATTTTCCGGCTCCAAAAGCAATACTACCGTTAAACATGCTTACTCCTTTAGGCAAGCCGCTTGTTATGGTTCCTCCAATGGAAGCTCCTGCCCCAAGATTAGAGGAAGTAGTGGTTCCATTTCTGAAATTATCATATGAAAGATTTTCAGGAGCGGCATAAGAGTACCCCAAATTTAACTGAACTTGTCCATTCTGAGAAACTTTATCCAATAGTCCATCTCCATTAATATCAATATAACTATAAAGAGAAAAGTCTGTGCCATCAGATGATCCTGCAGAAAAGTTAAAGCCTGGTTCAACAGCTTTTAATGCATTTTTATTACTGGATTCATTGGACTTTCCTGATAATGGATAGCTTTGTCCCACTCCTTTTCCAGAATTTTTATGCTCTGTTCTGTGTGGATTATCGTTGGCTCCTGTTAAGGTACTTCCGGAAAGCATACCGATCATATTGGTATATTGAATAGCATTTCCGTTCAATACATCAGGATAGCCGTCTCCATTCATATCAAAATAATCCAGTGTATTAATTGTACTTCCTTTCGATTTTGTATTATTTAAAGAGAAAACGGAAAACCCTCCTGAAATCCCTTCATTATCATTTGTCGTTTTTGATTGTTTAACAGGCGCGTTAAAAATGCCTGGTGTATTTGCAGGTGACCCTTGTGAAAGAACAGTCATATCATTCATTCCCATTCTTGAAGTGGAAACATCTGTACCTTGAACGTAAGTGGTTTTACTGATTCCAATATACCTTTGAACGTAATCAGGATTAGTGGGTGCATTAAAATCTTTTCCATTATAAGCGTTCATCATCATGAAAAGCCTCTGATTCAAAGGAGTAGAATCATTCTCATCAACAGGAGGAACTAATTTACCGGGATCTATAAGCTGGCTCCCATAATCTGTTAACTGATTTTGCAGTTCACCACAAGTTGCCGGCAATGTACCATAGCCTCCATGATAAATAAACTGACCCCAGCTTCTATACATAGCTCCAAACCTTGCATCATCTTTAGACAGATCCGTATTAGATCCTTCCTGATATATTTTATCGGTATCTTTTCCGTAAACATTGATTCCATGGGTTTCAAATACTGTAGGAGCAGCAGGATTTACATTTACAGACTGGCGAATTTCCACTTCCAGACTAGGGATCGTTCCATCTAATCCTTTATCAGTTTCAAGATCTGTATAACATTCCACATAATAATCATTATAACGTACAATAGGTTGTGAAATAGAAAGCTCCTGCATACTGCTCACACTACCTGTCCAATTGATGGTAGTAATGATCGGATCCACAAAGTTTCCACGCTGCATTAGTCTTTTTCTAACGATATAAGTATATCTTCCTGCCGGTTTGCCCATTAATTTTGCATATAATGAATAATTCCCGTCACGGCTACGCATATCAATCCATGGCTTAAATGTGGAAACTGTATTGGTTCTTAAATTATAAAATTGAATGTCCGGGACTACGGGTAGTTCCATATCACTTCCTTCATAATTGATAGTCAGCTTTACATTATTAAACTTTAAGTCTTCCCATTTTTCATTTAAGTCAGATTGTACCTGAAAATACAGGATATCACCTTCAGCCAAAGCACCTGTGTTAAAAAGCAGATTCTGACTTCCGGTAGTTGTGCTAGGATACTGCTGACTTCCTATGGTTGTTACCGTACCATTTGATTGTTTTCTTACAATATTCAATGTAATGTCTTTTACCGTAAGAGGCTTAATAAATATTCCCGTAACGGTTGCCGAGCTTACACTGACAGGGACTCCTGTCCCGTTTTTACTGCTTATGAGGCTCACATTGCTAAACTGGCCTAAGAGTGTTTCTGATGAATCTCTATACCAATCCTTAAGAGCACCCGGGTATGGATAGGCCATTGCAGCACTGATATAGGTAATATTCATAGGAAATTCTACAATATCCCCAACACCATTGTCCCTTGAATTTGCCCTGAAATAAAAATAATCACCCGGTTTTACCTGTATTGATGTCTGAACAACACTATATAAGCTGCTTGCAGCGTTGAGTACCGTAAACGGAACTAAAAAGCTTGAAGTATTTGTTTCTGCATTATACTGTTGCACACTTATTTTCACTCCGTCCGGGCTAGATGAAGGATTCTTTAGTCTAATTACTCCTAATATATTAATAGTTCCTTCATAAGGCGCCCGCCAAACTTTAACAACATCGTGAAGGGGGGAGTTTTTATAATCCTCCAATAGATCATTACAGTCTACAGCCGGAGTACTTATAGCAGCTCCTTTACTGATTGGGTTTGGAGTCAGTAAAACATCTGTCGTATATTTTAGAACCCCATTTTCTATCCTTCCAAAATAGACCTGCCCGTTGCTGACAATATCCTGAATTCCATCGCTATTGGCATCTGTAAAATAATTATAAGTGAGATCTTTTGTTTTGGATGTTCCTCCAGATATCCCTGCCGAAGCCAGTATTGAGGCGGTTGCCTCGAAACCAAAACTATTCGTATAGCTTTTTGAATAAGAAAAAGATTTCGAGTTTTCAGGAGTCAATAAAACACTTCCAAAAGAACTTATATCTAATCCTTTCTTTCTATATTTAAAAACAGAATTCGGAGAATTCCATTCATTCTTCAAAACCTTATCAGGTAGCCCATCTCCATCTACATCGGTTATGGTAAGCCTTCCTCCACCTTCTCCTTCAGTATACTGATAATCTCCCCCAAACGTTGCACTTTTGGTAAGCGGATTGTAGGCCTGGGTATCACCTACTTTTGCAACACCAAAGGTAAGGGCTCCACCAACCGTTGTATTTTTCGAGTCACCATGCCCCAATAATGAAGAACTTTTTATTCCTGCATCGTTAGCAACAGCATCAATTGAAGTCTCGGGTGAATACTGTGTGGTTTCTATAGTATTAAAATATTCTATTCTATTGGTATAAAATACACTTCCATTTGCGTTTTTTTCAGTAATTGCTTCTAAAAGCGATTTAGAAAAGGCTCCTTTTTTATATTGAAACTCATAACTTCTCACCTGGGTTCCATCATATGATATCTGAATGTTTCCCAGCCTTTTTGATGTTACCCTTACAAATCCAAGTCTTGCATCTACCTGTACGTCTTCTCTTTGATTGGAATCATATCCAAAATTGACCCTGTATTTCTTTAAAGAAGAATTAGCATCATTAAGGGTATATTCTATTGTATTGATATACATTTCTTTCCCCCCATTTCCAAGAGTTCCTGACGAACTGTATGTGGGCGTATCATAATTGTACTTTACATAATTTCCATTCGTATCAATTGTTTTATAAAGCGACCAGTAGCCGATATTATTTGTTCCGGGTTGCCTCAGTACCGCATTTTCTACGACGGCAGTACCATCTCCTCCAAAATAATTTCTGGTACCATCTTTACTGATCACTTCCCACCAGTAACTGGACGGGCTGCTTCCATGTCTGATGATTTTATGATACGCACCTTCTATTCTCGGATAAAACTGACGTTCTGCAGTTCTGTCTTTATCAAAACCTTCTGCACGATTTGGCAAAACGTATTTATCACCATCTTTAAAAGTCAGCTGCTCCCCACCAAAAGAATAGATTTCTGTCTCTTTTGCTCCGTCATATTTTGGTACTCCCCATCTTGTATCAATACTTATCGCAGGAGTAGAAAGATCCCAGCCTAAACCCAGCCAGCCATTGCCTCCCTCACTGCTGTAGTTTACAGATAATGACGGCTGCATTCCCTGTCTTCCGGCAGGAAGCTTAATAGGAAAACTTGTATTTACTGTTCCCATACTATTGGGTGAAGGTGCTCCTATACTCACAATTCCTGTGGATGGGTCTGCTGCTTTGATATCTTTAATAGAATTGGGAGCATAGCTGCCGGTTTCCGGAGATTCAGGTACTTTGATAATTCCTGCAACCATATCCGTAAAGTGGGTTGTTTTAGAAACCAACATCTGCTTGTCACTCATCAAAGAATCCTTTTCCAGTGCCATCCATTTTTTCTGGATATCATCAAAGTAAAAAGCCCTGATATCCTGTTCGGTATATCCTGCAGGAATTTTAGATTTGTCATAATCCATTGATACTTTTGCAGGAATGCTGAAATGCTCTCCATGAGGAAGAAAACGATACGCAAAATGCTGTTTGGTAACATTAACGAATTCGGGAGTGGTAACAGGAATATCAATATCCCGCAAAGGGGTTACTGAAAAGTTCTGTGATGTTTTCAGAATGCCTTTGTTTACTTCAAGACCTGCGCCTTCCCAATGTAATTCTCCAGCTTCTCCTGCAGCAATATTTTTTATCAGTGCTGAAGAAATAGCTTTTACCGCTTTATAAGAGGAAGGTATAGATGTATCAATCCTGATATGGACATTACGAACCTTATAGGTATATTCTGCTTCGGAAGGAATGGTAAAGGTGATTTTATTTTTCCCCAGAAGAACAGCAGAGGGCGATAATGCTTCGGAATGAAAACTCCATTGGTTATTTTTTTCCACAACCTTACCTCCCGTAGCCAATTCATCATTGATGTATTTGCTGATACCTGAGGCCTCGCTCACTCCATAAAGCTCATATTCCAGCCATATAGAAGAATTGGGTTTTACAACGTCATTCACCAACACTGTAAATATATTATCAAATACCTGGTCTATAGGATGTTCCTGGTCTTTACCAATAACCCCCTGTTTAATATCTGACCTGTATAATTTGGATCCATAGCTTTTTACATCGGATATATTAAAAGTTTTAACGCTTTCTGATGAGCTTTGAGGTATCTTCTCTACAGTCTCCTTATTGTTTACAGGAGCCTGTTCAGGTGACGAATTTCTTTCGTTTTCAGAAAAAGATAACGGAGAATGCGAAGATGAAATACTTTTATATTCCCTATCGATTGGTTTTTGCTCTTCTTTATGTAAAAAAAGACTGTTGGCCTGAGCATGGATCTGTGACCATGAAATAAGAAAAATAAAAGAATTAACTATTTTTTTCTGTCCTCTGATGAGGTTAAATAAAGATGTCTTCATAGCCGTTATTAGTTAATGATTAGTTTAAAATTTTTCTTCTGAGAAGACGTTTCCACAACCACAACATAGGTTCCTCCCACCTTAAGTGATTCTTTAAACTCATAGAAAGATTTCCCCGATTCCTTAATTTCTTTAGCCAGTCTTCCGGACATTTCAAAAATTTTAACATTTACATCTTCGGATTTTGACAGACGGATACGGATCGTAAAGTTTTCTCCTGCATGAATAGGGTTAGGGAAAATTACGATGCTGTTTTCCAAAGGCTGGGTTACTGAAATTTTATTGGTTTTTATACAGCCTCCGGGAGTGGTGGCCGTGATTGTATAGTCTCCGGGTTCATAGATTTTAATTTTTGATCCGGAGCTCGTAAATCCATTATTGGAAGTCCATTGATAAAGGGTTTCTTTATTGCTGATATTTTTAGAAGCATCCAATTCAACAAATCCATTTTGAGGCAGTATATAATTTTCTTCCAAATTCTGATCTATAGCCTTAAAATCAGTAATGTTAAAACTAAAACGGGAGGAAATATTGGTTTTATCCAAAATTTCCAGCGTATAGCTTCCAGGTGTAAGGTTATTAAAATCTACCTTCGGACTTTGTGAGGTTTGACTTTGCACCGGCACGTTATCTTTCGTCAGATTAATTTTAAATGGAGCGGCCCCTCTTTGAATATTGATTTTTAAAGCTCCAAAACTATTTTTACAGTCTGCCTGTATAATTTCTTTTGCCAGTAAGAGTTGTGATCCCAAAGCAAAAGTAAACACATCCGATCCTGAAAAATCCTTATCAAATATTATATTTTTAAAATGAATAAATCCCTTATCGTCCACAGATTCCATAGGATACACTTCAAGGTCAGTGTTGTTGAAATCTCCTTTTCCGGAACGGTCAATAACCAGTAAGACCTTCTTTCCTTCAGGAAGGACAGGAAGGATATCTTTGGTATAAAAAACGACTTCAGTTGGGAAAGAAGTCTCCTTCTCTTCAGATAAACGTATTTTCCATTTCCGTTTTAAAAGTTGCTGTCCGAGTACTTCTTTATCAAATTCTAACGCTTCACCAGTATTTCCCCAGATCAGGAAAGTCTGGTTAGGGAGTTGAGCTGTATTTTCTTTATTACTGACCATTAACTCTTGAGCTGCAATAGACAAGCGTTTGTTTTCTGAGGTACTTGTAGACTGCTTCTGATAAAGCCCTGAATATTGATCTATTGCAATACCGGCAACATTCTCCGGATAGTCTGCATAATCTTCTTTTTTCCATATTTTTCTACTTTTGGAACTCAGATATTCAGTCATTGGCATGGTGACACCATATTTTATGGCCAGATAGGAATTCACCCGGTCTCTTTCGTTTTGGGTTAAAATCTTACGATATATAAAAAATTCAGGTAATTTTCCTTTAAAAGCATTCCCATTTCTGTTTCCTCCATCTTTTCCTATATACAGATTACTTTTTCCTGAGCTTCCCAATACATCACCTATCCGCTGAGAAGGCACATCAAATTTGGAATACATACTCAGGGAAGTCATGCTGTCCAGTTTTTCAGGCTCTATATAATTGATCTGTTCATTATTATAGCGAAAAACACTGCTTGTACTGTAGTATAGCGCCTTCTCACCGGCAAAGTCTGTTGAAAACAATGCAGTTTCTCTATTTGTATTTTTGTTCTGGTATACCATAAAAAGGGTTACCTTATTCAAGGTTTCCATGACATAAGGAACTTTCAGGAAGTTATTGGTTCCGTCAAAATCCAGTGTTTCGTTATAATTCAGTAAACCATATCCCGGTTTATTCTTTTCTGTATCTGCAGATATAATATGCTGATTGCTGCTATAATCTGTATACAGAAGGGTCGTATTTCTTCCCGTATCAGGTTTCAGCCAAAGGCTTACTTCGCCCACTCCACCGGGACTTTGTGAAAATATCAAAGAACTGAACGACACAAAAATGATTCTATATAAATGCTTCATAGCTCCTTTATTTAATGATTATTTTTTTACCTGTTTTTTGAGTTGCCGTTTCCACATACAGAATATATACTCCACCAGGCAGTCCTTTTACATATAGGGTTTTCATAAATCCACCAGCAGGGAAATTCTGAGAACTTTCCTGACGCAGAGCCTCTTTTCCTGAAGCATCGTATAGGGTAAAGGTGACTTTAGAAGAACTTTCAAGGCTGAATTTGACATTGAGTTCATCATGTACCGGATTTGGATAGACGGCCAGTTCATTTCGTTTTTCAGCTTCCGTTTTTTTAGAAAGAGCAGATGTGGCTGCAGCTTTATTAGTTCTTGTCAGTGACTGTGCCTGATACAATAAAGGAAGGTCTACTCCGGCACCACAACTGGGATCGATATAGGCTAAAAATGTGGCTCCCGGCTCTGTTTCAAAACCTATTATATTATTGCCTCCTGATGCATCAGGTAATAATTCCACAGATTGGGCTGCTTTATAAGTAACATCTGCTGTACTTTTAATCACATTAGACGCTTTGATATTTTTGGCTGTACCTACAAAACTAGGAGCATCTATATTGTCTTTTTCTCTTACCAGTACATAAAGATCATCCGAATAGCAGAAAGAAACCCCGGAAAGTATCAGCGAAAAATTTTGGTTTCCCTGCTGAAGATTTCCTTTATGCCTGATAATTACCTGATATAATCCGTCCGGATGATCAACTTCTACTTTTTCAATATTATCTACGGAATTAACAGAATTTCTTGTAGCTGATGCTGTATAATTTTGGATTCCTCCCAGTTTCCAGGGATAGAAAGTTTGGGTATTTCCGGAATTATCTTTTTTAACAATACTGATATCCAGATCATTGACGAGAGCTGAAGTTTCATCATCCGCATTACTATTTCCTATATTCCCGGCAGGGTCTGTCCATGCCAAAGTAGCTATAAGCGGCTGATTTGCTTTGCCAGCAACTACATACAACCGGTATTCTTTTCCGTTCGCCAGATTTTCTTCTTTCACCAAGGTGCTTTTGTTATTGCTGTAGATCAATTGAGCGGCCCTCTCCGTATTCATCAAACCCCATCCGTAAGCATAGTCGGGGCCAAGCGCTCCTCTATCATTAGCTGTATGGGTAATAATGCCTCTCACAGAAGATGACCACATATAATTAGAATTAAGGGTTTTCCAATATTGCTGTAATAAAGTAACCACTCCCGACACAATAGCTGCCGCTGAGGATGTTCCTTTGTAAACACCATAAGCAGCATTATAAGTTTCTATTGCAGAATATATATCTTCTCCCGGCGCACTGATATCAGGTTTTATCCTGCCATCATCCGTAGGCCCATAGCTGCTGAAAGAAGTTGTAATAAACTGATCATCAGCCTGCATATTTTCATCTTTTTTGACAGCACCTACTACCAAAACATTTTTAGCAATACCAGCTCCTTCCAAGAGATCGTAGCCTCCTTTGGCCTGAGTCTGGGGAACAATATCATAATTGAGGTCACGGGCATTACCCACAGCTTTTACAATTTGAAAGTAAGGATTACCATACATGAGGGCATCCCAATTTTGGGCTGTATTATTGTATTTTCCAAACTGATAGGTCTGTAAATACATAGGATCAAAACCATAGCTGTTATTAGCAACCAGCATCCCGGTCCCAGCCTCTGCTAACATTTCCGAAACATCGTTCACCCAGTCATACGCATTTAAAGAGGCTCCGTAAGCAATTCCCCGCGCACTAGGATTGGAAGTATTGTTTCCGGCAATTGTTCCTGCTATATGGGTACTATGCCGGGAAATAGTTTGGTTCTGGCTTTGAGGATAAGTAATCTTTCCAACCAATAACTGATGACTAAGCCTGGGTTTTGAAAAATCCCATTGTCCGATCAGCATATTCTGCCCGGAAATATCCAATCCTAAACCTCCTCCATTATACATTTTTGCCGTTTTCACCATTTTGGATGCTCCGGCATTAAGAGTCGTATAGTACATGGGCCTTCCTTTCTCATCAGCTCCAATAAGCTGTTTGTAATTATCTTTTTCGATAATAAATTCTTTATAGCCTAAAACTTTAAACCTTTGAATATGCTCCTTTTGCTTAGCAGATTCAGAAGAAAACCGAATAGCTAATTCTCTCCCAATAGCCTGCTTCTTTATCAGTAGGGTATCAGCTGTTTCCTGTGCTGAAAGATAACAGGAAGATACAAGCCCAACCAAAAGTATTTTATTATGAAATATATTTTTACTCATCTCTATTTGGTTTTATTTTCAAGAGTGGTTATTCTTTGTATCAGGTCATTTATTAAATCCTGCTGTTTTCTGCTTTTTTCTTCTCCATCAATAAGTTTTTTATTCTGTTCAATAGAATACAGAGTCAATTCCTCTATTTTTTCCAATAATTTGGCATCCATTTCTCCGAGATTAATACCATTTTTTACCACATCATCTGCTGAAGGAATATTGGGTAAATGCCCTTTATCCTGAATATGTTTTTCCACTTCAGATAAACCCATCAGTTTATAATCTTTTTTGAATACATAATCTGCCCAGCCGTTAGCCGAAGCGATCTCTACTTTTACTTTCTCTGTTTTTATCCCATCTTTTACAAAAAGTAAATATGAATCACAATCTGCACAGTTAATATTTTTAGTTCCCATCGCTATTTTGCCATTATTAGCAAGATATAATTTGTAATCTCCAAAGCTCGGGGAAGGCCATGGCTTACCAAAACTCAGTCCCCCTATAGAGTTATCCTGTGTTGCTCTTTCAATATATTCAATACTCCATTCTCCCCTATTATACTGCTGATTGGGATTATCATTTGAATCCCCAAATACAATTTTTGGCCCTCCTCCCACAGATGTATCAGTACTATTATATCCACCAGTAAGTCTTATGCTCCCATTATGAATTGAGAGTGTCTCTAATGGGGCACTTGTCCCAATGCCTATTTTTCCAGTTGCATTGATGTGCAAAGCATCTTTATTATTCGTTTTGATCACCAAACTCTGGTTATCAATAGTTCCAATAAAATTCGTTGAAGGATTAGTCCCTGAGTTTCCAGTTATATTCCACGGCTGTGTCTGAGAATAAGTGAATGAAAAGACAAAAGCAGATAGTGTAAGTAGGTATTTTTTCATGATTATTATATTTTTTTTGTAATTATTTTGTAGAAGTTATTCTTTCAGTTCAATACTTAATTTTCTATATTTCTTGTTAAGCTTTTTAATTGATCGTTCCTGTATTTCAATACATATTGCTGCGCAGTCCCGCACTGTTATTTTACTACTCAGGTTACTGTTTACTCACCAGTATAGTGAACTTTAAGTATAGTATCCCGATTATCAGTAATTTCTCATTATGGATAGATAAATCTATTTCCGAATTGCATTTGCCAGGTTATATGGCTGGAAATACTTAAGTAAAAAGATAAGAATGGATAAAAAAGACCTTATTTCTTTTGCCTTTTAAAAGAATAATGGATAAGTAATGTAGCGTTGCCAGATTTTTGTGTTTTCATTGTGTTTTTTGTTTAGAATAAATCTATAATAAACCTTAGTTCCCATCCAAATTTATATATTATACATCTCATTAAATTGATAAATACAATCAGTAAAAACATAAAATATGTGTGTAAAAAAAAGTATTAATAATTTACAAATAATTAAAAATCAAATGATTGTCAACTCAATTCAATTTTGTACTTTTATAAAAAATAATTCATTGCCATGAGAATTTTTCTATCCGTTTTGTTTCTTTCTGCCATTTCTTTTCAGGCCTTTATACGAAGTCCTTTTCAGACTATATATGCTTCAAATAAAAGCATATCCAGCAGCCTTGTAACTCACTTAAAAAGCTCTACACAAGATCAGATAATATGGAATAAGAAATTGGAAAAGGCAAATAAGGAAAACTCGAACTTGCGGCAATTACACACCTGGGAAAAGAGATTATATTCTGTGACTATAGTAACTACACTCATTATACTCGCTGGTCTTATGCATCTGGTCTTTACAACACATATGAAAAAGAAATACTATAAGGGTCTTTATCTTCAGGAAATAAAAAAACAAGAAGTACAAAACAGTTTCCACAGAGCAGAAACAATCTTACATAGTGAAGAGAGTATTTTTGAGCTTACAGATATTAATCCTTTAATTGTTGAAAGTATCCTTCACTCTCTTGAAATTTTTGAAAAAGAAAAAAAATATCTGGATAAAAATGCCTCTTTATCCAATTTAGCAAAAGAATGTGCTACCAATACATCCTATATGTCAAAAGTAGTCAATCATTATAAAAAGCAGAATTTTGCTTCATATCTTAATGATTTACGGTTAAATTATGCCACAGAGCTATGGAAAAAACATCCTAAGCTACGCTATAAAAGTATTCAGGGAATGGCAGATATGACCGGCTTCAATACAGCCCAAAGCTTTTCTAAAAAATTTAACGAAAAATATAAAATATCTCCTACTCATTTTCTAAAAAACCTCAACCAAAATATCAAAAAAAGCTAAAATTGCTAAAGTAAAAAACAGCTAATTCTTTTTTTATTTATATTAGTTCCAAATAATTTAAATTCATTATATCCATTGTCATAAATATTTAATAATTTAGCCTAATATTTTAAACAAATGGGACTATTCCTTAAACCTATTGATGTAGTAGATGACATTTCACAAGAAGATTTCCGTGAAAAGTATCTAAAGCCATGTAAGCCAGTGGTAATCAAGAATATGGCTAAAAAGTGGCCTGCGTATCAAAAATGGACGATGGAGTACATGAAAGAGGTCGTAGGTGATGTGACTGTTCCTTTATATGACAGCGCAAAAGCTGATCCTGCAGCTCCCATCAATACACCCACTACAAAAATGAAATTCGCAGACTATATTGATTTGATTCAAAAGGAGCCTACCGATCTGAGAATTTTCTTTTTTGACCCTATTAAATTTGCGCCCAAATTACTGGATGATTATATCCCACCTAAGAATCTGATGGGAGGATTTTTGGATAAGTATCCAAGTATGTTCTTTGGAGGAAAAGGTTCTGTGACCTTCCTTCATTATGATATAGACATGCCTCATATTTTCCATACTCATTTTAACGGAAGAAAGCATGTTCTTCTTTTTGAATACAAATGGAAAACCCGTTTATATAAGCTCCCTTATGCAACATATGCATTGGAAGACTATGATATTGCCAACCCTGATTTTGAAAAATTTCCGGCACTGGATGGAATTGAAGGGATAGAATGTTATCTGGAACATGGAGACACTTTATTCATGCCTACCGGTTGGTGGCACTGGATGAAATACCTGGATGGATCTTTCTCCATCTCTCTTCGTGCATGGGACAAAAGCTGGGCTGTAAAAGCACATTCCCTGTGGAATCTGACTGTTCAGCGAAACTTTGACAATTTCATGAAAGGCCGTTATAAAAAAAGATATATGGACTGGAAAGAAAGAAAGGCTGTTGAAAGAGCTCATACAGCATTAAAGAAAGGACTGCCAAAATAAGCAATAAACTCATCAAAAACGGGTTGAAAGAGATTTCTTTCAACCCGTTTTTCTTATCATAGCTGAAAAATCTCTTTATTCTTTATTCTTTATTCTTAAATACACTATTTTACTTTTATCCATCATTTCAATTAAAATTTTTAATTAAATTGCATAGACAAATAACTTCTATCCTTTATTTGGTCTATATGTTTGAAAAACTTATTGATAGCTTTGAAAAACTCTGCCTTCAGATTATTATAGAAATACTGTTGGTTCCGGTAACTATTTTTAAACTGTTCCAGAAACCCAGCCGTTGTTATGACTTTTCTGTACATGAAATGGAAAAGGAAGAATCAGAACGCTTCCGGGATTATTTATCTCCAATCAAACTTTCAGTATACACCTCTGTCATTATTTCTGTATTATTGATGGATTATGGTGGCGAACAAAATTTTATTTCCAAGATCAAGGAATTAAGCATGGTAGAAAAGGCTTTATTTATATTCCTGATCAACAATTGTACAGCCGTATTATTCAGCGTGATATTATTGTGGTATAAAAAAGAAAAGGTAAATACCGTAACCTTTCGTACGTTGCTGTTTTCTTTCATTTATACAACTGTTTATACTTCTACTCCATTCTTTTTACTCATTCTTTCTGCCATGTTTCTTGGGCAGACCATCAATGTGCAGGCTTATCTCACTCATCTTGAAAAGCTACACACTTACGGGGTAAAAGATGATCTGTTTTTTATTGTTTTATTATTATTTGCAGTCATAGGAATTATTGGGCTTTTTAAATTATTCAAAGCTTTGCATTATATCCTGAAAGAAAATTTTCGGTATCACCCTTATGTAATATGGATCTTTACCCTGCTATTTTTTCTTATTCAGCTTTATTATGCAACAGGATTTGTATAAAACAATTATGCAACCCAAAACATACCAGTCTGTTCATATTTTTCTTAAATTTGTCGGAAAGCCACATCAATGTCCAGACCTCACGAAAGAATAATAAGTACAGCTATGGTCCTCTTCCATCAGCAAGGTTATAACAGTACCGGTATCAATCAGATTATTGAAGAAGCGAACGTATCCAAAGCAAGCTTCTACCAACATTTTAAATCTAAAGATGACTTATGCATAGAATTCTTTAATAAAAGATTTGACTATTGGATCTCCGAGCTGGAAAAATTTACATCTGATGCACAGACTATAGGAGAAAAACTCATAAAATCATTTGATTTTCTGATCTATATGAATGAGAAAGAAGATTTCAGAGGGTGTAGTTTCTTAAATATTATGTCTGAAATACCGACTGATAAAACAGAAATTCATGATGTCATTCGTGATCATAAGGGTAAGCTGAGAAATTCTTTCAGTAAGGATCTTAAGAATGATATTTTAGCTGACCATATTTACCTTCTTTTCGAAAGCTCAATACTTACCAGCCAGCTCTATAGGTCAAACGAATTAATAGAAAAATCCAAACTCATCCTAAAAGACCTGCTTCAGTCTTCCTTTTTAAAATAAGGAAACGATATAGTAGGCATTATAGATTTTGGCTAAAGCCAGTGGAATATTTTATATCCAGAGCGGACTAAAGTCCACTCCTATTGAATGGTAACCAGAACATCCGTTGCCTGATATTTGTAAAGGCCCGGATAAAGTGGGAAAACAGTGTCTAAATTAAGAGAGAGAATTTATAAATTTACAAGACAAAAATAGGTAAAGTAATCCTATGCAGCCATTAACCGATATCTTATGCAAAAAGCAAATAAAATATATGACAGCATTCAACAACAGCATGATAAGTTAGGCATACAATTCAATTCAACTGAAAATCCCTATCCGTCTGATGATATTCAACAAAAACTTCTTCAACCCCGTAAGTTGTCGTCTTATTTTATTGTACTGATTGAAAGCGGTTCCATCAACTATACATTGGATCTGCAGAACATTAGCCTCACTGAAGGACAATTGCTATTTGCAATACCTAATCAGATTTTCACCCCACCCCATAAAGCAGATAATCTTACCTACTATAAGGTAATATTTGATGAAAATACTTTAGCATTGCTTCCACAGCAATTTTCTTTTTTAGTTAATCCTTTAAACACGCAAAAAGTAAGTCTTGATGAGGCAGCCAGGCAGCGCGTACAAAAAGTTTTTGAAATTTTAAACCAACTCCTTCAAACTGATAAAACCCAATCAGACACAGAGATAATATTAGCTTATCTGAACTCATTATTAGCAGAATTAAATAGTGCCTATTTTAAAAATAAAGAGCCGGCCAATATTTTAAACCCCAACTTGTCAAAATTTATTGAGTTTAAATTTGCAGTGGAAACCCATCTCACCGAGCAACCATCTATCCATACGATTGCTGAAAAACTAGCCCTGACCACCAACAGTTTATACCGCATTGTAAAAGAATATTCAGGCGTCTCACCTAAGAATTTTTTCACCAGCCGTTTGATGATAGAAGCACAGCGAAAACTACATTATTCAAATCTTTCTGTAAAAGAGTTGGCTTACGAGTTAGGATTTAATGACGCGGATTATTTTTCTAAGTTTTTCAAAAAATGTACAGGAAAAAGCGTCACTGAGTTTTTAGAAGGCACACAAGATTTGTCTGGTAAATAAAGTGATTTGTCCATCTCTCTTCTCCTGTAGCCTTATACATTTGTTGTATTAATTTTAAAACAAAGAAATGAAATCAGCATTAGTAACAGGAGCTAACAAAAGTATTGGCTTTGAAGTTGTAAGACAGCTTGCCCAAAAAGGAATTTATGTTTATCTCGGCAGTCGTAATCTACAAAATGGTGTAGAAGCTGTTGACCAACTGAAAGCAGAGGGATTGAACAATATAGAAGCTATTCAGCTTGACATTACGGATGACGAATCGGTAAAAAATGCCCGTTTGGAAATAGGAAAAAAAACAAAAATACTGGACATACTTATTAATAATGCGGGTATTTATGGAGGCTATCCACAAACTGCACTCGGCGCAACCATTGACCAGTTTAAAGCAACTTATGATGCGAATGTTTATGGTGTAATAAGAGTTACCCAGGCGTTTATTGATTTGCTGAAAAAATCGCCAGAACCCCGTATTGTAAATGTAAGTTCAAGCCAGGGTTCAATTACTCTGCATAGCGACCCAACATATAAATACTATGACAACAAAGGCGTTGTATATCTTTCTTCAAAATCAGCCATGAATATGTTTACCGTTGTTTTGGCTTATGAGTTAAAAGATACTGCTTTCAAAATAAATGCTGTTTGCCCTGGATATACTAAAACAGATTTCAACGGTCATCGTGGGCCGGGCAGTCTCGAAGATGCCGGAAAACGGATTGTAAAATATGCTTTACTGGGCAAAGACGGGGCCACAGGAAAATTCTCTAGTGAAGAAAACAATCCTGAAACCGGTGAGATACCTTGGTAAAACCAATACAATAGGTTGGATAACAATTTCTTATAAGAACACTCCTATCCTGAGGGAGTAGATATTTCTTGTACCGGAAATAGTATATTGAAATTCGGAAAAATTTCTTTGCAGTACTATTCTTTTGTTTTGCTATCACATTCACATTTCTTTACAAATGTTATCGTTCAGCAAAGAATGCCAGATGTAATTTTGTTTCAAATAATAAAATTATGAAACATTTTATACAACAGGTATTCGGTGATGTGCTGGAAAACCCTGTATTTGATCAGACAGCAATCGAAAAGTACTTTTCTAAGCAGTATGTCCAGTTTGTAGACCATACCCGTCTAAATTATGAAGAATTCGTCCTGCATATAAAAAAACTTAAGGAAAAAATAGCTGAACAAAAGCTCGAAATTATTAGCTATGCTGAAAATGGGAATACTATTTTTACCAAGCATATCGCAACCTCTGTTTTAAAAGATGGAAGTACCGTTCTGCATAAGGTATTGGCAGAATTTACCATTCAGGATGGTAAAATTATACAATGTGATGAATTGACTTTCTTACTGGAGGGAAATCATTCAGCAAAGGGGTTAGGATCTGAAACCTAGAAAAATAGGAAGCTTCACGTTTCTTATATTAACAAATCTTAAAACAATCTTAATTTTCACTTCAACACTTTTTCCAAACAGACGTTTAAATTTGTTCCAATTTTTAATCTAATAAAAGAAAGTGAAGAAAATTTTTACATCCGTTTTGTTTTGTGCTTCTATTTTTTTCTATGCACAAACCGGTTCTCTTTCCGGAAACATTAATGACGACGCTAAGATTGCATTACCGGGAGCCAAAATATCTTTAAATCCCGGAAATATCTATACAACTTCTGATGAACACGGAAATTTTGTATTCCTGAATGTTCCTCCAGGCACTTATACCATGAAGATTGATTACCTGGGATATGGAGTGCATGAATATAACGTAACCGTTGAACCTGAAAAAAACACCCGTCAAAATATTGTTTTTGATAAAAAAGAAAACTCTATTGCAGAAATTGTGGTTTCGGGAGCTACTTTAAAAAATCAGGCAAGAGCCTTAAACAAGCAAAAAAACAATGCCAATATCACCAATGTGATTTCCTCCGATCAGATCGGACGTTTTCCTGATGCCAATATTGGAGATGCATTAAAACGTGTTCCGGGGGTTACTATCCAGAATGATCAGGGTGAGGCAAGAAATCTTATTATCAGAGGTCTTGCCCCAAATCTTAATTCTGTTACCCTAAACGGAGACAGAATTCCTTCTGCTGAAGGTGACAACCGTAATGTACAGATGGACCTGATTCCTTCGGATATGATCTCTGCCATTGAGGTTAATAAAACCTTAACTCCTGATATGGATGCTGATGCTATCGGAGGTTCTGTAAACCTTATCACAAGGGCTTCCCCTAACGGACAGAGAATTTCAGCAACCCTGGCCGGAGGATACAGTCCGATTCGCGAAAAAGGCAATTATACAGCAGGATTAGTCTATGGGAACAGATTTTTAAACAAAAAACTGGGTGCTGTATTCAGTTTTTCTTATAACAATAATAATTTTGGCTCAGATAATATAGAACCAGTGTGGAGTCTGGCTAATGATGCTGCACAAACAGCCTACATCAGCAAAATGGGTGTACGTTACTATAACGAGCACCGCATCAGGCATAGTTTTGATCTTAATATGGATTATGAATTCAATTCAAAAAATAAGATCTATGCTTCAGCGATGTATAATTTCAGGAATGATAAGGAAACCCGTTATGCTTTGGGATATAAAATAAAGCCTGTTTATAATGCTGATGAAACGGAAATTACAGACTGGAAAGGCAGTATTACCAGACAAAATAAGGGTGGAAATGCAGATAACGATAACACCCGTCTGGAAAAACAAAAAGTTCAGAACTACGCGTTACGGGGTGAGCATTTGCTTGGATCTAAAGTAGACCTTGACTGGTCGATGAATTATGCCATAGCCAGTGAAGATAAACCTCATCAGCGCTATATAGAATTTGAAAACAGCAAAATGAACTTCTCCCAGAATCTCAGTGATCCCGAAAATCCGGTTATCACCCCTCTGGCTGCAGATAATTTAGGAAGCTATAAATTAAGTGATCTTTCGGATGCCAACAGCTTTACTCAGGAGAAGGAGTTTGGCGCAAAAGTGAATGTACGTTTTCCTTTTTCTGTCATTGAAGATCAGAAAGGAAGACTCCGTACAGGTTTCCGTATGCGTCTGAAGGAAAAGGAAAGGGAAAATGACTTTTATGCTTTTCAACCGATCAGCAATATGGGAAGCCTTCTTTCTGTACCTACAGTATATCTTGATGGGCATAACTTCCAAGCAGGAAATTATATCCCGGGCACATTTGTTGATCCGGCATACCTGGGAAGCTTAGATTTATTTAACCTAGCTTTGTTCAATGGAAAGTCTAAGCCTGAAAAATTTCTTTCAAGCAATTATACTGCAAAAGAACAGATCTATGCAGGCTATGTCCGTTGGGATCAGGATTTCAATGATCAGCTTTCCATGATCGTTGGGGCACGTGTGGAAACAACAAAGATTGATTACACCGGGAATTACGTTATGAATGAAAAAGACCTGCTAGGGCAAATCAATAACACCAATACTTACACCAACGTGCTTCCCAACCTGTCTTTCAAGTATGTTCCGGTACAGGATCTTGTACTTCGCGCTGCATTTACTACAGCACTTGCCCGTCCGAACTATTACTCATTAGTCCCTTACCTGAACGTGATCTCTGAAGATGAAATCGTGGCAGCCGGAAACCCTAATCTGAAAGCCACTTACGCCTATAATTTTGATTTTATGGCTGAAAAGTATTTTAAGTCTGTGGGAATTCTTTCAGGAGGAATTTTTTATAAGAACCTTAATAATTTTATTTACACCTACTCCAAAAGAAATTATACGGCTGGTGACTTCGCTGCCGACTTTGCAGGACAATCCAACCCTATTCCTTCCGGTGAAAGCAACTGGAAGTTTACCCAACAACGTAATGGTGATAATGTAGATATTTACGGATTTGAAGTCGCATTGCAAAGACAGCTTGATTTTATTCCGGGAGTATTCTGGAAAGGTCTTGGAGTGTATGTTAACTATACTTACACGAAATCAAAGGCGAAAGGCATTACTAATGAAGACGGTATAGAAAGAACGGATGTAGGACTTCCCGGAGCGGCACCCCATATGTTCAACGGCTCTCTTTCATGGGAAAACAAGCGTTTTTCAGCCAGAGTTTCTATGAATTATGCTTCTCATTATATTGATGAGCTGGGAGGAAAAGCTTTTGATGACCGGTATTATGACAAACAGTTTTTTCTGGATGCCAACGCTTCCTATAAAATTACCAGCCAGCTGAGAATTTTTGCTGAAGCCAATAATCTGACCAATCAGCCGTTAAGATATTATCAGGGAATCCAGAGCAGAACGGCTCAGGCAGAATATTACAGACCCAGATTTACCATGGGGGTAAAATTTGATTTTTAAAACAGTCATGAAGAAAATAAAATATTACATCATTGCTCTTTCAGCTTTTCCTTTTGTGATCAGCTGTACAGGGCAGAAAGAATTAGGAGAAAACCTTAAACCAAGCGTTATTACTGAAACCGTAGCTCATGATACTGATGATCCGGCCATATGGATCCATCCTGACGATGCTTCAAAAAGTATCATCATCGGAACAGATAAAGATACTGATGGCGGATTGTATGCCTTCGATCTTAACGGTAAAATAATTCATAAAGTTTCAGGGCTTAAACGCCCTAATAATGTAGATATTGAATACGGTTTTACTGTAAATGGTAAAAAAACGGACATTGCAGCGGTTACAGAAAGAGAAACCAATAAGGTAAAACTGTATAGCCTTCCTGATCTGAAAGAAGTGGGAGAAATTTCTGTATTTGAAGGAGAAACTGAGCGCGGCCCAATGGGTATTTCTATGTATAAAAACCCGGAAACAGGAGATATATTCGTTGTTGTCGGAAGAAAATCAGGTCCAAAAGACGGTTACCTCTGGCAATATAAACTTTCTGAGAAAAACGGCAGCGTAACAGGTGAGGTAGTCCGGAAATTTGGAAAATACAGCGGTTTAAAGGAAATCGAAAGCATTGCTGTAGATGATGAAAAAGGCTATATCTATTATTCTGATGAGCAGTTTGGAGTTCACCAATATTATGCAGATCCGGCGAAAGGAAATGAAGAGCTGCTTGTTTTTGGAAAGGGAGATTTCACTTCTGATGTAGAGGGAATTTCCATCTATCCTACGTCCTCACAGAACGGATATATTTTGGTTTCCAATCAGCAGAAAGATACATTTAATGTCTACCTCAGAGAAGATCCTGCAAAGGGAAAAATTGCTGAGATTCCTGTTTCTACCAGTGAAAGTGACGGTTCTGAAGTGACAAATATTAATCTGGGACCTAAGTTTCCAAAAGGAGTATTTGTTGCCATGAGCAATGGCCGGGTATTTCACTTCTATGACTGGAGAATGATTGAAGAAAGAATCAAAACGGTTATCAAAACCGCAGATCAATCCAAGTAAATAGGTTTAAACCATTAGCTTTAAGTAAGAATAATAGAATGATTTTAAATGATTCTAATATTCTTACTGTCTTACTATTTTTAACCGTTTATTTTTATCCCTGAATATGTTTCCTCAAAAATTCGGCAGTATAGGATGTTTTATTTTTCAACAGTCCTTCCGGAGTTCCTTCAAACATAATTTCACCTCCAAATTTACCGGCCCCCGGACCTATATCTATAATCCAATCTGCCTGGGCAATAATATCTAAATTGTGTTCTATAACAATTAATGTATTCTTTTTATCCGTAAGAGTATTTAGAAAGGATAATAATTTACGCGTATCACTGGGATGCAGACCTGTGCTTGGTTCATCCATAACAATAGTCCGGTTACCGTGCTTCAGTTCTTTGGTGAGTTTCAGGCGTTGTCTTTCACCTCCTGAGAAACTGTCTAACCGTTGCCCTAGCGTCAGGTAATCCAGTCCTAATTTTATCAGTACCTCAAAATGTTTAATGACAGATTCATCGGCAAAAAAGGATATCGCCTCGGAAACGGTCATATTCATGACTTCTACTATTGTTTTTTGATTGTAGTGATATTGAAGGACCTTATGATCAAATCCTGAACCGCCACATTCTTCACAGGGCTGTTCAATATCGTCCATAAATGCAAGATCTATTTTTTCGATACCCAACCCTCTACAGTTTTTACAGGCTCCTTCACTGTTTCTGCTAAACAGCTTCTCTGAAACATGGTTGGCATGGGCAAAAAGCTGACGTACTGTATCCGATATATTTAAATAAGTAAGCAGGTTGGAACGGACACTGGCTGCAAATAAAGATTGGTCTATAATTGTCACATCAGGATAGAAATCCGGTAATACTCTATTGATCAAAGTGCTTTTCCCTGAACCTGCCACCCCCGTTATCACAGTCATCACCTCTGTCGGAATACTGACGTTTATATTTTTAAGATTGTACAGCCGGGCATTCCTGATCTTCAAATAGTCTTTTGGTTTTCTTGGATGTAGGTTAATAACCGGCTTTTCTGCAAAGTAAGATCCCGTTTTGCCTGCAGATTGCTTTAGCTCATTAAAAGTTCCTTCATAAATCACTTTACCTCCGTTTTTTCCGGATCCGGGACCCATATCAATCACCCAGTCTGCCATTTTAATAATATCAGGATCATGCTCTACAATTAAAACGGAATTTCCTTTATCTCTGATCTGTTCCATAATACGGATAATGTTCTGTAAGTCTTTCGGATGAAGGCCAATACTAGGTTCATCAAAGATATACAGCAGGTCAACAAGGCTGTTTCCAAGGTTTCTCACCATTTTTATCCGTTGAGATTCTCCTCCGGAAAGCGTTTGTGTAGTTCGGTCCAATGTAAGGTACTGTAACCCGATATTGATTATATTTTGGAGTTTTGCGGAAAGTTCCTTAATGATGACGTCATACGTTTTTGATTCCAGCGAATTAATAAATTCAAACAATTCATCCATTGAAAGGGCGGTACAATCCGCAATATTTTTTCCTTCGATGGTACAGGACAGTATTTTGTCATTAAGCCGCTTTCCTTTACAGGATGGGCAGGTCTTTGTTGTGACAACATTTTTCAATGCATCTTTTCTCGTTATATTTTCTTTTGAATCTTTTTTTAGGAATGCTTTTTCTATTCTTGGAATAATCCCTTCATATTTTACCGTTTTCCCCCATTCTTTATGAGGATGTTTGGGTTTATGTTCTTCTGCATAAAGTAACATTTCCCATTCTTCGTCAGTAAAATCTTTCAGCTTTTTATCATTATCAAAATAACCGGATAAGGTGTATCTTGTCAGACGCCAGCCTCCCGGCTGAAAGGTCGGAAATCTGACAGCCCCTTCATGTAAAGATTTGTTCTTATCAATCAGAGTGGTAATATTCAAGGCCTGGATAAATCCCAGTCCTTCACATTCCGGGCACATTCCCTGGGGATTATTAAAGGAGAAAACATTGGAATAGCCTACAAAAGGCTGCCCCATTCTTGAAAACAACAGCCTCAGGGAAGCATACACATCGGTAGCTGTTCCTACGGTAGATCGTGCATTGCCTCCCAGTCTTTTCTGATTGATAATGATGGGAACATTCAGGTTTTCAATTTTATCCACGTCCGGGATTCCATAATGCTGTAAGCGGTTTCGTACAAAACTATTCTGGGTTTCATTAATCTGACGCTGGGCTTCAGCTCCAATGGTTTCAAATACCAGAGAAGATTTTCCAGAACCCGATACTCCCGTAAAAACAACCATTTTATTTTTTGGAATTTTTATGGAAATATTTTTGAGATTATTTTGCCTCGCATTTGTAATTTCTATATTTTCCATGGTATAATGATTACCTTTGTTAATAGTTAACTAAGTTAAGTATATTTCTCATGAAAGCTATTGAAAAAGAATTTTTTAACACATTTACTGATTTTCAATGCCTCATTCTTGCTCACATGAACAGAGGGGACATCAATGGAGTAACAGCAGCTCATTATAATATTATGGAGTTTATTTTGAGGAAAGAAGGTGCTACAGGAAGGGAGGTATCCACTGCTTTTAATATAAGCCAGGCAGCTATTTCAAAGCAATTAAAATTTTTGATTGACCATGACTTTATTATCCAGAAACAGGATGAAACCGACCGCCGGAAATTTAATCTTTCAGTAACGGAAAAAGGAAGGTTTATCATCGAAAATTCAGAAACATTCCGGGAAAGTATCACCCGGCAGACTGCTGCCATATTAACATCTAAAGAATTGAAGAGTTTTAATGATCTGCTGGGCAAGGTTTTAAAGCATCTCAAGCTTTAAATTAACCAAATGCCATTTTAAACACAACTTCTTTCCTCTCTTAAAATAATCAATTCTCATTTCAAAACTTTGCGTTAAAGCATATTATTATTGGAATAAGTCTTATGTCAGTTCGTTTTTTTAACGAAGATTATCCTAGTATAACTTTATATCTAAGGCTTCAGTTCTCTTACTTATATGTTCCAAACAGTCTGTCCCAGATAGAGGTATAAAAACCAAAATTTTTACTGCCATCCAAATGATGCTGGTTATGAAATCTGGTGGTTCCTATCCAATATCTGTCAAATTTTGCAGGGAAAAACTCTCTGTTCAAATGCCCGATCGTCCCCCAAATAAGATTGAGCAGTAGATAAATAGAAATGGAAACAACAGAAAAAGGATAACAGATCAACAAAATAAGCATCATCATTCCAAAACCAATCGTTTCTAACGGATGGAGTACAAAAAGACTTAAGTAATTGGTGCTTATATGCTCATGATGTTTACCATGCAGCAGTTTATATACAAAGGGTAGATGAGCGGCATAATGAAAAAAATACATCAGCAGATCCATTACAAGAAGTAAAGCAATGACCTCTGATACTATCCCAACCGCCAATTCTCTATTTCCCACTTCAATCCAACCGCTTTTCCATAAAAACACACCCAGTAAAAGTACAAGACAGTTGCAGGCAATCGTCAAAATACTAAGATAAAAATCGGATGCCGTAATGGGATGATTTTTTTCCTGAAGTCTGCTTTTAGGACATGTTTTCTCTATAAAAAGGTAGAGTCCAATAGAAAACAGATATAGGAAAACATTAATAATAAGGCTGAATACGATCCATTCCAGCCATGAAAAATGCCAAAATATCTGTAAATAGCCGGAAAGTTCAGTCGCATTAAAATTCATAAATATACCTCTGTCATCTTGATTGTATAAATGTATGAATTTCGCAAGAAAGCTAGCAAAAATAATGGTTACATTATATAGAGGATTATTTCTGTCTTGCTTTTCTTTTAAGCTCCCGGAACCTTATGGTCAGTCTTTTTCTTAAGTTTTCATGATACTCCCTGTAGTTTTTTATACTTTTCTCAAGGTTCTTTTTATTGGATAAATAATCTTCATACAGGCTTCCTAATTCTGAAATTTGCAGAGCAATATCAGAAGACCGGGATTCAGGATCTTCCAAAGCTTCCAATAAAAGACGGTAGTTTTCGATACGGCTGGTAATGCTTGTATGAAGTTGTGGTTCTATTCCCTGCATGATACTAATTTTTTATCTTATTATTTTTTAATTTTTTTTAAAGAAGATTAATAACAGTTTTTTATTCATTTTTTAATTTTTCCGTTTACTTTCCTTTTGCAGCAAAAGGTACATCACTTTGATACAGAATTTTTGTTTTGTTGTAGGATTCAGACTGAACCTGTTTTAAATAAACATTGGTTAAAGCTTTTGAAATTAAGGTTTCTCCGGGATCTCCCAATGGAAGTAATGGCAGCTGAGCGTATTCATTCACCTTAAAATGTGGGGAAATCCCATTGCTGTATTCCCCTGTACCGTTCGCATTGAAAACTTTATAAATAACCGGATGGATCTGCCAGGAAACCTTTTTGGGCTTCCTTTTGTCTTCCACTATAAACCCGGCCATATCTTTTCCTAAGGTAACATCTCCTATTTGTACAACCTGCAGATAGGGTTTCAGGTTATTGATTACTATTTCTGCGGCTGATGCAGTACTGTTTGAGGTAAGAACATAGAGTTTATTTAACCCTAATGAATTGGCATGCAATACATTAAAATCAAGCGCTTTAGGATCGTAAGAAATCTGTTGAGCAAAGGTTCTTTTGACTTCACCTCCGTTTTTATTTCCTTTAAAAATAATAAAGGGTGAACTGGCTGATATTCCTGCGGGAATTAATGCACAAAGTGCTGCGGCAGATGACACGGAACCTCCATAATTATACCTCAGATCAAGAATCAATTCCTGAACCCCGGCAGCTTTAAACTCTGCAAACTTCTGATGAAGCATAGGGGTCATCCCATCCGGAAAATCATAGATATACAGATACCCCGTCTTTTTACCGTTTTCATTAAAAATTTTAGATAACAGAGGCTGTTCCAAAGAATACCCATAATACACGGTGACATCCTTTTCATCGGTAACAGCTCCATTTTTCCAGCTTCCCACCTTAAGATCTATCACCGTTTGATCTTTCATAGAAGAAGTAATGGTTTCTGCATTGGCAGCCGTAACTGCTTTTCCATTTATTTTTGTAATAATCATTCCTCTTTCCAGACCGGCATTGAAAGCCGGAGAGTTGGTGAGGACCAGTTTGATCACTGTCACCACGTCTCCACTGGTAAGCTGGACCACGCTATAATCAAAGCCATACATATTTCGTATGGAACGCGGATACGTAGAGGAATCTTGTGTGTTAACAATAAAAGAAAACCTGTCCTGAGGGGATAACAGACTCTTAAAAAAATCTTTTACCGGAAGGTGATAATCCGGTTTGGCAGGCATCTGATCAGCCCAATAATAATACCTTTTCATGCTGTCCTGTACCCAGACATTCAGGGATTCTGTACTTCCGTCGGGGAAAACAGGCGCAGTTTCGTCATTATTGGTACACGAAACGAAAAAGGCTATAATAGCAATAAGCTGAAATTTCAAAAATTTTTTCATATATAATTACAGATATTCTGCGACATCAATGTCTCCCTTTACAAGCCATACTCCATTTTCCAATTTTTCCTGAAGTACAATCATATTGGCCCCCATATGTTGTTTTACGGTCACCTTAATCATTTCGGATCCTACATAAGGTTCTGTAGTTCCCGGTTTATATAATTCCAGATATACCGGAGCGGTAGCGCTGAATGAATTATAAATTTTCACCGCGGTAAAATCATCCTTTCCAATACTCTCGAATTCTGCCAGTACCACTCCATTTTCTCTTTTTAAAATGCCTTTTACATTGGTAAGTGATGATCCTGAAAATTCTCCCAGGTTAGGAAAAATAAATTCAAATCCTACTTTCCCAAAATTAACCTGAGGCTTTACAGCATACGTTTGCAGGAAAATGCCGGGAAGATTAAAAAAGTATAGATTTTTATAATCTGCTATATTGTCATAGCTAATGGTATATTTTCTGATTTCGGCTCCTGTTTCATTGTTATATATTCCCAGTTTGTTGGTTTCCCCTTCATCCAGTACAAACTGAAGCTGAGTTTCTATTTTATTGGTGTATGAAGTATTTCCGTTAATAGATACCGGAACTCCATTAAACCTCAGCTGAAGCACATCAGGTTTTGAAAATCCTTTAATGGTTACTTCTCCGGGTTTCTGTATTTTATCATACCTTTCCATTACAGTGTTGTCTGTACATGAAAACAGGATGGTAAAGAATAGTAATGCAAAGATCTTATTCATCTTTTTGAATTAATTATATCATTTAAACTTTAAAATATTGCCCCACCCGATGAGCAGGGCAATAGATAATTATAAAAAAACGGGTTGGATATGTTTCGGACAGCCTTTCAGTTAAAATGCTATCCATTATTGTCTATGTAAAATTTGATGGTCTATTTAATGATTGTTTTTAAGAGTTAACTTATTATTTTTTAATAAATTTCAATCGCTCTGTAGTCTTTCCGTCAGTAATTTCCGCGATATAAGTTCCTGCCGATAATCCTGCTACATTAATAGATTGGGAATACTGAGCTGTAATCACTTTTTGGGCTGCAACATTGTAAATACTTACTACTGCTGTTTTTTCTTTCAATTCCGGGTTAAGCTTTAATTTCAGAGTTTCTTTTACAGGGTTCTCTGCTATTTGAGTTAGATTTTTCTTTGTTTTCACATCCTTTGTTCCTAAAAATGCGCTGGCATAGATAGCCATTTCATCGATATTGATATTTTGGATATTATTACTGTTAGGTTTTCTGTTGGACCATAATCCGATATAGATTTTCTTTCCTGCAAAAGCAGAGATATCTACCAGATCCTGTACAAATTGGGTAAGATCTGTAGGGAAAGGATTATCAGATCCTCCTACTTGTATTTTATAAGGGCTTGGAAGCTCATTACCTGCAGTATCTACAGTCATTGCCTGGAAATCTGATAATTCAGGAACTGCTTTCTGAGGAGTACTCACATAGATATAAAGGTCTCTACCGAGCGTGGTATGGGTAGTTCTTTGTCTCCCGACATAGGCAGCAAGAGTGATGGTTCCTGCCGTATTTGACAAATCAATCTGAGGAGAAATGATCCAGTCATTTTCTGAGCCAAATCCTGTTGCGGTTCCTGTTGGAACTAAATTAATGGAATGACGGAGAACACCTGCAGTTCCATATACCATAGAAGTACCATTGTGATAAATATTTTGTCCCTGAAGCCATCCATTGCTGTTGTTATTCAGATCATGGAAGGTCCATCCCTGAAGATCAGCAGGAGTATCAAAAGTATTTCCCCATACCAGGGTTTGTGCTGTAGCCAGCTGAGATAAAAACAGAACAGATGATAAAATTATTTTTTTCATGACAATTATTATTATGATTTTTTTGAGTAATAAAAAGCAAGGAATCAGCATACGCTGTTTCCCTGCTTTTAAAAATTTATTATTCTACAATAGCAAAATTGTATTTTGTCCAGGTTCCCTGGAAGTTTCCACAGTTTCTAGGTGAAACATTCCAAAGACCTTCGTTGAAGAATGGCTGGCTCATTCCCCATAATGCCGCTGTATTTCCTGTAAGAAGGTTAGCTGCCGGAATTCCTGCTGTACCTGCACCTGTCACAGAAGTTGTAAATCCATGAACCTGAATAGAGTTTAAAGTAGAGGCAGCAGAAAGCTGAGAACCTGTACCTTCTACTTTGATTCCCACTGGATAACCTGTTACTACAGCATTATTTAAAGTTAACTTACCGTTTCTTCTGATATGGATACCGTTTTCGTAGGCAGCTCCTTGTCCTGCATTACCATATTTAGCGCCAATGATCGTAAGGTTATTGATCACAGGATTTGTAATCAATGAAGTAGCTGTACCTGTTGCGTTGTTATCCAACTCAATACCGTTAGAATCAGGGCTTCCACCACTTACAGTATGTGCTGAATTGTAATCTGCCAGAGAAAGAGCACAAGTAATAGTTCCTGTATACCCATTATCAAAGTCAAAATTATCATCTTCAGCAGCAAAAGAAATTAGGTTTGAAGCATTTACTGTACCTCCAAAGAACTCAAAAGAGTCATCCTGACCGTAAGAAACCTGGATATGATCTAAAGTAGTTCCGTTTCCAACACCTCCTAATGATAAAGCATTCACTTCATTACCAGAGTTAGCTCCTACGAAATCGTACCCAGCAAACTCGATACGTACATACTTTAAGATCCCTGCATTATGAGAAGGATTGGTTCCTCCGAAATAATAATCACTTCCTGTAAGACCTTCAATAGTAGTGGTAGAAGGTACATTGGTAGGTGCATCTCCTAAAAGGATTACCCCTCCGAAATCTCCAGGAGTTGCAGTAGTGTCTTCGTTTCCATCCAATAATTTGTAGCTGGTAAAAATAATAGGCTGAGATTCTGTCCCGGTAGCATTAATTTTACCTGTTTTTGTAACTACTAAAATTCCTGAACCTTCTCCTGAAGCGTTTGGTTTAGCTTTGATAAAAGTTCCAGGCTGAATAGTAAGGGTAGCTCCATTTTTAACAGCTACAGTACCGTCAAGCTCTATAACACCACTCCATGTAGTATTAGAAGTAATAGCACCGCTAACAGTAGTAACAGGAAGTGCAGAAGCCGTAAGATATTCCGCAGAAGTTGCTTTCATATCGAATGGTGTAGAAGAATCTGCTAAGTTATCGTGTTGACAAGCAGTAAGAGATAATGCAGCAGCTGCAATAAGAGTTAGTTTTTTCATTGTTATAATTTTTAAGAGATCCGGTGTTTATTTTATGGCCGGAAATTTTAATATTGAGGAATATCCGCCTCTATATTCCTGCGATTTGGTTTTTATTTCACCCTGCATCCCATGAGGAGCTGATCTGCCGGGGTTTCCTGTTTATCCGCTACTACCCGGAAAAATATAGTAGCGTTCGGTTTTTGGCTGATCCGGTACTGCTGTGCGCATCATCAGTATTGATCCGGTTCCTGTTCAGGATTCCGAAACCTGTACATTTCTATATCAAGAGCTCTTAACTTCTATCTTATCATTGATCAAAATGTATAATTCACACTCAGCCCGAATATTCTTCCGCTGTAGGCACGAAATAAGATTTTGTCAATATTTTTATCATATTTATTGGTAGCGCCCGGTAATAATTCCAGGGATTCCCTTTCTGTTTCCAGGCCGCTTCCGCCTCCACTTTTCTTTCCTGCATAGGAATTAAAATTGTTATAGTATTCTTTTACCCTGTTGAAAAGGTTTTTGACATTTAATTTAACTTCAAGGTTTCTGTTCTGAAGAAATTTATATGAGATCTGGGCATCTGCTACGGCATAAGGTCGTTGTATTTCCTCCCCGTTATAAGAATATCCTACGGTAATATATTGATCACCTTTGGCGTTATACAGGAAGCTCAGTCCCAGTCTTTCATCATCATACATTAACCCTGCATTATAAGCATAAGGAGTCTGCCCATACAGAGGCCTGGAAACTTCATAGGTGGCATCATGATCACCGGTTTTTTCACGGTCTTTAAAAGCAATTACTTTAGTATCGTTATAGGTAAAATTTCCGCTCACAAAAAGATGGGATAATATGGAATTGGCTGCAATGAACCCCAGGTTTTTCCGTACTTCCACTTCAAGGCCCTTCAGTTTTGCATTTTTAGAATTTCCATTATACAGATACAGGTTTCCTTCATTAGAAATATAGCCCTCACGTTCAATGGGGTGGTCTAAATTTTTATAGTAAATTCCTGCAGAAAAAATCTCTCCTAATCCCGGAAACCACTCCAGTTTAAAATCATAATTATTGACTACAGAAGACACCATTTCTGTATTGTAAATCTGACCATTGGCTACAGGATCAAAATAGGGCAATCCTGTTCTTTCATTAAACTGGGGACGGATCACGGTTTTATTATAGGCCAGTCTCACATTGATTTTATTGGTGGGGCTGTAGGTAAAATTGGCAGAAGGCATCCATTGCCACGGTTGATCATCAACGCTGGGTTTGTTTACATTTCTGGAGTCTTCAGTATCGAGCTGTTGGGAAATAAGATCATATTTAAAATATTCTGCCCGTAATCCCCAGACCAATCTGAACTTGTTTCTCCAGCGGTTATCAAACATAAGATATATGGCATGCTGTTCCACTTCACCTTCATATTTATCATTTTTATAGAGAGGCCTGGTCTGCCATCCAATTCCACCGGGGGCATAATGAGAACCGTCAAACCAATCGGAAAGGGCACCGTACATCTGTAATATTTTACTGTTCGGGACGTTCCTGTTCGGATCTACTCTCAATAAAAATTTTTGCTGTTGGTTGGTATTTGTTTTGGATGCCCCGGCATACCCTATTTTGATATCATTTTTAAAGGCTTCTCTGTCTAAATTCCATTTGAATGAAGCTCCATAATTATAATCTGTTTCTTTAGTACCAATATATCCCCTGGCAAAATCACTTGAAGAATTATTGACCTCATGATAGCTTAAAATCTCACTTCCTATAAAATTATATAAACTCTGATGCAGTGTATAATCTTTTGTATCCGAAGATACCCCGGTTCTGGCAGCAAACCAGTTGATCTCCATATTTCCAAGCTTGTGATTACCTTCCAGCTTATTCTGCAGGAACATCTGGTAAACAGGATAATTGGTGTTTCCTGTAAAAGGTTTATCCAACGATTTAATTTGCGAAGGATCATTGTTTGGAATAACACCGTTATAAAAATAATTATAGGAAGTTTCCGCATTGGAAGGTAAACCACTTCCACTTGTATATTCATTCCAGCCCGTAATCCGGGTCAGGGTATTATCATAAATATGTGTGTAGGAATTACGGAAGGAAATTCTGCTTTTATTAAGCTGCAATCCAAAATTCAGCATCCCTGCCAGCGTAGAATTGTAATTGTAAGAAGCCCCTGTATTTTTAAAATTATAGAAAGGAACCTGCCCGCTGGCATCAAGAGGTCCGGTAGTATCCAGCCAGTTTCCTCTTCCCGTATGGTCGATATCCAGTTTATTCTGTTCATTTTTAATGATAAAGGCGCCTGCAAAACCCCATTTATTATTGTTTTTAAGAGCATACGTTCTTCCCAGTGCCATCTGTATATTAGACCCCATATCGCCTTTTGTCTTATACGTCGTAAAATTATCATTGACGAACTGTTTAGACTGTTCGAAAAACAATGGGTTGTTTATACCCATCGCCTCGAGGCCTTTCGGGAAGTTTCTTGTTCCGTCATCATATCCGAAATAATCATATTTCCCCCGTTTCCGGGTCAGGAATTCTTTAAATGCTGCCTGATCATTGTAAGAAGTTCCCAATGTAACGGTAGTGAAGTTTTCGTTGGGAATATCTTTGGTTCTTACTTCTACATACCCTCCTGCAAAGCTGGCATTCATATCCGGGGTTGCAGATTTACTCACCACTACACTTTCCACCATGGCGGTAGGAATAATATCGAAAGAGAAATTCTGGTTATAAGCTTCAGTACTGGGCAAATTGATCCCATCCATAGCAGCGGTATTCCAGCGCTCTCCCATTGACCTTACCACTACATATTTGTTATCTATAGTCGTGATTCCAGTGACTCTTTTTAAAGTTCCCCCTACATCACTGTCCGGAGTTTTAGAGATCTGTTCCGCAGAAATTCCGTCACTCATCTGGGCTGCTTTTTTCTGTTGAGCCAGTAATCCTGCCTGCGTATCTGCTTTACGGGTAGCTGTTACCACCACTTCTTTAATGTCTGTAATTTTATCGGAAGCCGTATTTAATGCAAATGAAACCGTATTGGTTTCCTTATTGGTAACGGATAGCTTCTCTACCCTAAGTGTATTATATTTAGGGGCTTTTATCGTAAGAGTATAGATTCCTGACGGAAGATCTATATTAAAATCCCCGTTATTATCCGTGGTTACGGCTTTCTGGGCGCTACTTACTTCTGCTCCGGCAATCGGGTTTCCCACTTCATCAACAATTTTTCCTGAAATACGTCCGTTTCCCGGTACAGAAACAGCTGAGCCGGCATATTGTATTGAAATAAGGTCGCCATGCAGACGGAATACTACAGGAAGTCCGCTGGTAATATCTTTCAGGCAGCTGTTGATAGAACTGTTTTCACATTTTATTCCTTTTACCTTCAGCTCTTTAATATCTGTTTTTGAGTAGGCCAGTCTCATTCCGGTTTTTCCTGCAAATTCTTCCAATACTTCAATTAACGGTCTGTTGGTAGGAACAGAAAATGACACTTTCTGAACCAATTCCTGTGCTTCTGCTGCTACAGTAAAAAATAACGCTGCTATGGTAAAACCACATTTCAAACTTTTCATACGTGAGTGTTCTCTTTTAAATTAATGGTTATCTGATTATTTATTTTTTGGTGATTATCTTTTTTATTTTTTCAAAATATAGATGTTGTCTTTTTTCTGTACTTCCAATCCCAATATGAAAGCCAGTGATTCAATATTTTCACCCACTGTTCCTCCTGTAAAATCTGCGGTAATCTTTTTATCTTCTGCTTCTTTAGGGTAATAAATCTTTGTACTGTAATTGCCTTCCAACACTGCAATGACCTCCTTTAGTGCAACATCAGTAAAGCTTAAAGATAATAGTGCAGGCACTTGTTTATTCAGGGTTCCGTCCGGAGCAAATGAAATAATGGCAGTAGTACGGGCTACTCCGAAGTTGGTCCACTTCTGATTGGGCTTCAGGTAAGAATCGGGAGCACCTGCAGAAGAGACGGCCACTTTTCCTTCATAAAGGTCCACTGCTTTTTTCTTTCCGGATTGTGAGATTTTGAATACCGTTCCCAATACTTTTGTACTGAAACCTTCAGCCTGAACTATAAAAGGATGAGCTTTTGATTTGGCTACAGAAAAAACAGCATCTCCTTTCAAATCTACAATCCTGGTAGATGCCGGAAACGATGGATCCACACTAAGCTCAGCTCCCGGCAGCAACGTTACCACAGTTCCGTCTGAAAGATGTACCGTTTTATTTCCAGCCCCTGCAAGGTAAACATCATGTTTAAAGAATGTATTATAGGTAAACCAGCCTCCCAATGACAAAAGCAAAACAATAACAGCTGCAACTCTGTAGGCATACTTTTTAAAACTTCCGATATGCCTGCCTTTTTCAATAGGTATAAAATAATGTTCCAGCGCAGATAATACCCTTTCTTTGACTTCTTTCATATGAATGGGATCCAGCTCTTTTTCTGCATGGATTTTCCATTTCTCTATAATTTCACTTTCCTTATCAGAGATTTTTTCCTCCGAAACTTCCCGTGCCCAAAGCCTGAAAACAAAGGCTTCAATATTTTTATATTTAAAACGTTTCATAAAATAGTTCATCGTATTCACAGATACTTCTATCTATAAGACGGTGAAAATGGAAAACTTCCCCAGGGCATTCTTAATATTCTATTCACATTAGCCTTCTATTACTTATCATTTTTAATATTTTTTACATTTATTCAACATTAGATTCATATTTAAGCTCTGATCTTCAGAAATATTTAACCTTACCATAACTAAAGTTCATAAAAAGTTAATTTTCCTTTAAGTAATTTTGTTTCAACAATATGAAACTAACAGACACAGCTTTATTAAAGAAAATAAAATCAGGAGACCGCCCTGCATTTACGCTGTTGTATGACCGATATTGGGATAGTTTATACCGCTTTGTTTTTGTACGGACCAAGGATAAAGAAGTTTCCGAAGAGCTGCTCCAGGATTTATGGATGAAAATCATTGAAAATACGGATACCATACAAACAGATGAGTCAGAAAGTGCAAAAGGATATCTGCTCCGCCATCTTCACTACCGGATCATTGATTATTACAACAGCTATAAAAAAGCTCCTCCCATCCTGAGTATTGATGAAATTGATTTCCCTCTGGAAACATATCTGACAGATACTGAGTATTTTGAAATTCTTGAAGAAAATGAAATTTCTACATTATTATCCATGATTGATGATGTCGTTTCGCAACTTCCCTCCACAGAGCAGCAAGTCTATGATATGAGGATCCGGAGAAATATGTCTGTGAATGAAACAGCAGAAGCTTTAGGAATAAGCAATAAAACCGTTAGTAATAAATTAAGCAAAGCATTGGGTGAAATCCGGGAAAAACTGAATCCTGAGTATCAGTCCTCCAAAAAGCTGGTATCTATCCTGATGCTTATAGAAATGATGACAAGATATTGATTAAGTGAATAGTCAATTTGCTATGCAGCCAATGGTCAATCATGTGCGCCTTATAAATTCACAGCAGAGCGGATTTACTTTTTCACTATATCGTCAATTAATTGCTGATCTTGTACACGCAACGCTGACCCCCTGAAATAATATGATCTACCCTTTCTACGGTATAGTTTTTTCCGATCAATGATTGAAAATTTGATAATTCAGCCCGGCAAAACCCCTGGCACTCGGTGGCTGCAGCACATATTGGGCAATGGTTTTCAATCAGGAAATAGTCATGCCCTTCTTTTTTCCATTCTGCCATATACCCTTCATCACTGCGGACTTTTACCAGAATTTCCAGCCGTTGTTCAAGAGATTTTGATTTGGCAATTGCTTTTTCGTACCGGTTATGTGTGTTTTTTTCGCGGTCACTGATCAATAAGTCTAAAGCATTTTCACCTAAAAGATTCTTTACAGACTTTAAAAGCTGGACGGTAACGTCGGCATGGGTATCCGGAAACCGACCCAATCCTTTTTCGGTGAGTGTATAATAGGTAGATGGACGGCCAACTCCCTCACTTTTTACAGTGGATTGAATCAATCCTTCCTGGGCAAGGTTCAGCAAATGCTTTCTCGCACCCTCTTTTGTAACAGTCAGTTCTTCAGCAATAAGAAGTGAAGTTGCCTCTCCCCTCATCTTTAGAAACATCAGGATACGATCTGCTGCCGACTTTTTCATTTGACAATATTTAGGTTGTTTTATTTTTCAACAACAAAGATAGTCATTTTCTATAATCTCAAATAAACAACAATAAAATATTGATTTAAAACATATTATTACAAAAGTATGTCAACTCTATAAAACAACTAAAAAGTTGTTTTATTAAAATATATGTTTACCTTTGTGATACAATAATCAAAAAAATAAATACAATGAAACTGTTTACACTACCTCAGCTTTCTTATGCTTATGACGCTTTAGAACCTTTTATCGATAAGGAAACAATGACCATCCACCATCAGCGCCATCACCAGGCATATGTAGATAATCTGAATGCAGCCCTGGAACAAACCAGTGAAGTCAATCCTGATCTGGATTCACTATTACAAAGAATCAGCGAATATAGTCCGGCTGTAAGAAATAATGGTGGTGGGCACTATAATCATTCTTTATTTTGGAAAATTATTTCCCCGTCACCAAAATTAAACCCTGAAGGCCCACTGAATGATTCTATTACTGCAACATTTGGAAGCCTTGAAAACCTTAAAACAGAAATGAAAAAAGCCGGACTGGGTCAGTTTGGTTCCGGATGGGTTTGGTTATACATGAAATTCAACGGGTCCCTGGCAGTAAGCTCTACCCCTAATCAGGACAATCCAATGATGGATGTTTTATCAATGAACAGAGGCTTCCCAATTCTTGGAATAGATGTTTGGGAACACGCTTATTATCTGGCTTATCAAAATAAAAGAGCAGACTACCTTGATTCATTCTGGTCTGTGCTGAATTGGTCTGCAGTAGAGAAAAAATATGAAGAAGCCCTTTTAAAAATAAGATAATTGATTACAGAAGATTATGGAAACTTTCATCAATAAAGCAGAAGCTTCAGGCATTATTGCTTTAGATCTTTTAGATTATAAACCTACTACAGAAATTGTAGAACTGGATATCAAGGATTATCTTTTTATGGGAATGGTTGTCAAAGAGAAAGAATTTAAAGAATCAATTGCAGCAATCGACTTTTCCGTGTACAACGAAAAAGCTGTCGGAATCATCTGTTCCACCGATGCTATCATTCCACCATGGGTATATATGTTCCTAATGGAAAAGTTATCACCTTATGCCGTTTATGTAGATCTAAACAATGCCGAAGCTGTTCTTCTTGATCTTTGGAAACGCCGTCTCACTTATGCAGACCTGAAGCATTATAAAAACCAGAAGGTAGTTGTCCGGGCAAGGGCTGACCATGATTCTTCGCTCTATTTACTGGCTGCCGGACTTCTGAAACCTCTTGTTAAAAGCCTGATGTATGGAGAAATAGGGCTACCTAAAGTAATTTTCAAAACATAAAACAAAATGAAAGCACTCATATTCAACGGATCACTGGAAAGAAGAGCGGAATCCACATCAGGACATATTTCCAATTATTTTGCAGATCATCTGAAAACGATGGGAATTCAAACTGAAATTTTCACACTCGCTGATTCCGGAATTCCTTTATTTGATCTCAGTCTTACCAAAACACCCTTGGCTGTGGAGCGGATGGCTCAACTATTTACGGATGCAGATCTTCACATCTGGCTCGCTCCCTTATACCATGGAAGCATTCCCGGAGTTATGAAAAACTGCCTGGACTGGCTTGAAGTAACAGCCGGCAGATATGAACCTTACCTTACAGATAAAACGGTTGGCCTGGTATGCTGGGCCGACGGACTGCAAGCTATGCAGGGAATCACTGCAATGGATGCTATTGCCAAATCACTAAGGGCCTGGCCATTGCCGTTCAGCGTACCTATCGTCCGGTCCGCCTTATTTGACAGTGACCATAAGACAGAAATTTCACCTTTATATTCGGGAAAGTTTGACAAGCTTATCGGCATTGCCACCTCGAAAAGAATAGAAAAAACTACAATAAATCAATCATCATAATATGATAGAACAAACAGCAGATTAGCCAGCCAGATCTACTTAAACGCAGACATGGATGGACTTGCTGTGAAGATTGCTAAAGATTAACAGCTTCAAAATAAAAGTTTGCACAGTTTATGATGTATAAATTACTGAAACTGTTTTAATTAAGTTTGTAGGGGATTTCTAAAACAGGACAACGTTGAAGAAATCCCTTTTTAAACATATAAATAATAAAAAAAATGGCCATAAAAATAACGGATGCCTGTATCAATTGTGGAGCCTGCGAACCTGAATGTCCCAACTCAGCCATTTATGAAGGAGCTATAGACTGGCGCTGGCAGGATAAGACAAAACTTTCAGGCAGAGTAACATTTCCTGATGGTACTGAAGCTGATGCCAATGCCTTTAATCCCGCTGTATCGGATGAGGTATATTATATCGTCTCCGGAAAATGCACCGAATGTAAAGGTTTCCATGAAGAACCACAATGTAAGGCTGTATGCCCGGTAGACTGCTGTGTTGATGATCCTGATCACCGTGAATCGGAGGAAGTACTTTTGAACCGACAGAAATTCATGCATGGAACCTGAGCTGTATATACCGTTTACCACTACAATTCATTTTTATAACATTATTTAAATTTCTTCTAGCTGATACTTTTTTTAAAACAAAATTCAGAACCATCAAAGACAGGGATCGTGAGTTTTAGAATCAAAGAAAATGAAATATAAAATTTCAAATAAATAAGACGAGTTAAAACCCGCCCTATTTATCAATCCTCCACTGGTTTTATCCAATTTTTTTGATATTATTTTGTCTTAATCTCAGTATATATTTTTTGAGTAAATGGAGTCTCAATACCGAGCTCAGCTCCATATTTTAAAATTGCTCCTGCAAATAATTCCAGTTCATTATCTTTTTTCCCGGAATGAATATCCAGCTGTAAAGAAGTTGGGGTTTCAAAAGGAAATGTAGATGCCTTGGCAAAGGTTGCCTCAATAATATCGTCCTGCAAAGGAATTTCCTTCTGAACGGCAATCTGTTGTATTTCTTTCATGATTTCAGAGGCTTCAACTTTCTGCTGCTCATCGGTACACACTGTTCCGATAGATGAATTATGCTTTGCAGTTACCATTCCAAAGCTGGCGATAAAGAAAAACTTGGTCCAGATATCCGTTAACGAGTTGTCTTTAAAATCAAAATCAATTTTACTTTCTTTCAATAGATCAACTATCCAGTTCACATCGCTGGAAAAATGGTCAGGATCCCTACCCACGATCATTTTACCGGCTTTTCCCTTATGTTCTACCGTTCCCCTTTCTTTAATATGGGAAGCTACGTAAATACAGGTTGGCAATACCGTATGATCAGGGATTACCTGTCTGATCCTGTCATAAATATCGGCTCCGTTCATCATCGGAAGCAGTACAGTATCTTCGGTAATAACTTCTTTAAGCTGCCTGCAGACATTTTCAAGGTCATATTCCTTGACACAGATCAGCACAAGATCAGGATTTTTTATATTACTGATATGCTGCTCTACAGCATCAGGATGCGTGCTGTTGTCAGGGTGTTCCGGAGACACTAAGATCAGTCCGTTTTCTTTTACCTTCTTATAGGTTTCTCCCCTGGCCACAAAGGAGACTTTATATTTTCCGGAAATTTCATTAGCCTTATTTATTTTAAATCCAAAATAACCGCCTACACCTCCTAATCCAACAACAACAATATGTTTTTTATTCATGAAATTATTTTTAGCAAAGATCAGGGATAAGGTATGAAATACCACTTGACAAATGAAAAGAAATTACTTTTTATGGATATCTCTTCTGATCCTGCTCAGCGAACTGTCTTTAATTCCCAGATAAGAAGCAATTACTTTCAACGGAACATGCTGAAATATATTGGGATCTTTCTTCATCAGATTGAAATACCTTGTTGAAGCCTTTTGGCTGGCCATTTCTATCAATCTGTCATGAATATGATAATAGTTAACCACGAAAAGAAGCCTGCTGAACTCTCTGAATTCCGGGATATTATGAAAATTATGTTGTACATTTTCTAAACCTGTCGCCCAAAAGCTACAGTCTGTCACCGTCTGGTAAACTTCCTTAGTGGGCTGTTGCCTGAAAAAGGATAAAAAGTCATTCACAAAACACGGCGCCGCATAAATATTAGTCGTAATTTCTTCATTATCTTCATTTAAAATATAAGAACGGACATAGCCTTTTTCCAAAAAATAAGTTTTGGTGCTGATGGTATTTTTATCCAGCAAAATGGTATTTGCCTTTAAATCAAAATGACTGAAGGTTTCTGTAATTTTTTCAACCACCTCTTCTTTGATACTGAATAAGGAGTGAAAATAATTGTTGATTGATGATTTGTCCATTCAATAAGTACTCAATACGAACATTAGGTATTCGGCTAAAGCAAAAGTAATACTTATTAAAGAAAAGAATGTAGTGAGCTTAAAATATTAAAGTTTTTATTAACCACAAATCGAAGATTTGACGTAGTCAAAAGTCACAAAGTTTCTTGAACACTTAAGATTTTTTTTAGTTAATATCATACTGCTGAAAAGTACACATAAGTTTTATGAAAATCTCTGATTTTCTCCTAAAGTGAACTTACTTATATGCAATGATTTTTACACTTGCTTAAGTGAGCTAAAGTGTTAAAATATATGGCATTAAGGTTCTTTTATACGATGTAGTAATAAAAATCTGCTTGATTTGCTGAATCAGCGAGAGAAATATTAACCACAAAAGTCATAAAAGATTTAAACACTTAATAAAGCTGGGAAAATAAGCTCACATAAGTTTTTAAAAAATCAAAGATTTTTTTGCTTAAGAATACTTTTATTTTCAATCCGTTTAAACTTAAAATAACTAAAGTGTTTATAGCTTTTTACTCAGCTTTTGTTACTAAATTTTTAATTAGTTTAAACAGGCTTATTATTAAAACCACCCCGTCAAAAATTCTTTGAATTTTCACCACCCTTCCAAAGGGAGGTGAATACGTAAACGTAAGAGTCTTCCCGTTTTCCAATATCTATTACGGTATAAAAATTCAACAAATTGGTTTCCGGCTGTCCATTTTTTGTATCTTCATGTGCTGAAAGCTTATTAAGAACAATCATGGGTAATGACTTCCATTATAACTTCATAGAACCGGATCAGGCAATTGCCGATTTTGTAGAAAATCTGGGGACATTTCAAAATCTTTCTGGTGAACCTAAGGAAGTTGTTATCATTCCTGACGGGCGGGTTGATCTATTTTTCATGCAATCGCCGGCTGAACCTTTTTGTGTTACACTTCTCGGTTTGGAGACCTATCCGGAGCAAAGAGAAATACCTTCGAAAACTACTGCTTTTGTGGTCAGTTTTAAGCCTATCGCTGTGGAATATATTTTAAATACTTCTATTGCAGATGTATTGAATAAGGGAAAAGTACTTTCCGATGATTTTTGGGATTTTAAAGCTGAGGATCTATATGATTTTAAGCTTTGCTGTAAAAAAGCAACGCAAAAAATAAAAGAACTGCTGCCTGAAAAAGCAGATGAAAGAAAACGGAAACTTTTTGAACTTATGCATCTATCAAAGGGTGAAATGAGCGTGAAAGATCTTTCAGAAAAAACAGCCTGGAGCAGCCGTCAGATCAACCGTTATTTTACAAAACAATTAGGGTTATCCTTAAAAGCCTATTCTACTATTTTACGCTTCAGAACTTCACTGGAACATATCGCACAGGGAAAACTCTTCCCTGAGCTCAATTATACAGACCAAAATCACTTCATCAAGGAAATTAAAAAATTCTCAGGAGTTGCCCCCAAAGAATTATCCAAAAACAAAAATGACCGATTTGTACTATTATCAGTGTTGAAAGGAAAATAAATTTGCATTGTATAATTTAAATTAACAATGCTGATAAACAATACATCAATAGCCATCGTTGGGGGCGGTCCTGCAGGACTTACCCTAGCAAGACTTTTACAATTGAAAAACGCAAACGTAAAAGTATATGAAAGGGATTATAATAAAAATGCACGGGTAAAAGGCTCTCCTCTCGATATGCATGAAAATTCCGGGCTGGCGGCCTTACGTAAAGCTGATCTGTTGGATGAATTCAAAAAGACATTCCGTCCCGGTGCAGATAAGACCCTTATTATGAATGAACAGGCTGAAGTATTTTTCAGCGATCATGAACTAAAGCCTGAGGAAGATTTCGGAGCTGAACACTTCCGTCCGGAAATAGACCGTGGGCCCCTAAGAAATATGCTGCTGGAGTCCTTACAACCTGAAACAGTAGTTTGGGACAGCCATTTTTTATCGATGGAGGCTTGGCAGGGAGGCTGGATGCTTCATTTCAAAAATGGCACTTCCGCTTATGCTGATCTTGTGATTGCAGCAGATGGTGCCCATTCTAAAATACGTCCTTATCTTACAGAAATTAAACCTCTTTATTCCGGAATTATTATGCTTGAAGGTAATGTTTCGAAGGAAGCAGCCCCACATATTGATGCATTAATCAAAGGAGGTAAAATAATGGCTTTTGGAAATTCTAAAAATATTCTGCTTGGTCAGAAAGGCAATGGAGACCTCGGATTTTATGCCAGCTTTAAGGCAGATGAAAACTGGAGTATACACAGTGGCCTGGACTTTTCGGATAAGCTACAGGTTTTGGAATGGTTTAAAACAGAATATGCTGAATGGAACAACATCTGGGATGAATTATTTGAAAATGCCCAGACTCCTTTTATTCCACGCCCGATCTATTCTATACCTTTGGACCAGACCTGGGAAGCAATGCCTAACTTGACTCTGCTGGGTGATGCAGCGCATGTGATGCCTCCCTTTGCAGGAGAAGGCGCTAATATGGCCATGCTGGACGCTTTGGAGCTTAGTGAATGCCTTACAGACAATACATACCCTACTTTACGGGAAGCTATTTCTGCCTATGAAATCAATATGCGCAAAAGAGCTGCCATTGCCACCCGGGAATCCCTTGAAAATGGTGAACAGATGCATTCTGAAAAAGCCCTGGCAACCATGCTGGCATTTTTTAGCGGACACTAAACCAGCCTAAAAGCTTATTCAACATTCAAATTTTGAGGAAGTACCATCAAAAACCTGTAAAAAATAGTTCACAAAAACAGCCTGATGAAGCCATCAGGCTGTTTTTATGTCAGTATTACTCCAAACCATCAAAAAAATGATAGATATCTGTTTCTGTTGGGATATGGAGTCTTTTTCTGATCCGGTATTTTTTCTGCTGAACAGTCCGGTGTTGGATGAGCGTATAAGCAGCAATTTCTTTGGATGTAAAATGTAATTTGATCATTGCGCAGAATGTAAGTTCAGAAGTTTCAAGATTAGGATTGATATTTAAAAGTCTGTTGATAAAGTTCGGATAAGTTTCTTTAAACCGGTTAAAAAATTCAGGATCATTTTTCCTTGCCAATTCTAGAATTTCGTCCTGTTTACTACCATCTACTCGGGCTTTTAATTTTTCAGTTTCCGTTGTAAGCGCTTCTTTTTTCTTTCGCAGTAAGTCTACAATTCTCCAGGTATATATTCCCACCACAGAGAAACCAACAAACGATAAAAGGATCACCCATTGTATATTTTTATCATGTTGTTCGGTATCTTTTTTTGTCTCGCTAATAAAAGCCTCCATATCCTGATTAATCGTTTTTAATAACGCAGCATTGGTCTTATTTTTTGCATTAGCAAAAGCCTGGAGATAAAAATAGGCATTGACATCATCATTTTTCTCCTTATGCAGCCATTTAAAATCATTATAAATATATTTGGTATAATAGGTATAAACATCTCTTGTTTTTTTATCAATTTCTAAAGCACGTTTAAGATTTTTTTCTGCTTTATCATACTGTTTATCCCAAATATAGCATTCAGCTAAAATAGTATGGGCAGTAAGGGCATCAATATCCATTGCCTTTTCTTTATCCGGATCATCAACTACTTTTCTTAAATATATTTCAGCAGAATCCAATCTCTTTTCACCCCATATATAATGTTCTCCAAATATTACATTCAAACGTCTTGAATCATTCAATAATCTGGCTTTATGCAAATAATATAAAGATTTATCAGCCTGTTTGCTAATATCAAGGTAGGCAGCCTTGTTTGTATATATTTCTGACAGTAATTCTTTTTTGAATGGGGATTCATCGATTCTTTTTGAGTAATCAAGTGCATAACTATTATATTCGAGCGCTCTATTAAGTTTATGCATCTCTACATTCAACTTGCTGTAATTATTATAAAATATTGCTTTATGAAGATTACTTTTTGAGTCTTTTAAAATTTTTTCGGCCTGATTAAAAAGAACATCCGCTTGCTGATAATTTTCTGTTGACGTATTTATTTTTGCTAAATTCGTATAACACAAAGCTTTACCTTCCTGATAGCCTATTTTATTAGCTTTTCTATAATAGTTTGTATTCAGGTTAACGAGAGAATCATATTCTCCTAAAAGCCTGAGCCTTTCATTTTCATGTAATAGAGGAATATCAAAACTTTTTTCATACTTCTTATAATTGCGAGTACATGAAACTAAAATAATGAGCAAAATAAATAGAAAAGAACGAATCATAATACTTTTTAATTTTTCATGTATAAATTACAATTAAAAAGTGGTTTTCATATATTTTAACCTTATTATTACTCTTCTCATTTCACAATGAATAAAATTCTTTTTTAAAATTCATCTGACGGCATATAATTTTTTTACCCCAACTCATCAAAAAAATGATAGATATCTGTTTCTGTTGGGATATGGAGTCTTTTTCTGATTCTGTATTTTTTCTGCTGAACGGTCCGGTGTTGGATAAGCGTATAAGCAGCAATTTCTTTGGAGGTAAAATGCAACTTGATCATGGCACAGAATGTAAGCTCAGAAGTTTCAAGATTAGGATTGATACTTAAAAGCCTGTTGACAAATTTTGGATAAGTTTCTTTAAACCGGTTAAAAAATTCAGGATCATTTTTCCTTGCCAATTCTAGAATTTCGTCCTGTTTACTACCATCTACTCGGGCTTTTAATTTTTCAGTTTCCGTTGTAAGCGCTTCTTTTTTCTTTCGCAGTAAGTCTATAATTCTCCATGCATATATTCCCAGCACAGAAAAGCCTATAACCGATAAAAGGATTACCCATTGTATCCCTTTATCATGGCTTTCAGTATCTTTTTTTGTTTCGCTAATAAAAGACTCCATATCCTGATTAATTGTTTTCAATACTGCGGTATTGATTTTATTATTTGCATCAGCATAAGCTCTTAAATAAATATACGCTCTTTCTTTATCTCCTTTTTGCTCGTATACACGTCTAAGATCATTATAGATAAATCGGGTGTAATTAGCGTACACATTCCGTATTTTTTTATTAATTTTAAGGGCCTGCAGAAACATCTCCTCTGCTTTATCATACTGTTTGTCTGAAAGATAATATTCCCCAAAAACTGTAGTGACGTAAAGTGCTATAACATCCTTTCTCCCCCGTTTTTCAATAGCTGTATATGCTCTGAAAATATGAGTATAGGCAGAGTCTGAGTTTTTATACATATAAATATAATCACTTATCATAGCATCTGCGAAACCCGAAGCATCCAGTTTTTTAGCCTTCTGAAAATATTCTAATGCTTTTTCATACTTCTTTTTTTGAATGTAATACTCTCCCTGTCTAAAATAAATATTGAAAAGAATATCATTTTTTAACGCTGAGTTCTTACTTTTATATATGAATCCCATTGCTGCATTATTATATTCAAAAGCTTTATCAAGTTTTTTAAGCATCGAATTAAAACGGCTGTACACGTTATAAAATCTAGCTTTATGAATATAATCTTTTGAATCTTTTAAAATACCATCAGTATGATCAAAAAGGACCCGTGCTTTCTGATAATTCCCCAGTGTCATATTCAGCTCAGCCATATTGATATAGCATAGGCTTTTACCTTCTTCATAGCCCATCTTATTAGCTTTTCTGTAATATTCTGTATTAAGACTGACAAGCGAATCATAATCTCCAGATAGCCTGAACAACTCATTTTTTTCCCATAAAGAAATATCAAATTTTTTTTGATCCTGTTCTCGGGAATACTGATTGCACGAAAACAAAATAATTAATAAAACAAAAAGAAGAGAACGGATCATCATGTTTTCTAATATTTTCCAGTATAATTATGAGTAAAAAAATGTTTCATAGATACCCAATATTTACTCTTTACATTTTTATTTGTGTCACAATGGATAAAATTACTTTTTAAATTTATCCGACAATTTAATTATTATTCTTTTTACTATAATCCATCAAAAAAATCATAGATGTCTGTTTCAGCCGGAATATTCAGCCTTTTTCTAATCCGGTATTTTTTTTGCTGAACCGATCTATGCTGCACAAAAGTATAATCAGCAATCTCTTTGGATGAAAGACGGAGTTTCAGCATGGCGCAGAAAGTCAATTCGGAATTTTCAAGATCAGGATTAATCTTTAGAAGAATACTGACAAAATCCGGATATAGTTCTTTAAATTTTAACAGAAATGAAGAATCATTTTTTTTAGCCAGCTCAACAACTTCCTGAAACTGTTTGGTGTGCACATGGTTTTTCAATTCGTCCGCTTCTTTTTTCAAACTTCTCTTTTTCAGTCTCAGCCTGTTAATAATCTTCCGGACATAGACTCCAGAAATAGAGATCGCTGCAATAGATAAAGCAATAGCTAAAGGCAGCTTATTTCTGCTCCAGTCTGATTCATTTTTCGTTTCTGCTATAAAATCATCCACCGTTTTATTCATTGTAGCAAACTGAGCAGAATCAGTTTTCCCTTGTTCTTCCGTATATTTTTCCAGATAATAATATGCTTTGTCTTCGTCATCCATCTTTTTATACAGTTCCGCCAAAGATTGGTACACCTCTGCTACATATGAAAAATGAGTATGCTCTATTTTTATGACCTCCAAAGCTTTGTTTAGATTTCTTTCGGCCTCTTCATAATTATTAATTTCAATATAATAATAGCCCATCACATAATATACCCAAAGGGCTTCTGTGTTGCTAATTTTATGATTCTGTATTCTTTCTTTGGCGTTGGAAACATATATTCCCGCATTATCTAACTGATTAACAGATAGATAATATTCCGCAACCAAGCTGTTACTGAAAGCCGAATTTTCTAATGCATTACCTTTCAAATAACATTTCAAAGCAGCCCCAAGCCATCTTTTTCGTATTAGAAAAATTCCCTTCTTCAAAAAGAGCTTTGAAAAAAGCTTATCACTGAATTTAGATTTTTTTGCAGCCTTTACATAACGGAATGCCCTGTCATTGTATTCTAAAGCTTTATCATAAAGCTTTAGATGAAAGTAATATTTACTGTAGGTATCATAGAATAGCGCTTTATGATATCCATTTTTGGAATTAAGCAGAGCTTTTTCCGCTTTTTGGAAAAAAAACAGAGCCTTTACATAATTTCCTGCAGAAACATTCACCTTTGCTATATTCAGATAACAAAGCCCTTTACCTTCTGTATATTCCATATTTTCCGCTTTTTTCAAATATTCTATGTTCAGATGGACAACAGATTCATATACGCCGGATGACAATAAAGTATCATTTTTGGTCAGTAAAGCAGTATCAAAGGATTCTTTCTGTTCTTCACTCATATTCTGTCTGCATGAGAACAAGACAAGCAATAAACCTATACAAAGGGTATAGATTTTAATATTTTTCATGACTTTTGAATATATAATTTTACTTCTGATAATTTAACCTATTAGTATTAGTTGAAAGAATTTTTTTCATCCGTTAAGCATTTTATTCTTTCCAAAATAGTCTGTTAGATTTTTTTCAATTTTTACACTCATTTATCTGTAACGATATTATTTTTTTCTCTATACCTACCTACACATTATAAAAAATAAATCCGAAAACAGAAATCCAATTAACATAGTATCATATCTTTAGATTATTAATAATTCTCTTTCATAAATATACATAATTTATCGTACTAAGTTGAGATAAGATATTAATTTAACAAACAACATCATTTAAGATTAATTATTTTCCATTTTTCCTTCTGTTTAATTATAAAATAAACTAAAAACACATCTTTTAACTTGACGGAAAAGCAGGCTATAAACATTAATTTTTTACCAAAATCAAGCGTGAAAGCACAAACATTCTGAAAACTATTCTATTTTATTATTTGCAGCAGAGTATTTTATAATAGAATGCAACCTATTCAATATAGTTTTTTACTGTGAATTTAAATAACACCGAATGCAGACAATTCTCACACAACACATAAAGCATTACAATTCAATCAACTACAATTTATTATTTTTTAGAGATTTATGTAAAAGTCTGGTTAAACAATTAAAAATTTAGTCACAATGCTGAATGAAACGCGATAAACACTTTAGCTTATTTTAAGTTTAAACTGATTGGAAACAAAAAGAACACTTAAGCAAAAAATCTTTGATTTTTTAAAAACTTACGTGAGCTTTAGTGAACTTATTTTCACAGCTTCATTAAACTTAAGTGTTCAAGAAACTTTGTGACTTTTGATTACGTCGAAATAACATTCATCGACTGAAAGGAGATAATCTTCGATTTGTAGTTAAAGTAAAAAGTGTAAACAAGTTCTAAGAAAAAGTATATAACATTTGATTTTAATTGTATCCAAAACTATTTGCATCTTTGTTACTACAATTAAAAACTTATCTATGAATATTGAATATCGAAAACTTCTTTCCGGAGAGAGTACAATGTACAGGGCTATCAGATTGGAGAGCCTGGAAAGGTTTCCTGAATCATTCGGAGCGACCTATGAAGAGGCCAGAAATACGGAAAAACTAAGAATAGAATATGATATAGAAAATCAGACACCGGAAAGGTTTGTCTGGGGAGCATTTGCAGCGGGGGAGCTTATAGGAATCTGTGTTTTTGTGAAAGATGCCGGTTCTTCCGGAAATATCTACCAGATGTATGTAAAAGAAGGATTTCAGGGTAAAAATATAGGGTATGGATTGATTGACGCTGTGATTCGTGAGGCAAGAAAATTATTTCATACCATTGATATTTTCCTTGATGTGATCCCCACCAATGAAAGAGCTTATTATTTGTACAGAAAGATTGGCTTTAAAGAGGTAGAAAAAGAAACAGAAGACAGAAAAATTGATGCTAATATCGTTATGCAATATCAACATTAAAACCTTTAGTATGAAAAAACTACAATTTTTACTCTTTTTGTTTTGCTTTTCAGCTGTTTTGGCGCAAAAGCAATATAATATAGAACTGCTTTTCCTTACTGACAGCAATGAAGTAGCTCCTCATGTTGAAGTAACTTTTATAAAAGAAAACAAAACCGGCGCTGTAATGGTAAAAAAAGTAAAGGCCAATGATAAAGGTCTTTTAAAACTCAGTCTTTCTGATGCCTATTTTAGTAAAAAAGACTCATTAATTATTCAGAGTTATTATTATACTAAGGATGCCTATTACTTTGACTATCATGAAGAGTTGGCAAAAAACCAGTTTCCTTTTAAAAAGACTGTTATCCTTGAGCATATTGTTCCTCCTACACTTGAGGAAATTAACAGCTCCAATGTTCCACCTCCTCCTATGCTTCCCAAATCTTCAAAAAAAAGATCAAAAAAATAGCTTGTAGAATGGTTGAATTTTTTAGGTTAGGCCTAGATGAAAATCTAATATAACCCAGCCAGGTTCGCTTTCTCTGCTGAACGAAATGATCATTCGGATATTCTATTGTAAGAAAGTAAAGAAAGGCCACTTTGTCGCTGATAAGCGATATAAAAAAGTTAACTTCATCAAAATCGATTTCTAATCGATTCATTCTTGGCTCACTTACAATCAAGCATAATAAGAATAGAACTTTGCATCAACTTTTGCACAGATCCTATAACTGCCTGATCGTTTTATTTATTCGCAAAAAAATGCCATGCAGAAGTCTTTATTTCTACATGGCATTTTGGTGACCCGGCTGGTACAAAATTCGAACTCTTTGTTGGAGGACTTGAGGCGATTGAATCAGCTAAAAGACACTAGATACAGGCATAGAAAAAATGGCAGATCTACCTCTTGCCAACACCAACAAAATCCTAAAAGGAAGAAAACTAAAAAGATGAAGTTAAATGATCAATTATTAACCACTTTAATAAAATCACATGACCCTTCTATAATCCGTTAATTATTTTAGATGAGTTCAATTATTATCTTTTGCTTTACCAAAGGATAAATAATCCGTCAAAATCCCAATCACAGGAATAATAAATAGGCAATCCTAGAGTGTCGGAAAAATCCAGTTTATTTATATTCTTACCACCTGCGTACCATAATTCTATACTATTAACTCTGGTAAATTTATCTTTGTTTATTATAGTCCTATTGGAACTACTCTATAGATTGTTACATTTGTTTATAAACCCTATACATTACACACATGTCATTTATCAACGATTTAGGTAAGATTATTGTTTTTTTATTTTTACTGTTAAGTGTTTTTCTGATTACAGTAAAATCCAAAAGAAAATTACCAGATTATTTATTTGCTGCTTTTCTACTCGTATCGGTGATAGATTTTTCTGGTTTGTTTATATCACCACCTGATTCTAAAATAATTAAAGGAGGGAAATTGGCAAGTGTATTACTACAGATGCCGCTCTATTATTTATATGTAAACTCGGCTTGTTATTATAATTTTAAGCTTCATAAAAAGCATCTTTTACATACACTTCCTTTCTTATTCTTTTTTTGTCTATACAGTATCTCAGGAATTTCAAAACAAAACTACCGGGTATTTGATAGTATTTCTATCATTCAATATTACTTTTATATCATTGCTGTATTTCTGGCACTAAGATCCTTCAGAAGAATATATCAGGAAAATTATTCCAGTAATCATCACCTTACTTATAAATGGTTGATGCAAACCACTATTCTTTTTTTAATTGGAAATTTCTTTGTACTGATCAGGGGCTTTGTAGATGAAAGTAACCCGGTTCATACCTATTTATACATCTTTACATCCCTGTTTATATTATTTGTAATCAGCTGGTTTGTGCTGAACGCCTTATATCTGCCCAATTTGTTTGCAGGTATCAGTAAAGACCTGATTCCTGTAAAGCCGGCGAATGAATTGAAGAAAGAACCTGAACAATTGAAAAATTTGATGCAATTTATGGAAACTGAAAAGCCTTATTTAGATGATAAGTTAACATTGCAGAAATTAGCAGAACAAATTAATTTACCCGAAAAGCAGCTGTCATTATTGATCAATCAGCACACGGGTAAACATTTTTTCGACTTTATCAATGAGTTTAGAATTAATGATGCAAAAACTCTTCTAAAAGAGCAGTCTCAATTAACAGTACTGGAAGTATTGTACAAAGTGGGCTTCAATTCAAAATCTTCATTTTATACCGCATTTAAAAAAGCAACCAACTTAACACCTACAGACTACAGAAAATCAATCATTTAAACAGTGTCCGATTTAAAGTCGTACTGTTTTTATGATGCAAATCAGTTCGACTTTGGATACTCGGATGTGTATGTGGGTACAAAGTTCCAGATTTGCTTCATCATTAAAAAAATTAATAAAATGAAGCTAAAAATCAAATGGCCTTTGTTCCTTTTTTCTGTATTGAATTTCGGACTATGTTTCGGACAATCCAATCAAAAAGATCCAATCAGTCGGGCCGACTCTTTATGGAGTACTTATAAACAAGCAGAAACCCCGGGAATGGCTGTTGCCGTCATAAAAAATGGGAAAATAATCTATAAGAAAACCTATGGGCTGGCTAATCTCGAAAGTAAAACCCCAATAACAGATTCTACGGCTTTTAATATTGCATCGGTTTCTAAGCAGTTTACCGCATTTATTGCTCTTTTAGCAGAACAGGAAGGAAAGTTATCATTAGATGACGATATTAGAACTTACCTGCCGGAACTGAGTCATCTTCCCTATAAAATTACCATTCGGCAATTAGCCAATCATACCCACGGATTACCCAATTTTAGTGAAATCAAGAAATTGCAGGGGTTTGGTGATGAGTTTAAAGTAAACAATAACGAAGCAGTAAAGACTTTATTGGGAATCAAAAGTGTAAACTTTCTTCCGGGAGAGCAGTATCAATATAATAATACGGGTTTTACATTACTTGCTGAAATTCTTCGCATGGTTTATAAAAAAGATTTCAGCCAAATAGCAAAGGAATATGTTTTTAATCCTTTACACATGAAAAACACCCTGGCAATGGATGATCCGGATAAAATTATTCCAAATAAAGCAGAATCCTATCAGTCAAAAGGCAATACATTCGTAAAGCTCCCTATCGGACAGATGGTGAGTGGTTCATCCAATATTTATGCGACGCTGGATGATCTGTGCAAATGGGCAGCCAATTTTCAAAATCCAATACTGGGAAATCGTATGCTTTATAATACAATGCAAAAGAATACCGTGTTAAGTTCGAGTAAAAAGATAGAATATGGACTGGGCCTGCAAACTGAAAAATATAAAGGGTTGGATATTGTATTTCATGGTGGTGGCACTGTTGGCTATCGAACCTACATTCTTCACGTTCCTTCGCAACAATTTTCTGTTGTTATACTGGGAAATGGGCAGGGTTTTGACGGTTTGCTGATTACGTATCAGTTGGTTGATTTCTTTCTTAAAGATCAAGAAATAATTCCTGTTAAGCCTCAAAAAACAACTTATGCTCCATCAGAACTAATGCAATTTGAAGGAGTTTATGAGCTTAATCCCGGCAATTATCTTGAAATATCAACGGAAGGGAAAGATCTTTATCTCGGAACATATAACCATAAAGGTAAGGAACGCTTACAGGTAGCCGGTGACAATAAATTTAAAATTACTTCTATTCCTACCGCAAGCCTGACACTTTCTGACTATTCATTTAAATTTAGAATCGCTGATTTTACCTATACCGCAAAAAAAATCAATCTAAATCCTCCAAAAGCAGATGGAATGATTTTGAATAATTTGGTTGGGTTTTACAGAAATGAAGAATTCAATACAATTTATCAATTACTCATTAAAAACAACAAGCTGATAGCCAGGCATCCGTTAAACGGTGATATTGAATTGTTTCCATTAAAACCCGCAAGTTTTTATTCAACAACAGAATATTTTGGACAGCTTGATTTTAAATATAATAAAAATAAAGAGGTCACCGAGTTTATATTATCAGGAGCTAATCTTTTAAATATTAGATTTAAGAAAATTTTGAAATGAGAATGGAATGGAAAATAAAAAATTCTGAAAAACAACCGTTTATAAAAATAGGCCTCAACCTAAGTTGAGGCTTTAAAGTGACCCGGCTGGGATTCGAACCCAGGACCCATACATTAAAAGTGTATTGCTCTACCAGCTGAGCTACCGAGTCGGCCATCTACTTTTCTATGTTTCCATTTTAAGTAAACCCTTTGTTTAAGGGACTGCAAAGATAGAAAAATACTTTTTAACTCCAACTTTTTTATACATTTTTATTCAATAAATTTCACAGAACAGAAAACATTCGTTGGTTGATATCAATTCACTGACGAAGCTTGTATTTCTAAGTGATTATTTATTAGATTATTACTCACACAATACTATGTGAAAGTCAGTATATAATATTTAATCAATGGAAACCATTATTTTCTTTCAATCCTGAAAAATCACCCAAAATAAGGTGCTTTGTCTTCGGTTTTATTTTCCGTACCCTAATAAAGAAGAGCAATACTTGAGAAAGATAGGTAAGCTCGGTCTAGCAATCTTCCATCACCCAAATCCAAATATAACCATCGATGGAATCATCAGTATATCTAACGGTGTGCTGAGAAGCTGGGATATAATTTTGCTTTATGCAGCAGGTAACTAAACTTAAAAAGAAAAAAACTGAGATATTTCAGAATTGGGGATCAGGTTCTTGTAAACCCATCAATATAGGGTAATGAGAAGCAATTAAGCCAAATGTAGTATGTAAGTAGTACTAGCTAATCTTAAAATAAAGGCTGTACATATCTTTTTATTATATATTTGAAAGTCAACAATAATTCAATTAATGTACCGATATGATAAAGATTATCATAACAAAATGCATTTGCTTTTATAGTCTAAAAGACTAATTAACTTAAACACTTAAAATTATGGAATTACACAAGAAGATCTTGCTTGGATCATTTATCTCGATTGCGATGGTATCATGTAATACTACCAACGACAATGTGGAAGAAAATACCCCACAAACACAAACTTCGTTAAATGCAGATACGTCTACAAGTTTCAACACACGAATGTGTAAAGATGTTTATCTTCCTGGGGAGGGATATGTTCCCGGAACCGCCTCAAAGGGAGCTGTTGTTACCGATAAAAAATGGCCGAATGGCAGTATAATCACTGTAGCTTTCATAGGAGGTAGTACCACAGTTCGCAACAAAGTGATGCAATATGCTCAAGAATGGTCCCAATATGCCAACATTACCTTTAAATTTGTTACCAGTAAAAAAGCACAGATTCGTGTTTCCTTCAAATCCGGACCCACAGATGGATCTTATTCGTATATAGGAACACAAGCTCTTAAAATACCTGCTAATCAGGAAACAATGAACTTTGGTTGGTTTACTGATACAACATCGGACACAGAGTTCAGCAGAACAGCCATTCATGAATTTGGACATGCACTTGGTATGATCCACGAACACCAACACCCTTTAGCTGATATCCCTTGGGACAAACCAAAGGTGTATGCCTATTACGCAGCTGCTCCAAATTATTGGACCCAGGCTCAAGTAGACACTAACTTTTTTGCAAAATATTCAACTACACAAACGCAGTATAGTGCTTACGATAAATTGTCAATTATGCATTATAGTGTCGACCCAAATCTGACAACAAACGGATTCAGTGTTGGCAGTAATACTGTTCTATCTCCTACAGATAAGCAATTTATTGCAACAGTGTATCCAAAATAATAACTCAATCCATTGCAAAAAAGTCTACCTTGGCATATAAGGTAGACTTTTGTAATTGATACCATTAACTAGCTGATAAATAAATCTTTGTTACACTAATTAAATAAGGTGACTTTGTAGTTCATATAAGATTGCTCTAAAAAATCAATTATTTCCACCCTGTAACTGTCTGATCAGGTTGTGACTATTTCAGATCATCACAGGCTAAACAATTATTTTATAGTCTTACACTATCTTATTCTCAGTCTATAACTAAAATCTTAATTATAATTTTGCTTTAGCAGCTGTTGCTCCACCCCAAAGTGACCCTGGATTAACACGGTCTCCATGTAGCTCCATCATCCGGTCAAAGAGTTCGCGGGCCGTAGCTGTTTCTTTATTAAGACGCATAAAATCCTGGAAATAAACCTTGGTTTCCAGAATAATCTTTGGATGGTTTTCAAGTTCCGGACGCCCATGGCCGGCAACTACAGACTGGGGAGCCAGTGATTCGAGTTTGTCAAGTGCTGCAATCCATTGAAGCCAGGTTTCCGGGTTACCTTCTGCCATATAAGGGTGAACACCGTTATACGCTGCATCTCCTGCTACAATCAGACCAATGGACGGTACATGCAGACCTGTTGAAAGAGCTGTATCTGTATAGCCGGTGTCAATGAGAATCAATTTGTTACCTTCCAGTTCAATGAAATTTTCTTCAAGAGGCTCCGGGAGTGTAATTTGTTCAGGAAGTTGACCAGGAAAACGCGTAGTCCAGAAATTATTAAAGAAAGCAGGATTGAGCTCACCGCGCATATGCTCTATAATATCCGGCCTTGCAACGGCCTTTGCCTGAGGAAAATGCTGCCTGAGAAGCTCTATACCAAAAAAATGATCACCATGGCCGTGGGTGATGTAGATTGTAGTAAGGTTCTTACCACTGGATTTTACCCATTCTACTAAAGCTTGTGAAGCTTCAGCAGTAAGGAATGTGTCCACTAATACGGCATCCTTTTCTCCATAGATGAGAGTTGATGAATTGGGCACCCACGCCAGAGATTCATAGCCCGAAGGCAGCTCCCGATTGAGACCGGGACGTTTGGTAATAAATACGGAATACTGTAAAGTTCCGTATTCTGTAATGTTGAAGTTTTCTTTTTGATCTTTTTCCATATTCCTGATGTTTTTTACGATCACAATATAGTATAAATCGTCTGTAAAAAAATGAATAGCCAGGGATTAAATTTTATTTTAAAATATCAATATAACAATGAAATAAATTAACCTAATACACAGCCTTTTAGGATATAGAAAACTATTAAAGTAATTTCAGATAATGCATGCTGTAAAAAGCATTAAAGCGTATATCTGTCCGAATAAAATTTTTATATTAGGATCGAAAATAATTTAAAAAAACACCTTATGAAAAAAGCAAACATTGTATTTGTACACGGGCTTTGGGCAGATGGCTCATGCTGGAATGATGTAATCCCTAGTCTTCTTGCTGAAGGGCATGATGTAATTTCTGTTCAGAATCCTCTCTCAACTTTAGCGGATGATGTAGCTGCCACCAACAGGACACTGGACAAACTTGAAGGTCCCATTATTCTTATCGGACACTCCTGGGGCGGTGTTGTGATTACCGCAGCAGGGGTCCATCCAAAAGTACGGGCTTTGGTATATGTGGCTGCTATGGCCCCGGACAAAGATGAAACACTTGGCGGATTGACAGAGCATTATCCAACTGCAGCCTTACAGCATTTAGACATCGCTGACGGCTATATCCGGCTCACCAAAGAAGGCATTCAGAAATATTTTGCAAGTGATGTCCCAGAGAAACAAACAGCATTGATGTATACGACTCAAGGTCCTGCCAATGCAGCATTATTTGGTGAAAAAATGGGCACACCGGCCTGGAAAGAAAAGCCAAGCTGGTATATTGTTGCCAGCAAAGACGATGCTATCAGCCCAGAGCTTGAAAGAATCATGGCCAAAAGAATCAATGCAAAAATAACGGAACTGGACACAAGCCATGTCCCTATGATCTCAAAACCCGAGGAGGTACTGAAGGTCATTAGAGAAGCTATTGCATCTGTATAATGTGAAAAAATTCAAACATTTTAACATTACAATAAGCCAAAATAAATCATGATATAATCAACCTGAGCTTAACAGATAGGCAACTGCCCTTTGATGTTCTATTGTAAGAAAGCAAAGAAGCGACTATAAAAAGTTAGCTACATCAAAATCGAATTCTAATCAATTCATTCTTGGCTCACTTACAATCAGGCATAATAAAAATAGAACTTTGCCTCAACTTTTGCACAGATCCGAGAATTGCCTGATCATTTTATTTATTCACAAAAAAAGCCATGCAGAAGCCTTTATTTCTACATGGCATTTTGGTGACCCGGCTGGGATTCGAACCCAGGACCCATACATTAAAAGTGTATTGCTCTACCAGCTGAGCTACCGAGTCGGTCATCTACTTTTTATATTTCCATTTTCAAGTAAATCCCTTTATTTAAGGGACTGCAAAGATAAAAACTTTTTCTTTATCTCCGTTATTTTATTTAAAAAAAATCATTTTTTTCACCTGATTACAATGGATGCAAATAAGTCTTTCTTCCCTTACCTTTTGGAACAGATTCAAAATCAATATATTTAGAGTTTAAAAACGAAAAAACGTTTAATTGGAAAAATTAACAAAATGAGGAATATCTGTTGCAAAACTATTCATTGGCAAAAGATTATTCCGATTGCTGTTAAAGTCAAAAACCGAATTATTATCGAAAGGAACACGGGGATAATACATGAAAGAAATTTGAATTCTGTTGAAAACCAGAAACGGATTATTGATTAAAATACCAATTCCTATTTTCGTGTTTGCTTTTGTTTTCAGCAGTGTATCATCAGGCATACCCAGCCAGCCGACTGCCGCCGTTAGATAGGGACTGAAATGAAAATTCTTCCAGGTTTTATTGATAAACAGCTGAAGCTGATATCTTAAAACCAATTTTTTTGTTCCGATATAATCCGAATTGTAAACAGGAAATTCGTCTGCAGCAGAAAGGTTGATTCTGTCTTTATAAGAATAATTATGTTGTGGATTTCCCAAGGCTAAAGTGGGAGAAAAGAAATGTCTTGCTTTGGCAAATTTCCAATCCATAAGATTCGTAAAATAAGTTCCATCCAGCCGGAAAGATTCACGGTTAGGGTCATCCTCATTAAAAAATCTTCCAAACTGAGCTTTAAGATTGAAATATCCCAACTTTGTAAAGGTGCCGTATGACGCAGAAATGCCAAGATAAGGCTTCACATCACTATTTCTTGACAAAGCTCCTGCTGTGAGATTCAACGAGTTACCATATGCAATATCCTCCGGCAAATCATATTGAAAAATATTCTTCTGAACCGAGAAATTTCTGTGAATATATCCTACAGACATCAAAAAACTGTTATAAGAACTGAAATATTTATACTTGTCTATTCCCGGGCTGTCTTTATACTGATAATTCTGAAACCTCCCTATCACGACAATATTACCGGAAACCTTTTCTTTTGGATCCGCTGAAACAGGAATCTGATAACCACCCCATACATCCTGGCTGTAAACTTTGATTTGAACTTCCGGAAAAGTGGTATCAGTTTCTGTTGGAAGTAAAACATTTCGCATAAAATATTCGAAACTAATACCACCGGCCCATTTCGTTAAGGGGGAGAAAAAATCTCTTCTGACATTGAAATTGATTCTTTCATTTTTAAAAAAATCCCGTTCCCCAAGAACCTGAGCATTGATATAGGTACCAAAAAGATTATAGGCTGTATAGCTCCCGAAAAGATAATCCTGCTTTTCTTTGGAATCATTTCTATACAGGAAATTCAGTTCATGACCTAATCCAAGTACATTTTCTTCCGTCATTCCCAACCCAATTTTACTTCCTGAATAACTGACTCTGGGTTTCAGACTCCAGGAATCGAGAACTTTTACAATAACATCAATAGAATCTTTACTGGAAGTACTGTCGGAAACACTGATATTAACTCTGTTTATAAATGGCATTGTTCTCAGCAAACGCTCAGATTCATAGAGTTTCTGGGCATTATATTCTTCACCTTCCTGAAAAAGCAAATAATTATTAACCGTGGAAATTCTTGTATTAGAATGAAGGTGATTGGTGATCCAATCATACCATTTGGATTTTACTTTATCATCTTTAGAGCCATATCCAAAAGGGTCAATTGTTTCTATCCGGATATTTCTGATGTATTTTTTATTATAAGCTTCCTGCGACAGTTTTTCAGTCCTGCTTTTAACAGAAGTAGAATCTGCCTCTCTACGGAATATAAAACGATGAATAAATTTGGTAACTTTCCTTTGATCTGAAAATTCCTCTATCTTGTAATAGAGCGAATCTTTTTTCTCTTGAGCATTTAAAAAGAAAAAACCACCTAGAAAGAAAAATAAAATTACAATTGATTTAGTCATTAGTCATCAAAAATTCAAAGTTTACAATATCAATTTATAAGCCAATATAGGTTAAAAATACACTAATATCCAGAAAATATCCGTGTAAAAAATAATATGATTACTGCTGTTTTTACATGACTCATCTTCTTACTGAAATTCTCGGTACAACGAGGTATTTTTACTGTTATTTTCTCTGCTGTTTAAAATTTCAGAACTAAGTCCTGATCCGAACATATAGTACTAATTGGCCATGCTTTATAAAACAAAAAAACGGATAAAGCAGTTATAAAAACGCTTTATCCGTCCGAGTGACCCGGCTGGGATTCGAACCCAGGACCCATACATTAAAAGTGTATTGCTCTACCAGCTGAGCTACCGAGTCGGTCATCTGCTTTTTATGCTTCCATTTTTAAGCAAATCCCTTTGTTTAAGGGACTGCAAAGATAGAAAAATACTTTTTAACTCCAACTTTTCCCGAGGATTTTTAGCACATTTTTTCTTGTAGCATTCACAAATATCTGTCTATAAATAATTTACACTATTTATTATTTTTCATAAAAATAAAGAGTTCTGCTTTTTGGGGAACATAATAGTAAAAATGCTTTTGTAATCAACATCTGTGATGATTCTTATTATTCTATTATTGTCGTTTTTTAAGACTTCATCCATGATTTCTGAAAAAGAAGGATTAAAAAATCTATTTCTAATCCTTTCGCATTATATCAAAGGTAAGCAAGCCTAAAAAATCTATGGGATCTGTGGGATCTGCGAGAAAAAAATCCATTTCTAATTCTCTCGCTGATTATGCAGATGATTATGGTCAATAAATCTTCTTTACTGAATTCCAAGGAGCGGCAAATCTCTATCTAATGATCTTTATCAAGCAAAAAATAAAAGAGTTTTTTATCTTCTATTCAAAATAAGTTTATATCTTTGTCCTATAAAATTCAAAAGAAATGTTTTCCAAAACCTGCGAATATGCATTAAGAGCTTTAATCTATATTGCCCAGCAATCTAAAAACGGCGGCCGGGTTGGAATCAAAGATATTGCTAAAAGCATCAGTTCACCGGAACATTTTATAGCTAAGATTCTGCAGGATTTAAGCAGAAAAGGATTTGTTCAGTCGGCGAAAGGGCCAAACGGAGGTTTTTATATGGATCAGCAGAATTTGAATAATACCATTGCGGATATTGTGAGAGAAATTGATGGTGACAAGCTGTTTTCAGGCTGTGGATTAGGTCTTGAACAGTGTTCTGAAACACATCCCTGCCCTCTTCATGATCAGTTTAAGAGTATCAGAACCAATCTTCGTATCATGTTGGAGAGTTCTAAAATACAGGCATTTGTCGATAATTTAGATTTAAAACTGACCTATCTTAAGACCTAAAAAAAAATTTAATCAAATAAAAGATAAAAAGGTCTTAATATATTAAATAATAAAAAATGAAATTATATCTTAAAAATCCTGTTGTACTGATGCTGTTTTGCCTGATGGCCGGAATGTTTATGACGGTTAGTTTTTTAGAAACACCGACGAAATTTCAGGTAGAAGGAATAACGCTTTCAACAGCATTGGGATTGGGAAAACTGATGTTTGGAATATCAACAAAAATACAAGGTTTATTGCTTGCTTTGATTCTGATATTCATGTACATCAGCCGCAAAAGTTATACACAAACTGACTGTATTATGATCTCAGTTTTAGTATTCATACTCATTTTAGAACAGTTTTGGATGCTTCCTGTACTTGATGCGCGGGTGGATAGTATTTCTTCGGGACTATTATTACCGGATACTCCACTTCATGATTATTTCATCTATGCGGAAACTGCAAAAGCAGTGGCGTTAGTATTGGCTATTATTCTACAATTTAAAACTCATCCCAATGAATACTGAAAATATTGAAAAAATGTCCGGTCACTGGCTGCTAGCCAGAATTGGTAAAAAGGTTCTGCGTCCGGGAGGCCTCATGCTTACGGAAAAAATGCTGGCTATGCTACATGTTACTTCTGATGATGATGTAGTGGAATTGGCTCCGGGACTTGGTTATACGGCACGTCACACTTTAAAAAACAACCCTAAATCTTATACCGGAATTGATGCTGAACAGTGTGTAATACATGATTTGAATAAGAGATTTAAGCAAACTTCTGCAAGATTTAAATTGGGAAATGCAGCCCAAACTTCATTACCGGAGCAATCTGCTGACAAAGTCTATGGAGAAGCTTTACTGAGTATGCATGCTGACCATAAAAAATCTGAAATTATTAAAGAAGCGGCTAGAATTTTAAAGCCTAAAGGATATTATGCCATCCATGAACTCGCACTGACCCCGGATACTTTGGATGACAATATAAAACTGCACGTTCAGAAGAACCTGGCTTTGGCTATTAAAGTAAACGCCCGTCCGTTGACTGTTTCAGAATGGATTCTTCTTCTGGAAAAAGAGGGTTTTACTATTAAAAAAATAGAAACAGCTCCTATGCATCTTTTAGAGCTTAAAAGAATCATCCGTGATGAGGGTTTCTCCGGATTTCTGAAAATTGTCGGTAATCTCGTGACACAGCCTGATATACGATCCAGGGTAATACAAATGAGAAAAACATTTAAAAAATATGAAGACTGCCTTTGTGCTGTATCTATTCTTGCTCAGAAAATTTAAATCATCAACATTATGAAAATACAATTCTTACACACGGCCATTATATTCAGCTTATCAGTACTCTTTTTCTCTTGTTCCGGCAAGGATACCACTCCAATCCCACAACCGGAACCTTATACTGAACAGCCTTCACCACAACCGATTGAAGCTCCCGTTCCTCCTGTCTCAGACAATACCTCCAGCGATCCGGGTCTGAAACTGATAGAAGGAGCAGATTGTCTTGCCTGCCATAAAATAGATGCCAAATTAATCGGTCCTTCTTATCAGAATGTGGCGGCAAAGTACACCGAGGCAGATATTGATCAACTGGCACAAAAAATTATTGAGGGTGGAAAAGGAAATTGGGGTGATATCCCGATGACCCCTCATGACGGCCTCAATAAAGATAACGCTAAACAAATGGTGAAATATATTCTTTCTCTGAAAAAACAGTAAAAAAATTTAAAATAATAAAAGACAAAAAAGTATTATATTATGAATACAACAACAGACTTTATAGGAAACATCGTCGCTGAAGACTTCAGAACGGCTGCTATTTTTAAAAGACATGGAATAGATTTCTGCTGCAAAGGCGGAAGAACAATAGAAGAAGCCTGCACTTCCAAGAAACTTGATCCTGAAAAGGTTTATGCGGAACTGGAATCTTTACCTGCAAATGAAGGTAGTTCCATGGATTTTGGGAGCTGGCCTCTTGATCTTTTGACAGATTATATTGAGAAAAAACATCACCGTTATGTAGAGGAAAAAACAACAGTTTTACAGGCTTTCCTTGATAAATTATGCAAAGTACACGGAAATAGACATCCGGAATTATTTGAAATCAATACTTTATTCAACGAATCCGCGCATGATCTGGCAGCCCATATGAAAAAAGAGGAGCTTATCCTGTTTCCTTTTGTAAGAAATATGATAAAAGCCAAAATATCGGGAGAAGTTCTTCCGCATCCGGCTTTCGGAACGGTGGAAAACCCGGTCAGCATGATGCAGCATGAACACAGTGTAGAGGGAGACCGTTTCAGAAGAATTGCAGAGATAACCAATGAATATCTTCCTCCGGCGGATGCCTGCAATACTTACAAAGTAGCTTTTGCCATGCTTCAGGATTTTGAAAATGACTTGCATAAGCATATTCATCTTGAAAATAATATCCTCTTCCCGAAAGCGATCCAACTGGAAAAAGAATTTATTGAATCTTAAAAAAACACCGGATGACACCTAAAAAACTTTGGCAATGGCTTGCTGTAGTGATGATTGCTTCATTTGCCGTTCTTATATTTTATGGAACAGAAATTTACAGAAAGGTTCCACCGATTCCTGATAAAATCGTAAGTACAGACGGAACTGTGGTTGCCACCGCACAGGATATTAAAGACGGGCAGAATGTATGGCAGTCTATTGGCGGGCAAACAGTAGGAAGCATCTGGGGGCATGGTGCTTATATTGCTCCGGACTGGACTGCCGATTACCTTCACAGGGAATCTCTTCTGCTTCTGAATGAATTGGCAAAAAAAGACGGAAAATCTTATAAAGAACTTCCGGATGATGAGCAGGCTAAATATCAGGTACTGCTGAAAAAAGAACTTCGTACGAATACTTTCAATGAAAGCAAAAACGAAATTATTTTCTCTCCTGAAAGAGCCGGAGTTCAAAAACAACTTTCCCGGTATTATTCAAAACTGTTTATGAATGATCCTTCTATGGTCACATTACGCAGCCAGTATGCTATTCCGGAGAATACCGTCAAAGATACCGGAAGAATGGCCAAAATGAATGCATTCTTTGCCTGGACTACCTGGGTCTGTATCACGGAACGTCCGGGAGATGATGTCACCTATACCAATAACTGGCCTCATGATGAATCGGTAGGAAATGTTCCGCCTCCTTCACTGCATCTGTGGTCCGGATTCAGTATCCTGTTGTTATTGGCCTGTGTAGGGCTTCTGGTATTTTATCATGCCAGAAATAAGGAAGAAGAAATCAGTGAGGTGCTTCCTCTTGGGGATCCACTCCGTAATATGAAACCGACTCCTTCTATGAAAGCTACTTTAAAATACATCTGGGTAGTGGCTTTACTAATTCTGATTCAGATGCTTGCAGGGGTTATTACGGCTCATTACGGCGTGGAGGGAAGCGGCTTTTATGGTATCCCGCTGGACCAGTTTTTACCACAGTCGGTTTCCAGAAGCTGGCATGTACAGCTGGCCATATTCTGGATTGCCACTTCCTGGCTGGCAACGGGACTTTATATTGCTCCGGCTGTTTCCGGATATGAGCCCAAATACCAGAAATTGGGTGTTAATGTATTATTCGGAGCTTTACTGATTGTTGTACTGGGCTCTTTAACCGGGCAATGGCTTGGCGTGATGCAGAAACTGGGTCTGGTAGACAATTTTCTTTGGGGTCATCAGGGATATGAGTATGTAGAGCTTGGAAGGATCTGGCAGATATTACTGCTTATCGGGCTTATTCTTTGGCTGGTTTTAATGGTAAGAGCATTGCTTCCTGCTTTAAAAAGAAAAGACGGGGACCGGCATTTACTGACTTTATTCACGCTTTCATCCGTAGCTATTGCCCTGTTTTATGGAGCTGGTTTAATGTATGGAAGACAGACCCATCTTGCGATTGCAGAATATTGGAGATGGTGGGTAGTTCATCTTTGGGTAGAAGGTTTCTTTGAAGTTTTTGCAACGGTAGTAGCGGCATTTTTATTTACAAGATTAGGATTATTGAAGCTGAAATCAGCGACCCATGCCGTATTATTTTCAACGATTATATTCCTTGCGGGAGGGATTCTGGGAACATTCCACCATCTGTATTTCAGTGCTACCCCCACTGCTGTGCTGGCATTGGGAGCTACTTTCAGTGCACTGGAAATTGTTCCTCTTGTTTTGATCGGTTATGAAGCTTATCAAAATTATCAGCTCAGCAAATCAACTCCATGGATCCAGGCTTACAAATGGCCCATCTACTGTTTCATTGCCATGTGTTTCTGGAACTTTCTCGGGGCTGGCATTTTCGGATTTGCCATCAATCCACCGATAGCCCTGTATTATATCCAGGGACTGAATACAACTGCTGTTCATGGTCATGCTGCTCTGTTTGGGGTTTATGGAATTTTAGGAATCGGATTAATGCTGTTTGTATTAAGAGGTCTGTATCCTGACAGACAGTGGAATGACAAACTTATTGGCTGGGCATTTTGGCTGACCAATACAGGATTGCTGGTGATGGTCACCATCAGTCTTCTGCCTATAGGAATTATGCAGTCTGTAGCCTCTATTGAGGAAGGATACTGGTATGCCCGCTCTGCCGAATTCATGCAGACCGACATCATGCATTTTTTAAGATGGATGCGTGTTCCCGGAGATATTTTACTGGCAGCCGGAGAGTTGTTGCTGGTTATTTTTATCCTGGGACTGAAATTCGGATGGTCACTGAAAGAAAAACGGTAACCCATTTCTTTAAACCCCATAGGTTGCAAGATGAGGGGTTATTTATTATCCTAAAAAAGAATTATGAAACGTAATGAAAATATCGTCCTTTTATCCAGGGATCATCATTTCGGATTGCTTTGTAGCTGGAAAATAAGACAGGGAATAAAAAAAGAAACAGAAGGTTACAGAATCAGAAAATATATCCTCTATTTTTGGAAAAACCATCTGGAAGAACATTTTAAGGAAGAGGAACAAGTTCTGTTTCCCTATCTTAAGGATGAATATTCCTTCCGGACACAGTCTGAACATACCCAGATAAAAACGTTGATTCTTCAAATCGAAAATTCTGAGAATGCAGATTATTTTTCAAATTTTGCTGATCTTCTGGAACAGCATATCCGTTTTGAGGAACGCAGCTGGTTTCCCCATTTGGAAGAAAAACTGGATGCTGATATTTTAAATACAATCGGAAAGAAATTAAGTCATATTCATTCTGAAGAAAAGGATGATTATCCCGATGAATTCTGGAAATAAAAAAGTATGGCAAAAAAAGTCTCCGAAATACCTGTTTCGGAGACTTTTCTATTTTTGTAAGCAGCAGATTATTGGGTTGCTTTCATAATTGCTGTGGTAATCTGGTTTTCTTTCTTTTTGGCGTACGTAGAATCAAAAGGTTCCATAATATCGAATAAATACTGGTAAAAAGGGGTAATTCTTTGTACATTTTCAGATTCTTTCACCGCCTTTTCTTTACCCATCTTCTGAAGTCCGCTGGCAAAAGTACTGAACTTTTTATCGATCGGTTCAACAGATTGCAAGAGGTAAGCATAAGCTTTTTCTTTTTGACCCAGTGTTTTATAAGCCTCTGTAACAGCTGAAACCACAAGGGCATATTCCATAGGTTTTGTCCTCATCTGTTTTCGGGCAGCCCTCTGGAATGAGGGTGAAAGATTCAGGTAATAATCATATTCTTTGAAAATTTCATTCTTAAGATTTTCCGCAAGCTGTAATCCTTTCTGTTCCTGACCTGCAATAATATATCCTGATACAATTGAACTTAAGGAACGGGGATCATTATATTTTTCTGCAGGAATTTCTTTGGCTGCAAGTTCTAAAAGTTCAACGGCTTTAGCTTTCTGATTATTTAGTACCAATGCCGAAACCGCCCTGCTTACAGACATTCTGTAGCCGATGATATTGGATGTGGCTGTTTCGTCATAATAAATGCTCTGGTCTTTAAAGTTCCCCCACCTGAAGTTTTTCACTACATGATACAATGAATTGGCATCTACCCTTCCTTTATCTCCATCAGGACGCTGAGGGGTATGGATAGGTATTAATCTGTAACTGAATCCGTCAAACTGAAGATATTCATCAAGGTAGAAAATATTCTCGCTGTCATAGATTCCTCCTGAGGAGAAATTGATCGGACGTTTCCAGTCGAAATTTGCCAACAGGTCCATCATCATCAGGTTATTTTTATACAGTGTATTTCCTTTATAGGTAATCATAATCTGATTAACAGTATCAGGAAGATCTGCCTGGTTGATAATTCCTGCTTTCACAGCATTTTCTTTATTGACGGGAAGGATAAATTTGTTGACCGGAAGAATATTATATTTCTCATATTTATCTTCTCCGAAATACATTTTTAAAAGCTGGTCTTTTTCAGGAGACTTGAATTTAATGAAGTCAATAGCCTGCTTCAATGTTAAAGAATCCTGGGTAAGGTATTTTCTGAATGACTGGAACTCTGTTTCAGGAGCTCCCTGCTCTTTCAACATAGAGAAAACACCTTCCCAATCTTCTTTCTTCATCATATAGATTTGCTCATTAACACCGTCTCTGTAGTCATCATGTGTTAATTGGCTTGGAATTCCATTTGCATTGTAGGTTTTCCTCTTTACCTGATCTATACTCCAGGGAGTAGCCAGCAGTGTAAAGTTTACTGTTTTTACATCATCCCGGAACCTTTCTGTTTCCTGAATTGCCCAAACAGGAAAAGTATCGTTATCTCCATAAATAAAAATAATATCTTCTTTCGGTAATGATCTTAGGAATGAATAAGCGTAATCATGCGCCGCTGATTTCCGGCTTCGGTCATGCGATGAATAGTTCTGGAAACCCATCATAAAAGGTATTCCCAATAAAACGATTCCTAAAACAATATGGGCTCCGTTCGACTTTATTCTGGATTGTAAAAACCATAGGACAGCACCAGCTCCCAACCCTATCCATATGGCAAAAGCATAGAATGCTCCCACCATTGCATAATCTCTTTCTCTTACTTCAAAAGGTTTTACTCCTGTATAGAAAACAATTCCTACACTGGTTAAAATAAATAAAGATAATAAGGCATAAAACCTTCCAAAATCACGGTTCAGTTGGAAGAAGAACCCTATTAAACCTAAAATCAGGGGGAGGAAAAAGAATTTTACGGTACTCTCATTTTTGAATTGAGCTGGCATTGCGTCCTGGTTTCCAAGCAAAGCATTATCGATAAAAGTAAATCCTGAGATCCAGTTTCCATGAGTATTCTCCATATGCCCCTGAAGGTCGTTCTGCCTTCCTACGAAGTTCCACATCAGGTATCTTACAAAGTAATATCCGTTCTGAAAAGAAAAGAAGTAATCCATATTCTGGGCAAAAGAAGGTCTCTGAACCTTTATCAGATTGTATGGTTTTACTTTCAGATAATCTGCCGCCGTAATTGATTTGTCCTCATATTTAGCTCTTAGCTCATCGAAAATCTGTTTCGCCTGTGGGTTATCTGCAACATCCTCATTGTCATAGTTAAAGGTAAAGTCCGGAGCTCCATACATGGCAATATAGTTGGCCGCCACATCTTTATCTTCACTGAACATTCTGGGCATGAAACTTATATGGGATTTACTGAACACATAGTTGAATCTTTCCCCTGTTTTTCTATAGGTTCCGGACTTTTCATCTTTTTCGTATATATCTCCTGTTTTCTCCGTTTTATAACTTCCGTCTTCATTTTTTTCAATCCCTTTCGCATCAAGGAAAGCCGTATAATTTTGTCCGTAAGTCGTTGGCCAGTCACCATATTGTACTCTATTATAATAATCTCTCATTCCAATGGCTGTATCAGGATCATTAAGGTTCATGGGTGGATTGGCATTCGCCCTGATTGGGATTACCATCCAGCATGAAAATCCAATAATCATATATACCAGGGATAAAACGATGGTTTGATATATCTTTTTTTTAGTCTTCCCCGCATATTTTATCAGTATATACGAAATGGCTACCATGAGTATAAATGCGACAATAGTTCCAGAGTGAAAAGGTAGCCCCAGCCCGTTTACGAAGAAAATCTCCAGTCTTCCGAACATGGTCATAATCAAAGGGAAAATAATCTTAAATACCAATGCCAGAATCACCAGTGTTATAAAATTGGCCAGTATAAAACTTTTCCAGGTAAACGTATAATTTCTTGCATAATATATGAGGCATACGGCAGGAATAGCCAGCATACACATCATATGCACCCCAACAGAAAGTCCTAAAATAAAGAAGATAAGGATGATCCATCGCTCACTGTCTGCTGCTTGATATTCATTTTCCCATTTTGTGATCAGCCAAACCAAAAGCGCTATAAACAGCAAAGCCATCGAGTACACTTCTCCTTCTACTGCCGAAAACCAAAAGGTATCTGAGAAAGTAAAACATAAAGCACCAACCACTCCGGCAAACAGAATAGAAAATTCCTGTTTCCTGGTTATTTTTTCAACATCTTTATATAAAAGTCTCCTTAGAAAATGAGTGATTGTCCAGAATAAAAACAAAATGGTAAATGCACTGAACAAGGCAGACATGGCATTGATCACAATAGCATAGTTCTGCTCATTTCCCAAAGCAAAGATACTGGCTACCGCTCCCATAATCTGAAATAAAGCAGCTCCCGGGGCATGCGTTACTTCAAGTTTTACTGCTGAGGAAATATATTCTCCGCAGTCCCAGAAACTCAGGTAATGTTCTATCGTTGAGAGATAGGTAATTAAGGCAATACCGAAAAGGAACCAACCCAGAACGGTGTTCCATTTTTTAAAAGACCAGTTTTTCATATAATATTCTCCAATAAACAGTAAGACAACCGGGAAAAGAAAAGTATTACACAGCATTGTGAAAATATTGTATTTTCAAAATGACATTATGTAAAAAGCCTTCAGATCTCTGATCTGAAGGCTTATATTTTTATAAGAAAATTCTTTCTTTAATACGTATTATTCAATCCACCATCCAAAGGAATACTGGTTCCGGTAAGATAAGCTGAATATTCTGATGCCAGAAAAGCCACCAGGTGACCATATTCTTCCGGTTTTCCCAATCTTTTCATTGGGATCTTATTTTCTCTGGCTTTTTTTATCTCTTCAGTGGAAGCTCCGGTTTGCTGAGCTTCATGATTAATAAGGTTCTGGATTCTTTCTGTATCAAAATATCCGGTGAGAATATTGTTCACGGTAACATTATGCTGTGCGATTTCATTTGATAATGTTTTTGCCCAAGCGATTACTGCTGAACGGATGGAGTTGGAAAGGGTCAGATTATTAATGGGTTCTTTCACTGATAATGAAGAAACATTGATGATACGGCCGTTTTTCTGCTGAATCATATAAGATAAAGCCAGCAATGTGGTTTCACAGACTGTTTTAAAGAGCAGATCAAATGCTTTCTGATAATCTTCTGCATTTTTGTCCAGCGCTAACCCCGGTTCAGGACCATTGGTGTTGTTGACCAAAATATCGATGGTATGACTGCTGAAATAGCCTGTTATAATTTTCTTATAGCTCTCAAAGTCGGAAAAATCAACAACCAGGTACTCATGTTTCTGATCCGCATTTACCACCGGTAATGAAGAAACAAAATCTTTAAGTTTCTTCTCATTGCGGGCCATTACCGTGACATTGGCCCCACATTTTGCCAATTCTATGGCAATTCCGGCTCCTATTCCCTGGGTTGCTGCTCCTACCAGAGCATTTTTTGAAAAAAGTTGAATATTCATAAGCTCTTTGCTGAATTATATTGATTCTTATAAATGTAAGAAAAAACCTTCAAAGTCTGTTTGAAGGTTTCTTATTCTGCAGTCGATAATTATTTAACCACCGTGGCTTCCAGTTCTACTTTTAATGTTTCAAATAGCCCGTTTACTTCCAGCATAGTGACAGCCTGTTCGATCTGATGTTTTGCAATCCATTCCTGAAGGACCGGAAAATATGGCCAAAGCTCCTGTGTAGAAGTGGTATATATGTTTAGCCTGACAATTCCTTTATATTCATACCCTGCTGCGGTAATAACTTCTTCTAAGTTGGCAATAGCCTGTACCAGCTGGGATTTCATGTCTTTATCGCTTGAAGTTCCGTCAGGATCAATAGCCGCCTGTCCGGAGCAGTATAATGTACTTGTTGCATTCTTCACCTCAACGGCCTGGGAATAACTTCTTTCATCCTGCCATTTCCACGGGTTTACTGTTCTTTTTTCCATTGTTTCAATTTATTAAAGGTTACTTTGCAAAATTGAAGAATAGAGGCTTTACAATTCTGTGATCGCGATCACGATTATGAAGTGAGGGAAATCACAATTTTAGAGCGGTAACCTGCTTAGTGTTTCTCTGGAAACCCCTAAATAGGCTGCAAGAAGAGACTTTGGAACACGTTGGACGAGTATCGGGTATTTCTCAAGCAGTTGCTCATAGCGGTCTTTTATCTCAGTGGTCATCGTAGAAATAATCCGTTGTTGTGCCGCAATAAAACCCATATATGCTTTTTCCAGGAAAAAATGCTCCAGCTTTGGAAGCTCGGCACATAGTGTTCTGTAATCGGGCAAACTAAGACATAATACTTCAGTGGCTTCCACACACTGCAGGGACATGGTAGCCTTGGTTTGTTTATAATACGCCTGAAAATCTGTTTCCCACCAATCTTCCATGGCAAATCCTACAATATGCTCCTTTCCCGATTCATCGGTATACACCAGTTTCAGCAAGCCTTTTAATACAAAATAGTGATAGGCTACGGCTTCCCCTTCCTGCACTAAGAACTGATGCTTTTTATATTTTTTAAAAGAGAAGAAAGAGGAAACTATTCTGAACTCTTCGTCGGTAAGGAGTACTATTTTTTCAATATGGATTCTTAGCTGCTCTAGCATTTTGAATAATTAAACTTCTTATGTAAATGGTCAAAAGTAATCTCTCTGTTTACAATTTCTGCAACCTCGTCAAACGTAAGCAGTCCTTCTGCTTCAAATGAGTGGCCATTAGGAGTTTTATATGTATATTCAAAAATATCCCGCTGATAAATACTGTTTAGAATGGCTACCTGCGCCGGCTTTAAATACGGTTCATGGGTTTTCAGCTGATTGTATAAATTCTGTTTCAGCTCTTCCTCATCATCTTCATAAAACATAGAATCTTCATCTATTTCCGTTACCGCTTCCAGCAATTGACAAAAAATGAAATCCTGTAAATTTCCGGCCAACACTTCTGCCTCTTCGTCATCATGAGGAATAAATGTTATGGGAACTTCGCCATTATTCTGCAGATCAAACTGAAAAGCATATAAATCCCCTGCCCCATTTTTAGCAAACGGAACAAATTGATAATCAGGATGAACATTTCTGTAATCATCATCATCAGACATTTCTTCAATGGAAGCTGTGACAAAATGATGATCATTCCAGATCTCAATATCATATCCGAAGAGCAATAACGGAGGGTTCTTTTTTAGTTCAGGAAACACCGTGAGATACCAATCCGGTCCGGTTTCCCCCCAATCCAACATTTTGTTTTCAGCCAGCTGGTTATATATTTCAGGATATTGAAAATTATATTTCTGTTCTAGTTCTTCTCTATTCATTGTAGTTATGTATTACGTTCTATGCAAGTATATAGTAGTGATCTTAGTTTTACAATATGCTTTTTATTCAAAAATAAGCCTATTTACCGGGGTTTACAACCTTTAAAAGATTTATACTGAAAACAGATAATGCTCTCCCAGTTTGGGATGAATGGTATTCAAGGCTTGATAAAATCCCAGCTTAACAGATTTCGGGATATGTTCATGTTCCTCAAAATACATATCCAATTGCTGAATGATGAATGCCATCTGCAGCCACTGTTGAAAACTGATATACATGGGCTCTATCTTCTCATCATAATCGTGGTCATAGAAGAAAACCTCATCCTGTGTATCCAGAAACCACCGGTCACCCTGCCCGTTTCCGGCAAAACACCAATAATCATTTAGTTCAAATTCTTTATTTTCATTGACTGCTTCTACAGCATTATATAAAATTGTTTCCGAAGAAACCTCTGTTGTTTTAATGGAAGTCACCAGATTTTGGTAATATTCAGGAAAAGAAAACGCCACAGCCTTCGGAAAGTTTTGCAGGTCATTTTCCCATTTCAACATCTCAGCTTCTATTTCTTCAATCGTCAGTATTTTAAACTTCATCATAGCCCCTTAATTCTTAACTCTTAACTCTTAACTCTTGGCTCTTGGCTCTTGATTCCTGGCTCTTTACTCTTGTCTCTATAAAGCTCTCTCACCATCACAGCTTTCCGTTTACCAGTTCATCAACTTGAGTATAAAAAGAATCTTTACTGTAATCTGCCAGTCCCTGATGATGAAGACGGATTCTCCCTTTTTTATCCAGTACAACTGTAGTCGGTAACGAACCGCTATATAACTCCTTTGGAATAGCGCCGGCAGGGATTATAAAAGGAACCGTAAAATTCTTCTGTTTTAAGTAGGCTTTACCAAGCCCAGGATTGTCATCCAGATTTACAGTAAGAAATACTATATCCTGATGATTCCTATACTTTTCATAGAATTCCTGAATAGAAGGAAATTCTGCCCTGCAGGGAGGACACCATGAGGCCCAAAAGTTAATAAAGACTACTTTTCCTTTCAGATCAGAAGTATTGATTGTAGTTCCATCTTCATTCTTAACCATAAAATCTATGGAAGGTATCTGTGAAGTGGTAGATTCCGATATGTTAGAATTAAGAATTCCAGTAGAAGCCATTTGTCTCATCAGCCAGGCCTTTGCATCCGGGTTCACCAATAAAACAACCAACAGAACTGCAAAAATTACAGTAAACCAATTATTTTTCATCCATTTTTTCAGATCTTCCATATTTCTTATTTTTCAGATAAAAATCCTTTGAAAAGCATTTCTATATTATAATGTTTTTAAAGCCTTAGCAGCATTTTCATTTTTAGGATTTATTTCCAACAGTTTCTGATACGTCTGCTTTGCCTTATCTTTTTGACCAGCTTTCACATAGGCTTCTCCTAAACTGTCATATACATTTTGACTGTTAGGATACAATATGGAATTTACGCGAAAAAAATCAATTGCTTTTGTGAAATCTTTTTTACCAAGCAATGCATAACCGGTATTATTCAAATAGTCTTCGGAAAGAAAATAATGATCCATATCTTTGACCTTGCCATTTTTATAGGCTTCTAATCCTTTATCAAAACTCCCTTCCATAATCAATTCTAGCGGTGTCTTTTCATCACTGCTCATTTGTGGGCTTTTTGAGCGTATCGTTTTATCCTGTAACACCTGTACAAGTTCGAGTTTCCCTGTTGAAGCATTTTTTACAAATTCTGATGTGAAATCCCAATTCTGTGTTACATATGTATTCTCTCCACTTTAATGAGTTCCATTGGGGTTTCCAAATCATTAATATTCAGTAGTAACTTTCCGTTTTCACGATAAATCCTGTAAAGTCCGTACTGGTCAAATTTGTAACGCCCGATACTTTCATTAAAGTCCTGCTCGGTTAGGGATAAAGCTTTATAAACAGGGGGAAGATAATTGGGCCATTGATATACAGATGCCACTGCACGAACCAGCTCTTCTATAAAGTCGGGTTTATTGGTATTGGTTAAAATGACAACTCCGTCACCACTGGTTTTACTTCCTATAAATCTGCTGGAAAATCCTTCATTCCAGCCCCCGTGATTGAAATAAACCTGCCCGCTTTTATTCTCAAGAAAAACTCCTAATCCTTCAAATTTATCGATGAAAGGACTTGTAAATTCCTCTGCGGTTTTCTGAGAAATAACGATGTGGCTTTTATTATGCAATGTATTTTGAATATCAATTACAAATTTGGCCAGATCTTCAGCGGTAGTCCACAGCCCTGCAGCCGCCATTTCAGGATAAGTATGATACTTTCCCTTCACTCTTTGCCCATCCATCGTATAGGCTGTAGCTGCCCACTGAGCCTGACTTTCAGGTAGTGGCTGACTGAATGTACTGTTTTTCATACCCAAAGGCAAAAGCACATTTTCCTTTATAATGGTTGGAAAGTCTTTCCCTTTAGTATCTATGAGCATTTGCTGCATCACACAATATCCACCACCAGCATAGCGGAAGGGAGTTCCGGGAAGCTTATCCACTATAATAGCAGAAGTATTAGACGGGCTTTCTCCCTTTAAAACCTGGAGTAGCGTTGGTATAGGTACGCCGGCTTCATATCCGGGAAATCCACTCACGGTAAAGCCTGCGGTATGACTTACAATATTTTTGAGACTGACTTTTTTTTCTTTCGTAAATTTATTTTCAGGAATTTTCCAGGAAGTCAGATAGGAATTTACATCAGCATCCGGGTTTATTTTTCCTGCTTCCACTTCCTTTAGTGCAGCATAAACACTTACGGGTTTACTCATAGAGGCTGCCTGAAACAAAGTTCCGGAATTCACAGGAGTTTTGGATGCTACATCTGCCAGGCCGTATGTTTTGCTCCAGATCACTTTGGAGTTTTTGATCACTGCAATGCTTACTCCCGGAACATTATAATGTTTCATCCGGGATTCCAGCGTCCAGAGTGGCTTACCCTCAAAACGAATGACAGGCATTAATCCTGATTCTACACTGGAAATCTCTTTGCCTAATTTGGTTTGAGACTGTGCCAATACGGGATTCCCTATTATTCCGAAGGCAAATGCAATATAAAAGGACGTTTTAACGTTCATGGTACTGAAGTTTGGTTCCTCAAAAGTATAACTTTACTGTTATTAAATAGAATGTATTTTGTAGTTTCCTGCTTAATTACCTGAAAATTAAAAATAATAAATCTAACACAATACTATGTTTCACATAAGTTCTATTATCTTTGCCAGCGGAGTTTCCGAGTATTTTTTAGAATAAAAGGGTTGGTTAAAGAATTAATTTATTCAATAACAAGTTTTTGTGTAACTAATCCTCGGTCTCTTCAACTAATCTTACATCAATAAACTATTTTAATATAGAAAAGATCTACTTCTTTTTAAACAAAACTAATGCAAACATCCTTTTTAAAGATTACCGCAGCCACCGCTGCGCTCTGTTTCAGCACCTTTGTAATAGCTCAACAAACCTATTCTGTAAGCGGAACGGTTAAAGATAAAAAAAATGGCGAGCTACTAATCGGAGTCACGGTAAAAGTAAGTGAAGATCCTTCTATTAACGTTGTTGCCAATGAATATGGTTTCTATTCTCTATCTTTACCGGAAGGCAACTATACAATCATTATTTCCAATTCAGGATACAAAGATTTTGAACAGCAGATAAAAGTTGATCAGAATATAAAGCTTGACCTTCCTCTTATCCAGCAGGAAGCCATCTCCAAATCGATTGATGAAGTAGTGATAACGGGTATAAAAAAAGACAAGAATCTTTCCAGTGCTCAAATGGGAACTGAAACACTAAGCATTAAAAATATTGAAAAACTCCCGGTTTTATTCGGTGAAAAAGACGTCATGAAAACTATACAGCTTTTACCGGGTATCAAAAGTAACGGTGAGGGAAGCAGTGGATTCAGTGTAAGAGGTGGGGCTACCGACCAGAACCTGATCTTACTGGATGAAGCGCCGGTTTATAATGCGTCTCACTTACTGGGCTTTTTCAGCACCTTTAACAGTGATGCTCTGAAAGATGCCAGTATTATCAAAGGAAACAGCCCTGCCCAATATGGAGGACGTCTTTCTTCCGTATTGGATGTAAAGATGAAGGACGGAAATAACCAGGATTATAATGTCAACGGAGGAATCGGGCTGATCAGCAGCAGGCTGAGTGTAGAAGGCCCTATCCAGAAAGAGAAATCATCATTCATTGTTTCCGGAAGAAGAACCTATGCTGACTTATTCCTTAAGACCAATAAAGACTACAAAGACAATAAGTTATATTTTTATGACCTTAACTTAAAGGCCAATTATCAGCTTAATGAAAATAACCGCCTCTATCTATCTGCCTATTTTGGAAGAGATGTCCTTGGATTAGGAAATACATTCTCAACAGATTGGGGAAATACTACAGCCACACTGCGTTGGAACAGCATCATCAACAGTAAATTATTTTCCAATACATCCTTCATCTACAGCAATTATGATTATAAAATCAGCCTGAAGAGCAACGATAATGTATTTGATTTAAATTCTAAAATACAGGACTGGAATCTTAAGCAGGACTTCACCTGGTTTGCAGGAAATAAGCATTCTATACGTTTTGGCCTTCAGTCTATTTATCATACCCTTACCCCAAGCAGTGCCTCAGGGACCAGTGTGAGCAGCTTTCCAAGAAATCCAAGATATTCATGGGAGAATGCCCTGTACATCAATGATGATTATAAGGCTACAGAGAAACTTACCATTAATTATGGGGTAAGACTTTCCCTATTCAGTGTATTGGGAGGTGATACTTTCAACACGTATGAGAATGGAAATCTTACAGAAAGCAGGTTTTTAGAAAAAGGAAAACTCGGGAAAACCTATGTAAATCCTGAACCTCGTATTACCGCCAATTACCGTATCAACGAAGTCAGCAGTGTGAAAGGAGGATATTCCCGTAATACTCAAAATCTACACCTTTTAAGCAACTCTAACAGCGGAAATCCTACAGACCAATGGATTGGAAGCAGCTATACGGTAAAACCGGAAATTGCAGACCAGATCAGTGCTGGCTACAGCAGGAACTTCAAAAACAATAATTATGAAATCAATGCTGAAGTCTATTACAAATCCATGCAGAATCAGATCGATTTCAAAAACGGAGCTCAGATTGGATTTGATACAGGATCAGATGTAGAAAATGAATTGCTGTTCGGAAAAGGCAGAGCCTACGGTCTTGAGCTTATTGCCAAAAAGAAAAGCGGCAAGCTTACCGGATGGATTTCTTACACGTTATCCAAAACTGAAAGAAAGATAAACGGGATCAATAATAATGAATGGTATAATGCCAGAATGGATAAAACGCATGATCTATCCGTAGTAGCTACTTATCAGTTTAATGAAAAGTGGTCCATGTCCGGACTTTTCCTGTACAGTACCGGAAATGCAGTGACCTTCCCTACCGGAAAGTATGAACTGAATGGGCAAACGATCTTCCAGTACAGCAACAGAAATGCAGACAGAATGCCTGCTTATCACAGAATGGACCTGAGTGCGACCTATGAGCCAATCTCTAATAAACGCTTCAAGGGTTCATGGACTTTTGGTATTTATAATCTGTATGGTCGTGAAAATGCCTATACGATTACTTTTGAAGACAACCCAAATAATCCGGGAGCAACACGTGCTATGCAGACTTCTCTATTCCGTTGGGTACCTAACATCACTTACAATTTCAAATTTTAAATCATGAAAAATACATTTTTTATCATATTATCCCTGTTTGCTTTAACATCTTGCGAGAAAGAGATCGATCTGGATCTTGCCGACCAAAGTGGAAATATTGTCATTGAAGGGAATGTTACCGATCAGGCCGGGCCTTATATCGTGAAAATAACAAAATCTGTAGGAGTTTCACAGCCTAATCAATATCCTGCTGTAACGGGTGCACAGGTTACTTTAAGCGATAATGCCGGTCAAACGGAAGTTTTACAGTACATAGGCCAGGGAAAATACCAGACTACCAATTTTGTGGGAGTATCCGGCAGAATCTATACCCTGAATGTACAGGCAGAAGGAAAGCAATATACCGCTCAAAGCACAATGCCTGAAGTAGTGGATTTTGAAGGTCTGTCACAGGATTCATTTTCTTTCGGGGACGAAAAAAGCTATACCCTTTTACCCATTTTTACAGATCCTGTTGCATTAGGCAACCGTTATCTTTTCAGCTTTACCATCAATAATTTAACAAAAAAATACATGGATGTCTTTTCAGACAATGTAAATAACGGCCTTGCCAATCAGCGTCCGATCATCCTTCCGAATGATGATAATGACGGCAGAGATCATAAAGTAGTTGTGGGAGATACCATTCACGTTGAAATGCAAAGCATTGACACCAATGTATTCACCTATTACAGTGCTCTTCTTCAGATTTCCAATGGTAATGGCGGCAGTGTGACGCCAGCTAACCCTCCAAGTAATATCAGCAATGGAGCTTTAGGCTACTTTTCAGCCCATACACAGAGTGAGCAGAGTTTTGTGATCCAGGAAGTAACCACTCCATAATTTAAGAAAAAAATTACCCGGCAAATATCTTCTTCATATGTATTAAACAGAAGGGTATATTCTGAGGATCTATTCAAAATAAAAGCAGCCTTCATCATTTTGAAGACTGCTTTTTGAAAATGTACGAATATTCTGAATTTAATAACCTGATTCCAGCACCTTTAGCAGTTCTGTCTGCTGGATCACATCATTTTTGCTGCTGATAAGATTATAATTAGCCTGAAGCCATCCGTTGCGGACAACAAAAAAAGTATAGGCATCCATTAATCCTTCTTTATATTTTTCTTCAGATTTCTGAAAAGACAGTTTTTGATTTTCAAAATTGGTGTCCAGCAGATTGTATTTCTCCTGGGCGTTTAAAAACTGTGCTTTAATTGAATTAATATTTTGGGTCAGGTCGTTGATGATTAGCTCCTTATCATACTTGGAATTGATGACATTCAGCTTTGCTGTTTCCACGTTCGTTTTTACCTGTAGCTTATTAAAAATAGGAATATTGAGTCCCAAGATTACAGACTGGTTTTTGTTTTGAGAAAACTGATCGGAGAAACGAATACCGGAACCGTCATCCTTTCCCAGCACTTTATTATAAAAAGTAGACCAGCTGTAACTTGCATTTAAAGTTGGCAAATACCCGGCTTTTGCTATATCTTCTTTCTTCTCCTCTGCTTTAATCTCTGCTATCACAGATTGGTAAGCAGGATTTTTCTCCAATAATTTTTTTGTAAAATCCGGATCTCGAAACGCTGCTTCCGAAGAGAGATTTTCATCAGTCATCACGAACTCCAAAGAATCCTGAGTAAAAGCCAATGCATTCAGCAGGTTAATTTTTGACTGATCCCGTTGATTTTTAGCGGACACCCACTGTTCCTGTAAAGTTCCCAGATTCGCTTTGATATCGTATACATCACTTTTGGGTCTGTTTCCAATTTCTACTTCTTTTTCAGTACGCTTAATCTGATCCTGCATTCCGGATATCTGGGTTTCCAGGACTTCCAGCCAGCTTTTCGCATTCTGGTAGGCAAAAAACATTTGAATAACATTCAGTTTTACCTTATTCTGTGCGAGCTTAAGCCTGTACGTACTGGTTTGTTTATTCAATGTAGACAAAGATATATCCAGCATATTTTTCCAGTTGAAAAGACTCCAGTCTGCCTGAGCCGTAAACTGATCATATTGTGTATTGAGAGCTTCCCGCTGATTACTCGACTGGTTAATGGAAGATCCAAAACTATAAGTATGCCTCACCCCTGCTTCTACAGAAGGCAGCAGCATCCCTTTTGATCCTGTAATCAGCTTATCATTTTTGGCAACATTCACGGTGGCTTGTTTAACCAGCGGATGATGAGCTGCAGCATAATCGAGACATTGTTGCAGGTTCCATGTTTGCTGAGCCGGATAAAGGCCAACAAAAAACAGGAAAATCATATTTTTCATGAGGACGTTCTGATTTAAATAATTAAGAAAATAAGATGATCGATGGACTCAGTTACTCATACTTCAGGTATTTGATGAGATCTACTTTTGTGGCTTTATAAGCTTTGATACTTACGACAGCAAATGTTAACCCCAATAAAACCAGGAAACTGACGACAAACGGCCACACCGGCATCTCTATTCTGTAGGCAAAATCTTTCAGCCATTCGTTCATCAGAAAATAACAGATCGGTATGCTTATCAAAACAGCAATGACAGCAATCCAAAGGAACTGACGGGTGAGTCCGAAAACCAGAGCACGATCTGAGGCTCCCAAGGTCTTTCTAATAGCTACATCTTTCAACTTCTGCTCTATCATCAAAGAGGAAAGCGCAAAGAGCCCCAGTAAAGCCACCATTAATACCATAGCATTCAGAATGGTAAATAAGGTTTGCTGCTTTTGATAGACTTCAAAAGTTTTTGCAAATCTCTGATTGATAAAATAATAATCAAAAGGATAGCCCGGCTCTGCTGAAGTCTGCCAGAATTTTTTAATCCTCTCAACCGTTCCCTCAATGTCATCCGGTTTTATTTTCACCTGAACATTGTATACATTAAGCCTCTTCGAGGTAGATTGTTTATAATGAAAAAACATAATAGGTTCTATCTTATATTGAAGGCTTCGAAGGTTAAAATCCTTAACAATTCCTACGACCTTATATTTCTTTCCTTCATCAAACCCCGGACGCAATTCACGTTGAAAAACCTGCTCATCTGTCCAGCCAAATTTTTTAACAAATGCTTCATTAACAATAATAGTATTGATTGTATCTGAAGCCAAATTCGGATCCAGCCAACGTCCTTTTAATAACTTAACATCCAGAAACTGAAGATAATTATAATCCATTGCACCGGTTTCGGCATCAATACTCTGGTGCTCATAATCGATATTTGAACTGCTTCTCCGTCCGCTCCCAACCACTGCTTCTCCATAAGAAACCTCCTCTACCCCGTTAATTTTAGTGAGTTCATTTCTAAGACGTTCATATTTTAACCATGACTTAGGAGTAAGTTCATTGCAGTAAATCATCATGATCTGTTTTCCGTTAAACCCAAGGTCTTTATTCATCATATGCTTTACCTGGCTATGTACAATCAGACCTCCAATGATAAAAAATGAAGAAATAACGAGCTGTAGCGTAAGAATTCCGTTTCTAAGCCAGACTCCGTGTTTGCTTCGGGAGAAATTACCCTTGAGCGTCTCAATTGCTTTAAAATTCGAAAGATAAAAAGCAGGAACCAGCCCAGATAATAAAGTGACTGCCATGACCATTGCTAAGGAATACACATAAACATGCCAATCGTTCAGCGCTATTTCCTTGTTAAAAAATTTATTAAAAGAAGGAAGCAAAAGCTCTGTAAGGGCCAAAGACAGGAAATAAGACAGCAGGCATATAATAAATGTCTCTAAAAAGAACTGAAGCATTAAAGAAAGCTTTGTTCCTCCAATCGCTTTTCTTACTCCCACTTCTTTTCCTCTTTGTGATGCTTCTGCCGTTTTCAGATTGATAAAATTGATCGCTGATAAAATAACAATCAGGACAGAAAGGGAAAACAAAATCATAATGGTCCTGAAATCTCCATTTCCAAACCATGAAGCTTTTGCATGAAGTTTAAGCTGATCCAATTGAACGAGAAATACTCTGTTAGGCCCATACATCTCAAAAAACTGTTGGGCGCTCATCCCTGCATTTTTCGCAGAACGAGCCGCTCTATGTTCCAGAATTTCTTTAAACTTATTTTCAAAAACCGAAGGATCACCTCCTTTTTTAAGCATAAAAAAGCATCCGTAGTTGAAACTATTCCATTGTTCTTTATCATTTTTAAACTGCTCTACAGGCTTGAAAATAAATTCCGGTTTGATCTGACTATTCCCTTCAGGGAGCTCATATACAGCGGTAACCATATAATCTTTATCATCAAATTTTATGGATTCACCGGCAGCATTAGCTGTTCCAAATAATTTTATAGCCACCTGCTTGGAAATGGCAATGGAAGCATCTGATTTTAAGGCATCTTTCGCCCGGCCTGAAATAATTTTAAAAGGAAAAAAATTAAAGAAACTTTCCGATGAGGTAAAACCGCCCTGCTGAAAAGCAGTGGTATATTTGGTTATCATTTTTACTCCTATATCAGAACCGTTGAAAATAACATAGTCTTCCGTTTCCGAAATCTTTTTAAATGCCTCATAAGCCAAAGGGTAAGAAATATTATTTCCGTAGAAATTATCTTTTTTGTACAGGCTTTGAAAAGCAAAGATCTGGTCTTTCTTTGGATTCCATTTTTCATAGGATTCCTCATCATTCCAATGCATCAGGATCAGCATAAATCCGGTGAGTCCTATGGTAAGTCCAAACAGATTGATAAAAGTAGACAGTCTGTTCTTTTTATAATTAATCAAGGCAATTTTGAGCCAGTTGGTAAGCATAATAATTGGATTACAGTTAATAATATTTGACAAAAGACTTCTGGTTTATTCAAATGCACCTGCATCTGCTTTTTCAAAAACATCTTTTCTTTGGGAAGCATGTTCCTCATTGAAGATTTCACCGTCCTTCATATTGATAATCCGTGAAGCAAAACCGGCATCATATGAAGAATGGGTGACCATAACAATGGTAGATCCTTCTCTGTGAAGCTCTGCCAGAAGATTCATCACCTCATTTCCGTTGGAGCTGTCCAGATTTCCTGTGGGCTCATCAGCGAGGATCAGTTTAGGTTTTGTAACCAGTGCTCTTGCTACGGCTGCCCTTTGCTGCTGTCCTCCGGAAAGTTGCTGTGGGTAATGTTTTGAGCGGTGAGCAATATTGATTTTCTCCATAATTTCTTCTACTTTTCTTTTTCTTTCCGCAGAAGAAACTCCGTTGTAAATTAAAGGCAGCTCAATATTTTCATAGACAGTCAGCTCATCAATCAGGTTAAAATTCTGAAAAATAAAACCTATATTTTTTTTACGGACATCCGATTTCTTTCTTTCATTAAGCCCTATCATTTCTCTTTCTTCAAATTGATATGAGCCTGCCGAGGCACTGTCTAAAAGACCGAGAATATTTAAAAAAGTAGATTTCCCACAGCCGGAAGGTCCCATAATGGCCAGGAATTCACCTTCTTTGATGCTCAGGCTTACCTCGTTTAAGGCATGCGTCTGTACATCTTCAGCTCTGTATATTTTTGAAAGATTATGTATATTGATCATGATAATTATGTTTGCTGTTATTGTTGATTAGATTTTTTTATAAGCGGTGATAACGGGAGGTTAAAAATATTCATCTTTTTACTTTTTAATATCAAGGATTTCATATTTTTTCAAATCTGAATAATCTGATGTAATAACGGTTTCTCCGGGCTTCAACCCTGATACTACCTCATAATACAGCGGATTCTCTCTTCCAAGACTGATAGTCCTTTTTTCAGCTTTATTTCCTTTCACTACAAAGATCCACTTTCCATTCGTTTCTTTGAAAAAGCTTCCCTTAGAGATCATTGTACTCTGTGTATCGGCTGAAAGCTTTAGTTTCAATCCAAAGGTCATCCCTATTTTCAGATTATCCGGTTTTTTATCGGTAAAATTCAGTTCCACGAGAAACTGACCGTCTTTTACTTCCGGCAGTATTTTAGTGATCACCACTTCATAGGGTTGATCATTATTATCCAGCATTCCTTTAATGCCATTCTGCAGTTTATTGATGTAATATTCATCTACTTTAGCCACCAGCTTATACCCGTCCATCAAATCGACCTTCCCGATACTTCGTCCACTGATAAGGTTTTCACCCAATGAAATAGCAAATGATGAAAGTCTTCCGGAAGCAGGGGCCATGATGAGAAAATTATTTTTATTGGAACGTAAAACCTGAAGACTTTTCTCCATCTGTCCTATTGATGTATTGATCGCAGAAATTTGAGCATTCCTTGAACTCTTTTCTGTAGAAAATCCCTTTTCAATAATTGATTTTCTCTGTTTCTGGTAGGTCAGATTCTGTATACTGATGTCGTAATCTGTTTTTTTTCCGATGTCCGCGTCATAGAGTCTCTTTTGCAGATTAAAGCTCTGAAGTGCCGTATTATAATCATTCTGGGCTTGTAAAAGCTCTTTATCCTGGGCGAGCTCCTGGTTTTTCAGTTCAAGAAGCGTACTTCTCATCTGGCTGACCTGTTGCATGATTCCCGTTTTCTGATTCATATAACTGAATTCCGTATTGGGATTGTACACTCTCGCAATAGGTTGGCCTTTGGTGGCAATCTGCCCATCTTCAGCAAAAATTTCTTTTACCACTCCGCCTTCCAAAACATTGACTAATGAAGAATTGAGTGACTGGGTTTGGGCCGTTACCATCAGCATATCTTCAAATTTCCCCTGGGTAACTGCATCAGTCTGAATATCTTCAGCGGAAACATTGTATGTTTTTTTCTGCCTGATAAAATACAGACTGCAGACTCCTATCATCCCCAATATGACCAGTCCGCCAAAAACAAATTTTAATTTCGATTTCTTTTTTACTATTTTCGTATCCATATTAAAGATAACTCATTTTATTACAATAGATTACACAAGGCAGATGCCAGAAAAATATAAGTCTGTAAGTCCTTGAAAATCTGCAATAGAGTTTGTAATAAGAGACAAATTACTGTTCATTATCGAACACTTTCTGTACGAAAATGAACATTTTTTAATCATAAAGAATCCGTTTTTAATAAATTACACTATCATGCGTAAAAAAGAAGCTCATATTCTGATCGTGGATGACGATGAAGATATCCTGTTCTCCGCAAGAGTCTGGCTGAAAAAGTTTTTTTCAGAAGTAAGCTGTCTAAGCAAGCCGGCAGAAATTTTAAAATTTATGACTGAAAATCAGGTTGATTCCGTGGTATTGGATATGAATTTCAGAAAAGGTTTTGAAAACGGACAGGACGGCCTTTACTGGATGAAGGAAATTAAAACACTGGAACCTCAGCTTCCAATTATTCTGATGACTGCTTATGGTGAAGTGGAGCTCGCTGTAGAGGCTCTGAAAAATGGAGCATCAGATTTTATCCTGAAACCCTGGAACAACGAAAAGCTCTATGCCTCGGTGAATCTGGCGGTAGACATCTCAAGGAAAAACAGAAAACTCAGCCAATGGGAAAATGTACATCAGAAAAATAACCAATATCAACTGCAAAGCCACTCCCCGAAAATGCAGGAAGTTCTTGAGCAGATCAGAAAAGTAGCTCCCACCGATGCCAATGTATTGTTATTAGGGGAAAACGGAACAGGAAAATATGTACTTGCAGAATCCATCCATGAACAGTCGGAAAGGAAAAACCAGCCGTTTGTACATATTGATCTGGGAAGCATTTCGGAAAGCCTTTTTGAATCTGAACTGTTTGGGTATAAAAAAGGAGCCTTTACCGATGCCCATCAGGATTATGCAGGAAAAATTGAAAATGCCCAGAATGGCACTGTTTTTCTGGATGAAATCGGAAACCTGCCACTCCATCTTCAGACCAAGTTGTTAAGTCTGATTCAAAACAGGAAACTATCCCGGTTAGGGGAATCCAAAGAGCGTGTATTGGATGTGCGCTTCATTTTTGCGACCAATGAAAACCTGAAAAAAGCCGTTGCAGAAAATCGTTTCAGACAGGATTTATATTACAGAATCAATACTGTTGAAATTCAGATTCCGGCTTTGCGGGACAGACAGGAGGATATTGGATTACTGGGCCTCTACTTTCTTGATCGTTATAAACAAAAGTATCACAAGCCTAATCTTGAACTTACAGATGATTTACTGATGGGGCTTACTCATTTTCCATGGCCGGGAAATATCCGGGAACTGGATCATTGCTTGGAAAGAAGTGTTATTTTATCCAATGACAGCAAGCTCCAGTTACTGATGCCTCAACTGGAAGAGTATGACAGTACCATCACCAATCTCAATATTGAAGAAATGGAGGAAGTCCTCATCAGAAAGGCACTGAAAAAACATACCGGAAATATTTCTTTAGCTGCAGCAGACCTTGGCCTCTCACGGGCGGCTCTCTACAGGAGAATGGAGAAATTTGGATTATGAGTTAAATAATAGATAATAGACACCAGACTTCAGATATCAGACATTAGAGTTTCGGTATATTAGGTTTAAAAAGTATCATTAAGTTTATGATCAATAAAATATAGGAAAAACTCATGAGTAAAAATAATATCCTGTGGTTGCTGTACAATCTGCTTGCCATAACAAGTGGAATTACCGCTTATCATTTCTTTTTGGAAGAAAAATGGTTCAATATGATGCTTTTCATACTGCTCATGATTGTTTTTGTGGCTTTGATGTATTTTTCATTAGCTGCTCAGGACTCAAAAGTAGAAAAGGTCATCTCCTCCATCAGGAATAAAGACTTTTCTTTATTTCCTCAGGAAGAAGGAAGTCCACTTCTCGACAGCAGTATCCGTCTGTATTACCAAAGTAAAGAGGAACAATTGTCTTTATCCTCTTATAAATTGCTGTATGAAAGTATCCTGGACCAAATGGAAACAGGGCTGATCATCCTATCCGAAAATAAAACCCGGGAAGTATTTTATGTGAACAATGCCTTTCTCAGTATTTTACAGGTTCCCAGATACAACCGTTGGGACCTGTATGCATCAAAGGTCCCGGAATTCTATAAAATTATTGAAGACACTAATTATCAAAGTTCACAGGAGTTTTTCGATATTTCTATCCATAGCAATTCCAGGCAGTCTTTTTCACTCAGAACCCAACAGGTAAAAAACACGCAGCACAACTTTTATATTATTACTCTCGAATCTGTTCAGAAAATTATTGAACAAAAAGAGAAACTGGCATGGAATAACCTGATGAAAGTGATTTCCCATGAACTGCTCAATACCCTGACTCCCGTGAACAGCCTGATCCAGAACCTGGAATACATCAGCAACCAGGAGACCATCGATCATGAAGATCAACAGGATATGAAAGAAAGTCTGATGGTTATCAATTCCAAATCCAAACAGCTTTTGAGTTTTGTAGACCATTACCGTCAGGTTGCAGAATTACCCAAACCTGTTCTTGCCCCTGTTTCCCTGAAAAAAGTTATTGAATCCGCAGCCTGCTTTTTGAAATCCGAATTTGAAAAACATCATATCCAAATAATTGCGGATATTGAAGATTATAGGGTATCAGCTGATGAAAAAATGATTGAGCGAAGTCTGATCAACCTTTATCTCAACGCTATTCATGCTGTTTCTGAAAAGGAATACAAACTCATTACAACTACTGTAAAATCCCAAAACAACCGCATTATCGTAAGTATTACCGATAACGGTTCCGGGATTACTCCTGAGATCAAAGACAAAATTTTCCTGCCCTTTTTCACCACCAGGGCCAACGGTTCGGGAATTGGGCTCACCCTGGCAAAAAGTATTATGGAAGCCCATGGTGGTTATCTTAATTATAAAACATTGGAGGAAGGAAGCAGTTTTGAATTGTGGTTTTTAGAATAAACAGTCTGTTTGTAATGGTAAAATGATGTAGAACAGAGACTATTAAAAAGCACAAACAATAATTTTCAGGCTTAATCTAAGGCGCAAAAAAATGAAAACCTTCCTGACACCCTGTTGTCATTAGTCTGGTCTACCTTTGCAACAATACAATTTTAAACACTATGCAATTCACTTCATTAAGAATGATTACAAAAGACATTCAACAAACCGTAGCATTTTACGAAAAAACCATTGGATTAACGGCTCAATGGTATACTGAAGATTTCGCAGAGCTATCTGGTGATTCTATTACTATAGCCATTGGAAGCACGCGAACCATGAAGCTATTTGGTGAAAATTCCATCGAACCAGCGGGTGGCAAAAACACGATCATAGAATTCATGGTAGATAATGTAGATGAAGAATATGAAAGGGTTAAAAGTATAACCCGCGATATCATACAGGAACCTACCACCATGCCGTGGGGTAACCGATCGCTTTTGTTTTCTGATCCGGATGGAAATCTGATTAATTTCTTTACTCCGGTAAGTGCAGAAGCAATTAAAAAATTTAGCTAAAGCTTTCACTCAAAAAAAGTCTGTGTCACAACTCGTGAAAACGGACTTTTTTTTGATTTCTCTCGGCCTCCTGTCAGAGAATGGTTGTCAAATAGTGGATTCTCAACCCACATTATTTAGTTGTGAGATAAATTCTTTATATGTTTTCCTTTTTTAATTTCTGCCTGAGCTTATGATCTCTGTGGATTTAATTCAAATTCTATTTCATCATCAAGCTCTCCCATTTTCTTAAAGTCTAACCTCTCAAGGAGCTGTATGGCTTTAGTATTTTGTTTACTTGTGGCTGCCCAAATGCGTTTGAGCCCAATGGTATTCATTCCAAAGTCAATCGCTAATGTCATGGCTTCCGTCATATATCCTTTTCCTTTATAGTGGGATAATAATACACAACCCAGCTCGCCTTCTCCCTGTTTAAACCCTCTGTAATACCCACACGTTCCCACAATTTTATGGGTAGCATTATCCACGATAGCCCAATGAATGGAGTTCCCGCTGGTATAGTCACTATTGATTTTGGCCTGCATTTCTGCTGCCTGCTCAATACTTTCTGCCTGAATGGCATCATAGAACGAAATTTCAATAAGCTCAGGGAGATCTGTATCCAAAACCTGCCGCAGTGATACCCTATCACCGGTTATGTTTGGAAAATTATCGTATTGGGGAAGTGTCATGGTATTTATAGTTTGAGTTTAAAGGTACAAATAAACTCTACTGTTCCAAGGTCAATGATTACAGTAATTAACACAATTTTAACTTCCATTATGGATTTTGCTGTCGTTAATATCGATGGAGAAAGCCGTACTTTGCAGTCTAATAAAATAAGGAAAAGATGGGGTTATTTGATATGTTTACGCAGGAGATCGCAATAGATCTGGGGACCGCTAATACGCTGATCATACATAATAACAAGATCGTCATCGACCAGCCTTCCATTGTTGCTATTGACCGTATAACCGGAAAGCCAATTGCAGTGGGAGAACAAGCCAAACTTATGCAGGGTAAAACCCACGAAAATATTAAAACAGTACGTCCTTTAAAGGATGGAGTCATTGCAGATTTTCATGCTTCCGAGCATATGATTAAAGAATTTATCAAGCAGATTCCGGGGATCAGAGGGAGATTTATACAGCCTGCTCTGAGAATTGTAATATGTATTCCTTCGGGGATTACTGAGGTTGAAAAAAGAGCTGTTAAGGATTCTGCCCAAAAGGTCAATGCCAAGGAAGTAAAACTGATCTATGAGCCCATGGCAGCCGCCATTGGAGCAGGAATTGATGTTCAAAGTCCTGAAGGAAATATGATTATTGATATAGGGGGCGGAACTACCGAAATAGCGGTGGTGGCACTTGGAGGAATTGTATGTGACAAATCCTTAAAAATTGCCGGCGATGTATTTACAAATGATATTGCTTATTTTCTAAGGTCGCAGTACAATTTATATATTGGGGAAAGAACTGCTGAAAGAATAAAAATTGAGATAGGTTCGGCACTGGAGGAACTGGACTACCCGCTGGAAGATATTCCTGTACAGGGAAGAGATCTGATTACAGGTAAGCCGAAAGAAATCATGGTCAACTATAAAGAAGTGTTCAAAGCACTGGATAAATCACTGATGAGAATTGAGGATGCCGTTTTGGAAACGCTTTCTCTTACACCACCTGAGCTTGCAGCAGATATCTACAAAACAGGTATTTATCTTGCCGGAGGCGGTGCTCTTCTGAATGGACTGGCCGATAGAATACACAGAAAAACAGGACTCCCTGTATGTGTTGCCGAAGATCCTCTAAGAGCTGTTGTCCGTGGAACCGGCATTGCCCTTAAAAATATAAATAAGTTCAGATTCCTGATGAACAGCTAATCTCTGTATTTTCTTATGACAAAACCGTTCAGTTCGTAATGAAACTCCATGAAAAGAAATTCAATGAAATTCTTGAACTGCTAAAATCTAAATTAGCTTCAAAAATCAGTGTTTCAGAGGAGCATGGAACAACATTTCTTTCTATAGAAAATTCAAATTACTGGCTATCTGTGGATGCGAATGAATTGACGGTTGGATTTTCATTGGATCACCAACATTTCAGTGAAGAATATGGAGATTTAAAAAAGGGAATTGAACAGGCTTTTAAGCTATTAACCTGTGAAATACGGATAACAGAATACAAAAAAGGAGAAACGGCCTTTAAAGTAATAACGGATGTCAAAAATTCTGATTCCTCTATAGAAAATGTAGGGGTTACCGGTGTTTTAGTTTATTCTTTCTGGAAGAAAACCAAGATTGAAATTACTTATTTTGAAAGAATACTCAATCCTGAAGAAATAGCTTCTGAAATGAATCAGATTCTCAATTTCAATGAATAAGGTTCGGATACTTTTTCCATAAAAATAACAAACAGCTTACCTTGCATAAGCTGTTTGTTGATTATTTGCATTGTCATTTGATTACAAAACATCTAAAAAACATCTTTGCTCACTCAAAATATAACCGCCTTATACCTTAAAGACTTTGAGTCAAAAAAATATGATCTACAGTGAAACTTAATTACCTTTTTTATCACTTTAAAAACTTAGGAACTTAAATATTACACTTCACTTAAATTGTATAATGCTTCCATAGCTTTTTGTGCATCTTGTTTTGCCACAAAAATGTGATCATGAAAATAAGCAGCCACTACATTACAACTGATGTTTTCCTGTTTCAGAGCATTGGCAAAAGCTGCAGTAAGCCCTACCGCTTCCAGTGAAGAGTGAATATTCAGGGTAATCCAGGAAGAAATATATGTATAATCCAGGTTCCATTCATCTGCTGTTGTTTTTTCTAAAACTATGGTAACAGCTTCAGCTTCGCGAAAGAAAAACAGAACCTTATCAAGATCAGCAATCTTTTTAAAATTTTCAACTCTACAGAAAGCATAGTCTCCTGAGTTCAATACAGGCTCCATATTTTTAAGCAGAACCTTTAATTTTTTTTCCCCTGACATTTTTTGTTTACAAAATTAGGGGACTGTATTGATTTATCATTTATCATTTGATAAAAAATAAGATAAGGAATCGCTGGCTGTTGAAGAAGTGATAGTTTTTTTAGGATCATGTTATAAACTTGTGGACTAAGCAAATTGGATTAAATCTAAAACCTCTCGTTTGGACATTCAGAAATCTATGCTGCATTAAATAAAATATGTAATTTTTATTTGACCTTTTATTTAACGCAAAAGAATAATAATTTGGATGTTCTATTGTAAGAAAGCAAAGAAAGGCGACTTTGTCGCTGAATAAAGTTAGCTTCATCAAAATCGATTTCTAATCGATTCATTCTTGGTTCACTTAAAATCAAACGTAATAAAAATAGCACTTTGCGTCAAAGAGAAGGTCTATTGATGTAAGTTTATATTATCCCAACTTTTGCACCTGATCCGTTTTTTACTATCTTATAATTTTTTGTATACTCCCTTTCCAGCCTGATCTTTAGAATTTACTATTGACGTAAACAAAAAAAAGGAGATCCCCATCTCCTTTTTGTATTAAATAACCTAACAAGACCTATTTAACTTCTTTATATGTGTTTGTGTTTTTTTGGAATGCTTTCAAGAAGCAGGTTTGAGGATATTCATACGCTTATTTAATTTCATCACTTGGGTTTTTATATAACTATAGTTTATTATTGGTATAGTTATATTTTTTTCTCATTTGTGTAAAAATTCAAAGTTTAAAAGATTTTACTTTTTCATTCCCTGAATTCTATACTGCAAAGTAACAACATTAATGAATAAACTTCCTCACATTTCCCATCGATACACGTCTAAAGAAGCATCGATATTTATCGATAAATATACTGGCAGGAATAGTTTTTTATAGGTTCTATAATTTGTGATGCGTTTTGATAAGATCAATCAGCTCAACAATATTTTCAATTTTTAATTTCTCAAATATATTTTTCTTAATGGTACTCACTGTATTCTGCCTGATATCCAACTGGTTTGAAATTTCCAGATTTCCCAGCCCTTCCGCATACATTTCGGCAATCTGCAATTCTCTCTTCGTTAACCGGGCAAGAGGATTGAGCAAATCCGGATTAGAAACAAGCTGTACCAAAAGGTTACGGGAAATAGCAGAAAAGTATTCGCCTTTCTGTATGAAGTGTAAGATAGCTTCACTTACTTCGTCCTCTTCGCTTAGCTTACTGAGGTATCCATTGGCGCCGGCTTTAATAAACTTAAGTGCATGCAGGTCTTCTTCAAGACCGGAAAAGATCAGGATTTTAAGATCAGGATTCGCCGTTTTCATTTCAGACAAAATGTGCAGACTGTTTCCGTCGGGAAAATGTGCATCCATAATTGCTATTTCTATTTCCTCTGATTTGACAAGTTCCATAACTTTCTGTAATGAGGAAGCATGATAAATTTTAGCATCCGGAATCATATCACTGATGATAATTTCTATTCCCTGCCTTACAATACTGTGGTCATCAGCCAAAAGGAAGGTCGTTTCTTTATTTTCAATTGGTAACTCCATTATTATTAATGTTTAAATTGATCCTGAATGTTATTTTTGTTCCTTTATGTAATTTGCTTGTGGCAGATATTTCACCATCAAAAAGTTCCACAATTTCTTTACATAAACTTAATCCCAGCCCTGCCCCAAGATTGTCAATTTCATCAGAAATAATCCCTTGGTAGTAAGGTTCAAAAATTTTCTTTACATCTGATTCTGAGATTCCAACTCCCGTATCTGCTACTATTGTAATCAGGGATATTGTATTTTTATCTATAGGTTCAGTAATTATACTGAGATCAATCTGTCCGTTTTCTGTGAATTTATTGGCATTCCCCAGAATATTCATAAATACCTGGTTAATTTTTATATTATCAGCATATACTATTATATCTTCAGGAATCCTGTCTGTGACTACAAACTTATTGTTCCTGGTTTCTATATACGGAGTAATCACTTTTGCAATAGAATTGAGCTCATTTTTGAGATTAAAGACCGTATTGACCATTTTTTTCTCAGCATCCTGATTTTTTGTGTATTCCAGAATCTGGTTAGATTGCAGGAGCAGTGTGCTGTTAGTAAACTTGATAGACTGAAGGTAGTCTTTTATGGTGTCATCTTTCGTCGTTCTGTGAATCTTATCGATAAAAATATTGATAATTTTCAACGGGGACCTCAGGTCATGGCTCAACATTCCTAATATCCTGTTTTTAAAATTAAGGTTATTCTTAATTTCCTCATTCGCTGCATTAAGCTTTCTTTCATAGATAAATGCAACCCTTGTAAAATACATGATCAGAATAGATACAATGAACATTAAGATCATTAATCCAAGCACCAGATAAGTTCTGATTTTATTGTTATTTGAGCTTTGTTCGTTATACTCTCTTTCTAATTCAGACTTAAAATCTTTAATAGCATTCTCATACACTTCTATCAATCCATTACTGTATACCAATAATTTACTGAAATTGCCATAAAACTGCAGATTATCTCTTTGGGTTTTAGCTGCTTTTAACTGTACTTTTTTTATTTCATCAGAGTAATGCTTGTCCATAGACTTCATCGCATTATTCATTTTAGATTTTACCTGAGAAATATCTATCGTTTTATTATTGGTTAGGGTAACCACCGTACTTTCTTTCTGAACATTCACCTTACCTGTTATGGCATCTTTCAAACGGCCCATGAATCCCTTCTTTTTAACGGTATCGGCATACGTTCGGGTCTGTATATTGAAATCTTCAAAATCATTCTTATACTTTTCCGGTTCATATTCTTTATCCTGGGTTTTCGCAGGTGAGTTCAGAGAAGACTGATATGCAGAATCAATCAGTGTTTTCAGCTTGTTAACTTTAAGAGTATCTTTTTTACGCAGTTCAATATTGTTTTTCAGCCTCGGGCTTGTTTTTTCATATTCCCCTATTTTATCAAAATTCCCTTTAAGCTTTCGAAGAGACTGAAAATAAAGCTGCAGGTCTTTATCATCCTGGCTGACCATATATTTCTGAAGGTGATCCTGTGCATCCATGAAATCTTTCCTTGAATTATCCGTTAATCCTCCCAATGCCCTGCTTTCTTCAAGCTGACTTTTAATGAAATTCAATTTCTTTTCATTGACAAATTCATTATAAAAAAATATAGCTATAATCACCTGTATCAACAAGATACAAAGGATTAATGAGTAATGAACAATTTTCCTCAACTTAAAATTTAAGAATTTATATTTCATATGTGTTTATCCGCTAAATTAATTTTCGCCATTATCTTAAGTTTATAGTTTTATTTTCACGTAGTAAATCTGTGTTAAAAAACCTAGTAATCGCTGTATATCATTCAATTGACAAAGGTAAAGTAATTTTTGGCTTATCATAATATTAATACCAGATAAAACATTAGGAATTTAATTTTTGGTGTACATATTTCTTGTAAAAGATACCAGAAATCAGATAGAAGACGCCATGCATAGATGAAGTTGAGAGATTGGAGACTAAAGACAACATACAGAGACCACCAAAATACCGTGTGGTGATAACTTTTTATTTTTATTCAACACATAACATATTATTTATCATTATTTTATATTGGTATCAAATATTTTTTTTAAGAATAAGCCTTAGTTTTAGAATAATATACTACATTTGCATAACCAGTTATATAATCAATTATATTATGAATTTATTTAAAAAGACCGGAAAAATCGCTTTGGGCAGCCGGCTGCGGTTTATGGCATCAAACATGACAGAGGAGGCTGCAAAAATCTATGAATTGTATGACGTTGATTTCTCCCCCAAATGGTTCCCTGTGTTTTTTGTTTTATCAGAGGACGGTTCCAGAACCATTACTGAGATTGCAGGGGAAATAGGACATTCACAGCCTTCCGTCACAAAAATAATAAAGGAAATGGCTGCAGCAGGATTGGTACAGGATAATCTTACCTCTCAGGACAAACGGAGAAATGTAGTGGGACTTACAGAAAAAGGGATCGAACTTTCATCAAAGATAAAAATTCAGTGTGCTGATATTGACGAGGCTATTGACGGAATAATCAGTGAGGCAACCCACAATCTATGGGAAGCACTTGCTGAATGGGAATTTCTGCTAGCCCAAAAGTCGTTATTAAAAAGAGTACAGGAACAAAAGAAAATCCGCGAAAGTAAAGAGGTGCAGATTGTAGAGTATGAACCCAAGTATCAGACGGTTTTTAAAGCGCTCAATGAAGAATGGATTTCCAGCTACTTCAACATGGAAGAAGCCGATTATAGAGCATTAGACAATCCGGAGGAATATATTTTACATAAAGGCGGAAAAATAATGGTAGCCTTATACCATAATGAACCGCTGGGCGTATGTGCTCTCATAAAAATGGATGATCCTGATTATGATTTCGAACTGGCAAAAATGGCCGTTTCACCAAAAGCACAAGGGAAAAATATGGGTTGGTTACTAGGGTGTGCAATGATCAATGCTGCCAGAGAATCCGGGGCTTCAAAACTCTACCTTGAAAGCAACACGCTATTGAAACCTGCCATCAGCCTCTACTATAAATTGGGATTCCAGAAAATAACAGGACGCTCTACTCCCTACCAACGATGCAATATTCAAATGGAATTAAATTTAAAAGATCAATAATGTACGATAAAAAAGTAGCCATCGTCATTAAGGACGATTTATTAGCCTGGCAAAAACTTAACGTTGTTTCTTTTCTGGCAGGAAGTATTGCTATTGAATTTCCGGAGACCCATGGTCAGGAGTTCATCACTGCAGACAATGAAAAATTTCTGCCATTCATCAAGCATCCCACTCTCATTTATAAAGCAGACACTGATGAAAAACTGCATAGAGCTTTCCGCCGTTCCAGAGACCGTGAATTAGCGATCGGAATTTATACCCGTCAGCTTTTTGATACCCGCTCAGGCGAAGAAAATGTTGCAGAAATTGCAAAACATCCCGCAGAAACCCTGGATTTAGTAGGTATTATTGTGTATGGTGATCGTAGAAAGGTAGATAAAGCTCTTGACGGTCTAAAGTTTCACGAATAAATAAAAATAGTTTTTATTGAATGTCATAAGTCCACCTACTTTAACCCTATTATATTCTGTTTTCATATCGTTATCATTAGTATTTTCTATCTTTCATCAGGAATCTTGATATGATAATTTCCTAACTTGTAACGTTTAAGAAAATAAAATTACAGAATATCCGGGGATCATTTCGAATGAAGTAAAACGTTACTCAGCTGTGTAACGATTCTGCATTTCAATTGCTATCTCAGATATTCGCAATCCAATACAGCTTCATCATTTATGACAAATAAAGATTTTAATTCTCAGAGAGGTTTTACGTTCAGTAAACATGTTCCGGAAGAATTATCACATTTTGACCGGGTCTTTGATGTTTTCAAAGATTTACTTACCCACACTTCCGGCGATATTGAGGAAGCCTTTGAATGGCTCGACATGCTTGATAAAGAATATGATATTTTTAGTGATGAATATTCTCTTCAAGATTTTGAAGAAGACTTAAAAAAGCGAGGATACATCAAAGAAGAAGATCCTGAAGAGGGTAATTCAGGACAAGGCAAAGGAAAAAATATACTGACTCCGAAATTGGAATCGGCATTGCGTGAATATGCCCTGGACCAAATCTTTGGGAAACTGAAAAAAAAAGGAACCGGAAATCACCGTACCACCAAAGCAGGAACCGGAGATGAACGCGAGGGTGAAAACCGGTCTTTTCAATACGGAGATGACCTTGCTACATTGAATTTAACGGAAAGTCTGAAAAATGCCCAGATCAATAATGGAATTTCAGACCTCCGCTTAACGGAAGATGACCTCATCGTAGAGGAAACCAAACATAAAGCACAAATGAGTACCGTACTGATGATCGATATCAGCCACTCCATGGTTTTATATGGTGAAGACCGCATTACGCCAGCCAAAAAAGTAGCCATGGCATTGGTAGAATTAATAAAGCGCAAATATCCTAAAGACTCTATAGATATTATTGTTTTTGGAAATGAAGCCTGGCCGATAAAGATCAAAGACCTTCCCTATCTAAAGGTCGGTCCTTATCATACCAATACGGTTGCCGGACTGGAACTGGCCATGGATATTCTTAGGAGAAAAAGAAATACCAATAAACAGATTTTTATGATCACTGACGGGAAACCAAGCTGCATTCAGCTACCCAGCGGCGAATTTTATATGAACAGCTATGGCCTGGATGAAAAGATTGTTTCCCAATGTCTCAATAAAGCGGCACAAGCCCGAAAACTGAAAATTCCTATTACCACCTTTATGATTGCCCAGGATCCATATCTCCGTCAATTTGTAGAAGCATTTACAGCCCAAAACAAGGGAAAAGCGTTTCTTACAGGCCTTTCAGGTTTAGGACAAATGATTTTTGAAGATTACGAAAAAAACAGAATAAAGAGAATATAATCAGACGGCATAGGCTAATACCAACTATCAAAACCAACTGATAAAAGCGTTCCATTCTCATCCGATAAATAGTATTACTAAAAAAATGAAAAACGATATCACATTTAAAGAATTAAAAAAATCAGGATATACTGATAAAACGATTAATGAAGAAATTCAGGCTAACCTGATTGCAAAAATTAAAGCTAAAGAACCTGTATTTGAAGGTCTTTGGGGCTATGAAGACACTGTGATTCCCCAGCTGAAAAAAGCTATTCTTGCCGGTCATCATATTAATCTGTTGGGGCTCCGCGGACAGGCAAAAACAAGAATTGCAAGAAGCATGGTGAGCCTTCTTGACGAATATATGCCGATTGTAAAAGGATCTGAGATCAATGACAGCCCCTACCATCCTATCTCAAAATTCGCCAGGGACCTTATTGCAGAATTAGGTGATGAAACTCCTATTTCGTGGGTACACCGCTCTAACCGTTTTTTCGAAAAACTGGCGACTCCCGATGTGAATGTTGCCGATTTAATCGGTGATATAGATCCCATTAAAGCAGCTACTTTAAAACTACCCTATTCTGATGAAAGAGTGCTGCATTACGGAATGATTCCCCGTGCAAACCGTTCCATATTTGTCCTTAATGAGCTTCCTGATTTACAGGCAAGAATTCAGGTTTCCTTATTTAATATTTTACAGGAAGGAGATGTTCAGATCCGTGGATTTCAATTGAGAATGCCACTGGATATTCAATTTGTCTTTACGGCGAATCCGGAGGATTATACGAACCGTGGCAGCATTGTTACGCCGCTTAAAGACAGAATAGGGTCACAAATTTTCACCCACTATCCTAAAACCATTGCACTGGCCAGACAGATCACAGAGCAGGAAGCCATGATTTCTCCTGAGGATCAGTCGCAGATACAAATCAGCAGTTTGGCAAAAGATCTTTTGGAGGAAGTTGCTTTTGCAGCCCGTGACAGTGAATATGTGGATGCCAAAAGCGGAGTAAGCGCCCGTCTGACCATCAGTGCTATGGAGAATCTGGTGGCCGCAGCAAAATTACGCCTGATTGAATCAGATGCTGAGAAAACTACAGTACGTTTGCTCGATTTTATGTCTATTATTCCATCCATCACTGGGAAAATTGAGCTGGTGTATGAAGGTGAGCAGGAAGGAGCAGATTATGTAGCAAAAATATTAATTGACAAAGCGGTGATGAGACAGTTTGAAAGTATATTCCCACGGATCCCTAAACTGGAAAAAGAAGATATAAAAACACCATACACAGATCTTATCAGATGGTTCAATAAAAATCATCTTGAGCTCAACTACAATGATACGGATGAAGAATTCTATGCTAAACTAAACAGTATAAAGCCATTAGTAACCCTTATTGAAGAAAATGCTTCAGAACTAAACATAGAAGATCAAAATTTCTGTAAAGAATTAGTTTTATGGGCATTAACCATCAGCAGTAAAATAGATAAGTCTGAAAACAAGTCTGTTTTTACTTTCGATTCTGTGGGAATAGGACAATTTTTGCGTAATTAAAGAAAATTAAGATAAATACTAAAAAAGCAAAACCTTCAGAATTAATCTGAAGGTTTTGCTCTTATCTACCTGGAAAACCGAGTGTTATTTTGAAACAGGAATACCTGTTAACCGGCAGCCGGATCAACAAGTTCTGTGGTAAGACCTATAAATTTCAGAAGATTCTTATCGTCAAAAAACAATGTTGTATAGTATTTCCCTTTTTTGAAAATCAGTTTTGAGCCGCCCGAAAATGAGCTGTCTTCTCCAAGCTTTTGAACCTTAGCATCATATTTACTGAATTTGATTTTGCTTTCCTGTAATGTCGTTTTGTTCATAGCAAGACCAAAAGGCAGGCCTTCTACAATGATCACTTTATCATCCGGAATATCAAAAAACATTTCGTTGATTACATCATTTTGTCCGAGGCTGCAATATAGTTCCAACCCTGACTTAGTAAGCCACTTGGCATATTTTTCATCATTGGCATCTCCATAGAAAACCGTTTCTGCGTGAAGTGCTTTAGAAACTTTGTCGGTGGTTTGCGGGAAAATAAATTCAGAATTTTTATCCAATAAAGAATGTAAGCCTTCAGCTTTCTGTGAAAATGCAGTTAAGCTCATGAATTGAAAAAGTAGAGTTAAAATGAGGGTGAATGGTTTTATATGCATAGGATTATTTTTTAATGGTAATGTTTGGATATTAAAAGATATTAAAATTATTATTTGGTCAGATTTCTTGATTTAAATTCTTCTTCTAATGCTTTTTTATCTTTCCCCCATTTGTTGGCTGCAAAAACAACAAAAAGTAAAGGAAGAAAAGTAAAAAGTCCCAACCCATGCTTTACAGTGCTATAGGCGGCAATACCAATCAGAAATCCCAGGATGACCGCATTAATGATATCGTTAGACTTTTTCTTTTTTATTTTTTCTAATAGTTCCTGATCGGTTAACTCTGATATTTCTTTTTCCATGGTTTGATACAATCTTTGGGTTATTTTTTAGTTTTTTTTATCCTGAAAAACATCTTATACTCATTCATTGATCAGTGAAAATCATCCGTTTCCCGGGCGTCTGCTAAAATACAAAAAAGTACAAATAAACCACTTACTCTATCAAAAATCAGATCATCTTATTCTTGAGTTCTTTATACTTGGAGCGGCCTACAGACAATACTTCGCCCGTTTTTAAGCAGTACACTGTAACGGGTACCTATATTGACAAGTACCTTATCCACCTGCAGGAAATTAACTAAATAGGATTTATGGATTCGTTCAAACTGATCCGACAGAAGCTGGTGCAATAGCTCAAGGGATTTGTCGTAGTTATTATCTTTTGTCATCACTACAACACTATTCCCGTCTTTAAGGCTTCTCTCATAATAGCACACAAAAACCTTTCAAACTCTTTTTTCAATTAGAAATATGATGTCACCTTCTATTATAAAATATTCCCGGAAGCAATTAAAAAAGATAATGATATATAATAATGTACCAAAATAATTAAACCAGATCTTCATGAAAAAAACCATTTGAATTAATAAAAATAAACTTTAATTTTATAATAAGTCTATTATTTAAAAATCAAATGGAAAAAGAAACTCACATATATCAGCATTACATTCCTGAATGTTATTTAAAGAACTTTATATTCGATGATAAAAGTCTTTTTGTTTATAGAAAAGGTAATAATGGTAAAGTTTTTCCTCAGTCAATATCAAATATAGCAGGCAAGAAACGATTCTATGATGTAGATGATAAATTTTTACTTGAAGAATTTAAAGGTAAAAATAAATTTATCGAAACAGAAGTATTTGCAAATAGCTTCGAGCCAATTTTAAATGATGTAATTCAAAAAATAATCAAATTATGTGAAAATTGGGACAAGAAAAATATTCACAATAATGTTTTAAATGAAGTTGATAAGGATTATTTCGCAGAATTAATTGCTATGCAACATATTAGGCATCCGAATTTTATTGAAAATCATTGGAATCTACATAAAGATATGTATTCAAAAAGAATTGATATAATATCATCTTTTCTTTCAATGGCTAATCCTCAATTCAAAAATGCTAATAAACCAAATTTAGAATTTGATGAAAAGTATTCATCTGCATTGCATTCAAATTTTATTTTAGATGATAAATGGAGATATGATATTCAAGAGCAATTAGCAAAGAAAATCTGGATATTTTATTATACGTCAGATAATGTTTTAACATCAGACAACCCAATACTTTTAAAACCTCACCTTAAACAAAAATTATCTTTGTATTCGGGTTTTTGGGCAGAAGGCATTGAGATAATATTTCCAATTAGTAAAAATCTAATTCTAACTATTTTGGATGAAGAATATTTTTCAGAGAAGAAAGATTTACATAATACAATCCAATTTTTAAATGATAAGGAATTGAGAGAATACAATTTGTACCAATATTGCTTTTCGAATTTTGAAATTTATTCAGCAATTAATGATTTTGAGATTATTAAGAAATTTGTAGAATTAAATAATGGTATTGATTATTTTCCAAAAAGACCTAGAACTAATGTTTATTAAGATAAATATACAATATGAAATAAAACAGTATCAAGATGATGCTGTTTTATTTTGTAGCATTTAAAGTACAAACTGCGTTTGTTATAAGTTACCAAACCTCGATGTAGTATATATATTCTAAATTCAAATATTATGAAATCATTAAAAGAATTTATCACTGAAAACTTAGAGGGATCTACTATTGCAATCGTCCAAGAAATTACTGAAAAACAAGTTGACGAAAATAACAACCTAGAAGAGGGACAAGAAGAAACTAAGTCCAATGAAGAACTAGCTAAAGAAAACTAATGCTATGAGTTTACAAATAAAGCAAAAGCATCAGTTTTTCTCAAAAGAGTATGATGTAAATTTAGATGTTCTTGAAATGTCAAATGGTGAAATGTATTTAAATCTTGAACAAGTAGAATCATTATTTCAAGAAAGATTTGAAGATTATATGATTGACCAATGCAAGAATACTACTTATAGAACTACTTATCCAAAGGCATGTCAATATTTTGATATTTATGGATATGCAAGTCCAGAAGATTTTGAAAAAGATATGATATTAGAAATTGAAAATGCTAAATGGTATTCATTTTCTTATTTATGTCCATATATTGCTAAGCATAATGATGCATTCAGTGAAAACTTATGTGAGTTTTATAGAACATCAATAATCATATTTCATATCTAATATCTCCTTATTTTCTTCATATAACTGTAAATATTTTTCAAAAGAATATTTATCAATTGTATGGTTCTTCAAACATTGTAAGATTTCAAAGTTTCCAGATGCCATGTCATAGGAAGTTAATTTTTTTTGTTGACTTGTTGCATCTTTAATTATTTCAGTATAATCATAATCCGTAAAATCTACATCTTTAGGCCACCTAACAAATTTTTCAATTTCTATACCAGAATAATTCATCATTGGAGATATGTCAAGATGAATAGAAGTATTTTGTATTGCTAATATAATGTTTAATCTGCTTAATAGAGCTAATTTATCAATTTCTGTCATTCATTATTTTTTGCTAAAGTAACACTATAATTGCCTATAAACAATCCGTATTTTTACGGAAAACCATATTCAAATTAAATATTTTCTAATATAGCAAACCCTCTATTTAAGAGGGTTTATCCTTTTCAGCCTTAACAATTTTTATTATATTTGTGGTAATAAAGTATCATTCTTTAAGAATGTGAAAATAAATCGTGCTTAATTGCATTATTGTCAACCTAAAATTACCACAACGAAGTTTTTAACTTCACCATAGAAAAGACAAATAATGTATATAAGGTACGCCTGTATTGGCGTGGCTTTGTATCATTGTTTTTTAGGGTGTGGTAATCCTAAGGTTGCGTGGTACATTGTCCACGCTTTATTTTTCATTCCTCTTTAGGAATGTTTTTATGTTAAACCTTAAATTACCACACAATGAAATTTGAATTATCTACATTCAAAGCTATAACATCATGTTCAATATTGATATTTGCAAACCTATCAGCACAAGCAACTTTTAGTATCAATTCCGAGGTTATCAGCAAACTTAAAGCTGAACAAAGCATGGTTTATCCTATTACAACAAAAGAAGTAGAATATCACCCTTTTGTTAAAGGGAAAGTTCCTACAAATCAATATCAACAATTGATAGACCTTAAAGAATTAAGAGAAAAAGAATACGATGAATATATGACCGTTAAAAATCTAGATTCGTCTTATTATGATAAAGCAAATTCGATTATCGAAAGCCTTTTGGATTATATTAAGACTAATGATAAGAACCTACTTAATAAGGCTAATGCCTTAGTAAAAGAATTGAAAATACCCGAATCGACTTTTTCAATACCTGATAGTTCATACAATCCATCACCAAGACCAAAACTAAATATTCAATTATTTCTTATTGATGAAAAAGGTAAATCAGCATCTAAGCAAACAATCAAGTTATATATTAAAGAACTAAGAAGTTATATTCGTCTTAAGAAGAATGGTGAATACAATGCTTATATACCATCAGTTGTGACTGAATATCCTGAATTAGTAGAAGAACTTAAAAACTTTCCTGAAGAAGAAAAGTACACTGATGGACTCGTAAAATCAAATATGATAGCAAAAAGAAATGCATATATGATTGATATGGAAAAACCTTTGGTGAACCTCGAGGAATTGAAAGGTAACTATAAAGAAATATCAAGCACTATGCTTATTTCAGCAGATGATGTTGAAAACCGATTTTTAAAGAATGAATTGTCGGATGATTTACGTAGTTACTTAGGGTATCCATCAGGTAAATCTAATACTTTGATAGAAAACATTGAAACAGGTAAATTCTATATGTTACTTTATGATACATTTCAAAATATCCTTGTAATAAATGATACCGTAAACGTTGAGAAGTTATTAACCTCTATAGGTTATAAAACTTCCGAGCAAAATGGTCATAAGTACATTATCACAAAACATTATAAAGTTCCATGTGATGCTATTTTATACAATACCTTGAAAAAGGATAATCAATATCTAAAGAAAATAGATACATGGTTTGATCAAATGCAAGGATTAAGAAAACAAGCATTGTTATATAATCCCAAGTTTGATAATTATATCAGAATATATAGATTACAAAGAAACCGAATGTCAAAAGCTGATATTTCAGCCTGGACAACCTTAACTAAATCAGCAATGGATTTGAACAAACAATTCGTTGCTTTGAATGATAAGTTATGGGGAGTTGATTATGAAACTTTAGATAAAAGCTACTTGAAGAATTCTAATGAGTTTGATAATTATCTGGGTGCTTCTATGGGAGTGCTTGGGTTGTAAAATGAAAAGGAGCTATTTATAAGCTCCTTTTTCTAATATTTTTTTTATTTCATTATCATCATCCAATCCTCTGTATGGACTTGTTAAAACAACTCTATCTTTTAGATGTTTAGGTAGAGCATTTAAAGATTTATCATCATCAATAATAATAATCTCATTAACGCTATAATGTTTAAATTCTACCCACTTTTCAATTTCTTCTCGTCTTGAAATTTTATAGGAATTTTCAGTTTCAATTATAGAAATAGATATAAAGTGAACACCTCGTTTTACAAACATTTTTTCCCAAATATTAATTGTAAATCTATGTCTGTGAGATGTTGATAAAATAATCTCAGCATTTTCAATAGAATTAATAGCAGATATTGCCTTATATGCAAATCTGTAAAATCCATCATCCTCTAACTCTACTTTTCTATGAGGATTAGCATGAACCATTACTCCATCTATGTCTAAAAATACTTTCATTATTTAATCTCTATCGAAATCTTTTAAAAAGTCGTCATTACAAAACTTTCTTGTATGAGGGTGACCCATGTCCCAATCAACCTCATAATCAACCTCAAATGTTTTAATATCTCTATATGGTGGTTTGTCACAATGATTCTTATTTTGTGGAATAATTTCATAATCGAAACCAGCCATTTCATATGCTATATATCTATGATTGCCATCTATAATTAAATTCTCTTCTATATTCACTTTTACACCACCAAAATGTCGACCATATCCTAGCTTAACTCTCCTATATATTCTTTCTATAACATGAACACAAACTAATGATTGAATTGTTTTATATTTATGTTCGGCATTAGCTAAAAAGTCATCTAATTGTTTATGAAATTCAGGTTTTATATAATTATCCTCATTAGATAATTCACTTTCATTAGTTATCAAGGCTATTAATTTTCAACAAAAGTAATCACAACCATCTAATAATCAAAACATTTATAGTGAAAATTTATAAATGTTGCTATATTTTACATATACTACAATATTTATACCTAATATATAACTATGTCATTCTGTCATTATTTTATTAATATAACAACTTTCAAAACCTAACCAATCAACTCTTCGTAAGTAAGCCTTTCAGTAGCAGTAAGCAATGCAAGGTTAAACCTATCTCCCTCTTTGTAATTTTTTGTATTATATCTGAAAGCAAATTCATCACAATATTTTTGTAGATGTTTAGGACTAACAGAATGATAGATGCCTAAAATACCTCGTTTTAACAAACTCCAAAATCCTTCAATGCTATTTGTATGAAAGTTATCTTTCACATATAATCCCTCATTATGGGGAATCTTTTTATGAATGAAATTTTTATAAAGTTTTGAATATCCAACCCAACCATCACTAACTACAATTGAGCCTTCTTCAACCATATTTTTGATAACATTAATTAAAGTTTTTCCTTTTGTATTTGGAACAATTTCGGTTGTTACAATTCCATTACTCAAAAGACCAAATACAACAGTTTTTGTTTTAGTGCTACGACCTTGAGTATTTTCTGTTCTATTTTTCTTTGACTTCTTTTGGTTCTTTCCTCCAACGAATGTTTCATCAACTTGAGTAATACCATCAAATTTTCCCAATTTATCAGCTTTAAAGGCATTTCTTATTCTTGATAGCATAAACCAAGCGGTTTTCTGAGTCACATCAATATCCTTAGCTAATTGATGACTACTAATTCCTTTTTTGTGGGAAGCAAATATATAGATTGCTAGAAACCATTTTTTGAATTTAATATTTGAATCTTCAAACATAGTTCCAACCCTTACAGTAAAACGTTCTCTGCAATCCTTGCATTTATAAAGACCTTTAAATTTTCCTGCCTGTTTTAGCTTGTAATGGTTTTCTCTGACGCTTCCACAATGAGGGCAAACTGGTTCTCCATTCCAACGTAATTCTTCAAGATATTCTCTGCATTTATGTTCGGTATCTAAGACCTCTATCATTTTAATTAGAGAATTGAATTCTGTATTGTTAAATTCTGATTTTGAATAACTTAACATCTTTGTTTTATTAAAATTATAAAAATTTGGTGAGGCTGAACAATGCAGCAAAACTTATTTTTAGAAAGTTTTACTGCATGAATTTCAGCTAGTTGTAAATCGAAAGTTGTTTAATTAAACATTAAGAATTTGAGTGATACTTAATTTAATAAATAGTAGAAAGCTGATAAAAGCTGGTTCTTTTAGATAACAGCAAAAAGATATTAAACCTTCTACTTTAAGAATTAAATTAAGTGGCTTGTTAAAAAATGAAAAATATCTTGAAAAACTAATTGATGAAAGTGTAGGAGCTTGTTCAATAGTTTTAAATTCAGTATAACTTTCATTTTGTATTTCTTCAATTAAATAGCCCTGAGAAGAGAAAGTTCTGTTAGTTGTTCTACTATAACTTTTGGTTGAATTAATGAAATTTTTCATAATGCTATAATTTAAAATTTCTTGAATTCAACTAACTTTAAAAAACTAAAGCACTTACTTTCTCAAGTTAAAAAACGAGCATTGTACAATGCTCGTTTTCAACCATTTGCATTTAATGGGGTTGAGGCATCAAAAACAGAAAGTTGTTATATTAAACTTTAATCATTAAAATTTTAAAATTATGACAACAGAAAAATTAACTAACAGAGAGTTATTCAATGAATTGAAAAATAGGGGATTTTTTGTTTTTCCAGAAGAAATTAAAGAGAATAAAATTCCAAATTGTGTTGTTGTCTCGGTAGAAAAACCAGACAAAGATATTTATATTACATGGCAAGCAAATTGGGAAGAAGATCGAGATGGTTCTAATGCACATACAAATTCTGAAGAATAGAAAAAACATCTCCTACATGAGATTTTATGTAGGAGATATAAATTAATTCTTTATTCTGAGATTGTGCCATTTCAAAGCATCTGTTCTGCTTGTTATAGCTCTAAATGACTTATTAGTTTTATTAGCTGCTTTAATAGCTTTGTTTAAAACTGCATCAAAATCTTTTTCATAAGCATTAATATGAATAGGTTTATCATAAAAATATTCACCATCAGGTAAATGAAATTTTTGACCATCATCACCTATAATAGTTTTTTCAAATCCTTCTTTTTCCATTTCTGCATGAAGTTTTTCATAATCATCAGAATCAGCATATTGTAATTCTATACGAGTAATAAATTTTGCCATAAATAAAATATTAAATTAGTTATAAAAATAAATTAATATTTTAAGGTTGCTTTACGGAAATCCGTAGTTTGTTAAATTTAAAGGAAATAGATTGGTACATTTAAGTATATCATTATCTTAAAAAATTTAATACCGACAGTGCAGGATAATTTTTAATCATAATTATTTTAGATTGCGATAAAGAAAGAGATTCTTACTATTGATGTGCTTTCTTAAATTAATATTTCTCTAACATTATGAAAAAATATGCTTTAATACTTTTCGCATTCATTATATCAATTCCCGCTTCGGCGCAATACAAACCGTGGACTTCCTCAGAACAACCTTTAAAGGAAATTGAGGCACTTAAAAAACAAATGGTAAAGCCAAATTTCAGAAATAAGGATTATCTTATTACAGATTTTGGAGCCATTGGTGATGGAAAAACAAAAAATACGGAAGCATTTAGAAAAGCTATTGAAAAGTGTAATGCAGAAGGCGGCGGAAGAGTTGTTGTTCCAAACGGAATATTTTTAACCGGGGCTATTTATTTAAAAAGCAATGTTAATCTTCATTTAAGCGACGGATCTACTATTTTATTCAGCCAGGACAGCAATGACTACCCTATCGTTTTCACAAGATGGGAAGGCATGGAGTGTATGAATTATTCATCTTTAATCTACGCTTACGAAGAAGAAAATATTGCCGTAACAGGAAAAGGAACATTAGATGGGAATTCTGATAACGACCATTGGTGGTTTTGGTGCGGTGCAACAAAATATGGATATAACGAATCCCGTCCGGGAAGACAAAATCCTGCCCGCGCAAAACTTCACGAGTATATGGCTCAGAGAAAACCTGCCCGAGAAAGAATTTTTGGAGACGGATATTATTTAAGACCCAATTTCGTTCAGCCTTATAAAAGTAAAAATTTCTATATGGCGGATGTTTTGGTTAAAAATTCTCCCATGTGGAATTTGAATCCTGTGCTGTGTGAAAATGTTTTGATTGAAAGAGTAAAAGTAATCAGCCACGGTCCTAATAATGATGGTTTCGATCCTGAAGCTTGTAAAAATGTGTGGATCAAAGATTCATATTTTGATACAGGAGATGACTGTATTGCCATCAAATCCGGAAGAGATGAAGACGGAAGGGATATCGGCAAACCAGCAGAGAACCACATCATCGAAAACTGTGAAATGAAAGACGGACACGGCGGTGTTGTGATCGGAAGCGAAATCGCAGGCGGAGCAAAAAATATTTACGCCATTGGAAATGTGATGGACAGTAAGAATCTTGATAGAGCCTTAAGGATTAAAACAAGCTCAAGCCGCGGCGGAATCATTGAAAATGTATTTTTTTACAACACAAAAGTGGGCGCTTATAAAGAAGCTGCGGTACGTTTCAATATGCATTACGAAAAACCTGGAAATTATATTCCGATCATCAGAAATATTTGGGTAGAAAATTTAACCGTAGAAAAAGGCGGAAAATATGCCGTTCTTTCCGATGCTTACGAAACTTCTCCGGTAACGGGTTTCACCATGATCAATGCAAAAATGAACGGCGTTGAAATTCCATATAAAGTTGATTTCTTAAAAAATGTAACGCTGAAAAACGTAACCGTAAACGGAAAGCCTTTAACTGAATTAAAATAAAATGCGAAAAAAAACCATTTTAGCCGGACTGATTGTTTTATCATTCTATTCTTTTTCCCAGTCTAAACATTGGCAAGGAAACGAAAGAGAACTGCATTATAAAGAAGACAAAGGCGATTTTTTGTTGGTCAACGGAAAATACAGATTCAACCGTGCTTTGTATGGAGACAATCGTGCTTCGCGGGTGGAAGCCGGAGATTTACCTGAATTTGCATTATATCTTCCGGGTATGGGAGGAAATCTTCAGTTCGTTATTCAGAAAGGAAACTCAATTAAAAAATTAATTCAAGCCGATAAAATTGAAACCCGCCATCGTCCCGGATCGATGCTTTATACCATTAAAGATCCGATTCTTGGAAATGGGAGCTTAAAATTAACCGTTTTAGCTCAATCAAAAGAAGAAGGTTTGGTTTTAAAAATGGAAACCGAAAACGTAGATTCTTCAACTAAAATTTATGCCGTTTATGGCGGTGCAAGCGGAACGACATTCAGCAGAAATGGAGACATCGGTGCCGATCCGGAGTCAGGATTTTATCTGCTTCCTGAATATTGTGAAGGCAATCAGTTTCAAATCAATAAAAACCAGTTTGAGCTTACTTATTTAAACAAGAAAAAAGAAAATCAGCTTATCAACGGAAGTTTTTCAAATGCTAATTCATTACAATTGACAGATGCGAAAACGTTGGAAAAACTGTCTGATTTTACACAAAATAAAGCAGAGCAATCTCCAATAATTTACGCAACTTATTCTGCACAGAAAAATCCTGTTTACATTCAAATTAAAAAAGGTAAATCAGATAAAAATTTTTCAGACGACCAACTTGCAACTATTTTTAAAGAAGCCGAACAATCCCGATTAAATTTAATCAATAGAATTCAGCTAAAAACTCCAGATGCAGATTTGAATAATTTCGGAGCAACATTGGCGGTTGCCGCAGACGGAATCTGGGAAAGCCCGACCTTTATGCACGGCGCCATTGCCTGGAGGATGAGATTAAATGCGTGGCGGGGAGCTTATGCAGCTGATGTTCTCAGTTGGCACGACCGCGCAAAAGAACATTTTGAAAGCTATGCAAATTCTCAGGTTTTGAAGCCGGATTCTGCGCCCGTTGAAATGGATACACTCTTGCATTTGGCAAGACATAAAGAGAAAATGGGAACTTCGGTGTTTTCCAGCGGATATATTTCAAGAAACCCAAATGACAATTCAAAACCACATCATTATGATATGAATCTGGTGTTTTTTGACCAGATGTTTTCGCATTTCAATTACACCGGAGATAAAGAATTTCTGAAGAAAATGTGGCCAACAATGGTTCGTCACATGGATTGGGAAAAAAGAAATTTCAAACGGGGCGACCTTTATGATGCTTATGCTGCAATTTGGGCAAGTGACGCATTGCAATATTCGGGTGGAAAGGTGACACATACTTCCGCCTATAACTACAGAGCCAATCGTGAAATGGCGAAACTGGCGAAATTGATTGGTGAAGATTCTACTCCTTACGAAAAAGAAGCTGAATCTATTTTAAATGCTATGAAAAACCAGCTTTGGATCAAAAAGAACGGTTATTTCGCTGAATTTAAAGATGCTTTGGGCAATCAAATTCTTCATGACAAGCCAGGAATCTGGTCAATTTATCATGTTTCGGATGCTTATATTTTAAATGAATTTGAAGATTATCAAAACACACAATATATTAATAATTACATCCCGAAGATTCCGGTAACGGTAAAGGGAGAAGCTGATAAAAACTATTATACACTTTCGACAACAAACTGGCAGCCTTACGATTGGTCACTCAATAATGTTGCTTTAGCAGAAAACTTACAGACGGCTTTAGCCTATTGGCAATCAGGGAGAAACGAAGATGCCTTCCGACTTTGGAAGGGAAATATTGCCGAAAGTATGTACTACGGAATCAGTCCGGGAAATTTCGAACAGTTATCGCATTATGATGCTTTTCGCGGAGAATTGTATAGAGATTTTGCCGATCCGATCGGTGTTGCTGCAAGAACTTTAACGGAAGGACTTTTTGGAGTTTATCCAAAATTATTAGAAAATAAAGTTAACATAAAACCTGGATTTCCAAAAGACTGGAATTTTGCAGAACTGAAAATTCCGGATTGGGAATTTAAACTTAAAAGAAATTCTAAAAAAACGAATTACTGGTTTAAATCAAAATTTACAAATCCTGTTTCACTTGAATTGTTGATTCCGGTAAACCATTCTCAGATAAAATCAGTAACGGTAAACGGTAAAAAAGTGAAATGGGCGATACAGCCTAATTCTATTCTACAGCCTTTTGTAAAACTGGAAACAGAAAAAGGGAAAGAATTTACCATTGAAATCACCTATTCTGGGGAAGAATTAACAGCTGAAAAGGCAGATTATATAAATTATATTTCTGAAAATCTTCAATTGAATTTAGATCCAAAAAAGAAAATCACCCAAATCTACGATCCACAAGAGCTGATTAAAAATTCCCCTCCTCTGGAAGGGTGGATTCGACCGAAGAGAGAAGACGGGGTGGTTAACCACAAGTTTGAATTAAATCAACAGGAAAGAAAGGGAACTTTTTTCGTTCAATTAGAACAAAACGGAACGAAATGGTGGCAACCTATAAATGTTGATATTCAATATCCTTTACAAATTAAATGGGTGAATAAAAAGTTCCAGATTCAATCCAAATCATCAAACCCGATTAATGGAAAATTGATTATTAATGGTTTTGTTGATCCTTTTTCTGTTAAAAAAGATGAAATGAAATTCATTGAGATTCCAACAAGTTCTTTAAGTAAAGGAACCAATTCTATTGAACTTGAATATAATGGAATCAAGCAAAATGTAGAAATCACAGACTGGAAAATTGAAACTCAAGGTGAATTTAATCCTGTTTCGTTACAGTCAAAATATAATGAAAAAGTTACCCAAATTTTTAATCAAAAATATCTTTCACCAAGACTCAGCGTCCCTACTCTACAGCTTCCGTGGCAGGGAATCGGGAATTGGTGTTATCCGTTGATCACTGCTCAGATTGACGACAGTGGATTGATGAATAAGAGAAAAAACGGTAAAGTTGATTTTCTCGGAATTCCTTTTTTAATTGATAATGCAGATAAAAATATTGTCTTTACCAGCCAGTGGGATAATTTCCCGAAATCAGTTGAAATTCCGTTGAAAGGAAAAGGGAAAAAAATCTATTTTCTGATGGCGGGTTCTACCAATCCGATGCAGTCACAGATTACCAACGGAACAATTACCGTTCAATATGCTGACGGTTCACACACAGATTTAGAATTAAAAAATCCGGTAAACTGGTGGCCTATTGAGCAGGATTTACTGGATGATAATTTCGCTTTTGAAATTCCGGATGATAAAATTCCGTACCGGGTAAAATTGAAGACCGGAGAATTATACAAAGGAGGAAGCTTAACCAAATATTCGGGCATCAAAGGATTCACAGACCGTGCTGTAGAAGGTGGTGCTGCAACTATTCTTGATTTGCCGATTGATCCGAATAAAGAATTAAAATCAATACAATTAACAGCAGTAAGCAACGATGTCGTCATCGGATTGATGAGTGCCACTGTCCTTAAATAAATATAAAATATCAATAGAGACGTTATACATAACAAAAATATCAAGGCTTTAGCCGAAACTTATTTCAAGTTCGACAACGCCTGATTCAATAAAATAAATTAAAAAAATGAAGAAATTAGTCATATATCTGAGCCTTTTTTGCATTGGATTTTCTTCTCTCAATGCTCAAAAAATTGACCGTAAAAAAGTCGTTCAGCGACATAATATCGTCAACACAAAAGCTGATACTTTATCTTCTTTAACGGTTGGTAACGGGAAATTTGCGTATACGGTCGACATTACCGGAATGCAGTCGTTTCCTCAATATTACAAGAAAGGTGTTTCTCTCGGAACTCAGTCTGAATGGGGTTGGAACAGCTTTCCAAACACTCAGAATTATACATTTGATGAAACATTAAAAGCTTATGATTTTAATAATGACGGGCGCAAAGCATTGTATAGTGTTCAATTAAAAGAACCGGAGCGAAACAAAGGCGCTGTAGAATATTTCCGCGTGAATCAACACCGTTTGCAATTAGGAAATATTGGTCTTGAATTGATTAAAAAAGACGGTCAGAAAGCGAAGATTTCAGATTTAACAAACATTAATCAAAAAATTGATCTTTGGACAGGAATTATCACGAGTGAATTTTCTCTGGACGGAATTCCAGTAAAAGTCTGGACTGCTTCTTTTCAAAATTCCGATAAAATTGGAGTTAAAATTGAGTCGGATTTAATTTCTCAAAACAGATTGAAAGTTTTTGCACGTTACCCTTCTCCGACAGGACAATTTTTGGATGACGCTGCTTTTTACGGAAATGAAAATGATCATTCAACAAAAATTATTTCATCAAATCAAACTCAGGGATTGATTGAACACCAATTGCAGAGTTCTGATTATTATACTCAATTTTATTTCACAGATGGAAAACTACGGGAAACGGGGAAACATTATTTCGTATACGAACCTTCTTCTAAAAATAAAACAATAGAATTAAGTGTTGAATTTTCATATAAGAATCCAAAAAGCAGTAAAACACTATTTGCTGATGCAGAAAAAGAAAGCACTTCAGGATGGGAATCTTTCTGGAAGAGCGGTGCTGCCGTTGATTTTGAAGGAAGTACAGATCCAAGAGCGACTGAACTGGAACGCAGAGTTGTGTTGTCAGAATATTTAACAAAAGTTCAATGCGGAGGAAGCAATCCGCCACAGGAAACGGGGTTGACATTCAACAGCTGGTACGGAAAACCGCATACAGAAATGCATTGGTGGCACGGTGTTCATTACGCTTTATGGGGAAGACCTGAAATTTTGGAAAAACAACTAGATTATTATTTCAGATCGTTTGACAAAGCAAAAAAACTAGCCGAAAGACAAGGTTACAAAGGCGTTAGATGGATTAAAATGTCTGATAATGATGGAAATGAAAGTCCTTCTTCTGTTGCTGCATTTTTGATCTGGGAACAACCGCATCTTATTTATATGACCGAACTTTTGTACCGTGACAAGCAGGATAAGAAAGTTTTGGAAAAATATAAGGACCTGATTTTTGCAACAGCAGATTTTATGGCAGATTTTGCTACTTATGACAAAGAGAAAAACCGTTATAATCTAGGTAAAGGAGTCATTCCTGCACAGGAAGTTTTCCCTGCAAAAGATACTTACAATCCGACTTATGAAGTGGCCTATTGGGATTGGGCACTGAAAACAGCGCAACAATGGAAGGAAAGATTGGGACAGCCGAGAGATAAGAAATGGGATGACGTGATTTCAAAATTAGCTCCACTCCCGGTTCAGGATGGTGTTTATCTGTCTACCGAATCGGCAAAAGACTCTTTTACATTTCCAAAATGGATGACCGATCACCCTGCGGTTCTCGGTGCGTTGGGAATGGTTCCTGAATCTCCGAAACTGGATAAAAAAATTATGAAAAACACGTTGGACATCGTTTGGGAAAGATGGAATTGGGAGCATACCTGGGGTTGGGATTTTCCGATGACAGCGATGAATGCTGCAAGACTTGGACTTCCAAATAAAGCTCTGGATGCGCTTTTTATGAACATTCAGACAAATACGTATCTGAAAAACGGACATAATTTTCAGGATGGTCGCTTGAGAATTTACCTTCCGGGAAATGGCGGCGTTTTAACAACCGTTGCCATGATGCTTAAAGGTTGGGACAATTCTAAAGGTGAATTTCCAGGTTTTCCAAAAGACGGTTCATGGAAAATAAAAGCGGAAGGTTTCAAGAAAATGCCTTAAAAAATTTCACATTCATATAGTTGAAGTCTGCTGAAAGGCAGACTTTTTTATGCCCTGACTTTAAATTTTCAAAATCAAACCAAATAAAGATAGAATAGATATAAGTTCAGATTAAAGAATTCACCGAAAGTACAGGACAGTCTGCTTATATGTTTATGCTAAATTAGCAGTAAATCGATATAAGATGGACAAGCCAAGACACTTTACACGCAGAGATTTTTTACAGACTTCAGCCCTTGGGATCACAGCTGCGGTTCTGGGGTTGTCATTTACAGGTTCATCTTCCGACAAACCTTATTTCAACCTAAAACCAATCGGGCGAACCTTTTCATTAGAGAACTATTACATTTGGTGTAATTCTCCGATTTGGGGCGAAGACGGTAAGGTTCATCTTTTTTATTCCAGATGGGAAAAAGAAAAAGGAATGGGTGGCTGGCTTAACGGTTCTGAGATTTGCCGTGCAGAAGCCGAGTCCCCTTATGGAGAATTCAAGCATAAACAAGTTATTCTCGCTCCCAGAGGTGGCGAATTTTGGGATGCCACCACTTGTCATAATCCTTTAATTACCAAAGTAGAAGACGAATATTATCTTTTCTACATGGGCAACCAAAATGGAAAAACAAATACCAAAAGAATAGGCCTTGCCACTTCAAAAACCCTTGACGGAGATTGGATAAGGCCTGAAAAACCGCTGCTTCTTCCCGGAGAAAAAGGCTCGTGGGATGACCATTGTACTACAAACCCAGCTTTTATAAAAGGAAATGACGGCAAATTCTGGCTTTTTTATAAATCATGGAACACTGAAGAATATGAAAATCAGAAAGGTCCGGTAAGGGGAAACCGAAAATATGGACTGGCAAAGGCTGATCACCCTTCAGGTCCGTATGAGAAAATAAAGGAAAATCCTATCATTGATTTTTCATTGCTGCCCGGCAATGCCCAGCTGGAAGATGCCTTTATCTGGAAACAAAACGGGAAATTCCATATAGTGGCCCGTGATATGGGATTTTTTAATCATGAATACGGTTTACATCTAACTTCCAGGAACGGTCTTCAATGGTCCCAACCGGAAATCGCTTATCTTAATATGAAAACTTATATTAAGGAGCCTGCACCACCTAATCATTTAAAACGATTCGGGAGATTAGAACGCCCCATGATTTTAATGGACAAAGACGGTAAGACCCCTAAATTTCTATTCGGAGCCACGCAGGGAGGAAAGTTCGAAACGTCTACCTCTTTTGTCTTTGAAATTATAAACACTAAAATTTAATTCCAAAATCCATTTTTGTGTTTTTTTGCTTTACAGGAAATAAACTTCAGATTAAGTATAATCAAACGGCTTTATTATAGTAAGCTATACTTAAGTTTTTACACCTTTATATACTAAAATTGTATTTTTCCGTTATATTATATACCGGGATAGTCACAATTATAATAAATATGTAAACATTTACAATCATTAAAAGCATATCAAAAAAGTTATTATAAAATTTTTGTAACTTGCCTTACACCGTTCGTAACTTTTGAATTATTTTTAAACTGAAACAAATATCTCCTATCTTAATATCATGTCAGAAACATTTGAAATAATAATCAATGAGCATTCCCGAGTTCCTAAATACAAACAGATTGTAGATTCTATCCTTAATGGAATTGACAGTGGGGAGATCAAAATTGGGGAAAAGATTCCTTCTATAAATGAACTCAGCGAATCCTGCTTTCTTTCAAGAGATACTGTAGAAAAAGCTTATAAAGAGCTCCGGAAAAGGCAAATTATAGAATCTGTAAAGGGAAAAGGTTATTATATCTCCCGTATTAATAAAAATGATGTCATCAATATTTTCTTTCTAATCAATAAGCCGAGCACTTATAAAATGATGATCTATAATTATTTCGTCAATGCAATCGGTACCAAAGGCAATGTTGAGATGTATATTTATCATTGTGACGAAACACTTTTCATTAATTCCTTAAAAAAGAACCTGGGCGGATTCGATTATTATGTGATCATGCCCCATTTTAGGGATGAACAGTCTAAGCACACCAGCTCCACACAGCAGGTGTTGGATATGATTGAACAAATACCGAAAAATAAATTACTATTGCTGGATAATACCAAGCCTAATATTTCCGGGGAATACGGCTCTATTTTTCAGGATTTCGAACATGATATCTACAACGCTTTAAAAGAAGGTTTAGATAAAATAAAGAAATATGAAAAAATAATTTTAGTGTATCCCGATAAATCCATTCACCCCTATCCTTTCCGTATTGTGCGTGGTTTTGAGAAGTTTTGTAAGGATTTTAAGCTTGATTATGAAATTCTTGACGAAATTTATCCCGACATGGAACTGCAGGATAAGGATATTTTCATCACCATTCGGGAACGTGATCTGGTGAATTTAGTTAAACAAATCAGACAGAAAAATCTGAAATTGGGTGAAGACATCGGCATTATTTCCTACAACGAAACTCCGCTTAAAGAATTGCTTGGAATTACTGTGATTACTACAGATTTTAAAGCCATGGGAGAATCCGCAGCCTATATGATTTTAAAAAATAAAAAGGAATCTGTAAATAATGTTTTTAAATTTATTCAAAGGGATTCTTTGTAGATTTTTTTTAAAATTAAAAGCGCAATCGATTGCATTTTAATACCTACTATATAAGCTTACTACTTAAATATTGCTTAATTATGATTAAAAAATTAATTTTTGCCACGACTTTTTTAATGGCACTTTCTGTATTCGGACAGAAAAAGAATGATAAAGACGCGGTTTCTGATGCTGCTGAAAAATTAAGATCAGCAATGATAAGCGGTGAAAAATCGGCCTTAGAATCTTTGATTTTACCGGAATTAACGTATGGGCATTCAGGAGGTCACATAGACGACTCAGCAGAATTTGTCGATAAATTAGTCAGTAAAAAATCAGATTTTGTAACCATTGATATTACCGATCAAACGATCAATATTGTCGGCAATACAGCAATTGTTCGCCACCATTTTTATGCAACGACTGCTGATTCTGGAAAAGCTCTAGGTGATGTAACATTAGATGTATTGTTGGTTTGGGCAAAAATGAAAAACGACTGGAAATTGTTGGCAAGACAGGCTGTGAAATCTGAGAAGAAGAAATAAACTTCTAAATTGTAATAAACAAAATTCGCAAGGTTGTCTTTGCGAATTTTTATTTTGCCCTGCTTAGTTTTTTGACGCAAAGTTTTATTTAAGATCCTGAATATTTTAAGTTAGCAAAAAATGGAATCAATAAATTGATTCTTACGAAGCTAGCTTCATCAGCGACTTTGTCGCCTTACTTTGCTTCTTAAAATTATGTGTTCTTAAAACTAATCTTTGCGTTTAAAATATTTTGAAACCAGCAACAGAATGATAAGTTTTGGCTAAAGCCAATCAGAATTTTTTACAATGAAAAACGGGCTAAAGCACATTTCTATTGATAAATTTATTCTATAAACTTTAAACTTCCGACTTCCATCTTCCATCTTCCATCTTCCATCTTCATATCAAAAATTACTTCACTCTGAAGTTTTGTAAATCCTCCGGTTTTTCGCAACAAACCTGTTCCATCACCTGTCTGAACTGCATTTTAAGCATTTCAATAATATGATCCCCTCCTTTATCGCCTAAGGCACCAACTGCATACATAAATGTTCTTCCCATAAAGGTAAATTCTGCGCCGCAGCTCAAAGCGCGGGCAACATCCGGACCGGTTCTTACGCCGCTGTCCATCATTATTTTGATTTGACCTTTGTATTTTTCACTGATGTCTTTCACAACAGCAATCGTAGATTCTCCTGCATCCAATTGTCTTCCGCCATGGTTTGAAATAATCATTCCGTCGAACCCTAAACGAACAGCTTCTGCAGCATCTTCATCTGATGCAACGCCTTTAATGACCAATTTCCCTTTCCATTTATCACGGATAGCTTTTATTCTGTCTGAATTTAATCTACCGGAAAAAGTGGAATTCATGAACTGTCCCAATTGCTTCACACCCATATTTTTATCCATGTATTTTTCCATGGTCTTAAAACCGGGAACGCCATGTTTCAGTATTTCCAGACACCATTCCGGTTTTGCCAACGCCTGGGAAACGTTTCTGAAATTCAATTGAGGCGGCATTGCCAAACCATTTCTGATTTCCTTTGCTCTGTATCCGAAAGTTGGAACATCAGATAACACGCACAACACGTCATATCCTGAAGCTTCGCAACGGTCGAGAATATCGTCACGCAGCCATTCTTCTCTCGGATGGTATAATTGATACCAGGCTTTTCCTTCCGTTAATTCAGAAATCCGCTCAAGACTGCTTGTCGTAACCGTACTTAAAATGAAAGGAATATTATGTTTGAAAGCTGCTTTTGCTAAAATTTCGGGTGCATTGGGCCACATCAAACCTTGCAAACCAACCGGAGAAATTCCAAAAGGTGCGGAATATTTAACTCCAAACAATTCGGTTTCCATATTGGCTTCCGCATAATTATTATTTAGATATCGCGGACGAAGCAAAACTTCCCGCAATTCGCTTGTATTCCTGTCTCTGTTAATGTTTTCATTACAGCCGCCATCGAGATATTCGAACGCGAAGCGGGGCATTCTTTTTTTTGCTTTTTTAATCAACAATTCAAGCGAAGCATAACGGGTATCAAATGGAAATGACATGATTTATAAATTAAGAATTAACGGTTGAAGCACTTTCATCTGATAATGCTGCTGTAAAAAAGTTTCGTCTATTTTCTTGTTGGAAATCACCATGGAAGCTCCCAACGCAGAACCTAACGGAGAATGTGTAGACATCACATTATAATGCTGAAAATGGTGAGACATCAGTTTCATAAATACATCATTATCGGTGAATCCCCCATCAATGTAAATATTTGTAATTTCTGAATTTCCAATGGCATTTGTGATCGTATGAATCTGTAAATCCATCAGTTCGATCATCAATTGATGATAGGCTTCTTCAAAAGTTGCAAATGAATTTAAATCTGTTGCGGTAATCATTTTCCGTTTTAAAATAATTCCTTCAAAGCGAAAATAGATATTTTTATTTTTCATTAAACGCAGATACAAATCCTGATCAAACTGCACTTCTCTGTGGAAACCATATTCTTTTCCGTAATACGCACATAATTTTTCAACCTGAATTTTATATTCATTTCCCATGAAAAAACGGGAGGCTTTTACGCGTTTTCCATCGATGCGCATATAATTCAGGCAATTGTTTTCTATATCTTCATCGGTAAGACTTTCATCATTAAATGGATTTAAAGAAATACTCCATGTTCCTGTTGAAACTAATAAAAAAGGTTCTTTTTTGCTTAAAATATAAGGTAATAACGCTGAAGAACTGTCGTGAATTCCAACACCGATTTTAATTTTTTTGTTTCGGTAAGAAGTATTGATGCTCGCAGAAGTCGGTACAATTGGCGGCAATAAAGCATCTATTTCTTCCTCATACACCCAGTCGTGGTAATCAGCTTTGTCGTAATCCCACAAATTCGTGTGGCAGCCTATTGAAGTAAATTCCGACACACAAATCCCGGTAAACAAATACGATAAATACTGGGGTAAATGTAGACTGTAACGGATTTTTCTGAATATTTCCGGATGCTTGTATTTCAACCAGAATAATTGCAGGCCAGAATTCAGCATTCCTGCTTGAGGTGATGCTGTTTCGCGGGCAATTTTCAGTTTGCTTCCATGCTTTTCATAAAATAGATCAAGAATTTCATCATCCATCGGCTTGGTGTAATTGTACAAAGGTGTCAGAACATTTCCTTTCTGATCCAGATGCACAAAACTCGCTCCATACGTGGAAAAATTGATGGCTTTTACTTCGTATTTTTCATTGTCAAGAATGGCATTAAAATTATCTTTTATCCAGTTTTGAAGGGCTGCAAGATCTTCCGTAGGATAACCATCTTCATCAGTTGTGAGCGGTAATTCTGTATATTCACGAACAACTTCTTTATAGTTTTTATCAAATAAAAAGAACTTTTTATTGGTTTTTCCAATATCAAATACTATGGTTACCTTCTTTTTTTTAGACATTCTTGTGATGAATTTATTTTTTGTCATTGCGAACAGACTGAAGGTCTGCGAACACAGTTCATAAGCGACGAAGCAATCTCTTCATCTAAACACAAATTAGCGAAATTTTTCACTAACACTTATCTGTTTTTTATAACGCAAAGTTCGCAAAGATTTTTTGACTACTATACGTTTTTAAGATCGCAAGGCGTTTCACTTAGCAAAGTAATACAATTAATTGTAATTAGATTTTCATTTAAATATTATTTTCAACCATTAAGGAGTGTTCAGATTGTAAGATGCAACAAGAAAAAATCCACTCATTTCTTAAAGCAGCAATGCCTAAAATCCTACTCATCTAAACACTTTCAACCTTAATGATAAAAATATAAGGATACATATAATAAAAACTTTCGATTGCACTCAAAAGCTGAATTATCAATTTTAAAACAGGATTTTATAATCCGGTTGCTTTGGTTTCTAATCCTCTTTCGGTAATTAAATTTTCTCTTACCTTTAAGCTTCTGTAAGCTGCGATTGGATCTAAAGCCGCTCCTGTCTGCAATCTTGCTGCTCTTAGTAACGGACGAACATCTGTTCTGTACGCATTCTGCAAAATATCCTGCGCTGCAACGACATCGTTGTTTAATTGCGCCATTTTTAATGCTTTTTGATCAACCAAAAGTGCCTGAGCATAAGCAATTAAAATAGCTTCCAGAGACTGTAATAGGTCTTCCAACGGATCTTTGATGTTGTGGCTTGCATCGATCATCCAGGCTGGATAAGGATTGTTTGGATTGTTTTCCATCCCGTACACCAACTCATTAAAAATCAAGAATAAAGCATAAGGTTTAATAGAACCCACCGTTAAATCATCATCTCCATATTTGCTGTCGTTGAAGTGGAATCCACCCAATTTTCCTTTGTACATTAAGGTGGCAACAATTTGCTCAATATTGGTATTTGGTAAATGATGACCCAAATCTACCAACGTGTAAGCTCTTTCTCCACAAGCATTGGCCAGCATAAACGATGTTCCCCAATCCTGGATGGTTGTTGAATAGAAATTGGGTTCATAAGGTTTATATTCAATGAAAAGCTTCCAGTCTTCAGGCATTCCTGCGTAGATTTCTTGTAAGCTTTTTTCAGTATTTGACAAAGCCGTTTGGAAATTCAACTGCCCCGGAAAACTTGCTCCGTCTGCCAACCAAACGGTTAAGCTCTTTGAGCCTAATTCTTTTCCTATTCTGATTACTTCTTTGTTGTGTTCTACAGCGTAAGCTCTTGAATCTTCATTAACAGCGTTCAAAGAACCGAATTTGTAGGAATGTTTTGCTCCGGCCTGATCCTGGAATGTGTTAGAATTCATGGCGTCAAAAACTAGTCCATGAGACGCAGCTTTTTCTTTAATCGCTTTCACATCACCCGGAATATCCCAAGGTATGTGCAAAGAAACAGCTCCCGCAGAATGTGTTAAAGCGTGAATTAATCCAACGTCATCTAATTTTTGTTCTAAAGAAGAAGGTTCGCCACCGTAAGAAAATCTTCCAAAACGGGTTCCTCCCGCTCCTAAAGCCCAACTCGGAATAGCTACCTGGAAATCAGCAATTTTGTTGACAATCTCCGCAACATTGGCGCCTGATTTTGTTAGTTTATTTTGTAGAAAATCGAAATCTGTTGTAAAGTTTTCAATTTCGCTTTTATTGTATTGTTCAATGATATCTTTTCCTATAATCATGGTTTGATTTTTAAATTTATTTTACCACAAAAGTCACAAAAGCTTTTATTTAATATTACGTACAAAAGTTCAAAAAAGGAAAAGAAAAATGAAATATTGCCTAAGCTTTTTTGATCTTTTCTAGAATTCCTTTCAATTACCTGTGAACTTTTGTGACTTTTGTGGTTAAATTTTTTAATATATTATCTTGGGAAGGCATTTGCCATTCCTCCATCTACATTGATGATGTTTCCTGTTGTTTTATCTAAGATTGCAACACAAGCGAAAACGCCGTTGGCGATGTCTTCAGGAAGAATAATTTCATTTAATAAATTTCTTTTTGCGTAAAATGCTGGGAGTTCTTCAACAGAAATTCCGTTTGCTTTTGCGCGGCCTTCTGCCCAGGCTCCTTCCCAGATTTTGCTTCCCACAATCACTCCGTCAGGATTTACTACATTAACACGGATTTTATCTGCGGCCAATTCAGCGGCCAATAATCTTGTCATGTGCTGTTGAGCTGCTTTTGCAGTTCCATAAGCAACATTGTTTGGTCCGGCAACCAAGCCGTTTTTACTGGCTATATTTACGATATCTCCGCCTAAATTTTGCTTTTTCATGATCTCCACTCCATTTTTCGCGATCAAAAACTGACCTTTTACCAAAACATCCTCTAATAAATCCCAGTCTTTTGTTGTGGTGTCTTCCAATGATTTAGAAATCGCTAAACCTGCAGAATGAACCAGAATATCTACTCCACCAAATGCTAAAACAGTTTCTTTAAAAGCATTTGCAATGGCATCTTCACTGGTCACGTCACAAGTAACGGCTACCGCCTGATCTTTGCTGTATTTTTCCGTGACAGTATCTAAAGCTTCCTGATTTAAATCTGTAAAAACGACAACTGCCCCTTCCTGAACCATTTTGTCAGCAATGGCTTGTCCGATTCCGCCTCCTGCTCCGGTTACGATCGCTATTTTTCTTGAAAGCGGTTTTTCTTTCGGCATTCTCTGCAGCTTTGCTTCTTCAAGCAGCCAATATTCGATGTCAAAAGCTTCCTGTCTTGGCAAAGATGTATATTCCGAAATGGCTTCTGCTCCACGCATTACGTTGATTGCATTGACATAAAATTCACTGGCAACACGCGTTGTCTGCTTATCTTTTGAAAAACTGAACATTCCTACCCCCGGATAAATGATGATTACCGGATTCGGATCACGCATTGCTGGGCTGTTTGAATGTTTACAAGTTTCGTAATATTCTTTGTATTCCTGTCTGTACTGTTCGAAAAGAGGGTTTAATTTATCTAAAATAGCTTTAGAATCGCTTACATCTTCATTTTTATCTAAAGTCAACACTAACGGTTGAATTTTTGTTCTTAAAAAGTGATCAGGACAAGAAGTTCCTAGTGGCGCTAAACGCTCAAGATCATTGCTGTTGATATATTCCATCACCACATCGCTATCGGTAAAATGACCAACCATTCTGCTTTCAGAAGATGCTAACCCTCTCAACAAAGGCATCAATTGTGCTGCTTTGTTTTTACGTTCTTCAGCAGGAAGAGATTCCACTTTTTGTCCGCCAAAAACCTGTCCGTTTTCTTCGATTTTTTTTGCGATATATTCAGAGGCTGTTTCGATAACTTCCAAACTGTTGATGTAACATTCGTAAGAAGTATCTCCCCAGGTGAATAGTCCGTGGCTTCCTAAAACAATTCCTCTGATTCCAGGATTATCGTTTAAACATTTTTCCAATTGTAATCCTAAATCAAAGCCCGGACGCTGCCAGGGAACCCAACCCATGGTGTCGCCCCAGATTTCTTTGGTAATTTTTTCACTGTCTTTTGCCGCAGCTACCGCAATTAAGGCATCGGGATGAAGATGATCGATATGTTTGAATGGAAGTAAACCATGTAAAGGCGTATCAATAGAAGGCGCTTTGCTTTCCAGATCAAAAATACAGTGATTGAATAAGCCTACCATTCTGTCTTCATCTGCTAAGCCTTGGTACACATTTTTCAGGTTTCTTAATCTTTGTGTGTATAATCCGGCAATTCCTTTTCTTGTCAGAGTTCCGATGTCACCACCTGAACCTTTTACCCACATCACCTCAACTTCTTCGTTGGTTAGCGGATCTTTTTCGATGGTTTTGCAACTTGTATTACCTCCTCCATAATTCGTGATTCTTAAATCTGCCCCTAATATATTTGAGCGGTATAAAAATAAAGCCACCTGGTCATTTCCTAAAGATGCTGCTTTGTTTTCGTCCCATAAATAGTCTACGTATTTGAATGTTTTAACTTTTTCCATTTGTTTACTTATATTTCTGAATTTCTATCCAAAATTAGACTGTAATATCTTTTACAGCATCCCGTACTATACTGGTAAATACTGTATTTAAAGATAAATTAACGTTTAAGTATAATTATCTTATATCAATCTGATTCAGATTATTTTGATTAATAATTTTGTGCTAATAGTTGTTTTTATTTTAAACATTAAGAAATTTAAAAGGTTCAGATCTATTAAGGAACATCCAAGATGTTTTTAAAGCATACTATTTTAGCTTAACCTTTAAATCATATCTATTAAATTTCTTAATGGTAAATTTTATTTGAATTAATATCCGGGTAATTGACTCAGATTTGGGTTATCTACTAACGGATGACCTGCAGACTGCGCAGCAAAAGGCAACAATTCTGTTTTATTTGGTACGAATCCATAGAAAAGACCGTCTCCTCCCCCTTCTATCCAATTCGGATATGTTCCTCCGTTTTCTGCTGAACCTGTTGGCTTGGTATAGATGATACTGCCGATCTGAAGCTGGCCTGCAGCACCTCCTAAAAATCCGGCTGTCTTTTTCGCATTGCTGTTAAATGTACTGTTGTAAGCCTGGAACATATTCGTAGGATACCATTTATCATCTATTGCTGTGGCTTGCCCGTGTGCTGCTACAATAGCTCTTAATGCAATCTGATAATTGTCGAAATCTGCAGAACCCGTTGGAACATTAGTAATGACTGCAATTTCTGCGGGGCTCGTTATATCAATATATTTTAATGCCAAAAACGGATCACCATAGATCTGTGCATTTTTTTCGAGTTTATAGAGTCGGTAAACAGGTGTATTTGCATAGGCTCCCGTTTTGTTTGACAAGTTTTTCATCGCCTGTTTTGTTGCCTCAATTTCGCTTGCCAAACGATTCATTCTGATCAAATCTGTACGAAGGTTAAACTCTCCCGCAAATTCCCATTTACGCTCCTGAACAATAGCGGCTTCAAATGCCTGCTGGCCGGAAGGAACCGGTACACTTCCGATTCCGGCACGGTTTCTTACCTGCATAAAAGCAGAAGTTCCCGCAGCAGTAGGGCCTCCGTTTAAGTAATTTTGAGTTTCTGCATACATTAATAAAACATCTGCATATCTTAAAACAGGAATATTTAAATTTCGTGCATCTGCCGCCTGAGGCGCAATACACCATCCCATCCTGAATTTACCTGACAGGATGCAGGAATAGGTAGTTCCGGCATTCACCCAGGTATCACCTGCATTACCATTATTTAAGAAATAGACACTGTAAGAAGTACAAGAAACGTCTCTACGGCTATCTCCCTGATTAAAAGATAAATAATAACTTGGAAGAATGAATTGTAATGTCTTTCTCGATCCATATGCTCCTCCACGGGAACCTTCATTGGCATATACTCCAAAAGATGAATTTGTATTTGCTCCGTATTCAGCAACCTGCCAAAGGATTTCTGAGTTTGTCACTGAAAATTTTCTCTGGCAGAAATTGAACCATAACGCTTCGAAACCACTTTTGCCGCCCTGAGCCTGTACCAAAGAGTTTGTTCCTCCGTTAATAATAGCAGCACACGCATTATCCGCAATCTGGTATAACTGCTGAATCCTGCTGTTATCACTGCGGCGCGACATCATCGCCCCACTTCCGGTATTCAGGTCCCAACGAAGGGAATACCCTGCGGCATAGAGAGCGATTCTCGCCAATAAGGCATTAGCTCCCTGTTTTGTTAAACGCTCTGTTGTTGCATAGCCACTTTGACCAAAATTTGGAATGTTACCTACAGATTCCTGAAGATCAGTAATGATGCGATCGTAAATTTCGTCTCTTGAAGTACGTTTTGGATATAATGTATTCGGATCATTAGGATCCATCTCATCCAAAGGTTTAAAAACGGAAGGAACATCTCCGTACACCCGAATTAAATTATAATAACAAAATGCACGAATAGCCTTAACCTCAGCCAGTAAAGCATCACGTTTTGTGCTGGCTTCCATTTTGCTTAACCCGCTCACGGCAATATTTGTTCTTTCAATAACGGCATACATCGCAGCGTAAATTCCTGTTACCGTATTCGGAGTATAGGCATCATACTTGTAATTGGCAATATTATACTTGGAATTATTGGTAGAGCCATCTTCTGAAGAGTGGGTTACGGTGTCTCCCGCTCCCAGCTGATAATACATTTCAGTTGGAACTATACCTCTGTAACAACCCAGAACAAACATCTCTGCAGTATCTATATTCTTAAATACAGATTCTGTATCCAATGAATTGTAGGCAGGCTGATCCAGAAAATCGTCACTGCATGAATTCATCGCTAAAACGGCGACGAAAATTGAGGGAAGAATGACCAGTTTTCTTAGCAATACGGGAGTTTTATGTATATTTTTCATGATTTAAATAGTATTAGAAAGTTAAGTTAAGACCAAGAACATAGCTTCGTGAACGAGGATATGTAGAGCTGTCATATCCAGGTGTCACAGTTACCCCGCTTGCCGCCGAAACTTCAGGATCATACCCTGAGTACCCTGTAATTGTCGCCAGATTATTAACGGTAAAATAGATACGGGCATTGGTTAGCATCACTTTATTTAAAAATTCTCTAGGAAAAGAGTATCCTAATGTTACCTGGGCAATTCTCAGATAAGAACCGTCTTCTACATAATACGATGATGGGTAGGCAATATTTGCAGTATTTGTATTGCTTAAGCTCCACAGTCTTGAACCTTCATCAGGATTCAGCTCTTTAAGCCTAACCAAATTTGTTGTTGCCTGTCCCGTATTAGGATCAATCAAATGATAATAATTGTTTCCGAATTCTGAAGGAGCATTCTGGAACATGGCGTATGGACTTAAACTTTGCTTGGTTGCGTTATAAATATCATTACCAACGCTAAATTTCATAAACACAGCCAGGTCAAAGCCTTTGTAGGAGAAGTTATTGCTGATTCCCCCGATAAAATCCGGAGTACCGTTTCCTATCTTCTGCATTTTTCTTGTAAACTGATCACCCGCTTCATTATCAGCAGCAAATTTCATATCTCCCGGTTTAGGAGTTCCGTTGGCAGGCTTTACAACACCTGGGTTTAAGGTTAATGATCCATCTGGATTTTGGGTAAAATCATCAGTCGTGTAAACTCCCTGATAAACATATCCGTACATATCACCCAATTCTTCTCCCACAGTTGCATAATAGGTTACCATTCCCGTTCTGCTTCCTCCGACACTGAACGTTTTATTCAGTTGTCCGTTTTCAAGAGAAAGAACTTTAGATTTATTGAAAGAAATATTAAGGTCTGTTGTCCATCTGAAATTTTCTGATTTTAAATTGATGGTATTTAATGTGAATTCCATTCCTCTGTTTCTCATAGAACCAATATTCTGATATTGTCTTGAATAGCCTGAGGAAACGGGAAGTACACTTTCAAAAAGCATTTTGCTGACGTTATTATTATACCATTCGGAAGTTAATTTAATTCTGTTACTAAAAAGAGCCAAATCTATCCCAATATTGGTTGTTCTCAGTTCTTCCCACTGAAGATATGGATTTCCCCAGTTTGTGCTTGTAACATAGGCAGGATATCCCTGGATATTGTTCATCGGGTAATCTGTAAGCAGAACATTGGTTCTCCATAAATGATTAGCAACCCCGTTATTACCAGTGGCCCCGTATTCCACTCTTAATTTAAAATCATTAACAAAATTATTGATCTTATGATCTTTCCAGAAGTTTTCCTGAGAAACGCGCCAAGCACCTGCTATTGATGGAAAATATCCCCAACGAATATCCTTCGCAAATTTTGAAGAACCGTCCGCACGTATTGTTCCTGTAATTAAATAACGATTATCATAATTGTAATTCGCACGGGCAAAATAGGAAAGTAAGCTCATACTTGATCGGTCTGTATTTTTATCAGCTACCGTTGCGTTGGCAATATCATCTAATCCGAAATTAGGATATGGGAATTTTGTAAGTTTCATGCTGCTTCCTTCGGATTCTTCATACCAGATTTCGTTCCCGATTAAAGCATTTACTTTATGTTTTTCACCAAAAGTTTTATTATAATTTAAAGTATTGGTAATCTGATAACGGAATGTTTCCGCATTGGCGATATTTCCGTTAATCCCTGTGTTGACAGGATCTGTAAGAAAGGCACGGGAATTCTGATCTGAAAAAGATGTTGATTTACTGTTTGTCCAGCTATATTGTCCGGCAGTTCTCCATGTAAAGTTTTTCAGGAAATCAAATTCGACCCCTGCATTGGCTACGAATGTTCTTGTACGCTTGTTGGAAGTAGATGCCTGATTTTCTATGAATGGATTTTCTGTATCGAAACCGGAATCTAACGCTGAAAAATCCGGAAAAGTCTGATTGTTGAACAGCTGATCCTGAGTAAACAATGTACCTCCGGTGATAGGCTGAAGAAGAATTTTTTTCATCCCGGAATAGGCTCCTCCCCCGTTTACAGAATTGTTCGTAAACATGGTATTGAAATCTACTCTTACTCCTTTATACAATTCCGAAGTGATATTGGCACGTAATGAATTTCTTGTTTCGTTAAAATTTTGAAGCAGACCCTCCTGCTTATTGTAATTATAACTAATGAATGCCTGTGTTTTATCATTTCCTGCAGAAATATTTATGTTGTGGTTCTGAGTTACTCCCGTTCCGCCCAACATTTTCTCCTGCCAGTCTAATGCAGAAGCAGACCCGTAGCGATTGGCAATTCTCTGATAGGCTCCGGAATAAAACCCTGGTGAATCTGTCCCCAAATTATTATCAAAAACATTACTCCACGCTGATGGCTTAGACTGAAGCATTCCCAATTCGTACTGATACTTTACATATTGTTCCGGATTTGAGAGCATATCCAGTTTCTTTGAAAGCATATCAAATGACATGAACGTATTATAGTTGATAACCGTTCTTCCTTTTTTACCACCTTTAGTTTTAATAACAATAATACCGTTGGAACCACGGGCTCCGTAAATGGCAATCGCAGAAGCTCCTTTTAGTACGTCGATACTTTCAATATCATTAGGATTAATCACATTCAAAGCGTTATCCATTTGGAAACCGTCTACAATATAAAGTGGATCAGAACTTTGGGTAATGGAAGAACCTCCCCTGATCGTAACATTGGCGCTGGCTCCCGGGGCACCGCCTGCAGTCACAATATTCAGACCTGCAGCTCTTCCCTGCAGTGCCTGTAAAGCGTTCATTGCCGGTGTAGCTGCTAAATCTTTTGCAGAAACTGAAGAAACAGATCCTGTTAAGTCTGACTTCTTAACTTTACCATAACCGATAACAACTACTTCCTCAATATCTTTTGTGTTTTTCACAGTATCGTTTACCGCCTTTTGCCCCCAGACAAAACTTGTTGAAAGCATAAATGCCGGAAAGACTATTCGCTTTATATTTTTGTGTTTAACTATCAAAGACATATGTTAATTTTTATGTTACCAAAATACACCGTTACAAAAATCCGGGCATCCTGCAATATCCTGTATTGCAATATTCATAATTTACCACAATTAACTGCAAATATTTAAGTTATATTTTAAAATAATCAACAAATCACGTGTAAATTATCAATCATTCAATAAAATACTTAACTAAACCGTGAATTATAAATTCCTATTTCAAACAGATCCCCTTTTTTTAGAGTTAATTGCTTTTAAATAAAAAGACACTGAAACAATCAGTGCCTTATTGAGTTATTTTTTAACTCTGAAACTATATGAATAGATATTGTGAAACCGTCAATGAAACAGGGGGAAGGCTATCTTAAGGAATTGCCATACCCTACCATCAAAATAGAAATAAACATGACGATCATTCCAACAGCAATGGTAGTAATGGTTCTTTTGGAAACTCCTTTCCATTCTTTAATAATGATTCCCCACAAATTAGCAATGAAGATAATAAATGCCATGTGTAAAATCCACGAGCTCGCCCCATTTCCCATTTTACTTTCACCCATACCATAAAAGAAAAACTGTAAAAACCACATGGTTCCGGCAAGCGCACAGAAGATGATATTTTTTGCAACAGGTACATTTCTCTTAGTATAGTCGGTGTAAGATTTATTTTTAAAAGCCAAATACAGACAGCCGATCAGATTGACTGCCATCCCGCCCCAAAGAACAACCACATAGGTTACATTATTTTGAAAAAGAAATTCTCCCTGTCCCGGATTTGCTAGTTTCCAGGCTTCATTGGCTACAATGGCCATTGGCTTTCCTGCCTCCAGTCCGAAATTGAAACATGCACTTAAAACACCGGAAATGATGGAAACTATTATTCCCAACCCGAATTTATATTCCGTTTTTACTTCTACACCATGAGGATCTATTGAACCGGTTTGCAGCTCTTTTTCCTTCATCATCCCTGCTTTTCCGCTGATGACGATTCCAATAACACAAACCAGAAGTCCCAATAACACAAACTGTCCCCAATTGCTGGAAAACAGTAAACCGATATTGTCTTTTCCTGTTTGCGGAGAAAATTCATAATAAATAGAAGGAACCAATGATCCGAATATCATACAAAGTCCCAAAATAATGCTGCTCCCAAGCGCAACACCCAAATATCTGACTCCTAAACCATAAGTAAAACCGCCAATTCCCCACAAAGCACCAAACAAAAACGTCAGTCCCAATATGGAAGAACTTTCACTCTGAATGATTTCCCAAAAATCAGGAATGGTCATAAAGGCAGCCAATGGCGGAACGATGACCCAGGAAAAAACGCCTCCTATCAGCCAATACGTTTCCCATGACCAGCCTTTTACTTTTTTATAGGGCAAATAAAAACTCCCTGAAGAAAAGCCTCCTAAGAAATGAAAAAAAACTCCTAATAATGCATTCATAATTTTATCTTATGGATTGAATTTGAAAATTAATACTATGAAATCGATTGCGCATCTTGTAGTGTCATGTTTACAATAATAATTCTTTTTTTTTTTAATCAATGATTCGATGTAGCCAAACAAAGAATTAAAAGTTCAATACTTGAAATCATCTATTAAAATTAATTCAGTTCTCTAAAAAACATCAATAGAAATGGGCTTTAGCCCATTTACTAAGGTACATTCTATTGTTGGCTTTAGCCAAAACTATAAAATTTGGCTAAAGCCTTAGGTTGATTCTTATTTATAGTAAGCTAAAGTCCGACTTTATTGATTTCCCACAGATTTCTCAGATCTACACAGATGTTTATGCTATACTTTATTTAAGTTGTCAAATTAGACGCAATCAGTTGTGCAAATCTGTGAAATTTATGGTAATAAAAACGTTACTTCAATTTATACACTTCACTGGCAGCAAGTAACAGGCAGCCTAAACCATAATCTTCAAAATCAGGTTCTTTGTCAACAGCAAGTGGCTGACCGTCTTTAGGTTCTTTTCCTGTTCCCTGTACCCAGCCCAGAAATCCATTAGGCTGAACCGAATCTTTTGCAATTGCATTCCAGGCCTTCACAACAATGGGTAAATACGTTTTCTTATCAATTAAACCTTTATTGATTCCATACGCCATTCCATATACAAACAGAGCGGTTCCCGTCATTTCCTTGCCCCCGAAATTGTTTGGGTCATGTAAACTTACATTCCAAAAGCCATCTTCTCTTTGGATGGGCAGCAAAGCTGATAACAAATCTTTATAATCCTGCAAATATTCCTGATAATGTGGGTCGGATTTTGGCGTGTCCTCCAGCGTACGTACCAAAGCAGCAACTACCCAACCGTTTCCGCGGCTCCAGTAGCAATCTTCACCGTTAGGTTCTTTATAAGGCGGAACAAAACTCTTGTCTCGCCACCAAAGTTTATCTTTTGGGTTGTACAAACCATTTCCGCCATGCTTATATTTGGTAAAAGCATACATCTCGTAGTTTTTATCGAAATACTTTTGCTCACCCGTAATTCTGCCCAGTTTTGTAAAAATTGGCATTCCCATCTGAAGTGCATCAATCCACCACCAGTCATCTGATTTTTTGGAGGTGATCATACTGTCCATCGAGGCTTTCACTAATTTTATTCTTTCCGGATTTTTCCTTCCGTCAATCTCGTAAAGGTCTAAATATGTTTGTCCGCAAGCCTGATTGTCGGCATTTCGGGTGTAGGTTCCGCGCATCATGTCCCAATTGTGCTTTTGAGACCAGTCGATGGCGTAATCGTAATATTCTTTTTTAGGATCTACTTTATATAATGCTATTAATCCCTCGTAATAAACAGCCCGCGTCCAAAGATTGCTCGGCCATACTTTTTTGCCGACAACTTCCTTTCCCGGATCCGGCCATTTGTTCATAAAATATTGATTTGCTCTTCGTGAAACTTCCAACACTTCTTTTTTATCCGGAAGATTAACGTTCTTTGCCCTTGTTTCTTTCTGAACTGAACAAGAAGATAAAACTCCAATAATCAACGCATAAAAAGCGCCTTTCATTAATACTTTCTTCATAATTATATATATTTTTTATTATACAATGTATTAGTTTTAAAAACTTCAACATTAAGAAAATTAAAGGGTTAAGATTAATTAAGGAAACATCAAGATATTTTTTAAGCATAACACTTATTATTTTGACTTCGTCAAATCTCTTAATCTTTCTTTTAATTATTAATTATCTATTTTTCTAAACTTCTTAATGTTTAAAATAAATTTAAATTCTATAAATATTAAGGTTTAACGGTATAAATATTTGGCGCAGGAACCTTTGAAACAGATTCATCCAAATAATAATCGGTATGGGGAGGCTGATTGTACCCTACATTTTGCCAGACGATGCTCAAACGGTATTGTGGATTATGCATCAACGTGTACAAACGGTGCTTCGTCGGAATTGTCGAACTGAAAATCCGAAGTTCCTTATTATCTGAGGTTCTGTACATCACTTCTTCCCGCCAATCCCCGAATAAATCGGCGACCAAAGAAGGGTTTTTCTTGGTCCCGTTATTGGATTCACACTGAAAATCTTTAGCATCAAAAATCAAATCCGATTTTTCTTTATTCCAATCCCATTTTGATACGGAGGTCCCGTCTAGAATTTCGCTTAAAAAATCTCCATCCCAATAAATCCCCATATTAACTGATGGATTCTTCTCACTGATTTTTTTTCCTTTCGCATCGTAAAGCCCTTTAACTCCAGCTCCTGCAGCCCAACATTCTGAACCTTCATACCTTGGGTCTATATTTAAAGATAATCCTCGTCCCGGTCCCTGAAATTTGCCTTGTTTACTATAAATTAAAGATGGTAATTTCCATAAAACTTTTCCGGTAGCTCCATCTCTGAAATGTGCACCTGCATCATCAAATCTTTCCTGAATATCAAAAATCTCCAATCCGGGATTAGATGGGTCTAAATCTCCAACGTGCAGCGCATCACCATGGCCAAAACCTGTACTGTTCAGCACTTTCCCATTATCATCAACCGTCATGGCACCGAAGATAATTTCATCTTTTCCGTCATTATCAACATCTGCAATACTCAGGTTATGATTTCCCTGTCCGCGGTATTTTTTATTTTCTTCTGAACTTTCGGTATCAAAAAGCCATCGCAAACTGAGTTTTTTATCTTTATAATCCCAGGCAGCGATTGCCGTTCTGGTGTAATACCCCCTCGACATAATCACACTCGGTGTTTTACCGTCCAGATAAGCAATGGCTCCCAGAAATCTATCGATTCGGTTTCCTTTTGCATCGCCCCAGGTTTCGGTCATTTGTTCGTCGGTTGGATTCAGACTGCCTGCAAATCTTGGAACTTCATAGTTCACAGTATTAATTTCTTCGCCGGTTTCACCATTAAAAACAGTCAGGAACTCCGGTCCGGAAAGGATCATTCCATTTTCATTGACGTAATTTTTTGTCGGGTCTCCTATAAATTTTCCTTTGCTGTCTTTGCTTCCGTCGGCGGTTTTCATTACAATTTCGGCTTTACCGTCCTGATCGAGATCGTATACCAAAAACTGTGTATAATGCGCTCCTTCTCTGATATTTTTTCCCAGATTGATTTCCCATAAAAATGTACCATTCATTTTGTAAGCCTGGATGATGGGTGGATCAGTAATACCTTTCTGACTGTTGTCTTTTGACCTTCCGGTTTGATGCAGAATGATTTCATATTCACCATCACCATCCAAATCTGCCACAGAAGCATCATTCGGGGTATAACCTTGTGGTGTTTTTAAGGGAATGGAAAAATAAGGTTTTTGATTGGCTACATATTTTGCAGAATCATTGTCAACTGATTTATCCTGAGTATTTGACTTAACGAAATAGGTATAATTCTTCGCTTTATCAGCAGTTTTATCTAAGAAATTAGTTCCGTTTAAAAGGAGTTTTTCATTCAGTTTTATAGTTGAATTATTTTCAGTCCGATACAAATCAAAATGGGTATTTTGCTCCTCTGTTCCTAGCAGACGCCAACTCACGAAAACCCCTGATTCTACAGGAATGGCAACAATTCCTCGTTTGAGGTATTCCATTTGTCTCTGTGCAGAAAATAGCTGCGATAGAAAAATGGCAGATGTGATGAGTATATATTTGATTTTCATAAATCTTTGCTTTGTAAGTTTCGGCTAAAGCCAATCTATATTTTCATTATTCGTAAACGGCTTCAGCCTGTTCCTATTGAATTTTATCCTTGTCAAGGTTTAGAACCTTGACAAGGATGTTAAGTTGAATCGCTTGCAGCCTGACCTGAGTGGAGCTATTTTTGCCGGAGCAAAGCGGAGGCAAAAAGCAGGAACGAGGGGCATAAGTGAAAAAAGCGGATGCTTTTAGCTAAATTTACGAACGAAGTTCAAAGCTGCCCAATTATTCCAATACTCAATTTCAATCGATTGCGCTATTGAAATTATTTCTTAGAAGTCTGCTTCAATAACCACTTTACCCACTCCTCAGTTCCCTGATAATTGGTAAAATCTGCGGGTAGTTTTTTGCCGTCAATGTATTCATTATAACACCACGGATCGCCCAATGCAAAGACAGTTCCTTTGCCAATTTTTGCGATGGCGGCGATGTTTTTGCCTTCCGCAGACAGCAATTCTTTCGCCGGACTTTTCACTGAAATCGTCGCCACTTCTTTCATATATAATTTCTGCTCAGAAAAAACTTCATTTCCTGCCGGAACCATTACTTTTCCCTGCTCGAATTCTCTTTTCTGAACACGGTTGTAACTGTCATCGTTGAAATGAATTCCAAATTCTCCCGCCAGTTTGTTGAAATGTTCAAATTCAGAATTACCACTGTCGTTGCTCATTAAAACCAAAACACCACCATTGTTCACCCATTCCACCAAATTTTTGATGCTTGCTGCATCAATCAGATTTGCCTTTCCACCGTAAGCTTCTTTGTCAGTATCCGCATCGACAATGATATAAATACCAGCATTTTTCAAATCTTTTTTGGTCGGAGCAGTTGTCAGCATACTGATTTCTGCGCCTTGTTTTGTGAAAATTTCTCCCAACAAAGAAAACCCGCCGTTGCTGGTGTCATTCCATGTATAATGCCAGGATTCCAGGACTTTGGTTTCTTTATTTTCCTTTTTTTCGTTGTTGAAAAAATTGTCTAAAACGACTTTTGGTTTCTGCTGAGCATTAGAAAAGCTGAATGTCAGCAAAGTTCCTAATGCGAATGTTTTTACTATTTTGTTATTCATTTCTTTTAATTTTATTTTGAATAATGTATTGGAATCAATTTAATTTCGCCATCCAGACCGGAAGGCTGCACTTTCCAGTTAGATGCATCAAAAGGCTTATAGTTGATATTCACAAAATTGATTTCGTGGTAATTACGCCACTGAATTTTATTTTGATCCATATAACGGATTCTGTTCGCCATTAAACTACAAACTTCAATCTGAATGGTATTTTTTCCTTTTTTAAGGTATTTTCCAATGTTGATTTCAAAAGGAATGCTCCAGACAATTCCCGCTTCCTGACCGTTGACAATTACTTTTGCACTTTCATACAGCTTATCAAATTTCAACAGATAATCGTCTGCATTTTTTTTATTCAAATTTAAAGTGGTCGTATACACTCCCGTTCCTGAAAAGCTCTGTGTTGCAATATCTTCTGAGAAATTGGTCCAGGGTTCCAATTTCTTTAATTTTCTTGATTTTGGAAGTTCGGGACCGCCTTCTTTGAAAGTTAATTGCCAGTTTTGATTTAAATTGATAGGAAAATCTGTCTTCTCAACATATTTCCATTTTGAAATTGAACTGTTTATGTTTTCAGAAGCTTTTATAATTAAAGATTCTCCTGATTTCAGCTGTACTCTAACCGAATTATTTTGAATTTCAGCAAGTCCAAAATCTCCGTTTTCAGGATTCATTAGGATAACTTGTTTTCCGACAAAATTTAAAGGAATATTTTGATTAATTTCCTTTGAAGTGTGATTCACGATGTAATAATATTTTCCACCGTCAAACTGTCTTCTCACGAATTTCAATCCGGTGTCAGTCAGTTTTTCTCTTTCTATTTTTAAATATTCCAACGCTTTCGCAATATCCGAACTTAAAATGATTTTACCCTTTCCAAAGCTCGCCGTTTTCAAATTTACAGCCTGGTTTTGAAACTGGATTTGGTTCCATAAAGATTTTAATTGCGCTCTTCTTTTCTCCACTTCAAAATTTCCGGGAATATCTTTCGGCTCATTTTGAAAAATTATGGCAGCTCCGTTTTGAGCCAAATCCAAAATATTTTTTAAAGTAGATTCGGGCAGATAAGTTAATTCGGGAATAATCAAAACCTGATATGTAGAGCCATCTTCCGACACCTGAATCTTCTGGTTTTCAGGCTTCGATTCGCCAATCATTTTGTCCGAAATCATATCTAAGGAATACCCCATTTTACTGAGTTTATTCAGATTTTCATACATTGGAGTGGGCTGTAACCATTTTTCAACATTATGAACTTTGAATGTCACCTCCTTCCCTTTCGGATTGGCCCATTGGTCGTAAATAGGCCAGTACATCAGCAATTCGTTATCCGATTTTCCGCTCTGCAAAACAGATTGCGTACGTTCGATATAAGAATTTAAACCCTTCAAATGGGGCCACAAACTGTTTTCAGGAACAAAATTTACCGACGCATAAAACAGCCATCCCGGAAACGGAACATCCGCCGGTGTATACGTTGTACCATGGTAAAAAACATGATTAATTCCCGATAAAAACACTTGTTCCACTTCTGGTTTTGTCTGTGACCAGGAGGTTTTGAAATGTTCTGTCAGCCATGTAAAAGTTTCGTTTGAAGTTAATTTTTTCCCTGTCACATTCGCTGCCGAAGAAGCAAGTTTCAACATATTAAAATCCGGCATATCTGATTTCTGAATATCCGCAGTATCTCTTTTTAATCCAGGGATTTCAAAAATTGAACTTCCGAAAGTTTCAGATTCAGGAATATCAACTGCTGCATACAAATCCAGCAAATTTCCCGGCGAACCGTGCGCCTGATTAGTATTTTTTGAGTTTTTTGAATGCGCCCAATGGGTAAAATCTTTGGTAAAATTGTTTAAAATCAATTCACTCAGCGTTTCTCTGTAATCTGATTTTACCCGTCCTGCAATTTCATTCTCCTCATTGCTGACCAAATATTTAATGTATGGACTTAGATTGTATCCTCTTCTCTTCTTAAATTCATTTAAAAAATCCGGCGTCCAATCTGCGTTGTAAACCTCATAACTGTCATTGAAAAAAGAACGGATTCCGTAGTTTGAATTTCCAAAAGCTTTATCGAAAGTTTTCAGATAATCTTTGGTTGCCTCCGGTGAAAAATGGTCCAACGTATAGCCTTCTCCACCCGGAGCAGCACGTTTTACTTTTTGCAAAGTTTTACCAGCGAAAACTGCGTAGATTATCCATTTTCCTGACGTTGGTTTCCAATTTAAAGCCCCATCAGCATTAACTTTATCTGTTAAAACCACCGGTTCATTTTTTTCATTGTAAGCCGTTACAATATCCAGTTTTATAGTTTTTAAATTCTTCTTTTTTTCATCTTTCAAAATGATTTTTTCTGCAAATTTTTCACCCGATGAAATCATGTACTTCTGAACAATCATTTTTGTGGCCGCATCCTGTTCGTTAACTTGCGGTCCGCCAATTGGCCAACCTGTTCCGACCGACATATCGACGCCCATGTTCAGGCTTTTTGCTTTGTTTGTAGTGAACTGAAGCATTTTCATCCACTCCGGAGAAAGATAATTGATATACTGATTTTCAAAGCCTTTTGTTCCATAAATCGGGACGATTTCTACCCCTCCAAAACCCGCTTGATTAAGTGTTGTCAGTTGTTTATCTAATCCTTTTTCATTAACTGCATTTCCCATCCACCACCAGCGTGTCCATGGTTTTGCAGTCTCCGTGGGTTTTGGCCACGGATTTTGTGCGGAAAGATTTCCGAACACAAAACAGATGAGACTAAGACTGACTATATTTTTAATTTTCATTTTTAACTTTTAAATTTAGTCACAAAAGATTTTAAACACTTTAGTTACTTTAAGTATGTGATTCTGCTTTTGAGAAGAACACATTAGTTTTAAAAACCATAGATTTTTAATTAATTCCCATCCGGTTTTAAAGCTTCCATAAAGATACTTTCCGGCCAATGGAATTTTCCAACAGGATCAGGTTTATTTAAATCAAAACCTTTATAATTTTTTGAAATAAATTGACTCAAAGGCAGCTTTTGATCAACAATACTTTTAACGACACATTTCGCCAATTCATAAGCACCATACGTATTAAAATGAGTGTCATCTGCCAAAGCATCCGGTTGATTGGGATAAGAATTTGCAGGATAATAGACAAATGCCTTTTTAGAATTTCCCGGTCCCATGGCTTCAAACAGGGTTTTACTCATCACATTTAAATCAATTAAGAAGATATTTTCTTCTTTTGCAATCTCCCGCATCGCATCAGGAAAATCATCCAATGTGTTGACGATTTTATTGTTCTCATCAAAAACACGACGATTCATGGAAGTAATTAAAACAGGAGTTGCTTCCAGTTCTTTGGCTTTTAAAATCCATTCTTTCAACCTTTTCCTGTAACCGGATTTGATGCTGTTCCCTGACTTCTGGTCATTATGTCCAAACTGGATAAACAGATAATCTCCAGGTCTGATTTTATTCCATATTTTATCGATTCTATGGCGGTCTTCAAAGGCTTTCAGCGTTTCCCCGCTTTCGGCGTAATTGGCAATTACAACTTCGTTCGGAACAAAAAAATACGGCAACATTTGTCCCCACGATGCCCAAGGTTCATACTGCGCATCTACTACCGTAGAATCTCCGGTCAGGTAGATTGTTTTGGCGCTTTTATTCGGCTGAATGATTATTGAAGAAACTCCGGGAGCTTTACCATTAAATTCAATCGTCAGCAAGTTGTCCCAATGCAGGTATTTTCTTTCTCTTGGTTTTAATTTTACAATCCCGATTTGAGTTCCGTCCTGATTTCTGATGATACTGTCTTTTACGTGTACCGTGATGCGTTTCTCAACGATTTCGTCTTGTTTTGTTTTGATTTCATTCAGCATCAGACGGCGGTTTTCGACACGAACTGTTGTTTCAGAAGTTCCTTTAGAATCGCCTAGACTTAACTTAATATCATAATTTCCTTCCGGAATTGCCACAGAAAAATAGAAAGGTTTATCGCTGGTGATATAATCTCCCGTCAAAGCATTTCCTCTTCTGTCAATAGATTTCAAGCTGGAAATATCCATAAATCCGTAGCCTGTTTTCTTGTCAAACTTTGAAGTTGAAGTAACAGGAATAAAACCATTCTCGGTTCTGCTTCCTCCAAAATCAAATTTGAAAGAGATTTGTTGCGCAAACAAAAACGAACCTAAAAAAAGCGTTAAAATTTTTATCCAGTTTTTCATCTTTAATCCGTTAAAATGTTTTCTTTCGGCATTGTAAATTGTTTATTTTCATCACCCAAATTCGGTAAGCCGAAATAGAAATACAATGTCCTTTTAAAAGTTCCATGGAGATGATTCAATTCACTTTCCGGTCCTAAAGTTTCGGTTTTATCATTAATACTAAACGCCAAAACAGTTCCCAACGGCGGAATTGCATCCAAAAATGAAATGTTTCCTGTTGGCAATTTCGGATAACCTTCTGCTCCGTAAATTCCATAAAAGTCAAAAAGTCTGACAAACATTTTTTCTTCTTTTGTTCCGATAGTGATTTTTCCTTCCGCAGTATCTAACTGCAGCCACGAAATATCGTCAAAATACCCTTTAAATTCAGGATAAATCCACGGTAAAAAACCAGTTCGCGTTGAGCTCTTCAAATTCTGCCAAACATTATGAGTCTGTCCCTGAGTCCTGTTTTTCCAAACGTGATATGGACCTTTACCCAGCCATTTTGCGCTGATGACATAATTTTCAGGGTAATCAAAACTTACCCCTGAAAAAGCATAATCTCCTGAAAGAGAATATTCATAATTTAGTTCTAAAATTCCATTCGGATTAAGTTTCCAAACCGCTTTTTTTCCGTCTCTGTACAAAACTTCAACAATTTGATTTTTCCCTTCTACAAAAGATTTTATCGAAGATAATTCTGATTTTTCACTCACGAAAACCGGTCCGTTTCGGAAGGTCATTTTTTTGCCTTTTTTATCTAAAATGACTGACTTTAATAATCCATCTTTTTTACCGATTGAAAATTCTTTTTCGTCCGATTTTAAAATAAATAAAGAATCATTTCCTACAACTGAAACCGGAAATTCTTTGAGTAAAGATTCCGAGAATTGTTTTGAAATTTCATCATTAGACGAAATTTTCCAAGTCCATGTATAAATTTCTTTTCCGAAAGTGTCTGTTGCAGTCAGCAATAAACCTTCATTTTCTTTCCAGTTATTTGAAAGATTTAAAATAATATTTCCTTTTTCAGTTGGTTTAATATTCGGGGACTCTGCATTTCCTTTTTGAATCACATCAAAACCAGATTCTGAAGAAAATGGAGTTTTAAATTTAACCAATTTCCATTCAAAATGACATTCATTTAAATTGGTGAAATGATATCGGTTTTCTACAGGAATGATTCCGTTAAAATCATTTGAAATCGTTTTAAGATTAATTTTTACCGGACTATAAATTTCCCGAATCGCATAAAAACTTCCTTCTTTTTCACGATGCGGACCCACAACTCCATCCGGAGCATTAATGGCATTCACATCAATCTGATTATTGAAATCGGTTCTCACCAAACCTTCATCTGCAAATGCCCAAAGAAAACCTCCTGCGCCTTTTTTGGAATTCCAGTGAAGTTCCCAGTAATCGGCCAAAGAAGTTCCGCCACCGCCATCATTTTGGGCGTGTAGAAATTCGGTCGGCATATAAATATTTTCACCTTCAAGTATTTTTTTGGTGCTGTAATAATCTTCATAATGATTGCAGTCTATACCGTTGAAAGCATTTCCTGGCTTGTGATGTGCGTGAATTACGGAACGGTTTGACAAATCGTATTTTGCATATTCTTCATCCAAATTAAAATTATGTCCGCCCTCATTTCCGTTGCTCCAGAAAATAATGGAAGGACGATTGGCATCTCTTGTAACCATCTCTCTGACGATCTTTTTACCTACTTCGGTGCTGTATTTTTTTTGCCAGCCCGCCAGTTCATCCAAAACATATAAACCCAACGAATCACAAATCTGAAGGAACGATTTATTGGGTGGATAATGAGCACAGCGAACAGCATTCATATTCATTTCTTTGATGAGCTGAACGTCCATCAAATCAATGTTTTTGTTAACAGCACGACCCGTTTCCGGCCACCAGACGTGACGGTTGATCCCTTTCATTTTGATTTTGGTACCGTTGATGTAAATTCCATCGCCTTTTCGGATTTCAATCGTTCGGAAGCCGAATTTTTCTTCGCTTTGGAAGATATTTTTTCTGTTTTTATTTAAACTGAATTTAGCTTTGTATAAATTGGGCGTTTCAGCTGTCCAGAGTTTTGGATTTTTAACCGAAAATTGAATCTGTTTTAAAGTATCTCCTTTTCGAATGACAATTTGAGATTCCCCAACGAGAATATTTTTAACATCAAAAATTTTTACATTTAAATTGTTGACCGATTGGATTCCTTTTAAATAAATATTTGAACGAAAACTGCCGTCTGCTTTGGCATCAATGGCTGTCCATGAAATATTTTCTTTTGAATTGGCCTCGAGGTAAACAGGCCTGAAAATTCCTCCCAAAACCCAGTAATCGGCAAGACGTTCTGCACTGTTTACAGATTTATCTGCAGACATTTTAGAAACTTTGACTTCAAGAATATTTTCTTTTCCAAAGATTAATTTGTCTGAAATATCATATTTAAATTCGTAAAAAGCACCCTGATGAATTTTTCCGGCTAATTTTCCGTTGATTTTCACTTCGGTATCAGTCATTGAACCTTCAAAAACAATATTGACCGATTTTCCTTTCCAGGAATGTGGAACTGAAAATTTGTGTTTGTAAAGTCCTACTTCATCATTAAATTTAAAATTCTTTCCGTAGGTAACGTAATCTCGTCCGTAGTTGTAGGAACCAAACCCCTGCTGTTCCCATTGTGACGGAACCTGAATTTTATCCCAGCTTCCTGATTTCCTTCCACCGGTTATCCAAAAGTCCCATTCTTTCGTATGCTCAGAATCTGTCCCGCTCAGGAATTGGATCTCCTTAGATTGAGAATGCAGAAACTGTGAGCAAAAGCATAAAATAACGAATATTTTAGAAAAAAAACTCATTTTGCAGCAATGTCGGAATCATCTTTTTTGTCGTAAGGTTGCGTGATAGAAGCAACTTGCGTAACATTTATATTTTTTTGCTTTAAATTCTGAATATTCTTCAGGTTTTCCATTTCTGGTTTCAAAGCTTTTATTTTCAAATTTTCAAATGTGAAATCATTCAAGCCGTATAAATCTGATTTTTCAATAGAAAAAGCAGTTTCGCAACTGATATTAATGTCTTTTAATGTGATGTTGTTGGCCAATCCTTTTCTCGGTCTTTCTTCACCTTTTAAATCGAAAAACTGATTCCAGCCTTTTACATAGAGGAAGGTTTTTACATTTCCGGTAATATTTTCAACTGTAAGATATTCGTAATGCTGAGGTGTATCGGGACGCATTTTTAAATGTAATAATCTTGAAGCATCTTTCACTTTTGAGTTACGCAAAATCACATTGTAATTGTGAATCGATTCACTGCCGCAGGTCAACACGCTGTGACAAAACCCAAAGCTGTTATCTTCAATAATGATGTTTCTGTTTTCACCATTCTCAAGGGTTTTATCTGCTTTCGGCCCTTTTCCGCCTTTCAAAGCAATTGCATCGTCATTAACTGACATATAGCAGTTTTTAATCAGGAAATTCGTACAAGCATCAATATCAACTGCATCTGTACTTGGTGCTTTTACAGGCTCTTTCGGAGCAAGGATGGTCAGATTTAATAATTTTACAAAATCACATTTATAATAATGCGTGCTCCAGAATGGGGAGTTTTTTATGGTAATCCCTTCAACCTGTACATTTTTAGAATTGGAAACATAGATAATTCTAGGTCTCATTTCATCCATATTAGTACATTTAGGATTCCATTCTCTTCTTTTCCAGAAGGATTTCCAGAAACGAAGTCCGTTTCCGTCAAGTGTTCCTTTTCCTGAAATGGTGAAACCGTTTAATCCGTCAGCGTTAATTAAAGCAGGAAAATATTTTACGGTTTGACCTTCCATTCTTGTGGTAACTACCGGAAAATCATTGATATCATCACTTCCTTTTAATTTTGCACCGCTCTCCAAATGCAAATGTGTTCCCTGCTTAAAGAAAATAGAACTGATAAGGAATGTTCCTTTTGGTACAATGATGACACCGCCACCATTTTTAGCTGCCTGATCAATAACTGCCTGAACCTGTTTTGTCTGCAGAACTGTACTGTCGTTTTTAACGCCGAAATCCGTAAGGATATATTTTTTCCCTAATTTATTAATATCTGTAGGTCTATTTTCTTTAAACCATTTGGGAATTTTGGTTCCGTCAGGAAACTTATCCTGGCTTTTTACTCCTGATGAAAACAAGAAAAGTACAAACAGAGATAATAATAAGTTTAATGTATTTTGAGATTTCATAATTTATTTTTTACTGTATATCCTGATTTCATTAATAAAAATTCGCACTCAAAAGGAAAACAAAATAAAGGAATATCATTTAAATAAAATTATTCCGTTTTTTTCTAGAAAAAATCAGCAACTATTTTTCAACTGTTTAGCGAAAATTACCTTTTTATTTCATTTTCATAAAAATATACATTTTAGGAGCTGGCGGTATCCTGCTCTTTCATGTTGAATAATTTATTATGGCTTATCCCTAGCCTTCAATAGTTAAGTAAATTATCATTTTGCGCAATCGATTGCTCAACATTAGATTATTAAAGCTCATTTTAGTTAAAATTAATTTCTCATTTTGTTTAATTTAATTAGAACTAAAACCTATAAAGACTAATAAATGAGAAATAAACAACTGAATGACAATTATTTAACTTTTAAATATAATTAAAATTTACATATTAACAAAAATCTCTTTTATTATACATAAAATTATTACATTTAAAGCATTACAATTATTAATAATTAATGAAGTTTATAGGTTATGATGTAGGAAGCTCATCGATAAAGGCTTCCATTGTAGATGATCAGGGTAAATTAATTGCCCATTCCAAATATCCGGAACATGAGATGCCAATAGATTCTCCAAAAGCAGGCTGGGCGGAACAAAATCCTGATGAATGGTGGCAAAATCTCAGGATTCTCACTCAAAAAATAATTGCTGAGAGCAAAACCGACAAAAATGAGATTAAAGGAATCGGAATATCCTATCAGATGCACGGATTAGTATTGATCGGAAAAGACAAACAGGCCCTTTGTCCGTCAATCATATGGTGTGACAGCCGGGCTGTTGAAATTGGCAACCGGACTTTTAATGAGATCGGAGAAGAAAAATGTATGAAAGAACTCCTTAATTCTCCGGGAAATTTCACTGCATCCAAGCTGAAATGGGTACAGGAAAACGTCCCCGAAATCTATGAAAAGATCTGGAAATTTATGCTTCCGGGAGATTTCATTGCATTTAAGCTAAGTGGAGAGGCAACAACTTCTGTTACAGGACTTTCAGAAGGTGTGCTTTGGGATTTCGAAAAAAATGAAGTTTCAAAAACGATGCTTCAACATCTGAGAATTGATGAATCCCTTGTTTCTGACATTGTGGAAAATTTCACTGAACAATGCTATGTTTCAAAACAGGGAGCAGAGGAATGTGGTCTTCCCGAGGGAATTCCTATTTATTACCGGGCTGGAGATCAGCCTAATAACGCATTATCCCTTAACGTAATGAATCCGGGGGAAATTGCAGCAACAGGCGGAACTTCCGGAGTTGTTTATGGGGTAACCGATGTTATTAAGTCTAAAGAATCTGTAAGGATTAACAATTTTGCACACATCAACCACACAAAAGAACAACCAAGAATCGGTAAGATGCTTTGCCTGAATGGTGCCGGAATTCAATACAGCTGGCTTCGGCATCAGGTTGACCAAAAAAGGCACAGCTATCACGAGATTAATGATTTAGCTTCCAGAATACCGATAGGTTCTGATGGGGTTATTGTGCTGCCTTTCGGAAATGGTGCAGAAAGAGTCTTACATAATAAAGATATCGGCTCTTCAATTTTTAACCTGAATTTTAACCGACATAAAAGTGAGCATCTTTTCCGGGCAGGATTAGAAGGCATCGCCCATTCTTTTGTTTATGGAACTGATATTCTAATGTCCGACGGTCTTCAGAAAGGTGTTATAAAAGCAGGTGGTGATAATTTATTCCGTTCTCCTTTATTTACGCAGACCATCACTACTCTATTGGATACCGAAATAAGAATTATAGATTCGACAGGTTCGACAGGTGCTGCAAGAGCCGCAGCCATGGGAGCCGGAGCGTTTTCATCACAAAATGAAATCCTGACTGATAAAGACATTTTAAAAAGCTATTATCCGGATACTGAAAATTATGCACAGTACAAGGAAAGCTATGAAAAATGGAAATTAAAATTACTGCAAAATCTAAACAATTAAGAAATTTTTCAATGTATAATGCAATCGATTGCACGACAAATTAATCTAAATTAAAACTAAAAATATAATGGCAATTACAATGGGTAACAAAGAGTATTTTAAAGGAATTGGAAAAATTCAATTTGAAGGAAAAGAATCTGATAATCCTCTGGCTTTTAAATTTTATGACGAGAATAAAATCGTTCGCGGAAAAACAATGAAAGAATATTTCAGGTTTGCGACCGCTTACTGGCATACATTCTGTGCGACAGGAGGAGATCCTTTCGGGGTGGGAACGCAGCATTTTGAGTGGTTAACTGCAACAGACGTTAAGCAAAGAGCAACAGAAAAAATGGATGCTGCTTTTGAATTCTTCACAAAATTAGGTGTTCCTTACTACTGTTTCCACGATTATGATTTAATTGATGAAGCGGATAATTTTAAAGATTCAACAAAAAGAATAGAATTTATAACCGATTATGCCAAAGAAAAACAGGCGGCTTCCGGAATAAAATTACTTTGGGGAACATCAAACTGCTTTTCCAATCCGAGATTCATGAATGGTGCGGCCACGAATCCTTCATTTGATGTGCTGGCTTACGCGGGAGGACAGGTTAAAAATGCTTTAGATGCAACCATTAAGTTAAGCGGAGAAAATTATGTTTTCTGGGGCGGCCGTGAGGGATATATGTCATTGCTGAACACTAATATGAAACGTGAACTTGAGCATATGGCGAAGTTTTTACACATGGCAAAAGATTATGCACGTTCACAAGGCTTCAAAGGGACTTTCTTTATTGAGCCAAAACCTATGGAACCTACAAAACATCAGTATGATTTTGATGCGGCAACCTGCTTAAACTTTCTTCGTCAATATGATTTACTGGATGATTTTAAGCTTAACCTTGAGGTTAACCACGCAACTTTGGCCCAACATACTTTCGAGCATGAATTGCAGGTTGCAGCTGATAACAATGCGTTGGGAAGTATTGATGCCAATCGCGGAGATTACCAGAACGGTTGGGATACAGACCAGTTCCCGGTTGACTTGTATGAAATGACCCAGGCAATGTTAGTGATTATTCAGGCAGGCGGTTTTCAAGGCGGAGGTGTAAATTTTGATGCTAAAATCAGGAGAAATTCTACGGATCTGGAAGATATTTTTATCGCTCATATCAGCGGAATGGACAATTTTGCAAGAGCTTTTCTAGCTGCAGATGCTATTTTAGAAAAATCAAAATATTCTGAGATCAGAGCGAACAGATATTCTTCTTTTGATGAAGGGAAAGGTAAAGATTTTGAAGACGGAAAACTATCTCTTATCGACCTGGCTGTTCATACGGAAGGTCTTGGAGAAGTGGGCAGAGAGAGTGGTAAACAGGAATATCTGGAAAGCTTGATTAATCAGTATTTATAAATTTTTGAATATTTTGTTGGTTAACTACAAAGACGCAAGAAAATCAAAGGTTTTCAGCAGCTCTTGCATTCTAAAATTTATCAAAGATAAAATCCTGGCGCCTTAAGCTGATTAATTAAAATAAATTGCGCCTTTGCGTTCAGCCAACAAAATAATCCAGCTCATAACAATTAAAATTATATTAAACTATGCAAATAATAGATTCGGGTCCGGAATATTCCTCAGAAACAAAGGCGGAAATAAACATGGTATATGTCACCGTCCTTACATTGGTTGCCACTCTGGGTGGGCTTTTGTTCGGATATGATACGGCTGTAATTTCAGGAGCAGAAAAATCCATTCAGGAATATTTAATTATTCCGCTGGGATTGGGTTCCCTGGCTCATGGAGCAACTATTTCCAGTGCGCTGATCGGGTGCATTATCGGAGGTGCGGTGTCCGGGTATTTTTCAACCAGGTTAGGAAGGAAAAAATCATTAATGCTGGCTGCATTTTTATTTTTCATCAGTGCTTTGGGAGCTGCTTATCCGGAATTTTTGTTTTTTAAGCAAGGGGAACATTCAATGGGAGTTTTATGGGCTTTCAATATTTACAGAATTATAGGGGGCATCGGAGTTGGGCTTGCCTCTGCGGTTTGCCCGATGTATATTGGAGAAATAGCACCAGCCGAAGTTCGCGGAAAATTGGTTTCTCTGAATCAGTTTGCCATCATTTTTGGAATGCTGGTTGTATATTTTGTCAATTGGGGAATTGCCGACGGAAAATCTGTAGAATGGATTAACGATATCGGTTGGCGTTATATGTTTTTATCACTGACGATTCCAGCTGCTTTATTCGGGATTTTGCTATTTTTTGTTCCAGAAACTCCACGATACTTAACCCTTATTAAAAAAGATGATGAAGCGCTTAAAATTTTAATCAAAATTAATGGACACCTTCGGGGACATGAGATTTTTCATGAAATCAAAGGTAGTGTTACCCAGCATAAAAGTGAGATTTTTGCATTTGGAAAAACAGTTATCATCATAGGAATTTTACTTTCCGTTTTTCAGCAGTTTGTGGGAATTAATGTAGCTTTATATTACGCTCCGAGGATTTTTGAGAGTATGGGTGTTCATAAAGATGCTTCCATGCTTCAGACAGTGGTTATGGGATTGGTTAACGTAATTTTTACTGTTGTTGCTATTTTCACGGTTGATAAATGGGGCAGAAAACCTTTATTGATTGTTGGCTCCATAGGAATGGCAATTGGAATGTTTGCTATTGCTATTTTCTCTTATTTACATATTATCGGAATTGCAACCTTAGTTTTTATTATTATTTATACGGCATCTTTTATGATGTCCTGGGGACCGATCTGCTGGGTTTTAATCTCTGAGCTTTTCCCCAATAAAATCAGGGGTTCAGCAATTGCTGTCGCCGTTGCCGCACAATGGACCGCCAATTACCTGATCTCTTCCACCTATCCTTTTATGATGGAATTCAGTGGAGCTTTTACCTACGGCTTTTATGGAGTAATGAGTGTTTTATCACTGTTTTTCGTCTGGAGAATGGTTCCTGAAACGAAAGGTAAATCTTTGGAAGAAATTGAAAAGCTTTGGAAAAAATAGTTTAGTTTTTACAATGAAGACATCGGTTTTTGATGTCTTTTTGCTTTACTTAAAGAATTGTTTATTATATAATCAGATTTTCATTGTTCATAAGCTCAATTTCCAATGAGTCCGGCTTTTATTAACCAAAATTAAACCTTACACCCAAATGAATTAAGTAATTCAATATATTATAAGTTTAATCTGATTTTAATCACTCCATAATCTTGTATAAAATCACAATATTTCCTTTTTGATAGCCATAATTTGATTAAATTTACGTCAATAATGTATATCACTTTAATATACAGAAAACTTCAGAAAAAGCATGTATGAATAAAAAAAATGCCACAATATATGACATCTCGAAAAAGCTTAACGTAAGTGTGGCAACTGTTTCCAGAGCATTGAACGACCATCCGAGAATCAGCCAGGCAACGAAAGATTTGGTGAAGAAAACCGCCAAAGAAATGAACTACAAGCAAAATAACCTTGCCAAAGCTCTGAAAAGCGGGGAAACAAAAAACGTAGGAATTATTGTGCCTTACATTAATACCAATTTCTTTTCATCGGTGATCCGGGGAATTGAAGAAGAGCTTTCTCCGCACGGTTACCATGTGATTATCTGCCAGAGCCATGAGGATGTAAATATTGAGAAAAGGCATTTAAACACCCTGCTTAACGCCCAGGTTGACGGAATTTTCATGTCAGTTTCCAAAACGACAATTGATACCGAACATATCCAGAATATTTTGAATACCACCAACACTCCTATTATATTTTTTGACCGTAAAAAAGATATTTCAGGGATCAGTACGGTGACTATCGATGACTACCGGGGTGGGTATATGGCCACTGAACACCTGATTAATGAAGGCTACAGGAATATTTGCCATTTTTCCGGGGACTTAAACCTTGAAATTTACAGAAACCGTCTGAATGGATATAAGCAGGCTTTAATTGATCATAATTTAAGTATAAAAGAGGAAAACATTATCACAACCGGGAGTTCGATTGATGAAGGAATTGATGCGGTTAAGAAACTTTGGGATAAAAAATCCGTTCCGGATGCCATCTTTTCATCCAGTGATTTTGCTGCATTGGGTGCTTGTCAGGAATTGAAAAAACGTAAGATTAAAATTCCACAGGAAGTGGCAATTATAGGCTTTTCCAACGAACCTTTCACCCAATTTATGGAGCTTCCGATGAGTTCTGTGGATCAAACTCCCGTTATCATGGGAAAAATGGCGGGGCAGGTTTTTATTGATAGTGTGAAGGAAAATGGTTCCGGGGTTTCTATTGAGAAGAAGGTGGTGTTGGCACCGCAGCTTTATATTAGGAAATCTTCGAAAAAGAAGTAGTTTTTAACAAAAATAGAACTCGTGCGAATTTGATATTTGTTCGCATTTAAACAGTGGGATTTTCTTAACGTTCACAAAAATATCTTAACACTTCATTTTTCTATGTCGTTATAAAACCACAGCTTTCGGCTTTGTCATCATCTAAACACTTAAGTTTTGGCTAAAGCCAATCTATTGTATATTTATAAAGCGGACTAAAGTCCGCTCCTATTGATCCTGTTTCGTGTTTATTCGTGAAAAATATTGTGTCATTTGTGTTTAATCCAAAAAAAATGCTTTCCACAATGTAGAAAGCATTTTCAATCTAATATATTTAAACAACTATAAAGATACTCCCCGTCTCCAGGGAATAAAATCGTTTTGATTTAAAATTGCGGCTTTTGTTTTTACTTTTCCGCTTGCGACTTCGATGATAAATTCTAAAAGCTCTTCTGCTTTTTCGTCGATTGTTTTTTCGCCTGTAATCACGTCTCCTGTGTTGAAGTCAATAATATCGGGCATTCTTTCTGATAAAGAAGTGTTTGACGAAATTTTTACTACAGGAACAACCGGATTTCCAGTTGGCGTTCCCAAACCTGTCGTAAATAAAACCACATTTGAGCCGGAACCGACCAAAGCGGTTGTACATTCAACGTCATTTCCAGGGGTACACAATAAATTTAAACCAGGTTTTTTGATATATTCTGTAAAATCGAGAACGTCATTTATCGGTGACGAACCACCTTTTTTAGCGGCTCCTGCGGATTTCATGGCATCGGTTATCAGTCCGTCTTTAATATTCCCGGGTGACGGGTTCATATCAAAACCTGAACCTGCAGCAACGACTGATTCTTCAAAATCTTTCATTAACTGTAAAAATCTTTCAGCGTCTTTTTCATTCACACAACGATTTACCAGCTCCTGCTCTACTCCGCATAATTCGGGAAATTCTGAAAGGATGGTCGAGCCACCAATTCCAGCCATTAAATCTGACAATTGGCCTAAAACCGGATTGGCGGAAATTCCTGAAAACCCGTCTGAACCGCCGCATTCCAATCCTAAAACTAACTTAGAAATTGGTGCAGGCTTTCTTTCTATTTCATTGGCTTTTTTGATGGCTTCATAAGAATCTTTGATGATTCCATTCAGCATTTCATCAACTGTTCCCGATTTTTGCTGCTCGTAAACGATGATCGGTTTTTTATTATCAGGACTGATTTTTTCCAACGCATCTTTAAAAATCTGAACCTGTAAATTCTGACAACCCAAGCTCAAAACCGTTGCTCCGGCTACGTTTGGATTATTCACATAACCAGCCAATAACCTTCCCAATGCTTCCGCATCCTGACGAATACCGCCACAACCGCCTTGATGAGTGATGAATTTGACTTCAATATTTTTAAAAACCCGGGAATCCTGTTCTTCTTCAACAACCGTTTCAGTTTCAGAATTATTAATTAATGATCTTAATAAAAGCTGATGTTTTGTTGCTTTTTCAAACAGCAATTCTTTTTCAAAAACATCTTTTAAAATCTCAACATTTCTATTTTCACAAAAAACCAATGGAAAAAATAACCAAACGTTTTCTGTTCCGACCTGCCCGTCTTCTCTGTGATAACCCATGAAAGTTTTATCTTTCCATTTATCAACATTCGGGGCTGTCCAAGCCGTCGTTTCTGTTTTACCTTCCACTTTTGCACTTTGATGCTTAACGTTCTCAGTCGTGATAACCTCTCCTTTCTGGATCGGCTGACTCGCTTTCCCGACTAAAACACCATACATAATAATCTCGTCTCCAATAGCAAGATCTTCGGTCACGAATTTATGTTTCGCTTTTGTGTCTCTTAGAATGTCATACGTAAGATCGCCCAAAGTTACAGTTTCCCCCCGCGTAAGATCAACCAGTGCCACTGCTACATTATCTTTGGGATTTACTTTCAGTACTTTCTTTTGCATCATTTTTAAGAATAAAATTGTATAAAGTTGTGATATGCAGTTACGATATCATTATGGTCAATTTCCCACAATGCTTTTGCTACCGCGGATTTCAAGCCGTTAACCATGGTAAGGTCTGTGTCCCAGAAAGTCGTTTCGCTTAAAACCAATTCTGCAACTTTTTCATAATCATTATTTGTCCAGATTTCTTTGAATCTGTTTACTATTGCTTCTTCGTCATTTAAAGGCAAAGCTTTTCCACCAAAGTTTCCCTGATAAAATCTGATTAAACTTGCCAGTGAAAAGGTTAAGTTAAGCGGTAATTTTTGATTAATTTCAACATATTTTAACAGGCTCGGAAGAATTCTGACCTTAAATTTAGAGACAAAATATAACGCGATACTTGCCTGATAATGCTTAATAAAAGGATTCCTGAATCGGTCGAAAATCTCTTCGGCAAAATCTTTTAATTCATTTTCATCTAAACCTAAAGTCGGGTTCACTTCATTGAATATCGTTTCACTTAAAAATTTACCTAAAAACGGATCGTCAATAGATTCTTTTACCGTTTCTTTTCCTGATAAAATAGCCGGAGCCAACATCAATGTATGACCGCCATTCAAAATCCTTACTTTTCTCAAACGATACGGCTGAATATCATCAACAACCAAAATCTGCTCGTCAATTTTATCGAAAGGAATTCTTTCTTTTAAATTGGCTAAATCCTGAATCACAAAAAGCAGAAACACTTCCGAAACCACCATCATCTGATCTTCATAATCCAGCTGATCTTCATAGGTTTCTGCATCATCTTTAGGATAACCCGGAACGATCCTGTCTACCAATGTATTGTGGAAATAATTGCTTTGTTCAATCCATTGCACAAAGTTAAAATCTAAATTCCAAAGTTGGGCATATTTTAAGATTATTTCTTTTAAAGCAAAAGCATTGTCTTCGATCAATTCACACGGAATAATTCTCAATCCTTTATCTTCTGCTCCGTTGAAATATTTAAATCTTTCGTGTAATAAAACCGTTAGTTTTGCAGGAAAATTCTTGTGCGGACCCTCATAATCATTTTCTGATTCATCATAAGCAATTCCTGTTTCTGTTGTATTGGAGAAGATAAATTCCAATTCTTCTTCTTTTGCCAACGCTAAGAATTCATCGTAATGTGTATAAGGATTGATCGATTTTTGAATTGCAGAAATTACCTGTTTTGTATCAATGATCTCCCCTTTTCTAATTCCTCTTGAAAAAAGCGTGTATACATTATCCTGCTCTTCCAGTTTATGAACCGAACCGCCCGGAGTTGGCTGTACGTTTACAATTCCTGCATTAAATCCTGCTTCTTTATTTAATTTATCAATTACATAATCTGTGAATCCTCTCATGAAATTTCCGCCTCCAAACTGTACAATTCTGATCGGAAGTTTTTCCTTAAAACCTATTAATTCACGATTTAATTTCTGTTTTGTTTGATTTTCCATCTTTTTTTAACTCGATGATTTTATTTTTAACGCAAAGTTTTTTGACTACTAACTGTTTTTAAGTTCGCAAAGGTGTTTCACTTAACTAAGAGTACTATAAAATCTTTGGATCTATTTTCGTTTAATCAAACCTTCAAGATTTTTGAAACCTTGAAGGTTTAGACTGATCTATTTATCTAATATTATTTACTTATCACTTTATATTTTGGAACTAATGCTTTCATTACGGTCCATGCAATTAAATACGCCACTGCACAGATCGAAAAAATAATCATATACCCTTTATCGATTCCGTCTGAAATTACGGCTCCTGATTTTTCTAATTGTTCAAAAAAACCTTCCGGCAAACGTTCGTTGATATATTGCGGATATTTTTCCAACAATGGAATTCCGTCAACCGTTGTCCATGCTTTATGAGCATGATCAAACAATAAGCCAGAAGATTTATTGATTAAAAATGATCCGATTCCACCTGCCATTCCGCCAATTCCTGTGATGGTTGCAATCGCTTTTTTAGGAAACATATCGCCAACCGTCGAGAAAATATTTGCCGACCAAGCCTGGTGCGCTGCTCCTGCAATCCCGATAATCAATACCGGAATCCAATAGGTAACCGATCCTAAAGGCTGTGCTAAAAGTGCCAGTAAAGGGAAAAATGCAAAAATCAACATGGCTTTCATTCTTCCTGTATAGGCGTTCATTCCTCTTTTTTCAACGAAATATTTTGGAAGCCAGCCGCCGATAATCGACAATAAAGTGATCATATAAAGGACGAATAATGGTAATGCACTTTGCGTGGAATCCATTTTGTAAACGGAGCTTAAATAAGCCGGTGTCCAGAATAAAAAGAACCACCAAATCCCGTCGGTCATGAATTTTCCGAACGCAAAAGCCCAGGTCTGTCTGTAGCTGAAACATTCTCTGAAAGTAAATTTCTTCTCCGGAATATTTGAATCTTCATTGGGCAGATCATCCTGATCCTGCTGAATATATGTTAATTCATGTTCGTTAACTTTATGATGTTCGTGAGGCTTTTTATAATAGAAAACCCAAAGTCCCATCCATACAAATCCCAGCGCTCCGATGATGATAAATGCCCACTCCCAACCCATTGATTTTGCAATAAAAGGAATGGTAACCGGTGCTGCCAAAGCTCCAACCGTTGCTCCTGCATTAAAAATACTTGTTGCTAAAGCCCTGTCTTTTTTAGGGAAATATTCTGCTGTCGTTTTAATCGCTGCGGGGAAATTTCCTGCTTCACCAACCGCCAACACGAAACGTGCAAAAATAAATAATGTGACACTCGTACTGATGATTGCGCCAACATTGTCAACTCTACTGATAATTTCTTTAGACTCTACAAAACCTACCAGCCAGTTTCCTGTTAAAACTCCTGAAGTTGCAATTCCGCAAAAAGCATGTAATACCGCACCAACAGACCAAATGGCAATCGCCCAGAGGAAACCTTTTTTGGTATCCATCCAATCCACAAATTTCCCTGCGAAAAGCATACTTACCGCATAGAAAATAGAAAATAATGCCGTGATATTTCCGTAATCGTTATTGTTCCAGTGAAATTCGGGTGCGATGAAATCTTTCCACGTCAATGACAGCACCTGACGATCCATATAATTGATGGTCGTGGCAATGAACAGCAAAAAGCATATCGTCCATCTGAATGTACTCGGTTTAAGAGACTTAACTGAGCTCATATTAATTTTTTAGAATTAGTTATTTTTTGTTGAATATTAAATAATGATGCTTGTTTTTAACGTAAAGTCCGCAAAGATCTTTTTGCAATAATCCCGTTGATTTTAAGTTCGCAAAGGCGTTCCATTCAGCTAAGATCACAAAGTGTTTCCAGCTTTTTTAATCATTATTATTATTTTAAAGACTGAATAATTTCCAGTACTTTTTTAGTTTCATTTTCTATTGTTGCATAGTCTTTAGCAAGCATTAATTCTTTACTTACCAATTTGCTTCCCATTCCCACGGCAGAAACACCGGCTTTGAACCAGCTTTCAATACTTTCTTTTGTCGTATCAACACCACCGGTCGGCATAAATTTCAGGTTCGGAAAAACATCTTTGACCGCACTCATAAATCCGGTTCCTAAAACGTTCCCGGGAAATAATTTAATGAAAGTTACTCCTGCGCTTTCGGCTTCGATAATTTCTGTCGGAGTCATACAACCCGGACTGTACAACAAATCTTTTGGAATTAAAAACTCTGCAACTTCCGCCACAAAACCGGGACTGATAAAGAAATCTGCACCTGCTTTATCATATTCTTCAGCTTGCTGTACATTCTTTATTGTTCCGATTCCCAACAGCATCTCCGGCATTTCTGTGTTACGGTTTTCTACCATTTTTGTAAAATTACTCAACGCTGCTTCGCCACGGCTTGTATATTCTACAGCGCGGATTCCGGCTTTGTAAAGTGATCTCAGTATTTCTAAAGTTACCGTTTCATCAGCATTATAGTACAGAGGTAAAACTCCCTGATTGATGATGGTATTTGTAACTAATTGAATTTTTGTCATTTTAGTTAATTATTTGTTTGAAAATAATCTTTGATAGAATTAAATCCATCCTTTAGTATGCTGTACCTTCAAGACTTTTATCTTCATTTTTAACGCAAAGGGCGCAAAGGTTTTCTTTTTAAAGCTTGCTGCATATTTTAAGTTCGCAAAGACGTTTGACTACGCCGAATCTTCGATTTCACTCAGCCAAGTCCACAATGTTCTAGTTTAGCTATAAGCAAGTTGCTAAAAGCCATTTATCTTTTTATTCTTCCTCCTGAATTTCCGTTCATTACTTCCAGAATATCTTCTGCACTGCAGTAATTGATGTCACCTACAATGGTATGTTTTATGGCGCAAGCTGCGTTGGCAAATTTCAGTGCTTTTTCGTCATCAAAATTAATTAAGCCGTAAATCAGACCTGCTGCAAAAGCATCACCTGTTCCTATTCTATCGACCACAGGATTCACTTCCAAAAGTTCTGTTTCAAAATAATTTTCGTTAATCAAAGCTCTTCCCTGCGTTTGCTGGGAACTTGCGGTAACTCCGATTCTGATTTTGTCGAAAACCTTATGAATAGAAGGAATTTGTTTTTTTAATTCATTACAGGCTTCGATGAAACCCTCTTTATCTGATGAAAACTGAGTTCCGAGAATTTCATTAATCTCATTCACGCCACCGATGAAAATTGTTGAATATGAAACCAGTTCCTTTAAAACTTCGTTCCCGTTTTTACCGTATTTCCAGAGGTTTGAGCGGTAAGCAGGATCGGTTGTAATTTCGATTCCCATTTCACGGGCTGTTTGTAATCCTTCTTTTAAACTTTTATAAGCCAGTTCTGAAATTCCCGGACTGATTCCTGTCCAGTGGAAATATTTGCAGCCTTCAAGAGCTTTCTTCCAGTCGATTTGTTCAGGTTTAATGTTTGCAAAAGAACCGTTTAATCTGTTGTAAGCAATTCTGCTTGCGCGAACGGACGAACCAACTTCTAAAAAATACAAACCTAAAGGATGTTCATTTTTATTGATGAAAGTTGTGTCAATTCCGAAACTTTTGATGAAAGAAACCGCCGATTCACCCACAAAATCATCAGAAACGCTGCTGATATGCCTTACATCACAACCCATTGTTGCCAATGAAGAAGCTACATTAAGCTCCGTTCCGCCGAAAAAAAATTCCATTTCATGGCTTTGCTTCATCGTTCTGTTTCCGGGTGGCGACAATCGCATGATGACTTCTCCGAATGTGACTATTTTGTTACTCATATTTTAATAACCCTCTTTTTTTTCACCACAAAAGACACAAAAGTTTTTTGACACTTTAGTTATTTTGAAGTTTAATACATTGAAAATAAAAGATCACATAAGTTAAAAATCTTCGATTTTTATTCTTAATAATTCTTAACTTCTAAATTGATCTTAATGGTTTAAAAATTTAATTTTATTTAAAAATCAAAATAATTTTTAGCATTATGGTAACAAATATTTGAAATTGTATCCCCAATCAGCTCAATATCATCTGGTAATTCACCGTTTTTCATCTCTTCACCGAAAAGATTACACAATACTCTTCTGAAATATTCATGTCTCGGGTAAGAAAGAAAACTCCTGGAATCCGTCAGCATTCCCACAAAACAGCTGATTAACCCCATGTTTGAAAGAGCATTCATCTGCTTGATCATTCCGTCTTTTTGATCAAGGAACCACCATCCTGAACCGAACTGTACTTTTCCTTTGATGCTGCCATCGTTGAAATTCCCGATCATTGTCGCGAAAATCTCGTTGTCAGAAGGATTTAAGTTATATAAAATGGTTTTCGTTAATTTATCTTTTCCGTCCAGTGTATTTAAAAATTTAGACAGCGTTTCAGCCTGAACGAAGTCACCGATAGAATCCCAGCCCGTGTCCGGGCCAAGAATTCTGTGCATTCTTTCGTTATTATTTCTCAACGCTCCCAAATGGAACTGCTGAACCCATCCGAACTTGTGATAAGCCTCGCCTAAGAATAATAAAACGGCTGTTTTGAATTGGTTAACCTGCTTTTCAGCAATCACTTTCCCTGAAATTTTATCATTGAAAATAGCATTAACCTCCGCTTCTGTAGCATCTTCAAAGGAAATATTGTTCAATCCGTGGTCGCACAATCTGCATCCGTTTTCGTGGAAATATTCAATTCTTTTCAATAAAGCATCACACAAAGTCTGGTAAGAATTAATTTCAATTCCGGCAGATTCGCCCAGTTTTGAAATATAATCTGCAAAGTTGTGATTTTCAATTAAAATTGATTTATCAGGACGGAAAGCGGTGCTTACTTTAATGCTGAAATCACTTTTTGCCAAATCCTGATGATAATTCAAAATATCTGTAGGATCTTCTGTTGTGCACAGAGATTCTACATTCATCATTTTCAATAAACCTCTTGTCGATTTTTCAGGCGTCTGAAGCTGAGCAGTAATATTTTCGTAAATTTCTGATGCGTTGCTTCCGTTTAACAATTCATCGATTCCGAAATATCTTTTTAATTCCAGATGCGTCCAGTGATACAAAGGATTTCTCAATGTATAAGGGACAGTTTTTGCCCAAGCTTCAAATTTTTCTTTATCTGAAGAATCTCCGGTGATGAATTTTTCGTTCACCCCCATTGTACGCATCGCTCTCCATTTATAATGATCGCCTGCAATCCAAACCTTTGAGATATTTTCGAAAACGGTGTCTTCTGCAATATCTTTGGGAATCAAATGATTATGATAATCAATGATGGGTTGTTTTTCCGCGTATCTGAAGTATAATTCTTCAGCGTATTTATTTTGTAGTAAAAAATTATCTGTAATAAAAGGTTTCATTCTAATCTAATTCTGTTGTTATTCATTAGCAGGTTTTCCGATAGTCGCTAAAATTCCCCCGTCAACGTAAATAATCTGTCCGTTGATAAATCTGCTTGCATCCGAAGCCAGGAAAATAGCTGTTCCGGCAAGATCTTCAGGATTTCCCCATCTTCCTTCCGGAGTTCTGCTGATGATAAAATCGTTGAAAGGATGTCCATCCACCCGAATCGGTTCTGTCTGAGAAGTCGCAAAATATCCGGGACCGATTCCGTTCACCTGAATATTATGTTTTGCCCATTCTGTTGCCAGGTTTTTGGTAAGCATTTTCAGACCGCCTTTTGCAGAAGCATACGCCACTACATTGTCGCGCCCCAGCTCGCTCATCATCGAGCAGATGTTGATGATCTTTCCGGATTTTCTTTTGATCATATGTTTGCCGACTAATTTCGACATGATAAAAGGTCCTGTAAGATCCACATCAATTACTTTTCTAAAGTCTTCAACTTCCATTTCAATCGCCGGAACACGTTTGATGATTCCTGCGTTGTTGACAAGGATGTCTATTTTTCCATGAGTGGCTTCCATTAAAGCTACTTTCTGAGCGGCTTCCAGTTCGTCCGTCACGTCAAAAAGATAACCGGTTGCTTTGTATCCTTTATTGTGATAATAATTTAAAGCTTCCTCTAATTTTGACGGTGTCGTACTTGTAATAGCCAGTTCAGCACCTGCGGCGGCAAGACCTTCTGCCATTGCCATTCCTAATCCGTGAGTACCGCCTGTAACAACGGCTACTTTACCGGATAAATCAAATAAATTCATTAGAAAAATTACTTTAGTTCGTTAGTTTTGATTCCGTCCATATCTCCGTAATCCATATTTTCTCCGGCCATACCCCAGATAAAAGTATAATTGGAAGTCCCTACTCCTGAGTGGATTGACCATTCCGGAGACAGCACAGCTTCACGGTTTTGCATGAAAATATGACGCGTTTCCTGAGGCTGTCCCAAGAAATGACTAATGGTCTGCCCTTCTTCCAGATCGAAATAGAAATAAGCTTCCATTCTTCTGGTGTGGGTATGCGAAGGCATGGTATTCCAAACACTTCCGGGATGAAGTTCCGTCATTCCCATTTGTAATTGACACGTTTCAAGCACAGAATTTACAATTAGCTTGTTTATCGTACGCTTGTTGGCGTATTTTTCTTCCCCTAATTCTACAATTTCTGCTTCGCTTTTCGTGATCTTTTTTGTCGGATACGTATGATGTGCCGGAGCTGAATTGATGTAAAAATAAGGTTGTGCATCACCCAATTTTTCAAAAATTACTTCTTTTGCTCCTTTACCGATATATAAAGCCTCTTTGTTGGCGAGGTCATATACTTCACCGTCCACCGTTACTTTTCCTGCACCGCCGACGTTGATGATTCCCAATTCTCTCCTGTCAAGGAAATTCTCGGCTTTCAAATCGTCTGTAGCTTCCAGTTTTAAAGCTTTTGCTGAAGGCATAATACCCCCTACAATAAGCCTGTCGTACATAGAATAGACTAATTTTATCTTATCTTCATTAAATAAATCATTGATTAGAAACTCCCTCCTAAGATCTTCAGTGGTATACTTTTTTGCATCTTCAGGATGATGGGCGTAACGAAATTCTGACTGTGTCATACTGCTTGATTTTTATACTTTTTCTTTTGCGGTTTTATCAAAACCTATTAAACATGCGTAATCGATTGCATAAAATTACACTAAAATTTGTAGAAATACTTGTCGTTAAATATATAATTATTCTTTAATTAGTTAACAAAAAATTAATTTAAATTAATAAACAACTGATTTACAGACAAATATTTTTTAAAATAATGTATAAAAGATGAAATTATTTAAAGGAATATGAAGATAGCTTTAACCAAAATCAATGCTCAAATCACTGTTGAATATAAAATCATGCCAAATAAAATCAAAAAAACAAATATACTGATTTGATAATAATATATTAAAACTGCTATATATATTATACATAATAAGAATAATTAGTATCAAGTATAAAATTTGATTAAAATTTGAACTCTAAAAAGATGACAAAAGTCAGTAAAATTGTAAAAAGATTAATCCTCAGTATCATTTTTGGGAAATTTTTAAGAGCAAAAAATGATAAATTTTAAGCAAATTTTAAGTTTTAAATTAATAAATAATAAAGAAAACTGATTTTTTTATAAAACTATTTGTGGTAGCATTCAAATTAACAAATTATTAACTTACAGCATTTTATATAAATAATAGCACTAAACATTTTACAACTTCCACCATCCCAAGAGCATCAAATTAATGAAAAAATAATATTTTTTTCTTTGCGTATTGAAAAATAATATTAGTTTAGAAGCCAAGAATATTTATTCTGAAAATTTACGCAATCGATTGCACTCTAAAATGTGTAAATCTTTCAGAAAATATTTACCACTAAAAAGACAGTAGAATACTTACAAATCCACACAAGACAAAACGATTGAAAAAAAAGCTTTCAACCAAAATTAAAACTATAAGGATACAAAAATGGATAAAAGAGTACAATCAATAAAGTGGTTATATCTGTCTTTCTTCTTACTTCCTGTCCTGGCCATGGCTCAAGAAAAGGAGACGCAGAAGGATAAAGGAACCAATATCGATGAAGTGGTTCTGGTAGGTTATACTAAAGTTTCTAAAAAGGACGTTACCAATGCTGTTTCTTCGGTAAAAGCAGAAGCCATAAAAGATATGCCTTCCAATAATGCCGCAGAAGCAATTCAGGGAAGGATGGCCGGAGTTCAGGTTTCTCTGAGTGAAGGCTCCCCCGGAGCGGATGTAGATATTGTCATCAGAGGAGGTAACTCAATTACCGGCAGTAATGCTCCGCTATATATCGTAGACGGTGTTCAGATGGATAATGCACTGTCTATTTTATCACCCAAAGAGATCGAATCCATTGAAGTTCTAAAAGATGCTTCATCCACCAGTATTTACGGAGCGAGAGGCGCCAATGGTGTAGTTCTCATTTCCACAAAAGGAGGCCGTAAGAAAGCCAAAACCTTTATTAATTATAATGGGTTTTTAGGAGTAAGATCAATACATAACACTATTGATGTGTTGGATCCATATCAATATGTGCTGTACCAGTACGAGCTATACAACAAAGCTGGTATACAGACAGATATTGATGCCTTTAAAACAAGATATGGAACTTTCGAAGACTTAGGAAAATATAAAGATATCAAGAAAAGAGACTGGCAGGATGAAGTGTTCGGCAGAGAAGCGTTCAACTTTACTCATAATCTTTCACTTACAGGAGGAACTGAGAAATCATCTTTCTCATTATCATTAAATAATGTACAGGAAGACGGAATTATGATTGGCTCAGGCTTTAAAAGGAATATGGCCAATTTCAAATATGATTATGATATTTCAAAGAAACTAAGTCTTACTTTAAATGCCAGATACAGCAGACAAACCATTTTCGGGGCCGGAACATCTTCTACAGGGTCGCAGGGTACCAACCGGTTAAGAAATGCCGTAAGATATCAGCCTTTTGAAGGAGGTTCAACAGTGGATGTTGATGAATTTGATCCTTTATTTGCAGATCAGACCAACCTGGTTAATCCTGTTTTGCTGGCAAATAATGAAGTTAAGGAAAACGGCAGAAACGACCTGATGCTAAATGGAACTTTAGAATATAAAATCAATAAGGATTTTACGTTCAGAAGTGTTATAGGATATGTACAGAGAGACGAATTTGTAAATCAGTTTTCAGGTACGGTAACCAGCCTTGCAAGACAGAATAATGACCAGCCTGTGGTATTCCTGAGTAAAGCCCAGACAAGGAGAATTACCAACACCAATACTTTAAATTTCAGAAAAACATTTGGAAAACATAAACTGGACTTATTGGCAGGACAGGAAATTGTAAAAACAGACGGTGAATCATTAGCAATTAATATTAAATGGTTTCCGAAATCCATAAGTGCAGAAGAAGCATTTGCCAATATTCAGTCGGCTTCACCACCCAGCGGACTCGTACAGGATGCTCCAAAAGCAGGAAGAGCTCCGGACAGATTAGCTTCTTTCTTTGGAAGAGCCAACTATATTTTCAATAACAAATACATCCTTACCGCTTCCATGAGGGCAGACGGATCCAGTGTATTCGGACCCGGAAACAGATGGGGATATTTTCCGGCAGCTTCTGCGGCATGGAAAATTACTGAAGAAAATTTCTTAAAAGACAGTAAAACTATCAGTGAATTAAAACTTCGTGTAGGATATGGCTTATCCGGAAACAACAGAATTGGTGCTTTCTTATATGATACATTCTTTATTACTTCTTCAGACTATGGATATGCTTTTGGAACTAATGTGACGCCCGGGGCTACTACAGGTAACATCATGGCCAACAAAAACGTGAAATGGGAAACTGCGACTTCCAAAAATGCAGGGTTGGATTTCGGACTATTTAACGGAAGAATATACGGTACTCTTGATGTTTATCAGACTGATACGAAAGATCTTTTGCTTTTGGCGAAAATTCCCCAGACTACTGGTTATGAATATCAATACCAAAACTCCGGAAGTACTACCAATAAGGGTATTGAATTCTCCGTAGGAAGTACTATTATTAGTAAAGAAAACTTCACATGGAAAATTGATGCTAATATTTCGTCCAATAAAAATACAATCAAAAGCTTAGGAAATAACACTTCTGCAAGTTCTAATTTTTACTATTATCCGTCCGGCTGGCAGAATAACCTGAATGATTTCCTAGTACAGGTTGGTAAGCCAGTAGGTACTTATTGGGGATATGTAACGGCAGGAAGATATGAAATAAACGACTTTGATTATAATTCTACAACACAAGTATATACATTAAAAGCTGGTGTTCCAAATGCTTCTGCCGCTGCCAACGGGGCAAAACCTATACAGCCCGGAGATCTTAAACTTCAGGACCTTAACAATGATGGCATCATTGATAATCAGGACATGACAGACTTAGGAAATGCCCAACCTAAATTCTATGGCGGATTCAATCAGACTTTCCGTTATAAAAACTGGGATATGAGCTTAATGTTCAATTTCTCCGTAGGAAATAAAGTGTATAATGCCAATAAAATAGAATATTCTACGCAATATCTTTACAAAGACAATAACATGCTGGCAGAAGTTGCTAACAGATGGAGATGGTTCGATGATGCGGGTATAAAAGTAAATGATCCGACTGCATTAGCAGCATTAAATGCCAATACTACAGGATGGACTCCTCCTGCAGGCGCTTACTTCTTACACTCTTATGCAATTGAAGACGGATCTTTCTTAAGGCTAAATAACGTAACCCTTGGGTATTCCCTTGGAAAAGAATTCACCAAACAGCTTGGTCTTTCAAATTTCAGATTGTATTTTACCATGAACAATGTATTTACCATTACCGGATATTCCGGGTACGATCCTGAGGCAAACACGAGAAGAAACCCATTGACACCTGGTGTTGATTATGCAGCTTATCCACGTAGCAGATTTATATTATCAGGAGTTGATATCACTTTTTAAACCTAATATTATGAATAAAAATAAATTTTTAACAATTCTATTTTCCGTTGCTGGATTACTGTCCGTCGCTTCATGTGAAGATTATCTGGAAGTAGAAAGTTTATCCAATACCGTAGAAAAACAGCAATTCGATTCTGTTTCAGATACATTCTCTGCATTAGTGGGTGTATACAACAGTACGATGGGTGATAACACTTATGGTCAGAGAATGAATCTTATTTTAGCGCAATCAGGTGATGATTTGAGAACTTCAGGTGATTATAATGCCAACGACAGAAGAGGTGTAAGCTGCTTCGGGGCTATTCCCACAAATACTGAGCTTTTAAGACCTTTTTTAGATACCTATGCCGGTATCGAAAGAGCTAATCTTGTCATTAAAAACATTCCGCTTTCTCCCGTATACCAGACAGGTTCAGAGGCTGATAAAAAATTAATGGACAGATATTTGGGTGAAGCTTTAACACTAAGAGCTCATTTTTATCATGATCTTATAAAAAACTGGGGAGATGTGCCATTTCAGGAGCTTCCATCTGCTGATCTTCCTAATCTGTACCTGGCAAAAACAGACAGAGATGTCATTTATGATAAAATACTTGACGATTTATTAAAAGCAGAAAATTTTGTTCCGTGGAAATCAGAAGGTAATACAACCTCGCAAAGAATCTCAAAAGGAGCTGTAAAAGGTCTGAGAGCAAGAATAGCTTTGGCAAGAGCAGGATATTCGTTAAGAAGAAGCCCACAGCAAATGATGCAGGGAACCAATCCTCAAAAATATTATCAGATTGCCTATGATGAATGTAAAGATATCATCAACTCCGGGCAGCATCAGCTCAACCCAAGTTATGAAAACCTGTTCAGATCTTTGCATACCAACAGCCAGGATGCGACAAATGAGGTAATATATGCTATCGGAGCGTTCGGAGGAAATTCCAGAACAGATAGTAAAATTGGTTATTACAACGGTTTACGACACGATGATACAGATTGGAAATCTTCAGGAGGAATCAGTGCAATCCCCGTCTATTTTTATGAATTTACAAAATATGATCTAAGAAGAGACGTTAATATTGCCATATTCAGAGTAAATACTACAAAACAGCAGGAACTTCAGACAGCAATCAACTGGAATGACGGTAAGTTCAGAAAATCATGGACGTCTATTACAGGAACGTCTCAAAACCTGGGGATCGACTGGCCGTTATTAAGATATTCTGATATTTTATTAATGTTTGCAGAAGCAGATAACGAGCTTCACAGCGGACCGTCACAAGATGCAATCAGTGCTGTTTTAGCTGTTAGACAGAGAGCTTATGCCGGTAATTTGGGTCAGGTGGGAACAATCCCAACGACTAAAAACGAATTCTTTAATTTTATTGTTAAAGAAAGACAGTTGGAATTTGGTGGAGAAGGACTTAGAAAATATGACCTGATCCGTTGGAATTTGTTAGAAACCAAGATTAACGAAACCAGAGAGAAGCTTACGCAGTTTATGAATGGTACAGGAGCTTATGCCAATGTCCCTGAATATATTTTCTATAAAAAAGTAGCGTACACACCTACAAAAACAGCACAGCAAAATGTATTGGATATCGACTTTTATACGGCCAATGGAATTACAAAGGCTGATGTTTTCTATAATCCGAATCAAAGTGTGGCAACACCTTCCGGGTACACAAAGGTAAACTGGAGGCTTGCCATGACACAGCCATATATCAGTGGTGATCCTGTAAAGAGCTATGCCTATTATTTCCAGCCAAACAGAAAAGAATTGCTTCCAATCGCATTAGATGTAGTTAATTCCAACTACAATCTTACACAAGATTATGGGTATTAGATAAAAAATTTCACATTCATATCAAAGAAATACAGGCTTCCTCCCACAAAGAGAAGTCTGTATTTTAACTCAAAATTTATGTAATGAAAACTTCCACTTTTATTAAAAATTTTAAAACATTTTCAATTTTTTCAATCGTATTGTTAAGTCTTCTTTCTTTTAAAACCAAAGATAAAATAATCGTGGTTTCAAAAGACGGAAATGGCAACTTTACCACGGTACAGCAAGCTATTGATGCCGTTGAAAATGGTTCTTCCACAAGAACTAAAATTTTAATTAAAGCCGGAGTTTACAAAGAAAAAATCACCGTTCCTGAAACAAAAGGAACCATTTTGATAGAAGGAGAACATCCTGAAAATACGATCATTACTTACGATGATTTCGCATCAAAAAAGAATTCGGAAGGCAAAGATATCGGAACAACAGGTTCTTCAACTATTTTTATTTATTCAAATGATTTTACGGCAAAAAATATTTCGTTTGAAAACAGTTCAGGAAGAGTCGGACAAGCCGTCGCGGTTTTAACTTCCGGTGACAGAATTGCTTTTGAAAACTGCAAATTCTTAGGAAATCAGGATACTTTGTATTTAAAAGGAGCTCAGGATTTAACAGATAAAACTACACCTTCAAGAAATTACTTTAAAAACTGCTATATCGAAGGTACAACCGATTATATTTTCGGAGCCGGAACAGCTGTTTTTGAAAACTGCACGGTCTATTCTAAAGAAAGCGCAAGCTACGTCACAGCCGCTTCTACTCCACAGGAAAGCGAATTTGGCTTTGTCTTTATCAATTCAAAAATCATTGGAAATGCGAAAGAAAATTCAGTCTATTTAGGAAGACCCTGGAGGCCTTTTGCAAAGACAGTGTACATCGATTGCGAAATGAATTCAAGCATAAAACCCGAAGGATGGCACAATTGGAGCAAACCGGATGCTGAAAAGACAACTTTTTATGGAGAATTTAATTCAAAAAGAACAGGAGCGAATGCGGCAAAAAGAGTTTCATGGTCACATCAATTAAGTAAAGAAAATAGTAAAAACTATACAACGCAAAATATCCTTAAAGCAAATGACAACTGGAATCCGAAAAAAAGTTTAAAATAAATTTTAAGATAAAAATCAACATCAAAAAGAATTTTCAATCATGATAAAACACTTCACAAAAATAATGACGATAGGGATTTTATGCGGAAGTTTGACTTTTGTTGAAGCTCAAAACGTTCTAAGTTTTCCCGGCGCAGAAGGCTTCGGAAGATATACAACAGGCGGCCGTGGCGGAAAGGTTTATGTTGTTGATAAATTGACAGATGACGGTTCAGAAGGCACTTTAAGATATGCTTTAGACCAAAAAGGTCCGAGATATATTGTTTTTAAAACAGGCGGAACAATTTACTTGGAATCACCGTTAAAAATAAAAGAAGGCAATGTCACCATTGCCGGACAAACCGCTGCCGGAGACGGAATTACCGTTGCCAATTACGAAACTTTTGTAGGTGCAGACAACGTGATTATTCGTTACATGAGATTCAGAATGGGTGATCAGAAAAAAAATGAAGGTGATGCTTTGGGTGCCAGGTTTATAAAAAATTTAATTATTGATCATTGCTCAATGAGCTGGTCTACAGACGAGACGGTTTCTATTTATGTTAATGAAAACACAACGCTTCAATGGTGCGTAATTGCAGAAAGTTTGAGAAATTCTTTCCATAAGAAAGGTCCTCACGGTTACGGCGGAATTGCAGGCGGAAAATTTGCGTCTTTTCATCATAATATGTACGCTCACCATGACAGCAGAAATCCCAGATTAGGGGAATATGCAGGAAGTAAATTTGCATTAACCGATCTTACCGATTTCAGAAATAATATCATCTATAACTGGGGACATAACAATGTGTACGGCGGTGAAGGAATGAACGTGAATATCGTCAATAATTACTACAAACCGGGACCTGCAACCACCACAAAACAGAGAATTGTTGCCATCGATAAAAACGGAAAACCGGAAGCTGAAGTGTATAACATTTGGGGGAAATATTACATCAACGGAAATGTTATAGAAGGAAACCCGGAAATCACGAAGGATAACTGGACGGAAGGTGTTTTCGGTCAAATGAAAGCTTATAATTTGACAGATAAGGATAAAAACTCCATAAAAATCAATCAGCCACATGATATTCAGAGCAATGTCAAAACCCATTCTGCGAAAGAAGCGTATGAGAAAATTTTACAGATCGGGGGAGCAAGTTTAGTGAGAGATGCTGTTGATCTCCATGTGTTGAAAGATGTCAAAAACGGAAGTTTTACCTACAAAGGTTCAAAAGGAAGCACCAACGGCATCATCGATTCACAAAATGATGTCGGCGGCTTTCCAAACTTAAACCCGGGAAAGCCCCTACCCGATTCAGACAACGACGGAATACCTGATGAATGGGAAATTAAGCATCAATTAAATCCAAAAGTGGCCAACGCCAACGGAAGAGATTTAGACGAAGACTACGACAATATTGAAGTTTATTTTAATGATCTTGTTACCATAATAACTGAAAAACAAAACTAATAACCATGAAATTCTTTATTAAATTCAACAAAAATCATCTACCAAAATTTAGATAAAAACTGAACATTTTAGATAAAAATAATCAACTTTAAAGTTTAAAAAAATGAATTTCATTAATCATACCATTAAAATATGCTCGGTTGCAATTTTAGGCTCAGGAATATTTTTAGCTTGTGCTCAATCAAAAGTGGCAACTCAGACAAAAACTCCAACATCTCAATCCGGAAAAATTGTTCCTGCCAATCTGAAATGGTCTGAAAGAATGCTCCTTTCCGAAATGCACCGTTTCCCGGAATCATGGATGCTCGATTTCAGCAAGAGTCCCAAATGGACCTATCCATCAGCGATTGTATTGGATGCCGCTGAACAATTATACGCGAAAACCGGTAAAAAAGAATATTACAACTACATCAGTGATTTCGGAGAAAAACTGGTAAAAGAAGACGGTACAATCCTTACCTACGACATGGAGAAGTACAATATCGATCTTCTGAATAGCGGAAATGTTCTTTTATACCTTTACGAAAAAGAGAAAAAAGAAAAATACCTGAAAGCTCTTCAAACTCTTCGTTTACAAATTGACGGGCAGCCAAGAACTAAAGAAGGGTCTTTCTGGCATAAAAAAATATATCCGTACCAGGTATGGCTGGATGGCCTCTACATGGGAATGCCGTTCTACACGCATTACACAAAGGATTTTGTAAAAGGTGCAGAAGCTACAAAAGCGTATGATGATATTGTTTTCCAGTTCGATTCGGTTCAAAAAAATCTTTTAGACAAAAAAACGGGCTTGTTATATCACGCCTGGGATGAAAGCAAAGAACAGGCCTGGGCAAATAAAGAAACCGGACTTTCCCCGAATTTCTGGGGAAGAGCAATGGGTTGGTACGGAATGGCAATGGTGGATGTGCTGGATTATTTACCACAAAATCATCCGGGAAGGGCAAGATTAATTTCTTACATAAAATCTTACACCGATGCTATCATCAAAGTTCAGGACAAGAAAAGCGGACTTTGGTATCAAGTATTGGACAAGCCATTAGCAAATGGTAATTATGAAGAAGCAACTGCTTCAGCAATGTTTGTTTACACAATGATAAAGTCTGTAAACAAAGGATATTTACCAACATCTTATAAAACTGCTGCTAAAAAAGGTTATGACGGGATCATTAAAAATTTAATTACCGTTGATGAAAATGGTGTAGTTAATTTAAATAAATGCTGTGCTGTCGCAGGTTTAGGCGGAAAACCTTACAGAGACGGTTCGTATGAATATTATGTGAATGAAGAAATTCGTTCCAACGATGCAAAAGGAACAGGACCTTTCATTTTGGCGAGTTTAGAATTTGAAAAATAAAGGATAAAATACTCACCTTTTGCTAAGTAGAACGCCTTTGCGAACTTAAAATCAACAGCATTATTTGCAAAAAAACCTTTGCGCTCTTTGCGTTAAAATTTACTAAAACGAAATAAATGAATCTGATTTAATGAAGACAAAAAATATTTTAAATATACTTTCACTCACAGTTTTTTCTATTGCATCAACTTATTTGAATGCACAGGAAAAAAACTATGTTTCTGAAGTATGGACAGCCGATCAGGGTAAAAATTACAGAAATCCCATTTTGTATGCAGATTATTCCGATCCGGATGCCACTCGTGTCGGTGAAGATTATTATATGACCGCTTCAAGTTTCAATGAAGCTCCGGGATTGCCTATTCTTCATTCAAAAGATATGGTCAACTGGAAATTAGTGAATTATGCGCTTCCGGATGTTCTTCCCAACGAACATTTTTCAACGCCAAAAAGAGGCGACGGCGTTTGGGCACCGAGTATCAGATTTCATAAAGGAGAATTTTATATTTATTGGGGTGATCCCGATTTCGGAATTTACATGGTGAAAACCAAAGATCCGCTGGGAACCTGGGAAAAGCCTGTTTTGGTAATGGAAGGAAAAGGGTTGATCGATTCCTGTCCGTTTTGGGACGATGATGGAAATGCGTATTTAGTTCATGGTTGGGCGGGAAGTCGCGCAGGCGTGAAAAGTTTACTTTCGATTAATAAAATGAATCCCGAAGGCACAAAAGTCCTGGATAAAGGAGTTCATGTTTTCGATGGTCATGATGCACATCCAACCGTTGAAGGCCCTAAAATGTATAAAAGAAACGGTTATTACTACATTTTTGCACCTGCAGGCGGAGTCGCTACAGGATGGCAATTGGTGCTGAGATCAAAAAATATTTATGGTCCTTACGAAGAAAAAGTTGTGCTCGAGCAAGGTTCGACGAAAATCAACGGACCTCACCAGGGAGCTTGGGTTGATACACCTTCCGGTGAAGATTGGTTTTACCATTTTCAGGATATTGATGCAGGCGGAAGAATCGTTCATTTACAACCGATGAAGTGGGAAAAAGACTGGCCAATTATCGGAATTGACAATAATAAAAATGGAATCGGTGAACCGGTTTCAACTTATAAAAAACCAAACGTTAGCCAATCCTACCCCATCGTTACTCCGCCAGAAACAGATGAATTTGATGGTGAAAAATTAGGAATTCAGTGGCAATGGAGCGCGAATGAAAATATCGTCTGGTCTTCAAAACTTCCCGGACAGAAATTTTTAAGATTATTCTCGATGAAAGTTCCTGAAGGCGAGAAAAATCTGTGGAATGTCCCGAATTTATTAACTCAAAAATTCCCTGCTCCTAATTTTGCAGCTTCCACAAAGGTTAAATTAATTCCGGAAGATGCCAAAGAAGGAAAAACAGCCGGACTTTTGGTGATGGGATTAGATCATGAATCTATCGTGATTACAAACAAACCCGACGGCTATTATTTACAGTTAAAAAGAGCTGAAAAAGCAGATAAAGGTGGTGAAGAAAAGGTTTTATTTGAAACAAAATTAAAAGGAAATGAAGCCTATTTAAAAGTAAATGTGAACGAACCGAATGGTTTATGCCAGTTCAGCTACAGCGAAAACGGGAAAAATTTCATCAAGGTTGGCGATGTTTTTCAGGCAAAACCCGGAAAATGGATCGGTGCTAAAGTTGGCTTATACAGCGTAAGTACAGCAAAAGCATCTCGCGGCGGATATGCAGATTTTGATTGGTTTAGAATTACTAAAAATTAAAATTATGGTTGGTAAATCGCAAAGACGCAAGAATATTTACAAACATTAGGCTTTAAGACGCAAGGATTTTATCTTCGATAAAATTTAACACTGTAAAATTTGCTGAAAATCTCTGATTTTCTTGCGCCTTAAAACATAATTAAGATTAAAAATTTTGCGCCTTTGCGATAACCAACAAGATATATTAATAATGAAAAGAAAATTTAATATTATTTCATTTTTATACGTCGTTTTGCTGTTGTCTGCATGTCAGGCACAAACTCAGACACAAAAGTCAACGGCAAAACACAATAAAAAAATCACGCATATCTATCTTATCGGTGACTCTACTATGGCGGATTATACGGGAAATTATGAACCCGGAAAAGATTATATGAAAGTCCGGTATCCAATTACAGGATGGGGACAGGTTTTTCAGCCGTTTTTTGTGAAAGACAGTTTGGCTTCTTTAAAACCTGCAATTACAACAGATTCTGTTGCCATTATCGACAGAGCTCATGGTGGAAGAAGTACGCGAACTTTTTTCCAGGAAGGAAGATGGAGATATGTGTATGAACATTTGCAGCCGAATGATTATGTTTTCATGCAGTTTGGTCACAACGACGGTTCTGAGAAACATACAGAACGATATGTAAATATTGAAGGATATAAAGAATTTTTAAGATTATTTGTAATGCAGACAAGACAAAAAGGTGGAAATCCAATTATTCTGACACCTGTTGCCAGAAATTACCCATGGAAAGACGGAAAACTCGAAAATGTACACGGAGAATATGGGCAAGCTCCAATTGATATTGCTAAAGAAATGAATGTTCCGTACATCGATTTAAACAAATTATCGATGGACTATTTTACTAAAAAAGGACAGGATTTTACTACAAACCATTACTTCATGAATCTTCCGGAGAATGTGTATGAAGCGTATCCGAAAGGTCAGAAAGACAACACGCATTTTCAGCCGGAAGGTGCAAAAGTCGTGGCAGCAATTGTTTATCAGGAATTTAAAAAATTAATTAAAACTCAACAAAAATAAAATGAAGAAGTCTCTTACAATTATTGGTTTAGTCGCAGTTATGATGTTTTCAGGACACATACACGCTCAAAATCTGGATATTTATAAAAATATTGAGTTTAAAATGCCTCAGGTCGCAGAAACTTCTTTTGCAGCCAACACTGTTTCTATCACTCAGTACGGTGGAGTTTCGGGCGGAAATGTAAAAAATACAGAGGCTTTCAAAAAAGCAATCGATGATCTTTCTAAAAAAGGCGGTGGAAAATTGGTTGTTCCCCGCGGAATGTGGTTAACAGGGCCAATCGAGTTGAAAAGCAACATTAATCTTCACGTAGAAGAAGGTGCATTGATCATATTTAGCAAAGACAAAAACGATTATCCTTTGGTTGATGTAAGTTTTGAAGGATTAAATACAATCCGTTGTCAATCACCTATTTCAGCAAGAAACGCAACCAATATTGCCATCACAGGAAAAGGGGTGATTGACGGAAGCGGTGATGCGTGGAGAGCCATCAAGAAAAGCAAAATGGCAGAATCTGAATGGAAAGAGATTGTAAAATCCGGCGGAATTTTATCTTCAGACGGTAAAACCTGGTATCCTTCAGAAAGTTATAAAAAAGGATTTGAAAGCAGTTCGAGTTTCAACGTTCCTGATAAAATTTCTAAGGAAGAGCTAAAATCGGTTAAAGATTTTCTTCGTCCGGTAATGGTAAGTTTGGTGGGTTGTGACAAAGTTCTGTTAGACGGTCCTACTTTTCAGAATTCTCCCGCGTGGAATCTTCACCCACTGATGTGTTCTAATGTCATTTTAAGAAATCTTACCGTTAGAAATCCTTGGTTTTCTCAAAACGGTGACGGTGTAGATTTAGAATCCTGCAAAAATGTTTTGATTTACGATAACACCTTTGACGTTGGTGACGACGCGATTTGCATTAAATCAGGGAAAGATAAAGATGGCAGAAAAAGAAATATGCCTACAGAAAATGTCATCATTAAAAACAATGTTGTCTATCACGGTCACGGAGGTTTTGTTATAGGAAGCGAAATGTCCGGTGGAGCGAGAAATATCCACGTTTCCGATTGTACTTTTATCGGAACTGATATCGGTTTACGTTTCAAAACTACTCGTGGACGAGGTGGAATCGTTGAAAATATTTACATCAAAAACATCGATATGATTAATATTCCAACGCAGGTAATTGGCTTCAATATGTTTTATGAAGGCGCTTCCCCGGTTTTGGAAGACGGACAAAAAAGAGAAGGCAACAAAGCACCGGAAAAGGTTTATCCCGTAACAGAAGAAACCCCGATTTTCAGAAATATTTTCTTTAAAAACATCAATGCGGTTAATTCTTATGAAGCCATCACATTATTCGGTTTAGCAGAAATGAACCTTAAAAATATTGTGATTGAAGACTCTCAGTTTGACACGAAAAAGGCTCTAACAATCGTAGATGCAGACGGAGTTCAATTAAAAAATGTTAAATTAAAATATGCTGAAGGAACCGGAGCTACGGTTTACAACAGCAAAAACATCAATCTTTCAACGGTAAAATTTGAATCTCAAAATAAGCCACTCGTTAAGATTTTAGGAAATAAATCCGGATCCATATTGTTACCGAAAGAAGTGGCAGATGATAAAGATGCATTTTCTCTTGCAACGGAAGTAGCGAAAAATTCAGTTAAATAGTTGGTATCGCAAAGGCGCAAGGAAGTTTACAAACTTTGCGTTTTTAAGGCGCAAGGATTTTATCTTCGATAAAATTTAACACTTAGAACTTACTGAAAATCTTTGGTTTTCTTGCGCCTTAAAAGCATCTTTATGATTAAAAAACTTTGCGTCTTTGCGATTTTCCAACAACTCAAAATAAAAATAGTATTAAAAAAATTCCACAAGCGAATGATTTTTAACAAAAAGCATACTTATATTTCTATTTTTTTAATGGGAGGAACAATAGCATTCGGCCAGATTCAACGGCCGAATGCAACTCCTTACACCAACGAAGCAACTTACGAGAAACTAAAGAAAAAACACACTTTTATTACTCCGATTGATCGGCCGGTTCCGCAAAATATCAAAATTGATAAAGATGTAGAATATGCAAACATCAACGGAATTTCTTTGAAAGCAGACCTCTATTATCCTCTTGATAAATCCAAAAAGCATCCCGGAATTGCAATGGTTCATGGCGGTGGCTGGATTTCCGGAAGCAAGGAAAATGAAAAATTCATGGCCATGGAATTGGCTTCAAAAGGTTATGTCGCCATCGCAGTTGGTTATCGGTTGGCTGATGTTGCAAAATATCCTGCCGGAGTTGAAGATATTGAAGAAGCTATTAACTGGTTAAAGAAAAACAGAAAAAAATATTCTTTAGATCAAAATAAAATGGTGGTTTTAGGAGAATCTGCGGGTGCTCAGATCGCCACTTTGGTTGGCGTAAAGTCAAAGAATAAAATAAAGGCAATCATCAATATTGACGGAATTGTTTCCTTTATTCATCCCGAAGCTGAAGAAAGTACTTACGCTTCCTATTGGCTGGGTGGTGATAGAAATATCAATTTAAAAAACTGGACAGAAGCTTCCCCTTTGGAATATGTGGATAAAAGCACGCCTCCTACCCTTTTCATTAACAGTTCTCAGCCCCGTTTCCATGCAGGTCGGGACGATATGATGAAGAAATTGAAGAGTTATAATATCCCGACTGAATTTCATAAAATTAAAGGTTCTCCGCATTCATTTTGGAGTGCAGAACCCTGGTTTACAGAAACATTGAATTATACTGTTGATTTTTTAAATAAAGTTTTGAAGTAATTTAATTATGATTTAACCCAAAGATTAATTTAATGCAATGAATATTTTAAGGGGCAAAGAAAGCGACAAGTCACTGATGAAGCTTATGGCTAAAACGCCCGCTTAATCAAAATCAATTTATTGATTTCATCTTAGCTCACTAAAAATAAATATAAAGAAAAACAAACTTTGCGTTAAAAAATAATAAATCAGTTTATGAAAAAAATATTCTTAATTCTATTTATTTCGATTGCTAATTTTCTCTTAGCAGGAAATGATCCGTACGTTAGAATTACCGTTGCCAAAGACGGAAGTGGAGATTTTACATCGATTCAAAAAGCGATTAATTCTATAAGAGATTTAGGACCTGCGGAAGCTTTGGTTTTTATTAAAGCCGGAACCTATAACGAAAAAATCACCATCCCTTCTTCAAAACATAAAATCACGTTAGAAGGCGAAAATAAAGACAATACAATTATCACCAACAACGATTTTTCAGGAAAAACTGATCCGTTTAATGAAAAAATGACAACATTCAATTCTTACACTTTACTGGTAATGGGTGATGATATAAAAATTAGCAATGTAACCATTAAAAACAGCTCGTGCAACGAAGGACAGGCAGTTTCTCTTCATGTGGAAGGTGACCGTTTTGTGATTAAAAATTCGAATATTCTGGGTTGTCAGGACACGATTTATTCTGCAACCAATCACAGCAGGCAATATTTTGAAAACTGCTATATTGAAGGTACGACGGATTTTATTTTTGGTCAGGCAACGGTTGTTTTTAAAAACTGCACCATTAAAAGTTTAGCCGATTCTTATATTACAGCCGCCGCAACGGAAGCCGACAGACCATATGGTTTTGTCTTTTTCGACTGTACATTAACCGCCAAAGAAGGCATCACAAAAGTCTATTTGGGAAGACCCTGGAGGCCGTATGCAAAAACAGTTTTCATCAATACGGAAATGGGAAAGCATATTCTTCCGGAAGGCTGGAATCCGTGGAAAGGCGATAAAATGTTTCCTGATAAAGAAAAAACCGCTTATTATGCAGAATTCGGAAGTAAAGGTGAAGGTGGAAACACTTCAAAACGGGTAAGCTGGTCGCATCAATTGACGAAAAAAGATTTGAAAAATTATACTTTGGAAAAGATTTTTGATGACTGGAATCCAAACAAGTAATAAGTAATCGGTGATAAGTAATTATAACCATAATAAAATCGACATAGGAAAATGGAGCGTTAAGAAAATTAGCTCTGTGAACGTTAAAAAAATTCTACTGTCTGAAGCGCGGGATAACTATTGAAATAAAACAGAAATATTCAATCCGCGCGAGTTTTAGAATTTTTAGAGAACAGAACTCATTTTTAGCGGAAGTTTCCAAGTCTTGAACTTTTGATTCTTTTGTTTTAAGACAAAAGAATTAACAAAAATCAAATTTACAATGAACAAAAAATTAACATTACTATTTTTATTTTTATCAATAATAGTATTTGCACAAAAATCAACATTATTCTTAATCGGCGATTCTACTATGGCCAATAAGGACAATCCCGATAAAAACCCTGAACACGGTTGGGGACAGGTTTTACCACAATTTTTAACAACAGGAATTGAAGTTCAGAATCATGCGATGAACGGCAGAAGCTCAAAAAGTTTCAGAACAGAAGGAAGATGGGATAAAGTGGAGAAACAGCTTAAAAAGGGAGATTTTGTAGTTATTCAGTTCGGTCATAATGACCAGAAAATCAAGGATTCTACAAAATTCACCAATCCTTATACTCAATACAGAGCCAATTTGGAAAGATACGTCAATGAAACCAGAGCAAAAGGCGCTACTCCGATTCTGATGACTTCTATTGTGAGAAGAAATTTCACTGAAAACGGTGTTTTGGTTGATACACATAAAGAATATCCTTTAGTGGTAAGAATGGTTGCTAATGATCTGAAGGTTCCGTTTGTAGATATGCAATTGCTAACAGAACAGATGGAAATTTCTTACGGTCCGGAAAATTCTAAAAAACTCCACCTTCATTTTACAGAGGGTGAAAATCCATATTATCCAAAAGGAAAAGCGGATGATACACATTTATCAAAATTAGGCGCGGAAACTGTTGCAAAACTGGCTTTGAAAGATTTGAAGAGCTTGAAAATTGGATTGGAAAAATATATTAAATAGTTTAAATGCAAAAACATTTAACGGTCTGTTTGTCATTCAGAGCGAAACGAAGTGTAGCGTGGAATCTCAACAGTTAAAAACATAGTTTAGATTCCTACGGAATGACAAATTGGACGTAAAATTTTAATCAAATAATAAATCAAAACATACAAAATGAAATTCAAAAAAGAACCATTCTTCGACGGCAATTCCGAGTGGGAAGATTTAGGAGGCGGAGTTTCCCGACAGTTTGTTGGGTACAATTCCCAGGTGATGATGGTCATTGTAAAGTTTGAAAAAGATGCCATCGGAGCTTTGCATCAGCACTTTCATTCGCAGATCACTTATGTTGCTTCGGGAAAATTTGAAGTAAGTGTAGATGGAGACATTAAAATCTTACAGAAAGGTGACGGTTTTTTCGCGCAGCCCAATATTTTTCACGGGGTAAAATGTCTGGAAGAAGGACAGCTGATTGATGCTTTTACGCCGTTTAGAGAAGATTTTCTTAATTCTTAATATGGAATGTTGGTTAATCGCAAAGGCGCAAAGTTTTTTTAAATTTTAATAATGCTTTAAGACGCAAGGATTTTATCGAAGATAAAATTAAATTGGTTACCGTTGATGGAGAAGTGAAAATTTTACAGAAAGGTGACGGTTTTTTCGCGCAGCCCAATATTTTTCACGGGGTAAAATGTCTGGAAGAAGGACAGCTGATTGATGCTTTTACGCCGTTTAGAGAAGATTTTCTTAATTCTTAATATGGAATGTTGGTTAATCGCAAAGGCGCAAAGTTTTTTTAAATTTTAATAATGCTTTAAGACGCAAGGATTTTATCGAAGATA